>NZ_FMDF01000146.1 GCF_900091955.1 Streptomyces sp. Ncost-T10-10d
GAACTCTCCGGCAAGCGCATCGGCATCCTCAAGGACACCGGCGTCGTCTACGTGAAGGAGGGCGGCATCCGCGCGGGGTGGGTCCATGAGTACGAGCACGCCGTTCAGATCGCCCTGTCCGGCAAGCGCATCGGTGTCCTCAAGGGCGACGGCGACGCGCGGGTCAAGGAAGGCGGCCTGAAGGCGACGTGGGTCCTGGAGGCCGACAACGTCACCGAGCTGGCGCTGTCCTGACGCCTGACCGCTGACCACTGATACCCGCCGTGCCGCGCAACGGAGTTGATTCTCTGCGCGGCGCGGAGTCGTGCGGTCCGAGTCCGGTCAGCCGCTCACGGCGTACGCGACGAAGCCGGTTCTGGGCGGCGGGGGAGAGGGCGAGCTGGTGGCCCTGCTCGACCTTGGAGTCCCGGACGTGGACGGTGGTGGGGCAGGTGGCTACCTCTACGCAGTCGTCCCCGGAACCGCTGCTGCGCGAATCGACACCCACAGCTCCCGCTTCGAAACACTGAGGCCCGCCGCCTGACGGCGACGGGCCTCACGAAGGGGTCGGCGTGAACCAACAGAGTCGACGGCCCGACCCCTTGCGCGCGGAGCCGCTTACTTCGTCACAGCGTTCAACGCGTTCACGATCCCCCGCCCGTAGAACCCGTTGTGGTTCTTCGACCCCTTGCACACGGCGTCGATCTTGCCGTCGGAGTCGATGTCGTACGGATTCGTGCATGGTGTGGCGTCGGCCCCGGAGTACAGCAGGGCCTTCACCTGGCCCGCGGTGGCGTGCGGGTGCGTCGACTTGATGAGGGCGGCCACCCCCGCGACGTGGGGGGACGCCATCGACGTGCCCGACTTGTAGGCCCACGTGCCGCCGGGCATCGTGCCGAGGATCCCGCCGTCGCCGGCCGGCGCGGCCGGGGGCTGGTACAGGAGGGAGTCGCCTCCGGGCGCGGCGACGTCAATGACGTTCAGGCCGTAGTTGGAGAACGAGGACTTGATGCCCTTCGCGCCGGTCGCGGCCACGGTCACCACACCGGGCAGCTGGGGCGGCAGGACCAAGCACTTGTGCGGGTCGATCACGCGGTCGCCCTGCGTGCCGTCGTTGGGGGAGGCGGGGTCGGTGATGGAGTCCGCGTCCAGGTCGCGGCGCTCGTTGCCCGCGGCCGCGACATTGACCGTGCCCTTGCGCTCCGCGTACCGCGAGGCCCGGGCGACGGCGTCGACGAGTGCCCTCTGGTCCGGGTCGTCGAGGCAGTTGAAGTTCCAGGGGTCGGTGTAATAGCTGTTGTTGGTGACGTCCACGTGGTGTTCGGCCGCCCAGACGAAGCCGCAGACCACGGCCTCGGTGTAGATGTAGTCCTCCGGGGTGGACACCTTGATGCCGGCGACCCGCACGCCGGGCGCGACGCCGGTCATGCCGATGCCGTTCTTGGCGGCCGCGATCACACCCGCGACATGCGTGCCGTGGGCGGCGTTCTCCGACGCGCTCGGCCGCCAGGCCCCGTCCGCGGTGTTCGGCTTGCCCGAGACGCAGTTGACGGACGCCTCGCGGTCGAAGTTCGGGGCGAGGTCGGGATGGGTGTCGTCCACGCCGGTGTCGATGACGGCGACCGTGACGTCGCGGCTGCCGAGCGTCTTCTCGTGCGCCTTGTCCGCTTTGATGGCGGGCAAGTCCCACTGCGACGGCTCCAGGGGGTCCTGGCCTTCGGCTGATTGAGCGCTCGCGACCTCCTTGGCGCTGAGCATCCGCGTCGCGCCGACCTCGGTCGTCGACTGCGCGGCAAGGGGCGCGTTGCGGGTGGCGCCGGCCGACTGCACGCCCGGAACCTTACGGATGGTCCGGGCGAAGTCGGGGTTCGAGGAATGGACGACGATCACACCGATCCGGTCGTACGAGATCACGATGGTGCCGCCCGCGTCGACGATGGCCTTCTTCACCCTCGTGGACGCGCCTTGTCCGGTAGCGACGTTGACGATGTAGCTGAGGGAGGTCGCGTCGGCCGTCGTGGCCGTCGTGGCCGTCGTGGCCGTCGTGGCCGTCGTGGCCACCTCGGCCGCCGACGCCGTGACGTTGGGCAGGAAGGCGAGGGCGGTCGCCATGGCCATCCCCAGCGGAAGGGCGACGAGGCGATGGGAGCGCGTGTGCGGCGCTGTCATAGAGGTCTCCAGTTGGTTCGAGGTACGGGTGGTATGACGCCTGCGGAGGCTCAACAAGTTGATCGGGGCGGTTACTTGACCCCCGCAGGGCATTGACGATGCCGAAGCCGTAGAACCCGTTCACGCGCTTGCCGCCCATGCAGGCCGCGTCCACGACCCCGTCGCCGTTGTAGTCGTAGGGGTCCTTCGGACAGCTCGGGTTGTCCGCCCGGGCCTTCAGGAACGCCTGGAGCTGCGCCGTCTCACGCCGCTCCTCGAACAGGCCGAGCGGCTCGCGCCCGGCGGCTTCGACGGCCGTCTCGATCAGCGACTCGACACGCTCATCCGTGCACAACTGGATGCGTGACTCGACGTCGGGGACGCACGGTCCCGGCCTACGTGCGCACATCAGTCAGCGCGGGCCGCGATCCCCGAGGCAAACGTTGCTGATGCGGCACTGGATCGCCGATCACGGCTCGGACCCTCACGTCAACCCCGAAGGACTTCCGGAGCCGACGGCTTGGCTAGTGGCGGCTGAGATAGGTGAGGACTGCGAGGACGCGGCGGTGGCCGCTGTCGGCCGGTGAGAGGCCGAGCTTGGCGAAGATGTTGCCGATGTGTTTGTGGACGGCGTTCTCGGTGATGACGAGCCGGGCCGCGACCGTGGCGTTGTCCTTTCCTTCGGCCATCAGGGCGAGAACTTCGCGTTCGCGTGGCGTGAGGGCGGCAATCGGGTCGCGGGCGTGACGGGTGAGGAGCTGCCCGATCACCTCGGGGTCCATGACGGTACCGCCGGCGGCGACCCGCCGCAGCGCGTCGATGAACTCGCTCACCCGGCTCACCCGGTCCTTGAGAAGGTAGCCGACGCCGCCGCGTCCATCGGAGATCAGCTCGCCGGCGTACTGCTGCTCGACGTATTGGGAGAGGACGAGCACGGGCAGGCCGGGGTGCCGGCGACGGGCGTGGATGGCGGCGTGGATGCCCTCGTCGCGGAAGGTTGGCGGTAGCCGTACATCGACGATGGTGACGTCCGGTCGGTGTTCGGTGACGGCAGCGACGAAGCCGGGGGCGTCCTGGGCGATCGCGGCAACATGAAAGCCCTTGGCGGTCAGCAGGAGTTCCAGCCCATTGGACAGCAGGACGTTGTCCTCGGCGATCACGACCCGCACGCCAGCCTCACAGTGATCGTGGTCGGGCCGCCGCTGGGGCTGTGGATGTGGACTGTGCCGTCGAGCGCCAGGACACGATGGCGGATTCCGGCGATGCCGGTACCCAGCGTCTCGTCGGCGCCGCCCACTCCGTCGTCGGTGACCTCGATCGACAGCCGGTCACCTTCGCGTGCGACGCGGACGGTGGTCCGGGTGGCCTGGCTGTGCTTGGCAACATTGGTGAGCGCCTCGGCGATCGTGAAGTAGGCCACGGCCTCGACCGCGGCGGGGATCGTGCCGAGGTCGCCGATATCGAGGGTGGTGTCGATCGCCGATCGGGTCCCCAGCGCGGCCAGCGCCCCGGCGAGTCCGCGATCGGCGAGGATCGGCGGGTAGATCGTCCGGATCACCGCACGAAGCTCCACCATGGCCTCCTCGGTGCTCTCATGCGCTTCCTCCAAGAGTCTGGCCACCGTCTGGGGGTCCTCGCTCAGCGACTCACGGGCCACGCCCAGCCGCATCGCGATGGCCACCAGCCGGGCCTGGGTGCCGTCGTGCAGGTCACGTTCGATCCGGCGGAGTTCCGCGCCGTGCGCGTTCATGGCGTCGGCCCGCGTCTCGGTCAGCGTCTCCACACGCCGCGCCAGCCTCTCGGCGGCCGAGGGGGACAGCAACGCAACACAGATCCGGGCGTGTAGGCGCGCCAGCAGTGGAACCAGCCAGTAGGTCAGGGCCGCGAAGATGACGACTTGTGCGGTCCCCAGGGTCAAGGCCGTGCTCCACCCGGACAGTGGAACACCGGCGGCGAAGCCGCCCGCGCGGGTGCCGGCGGGCAACGCCCACCACAAGGGCACCGTGATGGCCGTGGCCACCGCGTTACCTGCGCACAGCACCACGACGAGCCCGAACGCCAGACTGGTCACCATGCATGTGCACAGCCACCCGAGAACACGCCACGTACCGACACGGACGGGACCAGAACGCGGAGAGAGCAGCAGCCGGTCGGCGCGGCGACGATGCCAGGACGCCCAGGCGCGAGCCATCATCGGGACGATGAGTACGGGCAGCGTGAACAGGGCGACCGCAGCGGTGAACAGGCTTCCCAGCAGATAGCCCAGACCGCGCCACATCGCCGAATGCCGACTGGCCCCATGGTGGTTCATTCGCGCAAGTCTGAGCCATGGCGACGGAGCCTGGCACTACAGCCCACTACCCCTTTTTCTCACGGGTGAGCGGTACCGTCTGCTCACCTCAGCCAGACCTAGTGTCAACGCCCATGAAGAGTTCACCGATTCGTACACCGCGGCGGCGCGGCCGATCCATCCGACGGAACCTGACGCTGGCCGCCATCGTGGCCGGAACCCTTTCCACCAGTGTGCCCGGCGCAATAGCCACCCAACAGCAGGACGACCGAATCCAGCTCCGGATCCAGAACGACGCCGATGCGCTCACCGCACTCGGCGTGACAGGAGTGCAGGCCCGCCTGGTCACCTCCGACGGCCGGAACCTGACTGCCACGAGCGGCGTCGCCGACCTGACGGACCGTCGGCCGGTCCCTCAGGACGGTCATTTCCGGATAGCCAGCGTCACCAAGGCGTTCGTGGCGACCGTGATCCTGCAACTCACCGGCAACCACAGTCTCTCCCTGGACGACTCGGTCGAACGATGGTTGCCCGGTGTGGTCTCCGGAAACGGCAATGACGGTCGCGCGATCACCATCCGCCAACTGCTCCAGCACACCAGCGGCATCCACGACGACTACCCGGACTACACCTCGGCGGAGGACTTCTACCAGCACCGATACGACACCTACACACCCGAGCAGACTGTCGCCCGGGCGATGAGCCACCGCCCGGACTTCCGGCCCGGCAAGCACTGGCGTTACGGCAACACCGGTTACGTCCTGCTCGGCCTCATCATCGAGCGGGTCACCGGGCACCCCTGGCATGCGGAGGTAAGGGATCGGATCGTCCGGCCGCTCGGCCTCGATCACACCTTCTGGCCGGGTACTTCACCCACGCTGCCCCAGCCACATGCCGAGACCTATCAGAGGTTCAAGGCCGACGAGCCGCTCGTGGACGTCACCGAGCAGGTCGGCTCGGGCACCAATGGAGAGGCCGGGCTCGTCTCCACCACCGCCGATCTCAACCGATTCTTCCGCGCCCTGCTCAGCGGCCGACTCCTGCCACCGGCGCAGCTGAGGCACATGAAACGGACCATCCGGGTCAGCAAGGAGTTCAAGCAGTTCATGCCGGGCGCCCGTGACGGGCTGGGGCTCTTCTCACGCCCGCTGTCCTGCGGCGGGGTGTACTGGGGCCACGAGGGCGGCGATTCCGGCTGGATCAGCGCCGCCGGCGTCACCGCCGATGGCCGGCGCAGCGTCACGGTCTCGTTGTCGGGCGTCCTCACCGATTCCGCGGACGACGTCCTGCGCGTGGCACAGGCCGAGAGCAAGCTGGTCGACGACGCCCTGTGCACGACTCCGAACGCCGACCGTCAGCGGCGTTGAGGTCCTCCGCATGGAGTGGGTACGGGACATCTGCGCGGCGCACGGTCCGGAATCAGGAAGGCCGGGCGGCGACGGCGGTGTACGCACTCCCGCGGCGGATCCGGCGTCATCTTGACTACATCGCCCAATCCGCAGAGCGGCAGTCCTGTGCCCAGGTCAAGGGCTCGGGTATCGGTTGTTCTGCGAGCCGAAGCGGTTGCCGGTACCCCGGCACATGGTCGCGGCAGCAGGTCCGGAACCAATGCGCGGTGATGGTTCTCCCGGGTGGTCATGGGGGCGGGATCATCCGGGGAGGGTAATCAGGGATCTGTGCCGCCCGTGCTGTCCCGTACCCGCCCTTTTGAGGAGCCGTTGTGAAATTCGGGGTCTCGACCTTCATCACCGACCAGGGCATCAGCCCCACCTCGCTCGGAACCGCCCTTGAGGAACGCACGTTCGACTCGTTGTTCATTGCCGAGCACAGCCATATCCCGGCGAGCCGCGAGACGCCCTACCCCGGCGGTGGTGAGCTGCCGGAGATCTACTACCGCACCCTCGACCCCTTCGTCGCCCTGACCGCGATCGGTGTGGTGACCGAGCGGCTGCTGCTGGGGACCGGCATCGCGCTGATCCCGCAGCGCGACCCGATCACCACGGCGAAGGAGGTGGCCTCGCTCGACCTGGTCTCCGGTGGCCGCGTGATTCTCGGCGTCGGTGTCGGCTGGAACCGTGAGGAGATGAGGAACCACGGCGCCGACCCCGCCACCCGCGGCCGGCTCACCGACGAGCGACTGCGCGCCATGCGGGAGCTGTGGACCGAGGAGAAGGCCGAGTTCCACGGCGAGTTCGTGAACTTCGATCCGGTCTATGCCTGGCCCAAGCCCGTACAGCGCCCCCATCCACCGATCTACGTGGGCGGTGGCGAGGGCGCGTTCCGACGGGTGGCGCAGCTCGGAGACGCGTGGCTGGCCAACAGCATGTCGCCGCAGGAGCTCGGTCCGCAGATCGAGCGGCTGCGCGACCTCGCCGACCGCGAGGTGCCGGTGACGGTGTACGCGGCTCCCGACGACCCCGGGCAGGTCGAGGGCTATGCCGGTCTGGGGGTCGAGCGGCTGCTGTTCTACGTACCGACGATGCCGGAGCGGGAGACGTTGGAGTACCTGGACCGACTGGCCGAAGTCGCTGCCCGGTACCGCTGAGGCGCCGGAGAGCGCTGCGCCTCGGAAGTGGGACCGATCCGAAAGTCCGTAACTGACATGACTGTTGGGAAGACGCGCGATGCCTGCTCTGACGAGTGTTGAGGCACGGGAGCGGTTCGCCGCGGCGCGCATCGCCCACCTTGCGACGGCCGACACGGAGGGCCGCCCGCACCTCGTTCCGGTGGTGTTCGCCGTGGACGGCGACACGGTGATGCTGGCCGTGGACCACAAACCGAAGCGGACGACGCGGCTGAAACGTCTGGCCAACATCGCTGCCAACCCGTCGGTCTGCCTGCTCACCGACCACTACGAGCAGGACTGGGACCGCCTGTGGTGGTCCCGGGCCGACGGCGAAGCCCGTGTGCTCCCGCCGCCGGACCGGTCCCCCGAAGCAGCCCGCTGCATCGGCCTGCTCACGGCGAAATACCAGCAGTACGCCGGCCGGCCACCCGGCGGACCGGTGGTCGAGGTCTCGGTCCTGCGCTGGAGCGGCTGGCGCGCCTCATGACAGCGCGTCGGCAGAGAGTGCGAGCACTTCGGCCTTCAAATCCAGGAGGCGCCCCGGGCGCCTGATGCCGGAAGCGCCCCGGGGCACCGCTGCCGGCAGCCCTTCGGCGTAACGGGCGGACACGCCTGTACCGCCCGCCCCGGGCTCCTCCTGGCTGTTCAATCGTGTACGCCGTCTCCTCCGGGCATCCCGGGGTCGCCCTCCGGGCGGACCGGCCGCCTCTCGCAGCGCGCTGCCGTCCCGGGTTCGAGGCGGACAGGGTCGACCTCGGCAAGCCAGGCGTCGGCGATCAGCCTGTGGCCGAGGGGACTCGGATGGACCCCGTCCGGGGCCAGCTCGGCTGCCCCTTGCTCCTCTGCGGCGCGAAGCAGGGCGAGGTCCGCACGAACCACCTGGGCTCCGTTGGCCAGCGCGGCGCGAAGGACGGCATCGGTACGGGGCGACAAGTCCTCGTACCAGGCTTCCTGGCCGGATCTGACCGGGAGCAGAAAAGGGGTGATGACCACCAGTCGTGCGGACAGTTTCCGCGCGGTGTCCGCGAGGAGGCGGTCGAGGCATGCCTCGAACTCGTCGACCGGGCTGATGAGTCCCTGGTCATAACGCCGCCAGGTGTCATTGATGCCGATCTTGACCGTGACCACGGTGGGCCGGTGGTCGATGACGTCGGTGGTCCAGCGGGATTCGAGGTCGTACACGCGATTGCCGTTGAGGCCCTTGTTGATGACAGCGGGGCCGGGTCCGGCGCCTGCCCCGGCGCGCAGGGTCTGCGCGATCTCCTGGACGTATCCGCTGCCGAGCGATGCGGAACGCGTACGGTCGCGGCCCGCGTCGGTGATGGAATCACCGATGAACAGGAGTGTGTCCTTGTCCTTGATGTGCATGTCTACCGTCCTGGTGTCGGGTGAGGTGGAACGGGAGCCGCTCGTCAGCAGGTCGCATAAAAGCATTCCCACGGCGGTGACAGCGCGGATCATCATGGGATGCGCCAGGGCGAGGTGTCTTGGTGATCACCACGTCGGTGACTGCCGCCCGATGCTCCCGCCGGACCGCCTTCGTGCGGTCGACTGCGCCGGAGGCCCAGGCCGGTGAGCCACCGCGCGCCGCAGCGCCGCGGCCTCGCGCGCCAGCACGGCGGGATCGTCGCCGGGCACGAACTCCAAGAGCGCCTCAAGCCCCTCGCGCCGCCCCTTCAGCAGGTCGAAGACCCCGGCCCACAGGCCCTCACGGTCTGCCAGCCGCAGTCGGCGATTGCCCGGCCACCACGAGAAGACATGCACCGCGCTGACCCGGTCGCCGAGCTCGGCAAGCCCCGCCACCGCCTCCTCGTCGGGAGCGTCGAGCGGCGGCTGCCAGTAAGTGCGGAGATTGTCCGCGCCCACCTCGTCCAGCAGCCGAAGGGTCGAGGCGACGGTGTCGCTGAGGGTCATTGAATGGAACTCCAGCGCGAGCTCCAACCCGTGGTCCGCGGCGATCCTGGCCGCCTCCCGCAGGCAGGCCACGATCCCGCGCCGCTCCTGCGGCGTGGCGGCCAGGGAGCCGACTCCGCCCGCCCAGACCCGCACCCGCGGGGCCCCGAGGAGCACCGCGGCACGCGCGACCGCCGGAAATTCGGCCAGTTCGCCCGGGGTGGCGCGGAAGTACGAGCCGTACGAGCAGCAGGCGAGCCCGTATCGGTCGGAAGCGTCACGGGTCGCGCGGACAGTGCCGGGCTCCTCCGGAGGCGCATGCACGTCCGCTCCCCACTCGACCACCTCCAGGCCCGCGTCCGCGGCGCAGCGTGCGACCTCGGCGGCGGGCAGCCGCCGGAAGGTGACCGAGCACAGACCCAGCCTGGTCACGGTGCCACCCGACCCGGTCGGCGGGCGGCTCGGAACGCGGTACGCCGCACTACGCCTCTTCTCCTCACGGTCACGACATCCCCTTCCTGTGGTTGCCTTGCGGCAAGTCTTCTGTGGCCGTTCTCGGAGCCGTACGGTGGCGGTCGACGGGCCGGGGCGGGCCCTCTGGTCGGGCGAGGCCCCGGAGGGGAGCCCTGGAGACTGTCCTGGGAGGTGAACTGCCCGCGTCACCGGCGGCCGCTCACGATGCGTTCGGCCCCACGTCCGCAGTCGTGAGGGGGTGGCGGAGTGCGGGCAGTGCCGAGTACTCGTCGGCACCGATGTCCCGCGTGCTGCCGCGCTGGTCGCCGTCGATGTCATCGACCACTGCGGGGCTTCCCAGCGTGGCCGCACCGATCGCCGGGCTCCCCGCCGACAGCCGGAGGACGCCGTCCGATCCCTGGCTGAGCCGGGGGTCGGCCCGTGTGTAACCTCCGGATGGGATATTGCCGTTGGAGGCCGCACCCCACACCATGTTGCTCTGCCAGGTGAAGCCGGTGGTGGCCCCCATCGCGACGAGGCTGCCGGAGGCGCCGACAAGCAGGTTGTCGGCGATGACGACGTCCCGCGGCTCGTACTCCCGGGTCTCGCCCGAGAGCGTACCGGCGTTGTTGAGCAGGGAGTTGTGCACGATCACCGCGCGGTCGCACGCGTCGTTCCCCCGCCTTTCGTCCGCCGTCTCGCCGGAGTTGTGGTCACGGGTGGTGCCACTGCCGACCACCAGGGCCCGGCCCGACAGTCCGTTGAGGTAGTTGTTGGCGATCAGGTGGTCGTTGCCGTACAGCCGCACCCCGTCGGTGCCGCCGATCAGGTAATTGCCCTCCACCGTGGAGTGGTTGCCGTGGCGCAGCACGATCCCGCCGCGGCTGTTGCGGATGGTGTTGTAACGGACGGTGTTGTCGGAGGACTTCACCGAGATGGCCTCGGGGTCTCCGTCGCAGCGCTCGAACAGGTTGTACTCCACGACCGCGTGGGCACTGGACAGCGCCCGGCCGCTGACGCCGAGCCGTATCGGCTCACCGCCGTTGGCACCGGTGAAACTGTGGTCGGAAAAGTGGTTCTTGAAGATGTGGAGGTTCTGGGCCATGTCGGTCGAGCCGGGGCCGTCGACGACGATGAAGATGCCGGCGGTGGTCTTGTCGTGGAAGTGATTCCGGTCGATCTTCGAGTCGTTCGCCCGCACGACGACCCAGTAGAGGCCGTCGATGTCCGCGAACTGGAAGTCGTTGCGGGTCAGCCGGATCGTCGAGCAGTTCGCCGGGATCTCCATCGTGGCGCTCTGCCGGAAGGCGAAGCCGCTGACGGTGATGTTGCTCGAATTGTTGAAGACGAAGCTGCGCTCGCCGCGCAGCACGGCACCGCCGCGGGTCTTCGAGACGATGGTGATCGGTGCGGCGCCGGTGCCGTTCTTTCCGGAGACGTCGATGGCGCCTCCCGAGGGAACGGTGTAGGTACCGTCGGCCAGCACGATCCGGTCGCCGGGTGCGGCGCCGTTGATCGCACTTTGGAGTTCGGCCAGAGAGCCGACCGGTGTATCGGCCGCCGATGCGCTGCCCGACAGTGTGGTGGTGAGGGGCACGGCGGCGAGTGCTGCCACCGCGGTGCTCCTGAGGAACGTGCGTCGTTGCATGATGGCCTCCTGTTGCGACACGGACGTACCGGGCCGGATCCGTAGAGCCCTCGCGGCTGTACGTACCGGTGACCCGCGGTGGGGCAGCCGGGGGCGAACCGGGCCGGCTGTCCCTGTCGGGGGTGTGCTCAGCGAGCGTAGGGGCCGACGTCGGCAGGGTTCAGCGGCCGGCGCCCGAGCGGCCTGTTCGAGTACTCCTGCGCGCCCACGTCCCGGGCCCGCCCGCGCGGTCGGGCGTCGATGTCGTGAGTGACGGGTGGCCGCCTGAGTGTGCCCGCGTCGATCGCCGGACTGTCCGCCGCCGGCCGGGCGACGCCGTCCGGACCCGTCACCAGCTTCGGGTCGATACGGATGTAGCCACCGGCCGGGATATTGCCGTCCGCGGCAGCGCCCCACAGGATGTTGCCCGACCAGGTGAAACGAACGGTGTTCGCCATCGCGACCAGCTCGCCCGAGTCCGCGACGAGCAGGTTGTCGGCGACGGTCACGTCCCGCGGCTCGTGCGGGCGCTGGCTCTCGCCGGAGAGCGTGCCCTTGTTGTTCACGAGGGTGTTGTACGCGATGAGGACCCGGTCGGGTGCGTCGTTGCCGCGGCGCTCGTCGGGCGACTCGCCGGGCAGGTGGTCACGGGCCGAACCGCTGCCGATCACCAGGGCCCGACCGGACAGGCCGGCGAGGTAGTTGTTGACGATCACGTGGTCGTTGCCGTAGATCCGCAGACCTTCCGTGCCGGCGACGAGATGGTTGCCCTCCACCCGGTTGCGGTTGCCGTGCCGCAGGACGATCCCGCCGAAGCTGTCGCGGATGGTGTTGTACCGGATGACGTTGTCCGAGCTCTTGACGGAAATTGCCTCGGGGTCGCCGTTGGCGCGCTCGAACAGGTTGTACTCCACGACCGCGTGGGCACTGGACAGCGCCCGTGGGCTGACGCCGAGCCGGATCGGCTCACCGCCGTTGGACCCGGCGAAACTGTGGTCGGAGAAGTAGTTCCGGTACACGTGGACGCGCTGGGCCATCTCCTCCGTGCCCGCGCCCTCGACACCGAGGTAGATGCCGAGCGTGCTCTTGCCGTGGAAGTGGTTGTGGTCGATCGAGCTGTCGTCCGCACGCACCATCACCCAGTGAACGCCCTCGATGTCGGCGAGCTGGAAATCGTTGCGGGTGAGCCTGATGTGCGAGCAGGTCTCGGGGATCTCCAAGGTGTTGCTCTGACGGAAGGAGAAGCCGCTGACGGTGATGTGGCTGGACCGGTCGAAGACGAAGCTGTGGGCGCCGTCGAGGACGACGCCGCCGCGGGACCGGGCGACGACGGTCACGGGCGCGCGCTCGGTGCCCTGCTTGTTCCGGATGGTGACGGGCCTGTCCGACGGGACGGTGTATCTGCCGTCGGCGACGACGATCCGGTCACCGGGCCGTGCATGGTCGATCGCGGCCTGGAGCTCGTCCAGTGAGCCGACGGCGGCCGGGGCCGCCGTCGCACTCGCGATCGGGAGACCGCCGGTGGGGACGGTGACCAGCGCCGCCCCTGCCGCGGTACCCATGAGGAACGTGCGGCGTTGCATGATGCCTCCGTGAGTGTGGTGGTGGATCGGGGGTCGAGACCTGTCTCAGCCGTCGGCCCGGTCGGACGGAGCGTCCAGGTAGAGCTCGATGACGGGCACGGGGGTGTCGGGGCGCTGGACGGGGACCTGGAGCGTGAGCGTTCCGGTTGGTTGCCCGCCCATCTCGGTGTTGAGTGCGGGCCGGTCCGGTTCGATATGGACCTGGGTGATCTCGGACGCGTCGTTCAGCAACTGGGCGTAGCGCACCCGGCCGGCGAGTCCCGGCAGGTGCAGATGGCGCAATGGCCAGGCGAACAGGTGGACGTAGAGCCGGTCGCCGCGCTGGGTGTACCGGCACTCGGTGGGGGCGGTGTACGGGGACGGGCCGCAGCCGTGGACCGACCGCTCGTGCAGGTCCATCCACCTGCCGATTTCCCCGAGGACGGCGACGGCGCGCGGGTCGAGGTCGCCGCGGCCGGTGGGGCCGACGTTGAGCAGCAGGTTGCCGCCCTTGGACACCCCGTCGACGAGCATGCGGATCAGCAGGTCGGCGCTCTTGTAGTCGAGGTTGTCGCGGTCGTAGCCCCAGCTTCCGTTCAGCGTCTGGCACGCCTCCCACAGCACGGGCCGCCCGTCCTTGGTCATGGGGCCGGAGGGCTGGTACTGCTCGGGGGTGACGAAGTCGCCGGGAAGGCCGGTCCTGTCATTGACGAGGACGTGCGGCTGGAGTTCGCGGATCGTTTCCAGGAGCTTCGGGGAGTCCCAGTCGTCCGGGCCCTTGCCGCCCCACCAACTACGGCCCGCGTAGGAGAAGTCGAAGAACAGGTAGTCGACGCGTCCGAAGGACGTGAGCAGTTCACGGACCTGGCCGTGCAGATAGCGCTGGTAGTCGCGGATGTCGCGGTCGGCGGTCGCGGCCTTGAACTCCTCGTCGTCGCGCTGGGGATGGGTGCCGTCCACGGGGAAGGACGGGTGGTGCCAGTCGATCAGGGAGTAGTAGAGGCCGACCTTGAGCCCTTCCGCGCGGCACGCCTCGACGAACGGCCCGACGAGGTCGCGGCCGTGCGGGGTGTTGGTGACCTTGTAGTCGGTGAGGGCGCTGTCCCACAGGCAGAAGCCGTCGTGGTGCTTGGTGGTCAGGACGACGTACCGCATGCCCGCCGCGCCGGCCGCCCTGGCCCACTGGACCGGGTCGTAGCGGTCGGGGTCGAAGTGGTCGAAGTAGACCTGGTACTGCTCGTCGGTCAGCTTCTCCCGGTTCTTGACCCACTCGTGCCGTGCGGCGAGGGAGTACAGGCCCCAGTGGACGAACATCCCGAACCGGTCAGTGGTGAACCAGGTCGTGTCCGGGGTCCCCGTGGGACCCGTGGTCGCGGCGGGCGCGGACGGGTACGCCCGTGGGGTGTCGGCGCTCGGGGTCATGGGGGCATCGCTCCTTGTCGTCGGTGTCTGGTGGTGCGTTCGGTGCGTGGTCGGCGCTCCGGTCGGCGCGACCGGAGGGCTGGTTGTGCGGTGTGGTTCGAGAGAGGGCGGGCGGGAATCAGACCGGCTGACGGACGTCCTCGCGCAGCCGGCCGGCGGGGCGAGGACGTGTCAGGTGGGCGGTTTCGTCGCCACGCGTCGGCCCGCAGGCCGGGAACCGCTCGTAGCGGGCGAGCGCGTCGCGATACAACTCGCCCTCGGGGAAATGACCCTGACGGACAGACAGCTTGCCGGTTCAGCCCTTCAGGGCGCCGGAGGACAGACCGTGGACGAAGGAACGCTGGAAGAACAGGAAGACGATCACGGAGGGAAGCAGGGCCAGCAGAGAGGCTGCCATCACCACTCCAGGGGTGACGGCGGGGTCGATCCGCAGGGTTCGCAGCGCCAGGGGGAGCGTGTAGGAGGAGGAGTCGGTGGAGACGAGGAGGGGCAGCAGGTACTGGTCCCAGATCATGGTGAAGCCGAAGACTCCGATGACCCCGAGCGCGGGCTTGCACATCGGCAGGATGATCTGGGCGAAGATGCGCAGGTCGCCCGCGCCGTCGATACGAGCGGCCTCTTCGAGTTCCCGGGGCACGTCCTTCATGAACTCGGTCATCACCAGGATGGCGAATCCCCAGGCTCCCAACGGGACGATCATTCCGGCCAGGGTGCCGATGAGGTTGAAGTGGACGATCGGCAGATCGGCGAGGATCAAGGACAGGGGGAGGGCCAGGATCTCCTCGGGCAGCATCAGCGTGGCCAGGATGGCGACCAGCACCAGCGTCATCCCGGGGAAGACCTTCCTGGCCAGCGCGTATCCGGCCAGGACGGAGACGGCCACCTGGAGCAGCAGTCCGAAGCCGACCACGAAGAACGAATTCAGCAGGTACGCGAGCACGCCCTGGTCGAAGGCGATCCTGAAGTTGTCCAGAGTGGGGCCCGAGGGGATGACGCTCAGCTGTGTCGGGTCCTTGACATGGCTGAAGGCGCTGACCAGCAGGGCCATCAGGGGCCCGGCGAAGACGATCAGGACCAGCAGGTAGGTGACGGCCTTCAGGATCCGCCCGCCCGGGCTCCTGCTCTCGGTCAGGCCCAGCGCGGTCTCGGTCGGCGCGTTCATTTGCTCTCCCTCCGTCGCAACAGGTGGACGACGACTGTCAGGATCAGCGTCGCGATGAACAGCAGGACGGCTCCCGCCGCGCCGACGCCGAGTCGGTTCTGCTCCAGCCCGAGCTTGTAGATCAGGGTCATCACGACTTCGGTGGAGCCGTCGGGCCCGCCGTTGGTGAGCAGGAACACCTCGGTGAACACGCGCAGTCCGCGGATCGCGGCGAGGATGAACAGGATCGAGAACACCGACCGCAGTCCGGGCACCGTCACATGCCATACCCGCTGCAGCCTGGAGGCACCGTCGACCTTCGCGGCCTCGTACAGACCGCGGTCCACACTCGTCAGCCCGGCGAGGAAGATCATCATGTCGTAAGGGGCGCCCCGCCAGATGCCGGTGAGCATGATGGAGGCCATCGACGTGTCGGGGTCGTTGATGAATCCCGAGGGGCCGAGCCCCACCAGGCCGAGGATGGAGTTGAGCATTCCGTCCCCGGTCGGGTGGTACATGATCCGCCATAGCTCGGCGACGACCGCGATCGGCACCACTACCGGCAGGAACGCCGCGGAACGCACGAATCCCAGTCGGCGGCCCTGCCCTTCCATCAGCAGCGCGAGCACCAGGCCGAGAGCCATCGAGCCGGCTGTCTGCCCGGCGGCGAGGACGACGGTGTGCCATGCGGCCTCGCGGAAGCCGTCGGAGTGGAGCACCGTGGAGTAGTTCTCGGTGCCGACCCACTTGTTCCCGAGATACGGCTGGACGTCCTGGAAAGACATGGTCAGCGCGTTGGCCATGGGGATGAACTTGAAGTACAGGAAGAGGAGCAGTGCCGGGGCCAGGAACAGCCACGGCGTCCACCACCGGCCCGTCCGGCGGTTGCGCCTGCGGCGGTCGGCGGCTGCCCCGCCGGCCGGGCGGACCGTTTTCCGGATGGCGGGGCCGGCCTCCGAGGGGACGGCCGGATTCGCCTGGTCGAGACTCATGGCGCGGCGATTCCCTGTTCCTTGAGGATGTCGGCGAGCTGGTTGTCGAGCTCGCCCAACTTGGTCTCGGTATCCAGGTCGCAGTCGGCCATCAGTGCGTTGACGGTCTCCGCGGTCGCCTGCCGCACCGGGGTCCAGTTCGGGATGGACGGCGCGTACCGCCCGGAGTTCTGGTACGCCTCGGCATAGGTCGTCCAGCGGGGGTCGGGGCGGACCTTGGAGATGTCCACCGTCTTGTTGACGGGCAGTTGCACGGTGAAGCCGGTGTCGCCCTGCATCCCGGTCTTCTGGCCCTCGGCGGAGATGGCGAAGTCGGCGAAGGCGTCCTGGCCCGCCCGGTTCTCGGAACCCGCCATCAGGTAGATGGAGCCACCCTCGGCAAGCACGGTGGCGTCCTTCGGACCCTTGGGCATCGGCACGACCTCGTACTTGTCCTTGCCAAGGGCCTCATCGAAGCGAGGCATGAGGTACGGGCCGACGACGAACATGCCGGTCCGGCCCGCCTCGAACGTCTCATTCGTGGGCGGGGTCTCCATGGTTACGGCACCGGGCTGGATGACCTTGTCCTCGCAGCCGAGGCTGCGGAACCACTGCACGGCCTCGACCGATTGCTTCGTGGTCATCGCGGGCTTGTACTTGCCGTCTCCGGTCTCGGTGATGAAGTCCCCGCCCGCGGCCCAGAGGAAGTTGGAGAAGTACCAGGAGGCGTATCCGCGCTTGGTGGACAGGGGAGCGGCGAGGCCGAAGGTGTTCTTCCTGCCGTCACCGTCGGGGTCCCTGGTGGTGAAGGCTTCGGCCATCGCGGCAAAGTCGTCCCAGTTCTGCGGGACCTGGAGCTTCAGCTTCTCCCGCCAGTCCTTGCGGATGAGCAGCGCGGACGCCTGCGCCGAGTACGGCAGGCCGAACTGCTTGCCGTCCACGCTCTTGCCGGAGTCCAGGGCCTGGCCGACGGCCTGCTTACCGCTCTTGACCTTGTCCAGGTCGATCTCCCGGAGCAGGCCTTGGCTGTGCATGGCACCGAGCTGCGTCACATCGTTCATGACGATGTCGGGGAGGTTCTTCTGCGCGGCCCGCTGCTGCAGCTTGGTCTCGAAGTCGTCGAAGATGGCCGTGACCTCGACTTTGTAGCCCGTGGCCTTCCCGAAGGCGGCAGCGACTCTGAGCGTGCCCTGCTCTCCCGGTCCACCCGGTGTCGTCCTGACCCATAGCTCGAGCGGTGCCTTGGAGTCCTGCTTGGCGTCCACTCCCGCAGGCCCGGATGTACAGCTGGTGAGGACCAGTGCTGACGCGAGGAAACCCGCACCGACCCACCGCGATCTCTGCATGACAACTCCCGTTTCCCGCATCACAGTTGGCCTGGAAAGCGCTTACTGGGGACGCTAACGGGGACCGAATCGGCGGTCAATAGTCCGATGAATACAAAAATTTTGCGAAGGCTCGCGAGATCTGAGCAGATACGCCTCCGCGTGTCACCCCCGCAGTTCGGCGCTCCGGCGAGGGGCTTGGACGCCCCGAAGTATTACCTGGAAGGAAGGCAGTTCAGTCAGCCCAGGTGCCGAAAGCGCAACATTGTGCACGATCGCGACAGGCTCCGGTGCGGCGAAGACCGGGCGGCTAAGCTTCGCTTGAGGGTTCTTCAGTCATCCGATGTATCGTGCTGCAGTGTGTTGTCGGGGCACTGAGCAAGTCACGCCAATCTTCGACATCCGGTCAGACATTTCCCTACACGCCCGCCGAGGGTCGCGAGTCGATTCACTGACGACCAGTCAGTGATAGAGGTGAGGAGTGCAACCGATATGAACGAGCCGGCACCCAGACCGACAGCACTGCTGGTCATGGAGGAAGAACGCAGGGCAGACGTCTATCCCCGCGAGGTTCTGGCCGAAATCGACCGGCTCGTGCACCGGCAGGGTCCACCCCTCACACGGCAGCAGCTCGACGAGGACCCCTACGTGCTGCGAGGGGTCGACGTCCTGCTCACGGGCTGGGGCGCGCCCGTCCTCGATGCCGCCTTCTTGTCGCATGCCCCTCAGCTGCAGGCCGTCCTCGTCGCGGCGGGCTCCGTACGGCACCTGACCACGCCCGCTTTCTGGGCACGCGGTATTCCGATCGTCTCCGCGGCCGAGGCCAACGCCATTCCGGTGGCGGAGTTCACTCTCGCCCAGGTCCTCCTCGGGCTGAAGCAGGTACACCGCATCACCCGGGAGGTGGCGAGCAGCCGTCACTTTCCTCACAACCCCGAGGTCCCGGGTGCCTACCGGTCACGCGTGGGCTTGATGGGGCTCGGGCACATCGGTCGTCTCGTTGCGGCCCACCTCGGCCGCTTCGACGTCGAGGTCCTTGCCACGGACCCCATCGCCTCCGCAGACACCGTCCGGCGGACGGGCGTCCGGCTCGTCGGCATCGAGGAGCTCTTTGCCACCAGCCACGTCGTCAGTCTTCACGCACCACTCCTGCCGGAGACCCGCGGAACGATCGGGGCACGGCTGTTGAACTCCCTGGGGCCGGGCGCGACGCTGATCAACACCGCGCGTGGCGCGCTCATCGACGAGCGAGCCGCAGCGGAGGTCCTGCGTGCCAGACCCGACCTCACCGCGGTACTCGATGTCACGCACCCGGAGCCGCCGGCCCGTGACTCGCCACTCTTCACCCTTCCCAACGTTGTCCTGACACCCCATCTCGGCGGTGCCCTCGGGGCCGAACGTCACCGCCTCGGACAGCTTGTGCTCGACGAACTCCGCCGCTTCACAGGGGGTCAGCCTCTTCAGTACGCCATCGATCCCACCCGCGCCGAGTCCCTGGCCTGACGCCGCAGAAGTCGCAGCTGCACCTGCGGGCCCGGGGGTTCGGGCAGATGTGGAGGGTGGGCCAACGAACATCACCTCGGCGACCGCCGGGGTATACCCGGCCCCCGGGCGCGGAGAGGCTGATGAACGGTCCGTACAACTGTGGGGCGCAGGGTGCGCGGAGTGGGCTAGTGTCCGGGGACAGCGAGTGACCCATGAGGAGCCAAGACATGCCCGGTCGTCCGAGCGCGCGTTGACGTTGTGGGCCGTGACCGGCCCGTCATCGCGTGCTGCCCTTGATACGCGGCGCAGCGAGCCTTTCCTCGCCTGAACCACCGGTGCGTGTGTCGTGCGCCGGGGTGGCGGGTCTCGTCTTCGGCAACCCAAGGGATTCCTGTGCCGTCCGCTTCCGCTGCGAACGATTCTCATCCGCCTGCGCTGCCCGGTCTGTGGCGGGACAGCGACTTCCGCCGGCTCTGGGTGGGCCAGACGGCCTCCCAACTCGGCGAGCACGCCGTCCTGGTCGTCCTGCCGCTGATCGCCGTGCTGACGCTCGACGCCGACGCCGGCCGACTGGGCGCCCTCCGTGCGGTGGGGCAGGCGCCGATACTGCTCCTTTCGCTCTTCGTCGGCGCGTGGGTGGACAGGTGGCGGACCCGCACGGTGATGGTGCTGGCGGACCTCGGCCGGGTTCTGGCGCTCGGCGGAGCCGTCGTGGCCGGCCTCCTCGGCGGGCTCGGCCTGCCGGCACTGCTCGTCGTCGCCTTCGCCGTCGGGGCCCTGTCCGTGTTCTTCGACGTGGCGTACCAGGCGTCTCTCGTACGACTGGTGAAACGCGACCAGCTGGTGCGGGGCAACAGCGCGCTCGAAGGCAGCCGGTCCGCGGCCCGGATCGGCGGCCCCGCCCTCGGCGGCATGCTGGTGTCCCTGCTGTCGGCGCCGTTCGCCGCCGCGTCCAGCACGCTGTTCTTCGTGCTGTCGGTCCTGTCGATCCGGCGGATCCGCCGCCACGAATCGATCCCGGAGCGCTCGGAACGCCCGCCTCGGGTCTGGCGACGGATCCATGAGGGCCTCCGCTTCGTCATCGGCAACACCTCGCTGCGGACCGTGGGCCTCGCCTCGGCCGCCTTCCAGTTCTCCTTCGCGGCCATGATGACCGTCTATCTGCTCTTCCTGACACGTGAACTGCACCTGTCGGGCACCGCTGTCGGGCTGGCGCTCGCGGCGACCGGACCGGGCGCACTCCTGGGATCGCTGCTTGCCGCCCACCTTCCGAACCGGCTCGGTCACGGCGCGGTGCTGGTGTCCGCGGCGGCACTCGGCGACGGCGTGATGCTCGGTGTGCCCGCACTTCACGGTCCCTCTGCGGTGACGATCCCTGTCCTCATGGCGGTCAACTTCGTGTTCGGGGCCTTCGGCCAACTGGTGAACGTCACGGTCATGGCCGTCCGGCAGGCCGTCACCCCGGACGGGATGCAAGGCCGCGCGGCCGCGACCATCACATGCGCCGGCATGGGACTGACCCCGCTCGGCTCACTGCTCGGCGGCCTCCTCGCGCAAGACTGGGGGTTGCGCACCAGCCTCCTGGCGACGGCCGCCGGCATGATGCTGTCCCCGCTGCTGATGGCTCTGTCCCCGCTCGCCCGCCTGGGACGGACGCTTCCGGCCCCGCAGGGGGTGCCGCCGACGGCCGCCCGCTGAGAAGCCGACGAGCACGATACGGCGGCGCCGTCCTGCGGACCCGGCCGTTCCAGCGGCGTCTCGTCCCGCTTCTGGCGCGGAAGAGCGATGACCAGCCGGTGCTCCTGGCTCGTCCCCAGCCGGGTCAGCTCGCCGGACGCACACGGCTCACCGGTGCCTCACTGAAGAAGGCCTCCGGGAACCGGCCTCACTTGCCGGGTACTCCTGGACCTCGGAGCCCGTCCGGCCTGGCAGGCCATGGGGCGGTTTCGTCGCCCGCCGACGTCGCACCGCTCGCCGTATCACGGTCGGGACGAACCCCGCAGCAACGCTGACCACGACCGCGGCCCCGGCCAGCAGGGTCGACCGCCAGGGCCAGGCCGCCCCGGTCAGCGTCAGGTGGGAGGAGGGGTACTCGGAGAACTTCGCCGTGACCAGGGCCGTACGGCGGTCGCTGTGCTCGGCGAGATCACGCAGGACCGGGTCGAACCCGAACTCCTCAGTGTGCCGTCCCCCACCGGGCAGCTCCACGGCGAGCTTGTTGCGGTGCGCCCAGGTGCGCAGCGGCGCGTCGACGGCCGACGGCTCGGCGACGCCGGGCACGACGAAACGGTCGACCCCGTGGGATCGACGGTCTGCCGACCGGGTGACCAGTACGAGACCGTGACGGGTGGTGACGGTGCCACGGGCGCCGAGTACCACCGTTCGCGCGGTGAACGACACCCCGCCGTAGCCTTCGAAGGCCGCGGCCGCGTCGATCTCGCCGACGCCGTCGACCAGGCCGATGCCCACCGTCGGACGCAGCCAGGGGAACGCGGCGTTCAGCGCGTACGGCAGGTCACCGACAGCAAGGTGGTTGGCCGGGATCGCCGTCGGCCCGTCCACGGTCCAGCCCGGATACGACAGTCCCTTCCCGATCCGGGCGGCCTCGTCCTTGCCCGCCAGTTCCTCCACCACCCGCAGCGCGCCGACGGTGCCGGAGGTGACGCCGGCGGTGGTGGTCACGCGGCCGTCCTCGACGTACCGCCGGCCACGGTCCCAGTGCACCTGGGGGTACCGGTGCTTCAGGGCGTCGATGGCGGACCAGAACGACGTCGCGTCACGGCCGTCCAGCAGGCCGGAGGCCGCCAGCAGCTCCGAGCCCGCGCACACCCCCAGAACGCGCGCGCCCCTGCGGTGCCGCTCCACGATCCACTGCCGCAGCCACGCCTCGTTGGCACCGGTGGGGTCGGCCACCGCGGGCACGACCACCACGTCGGGCTCGGGCACCGTACCGCGCTCCACCTCCGCCAGCGTGTGGTCGGGAAGCAGGTGGGCCCCTCCCGACAGCGGGAAGACGCGGCGCTCGGCGGCCACGGTGTAGACGGAGAACTTCCCGGACTCGGCGAACACCTGATACGGCGCCAGGACGTCGGTGGCCACGGAGCCCTCGCTGCTGACCGCCACGGCCACCGTGATCCGGTCCTTGGGCACCGGCTTGGCGGCGGGCCAGGCCCGATCGCCGGAAGCGGTCGGCGCGGGTGCGAAGCTGTCCGCCATCGAGGTGCTCACCCCCGCGAAAGCGATTCCGGCGAACGATGCCACCGACAGCACCGTGCCCATGAGCACCCATCCGGCACGGCGGACCGCCCTGCGGCCCTTACTCGACTCAGACAAGACATACCTCCATATTTCGGGCACACGGCATCAGTGCTGTGCGCCCTTGCGACCCCCAGGCGGGGAAGGACAAGAAGAGAAAGTGAGACGGGGGTGGGCCCGGTGAGCTGTTCGCGAGGGAATGCGTCAACCGGCGGGCCGTAGCCGCGTCCGCAGCTGGGACGGCGGGACGCCGAGGGTCTCGGCGACCAGCCTGCGCAGCTGCCGTGCGTCGCGGAAGCCGCACCGTGCGGCGACCGCCTCGACGGTCAGGTCGGTGCCGGTCAGCAGCGTGCGGGCCCGCTCCAGGCGCAGCTGCCGCTGGTAGGCCAGCGGGGTGATCCCGGTGGCCGAGGTGAAGGCCCTGGTCAGGCCGCGCGGGGAGAGATGGGCCACGGCGGCGAGCTCGTCGAGGGTGTGCGGGGTGTCCAGGTTCTGGGCGAGGTGGTCCTGCACCCGGTGAACGGCGGGCCGGACATGGTCGCGGTAGCGCAGGAAGGGGCTGATCTGCGCGTCGTCGCCGTCCCGCCGCAGATAGAGCACCAGCTCACGGGCGACGGCGGCGGCCAGTTCCGGGCCGTGATCGCGTTCGACGAGGGACAGTGCGAGGTCGATTCCGGAGGAGATGCCCGCGCTGGTGCTGACCCGCCCATCGTGGACGTACAGCGCGGCTTCGCGCACCCGCGCCTTCGGATACCGCTCGCGCATGGCCGTGGTGAGCGACCAGTGTGTCGTGCATGCCCGGCCGTCCAGCAGCCCCGCCTCACCCAGAACGGCGGCGCCGGTGCACACCGAGGCCACCCGTGCCCCCGCGTCGTACGCGTCCCGCACCCACCGCACGGCCGCGTCCGAGACCAGCCGGTCGGATCCGGTCAGCTGTGGCCCCGGCACGAGCACCATGTCGCCCCGGCCGGCCCGCGTCTCCGCCAGCCCTTGCAGCCCGGCCAGCTCCAGTCCCTGCGCCGAACGCACCCCGCCCGTCTCGGCGACATACTCCAGCCGGTAGACGCCCCCCAAGTGGGCTGCCGCATGGAATACCTGCACCGGACCGCTCAGATCCAGCAGGTTCACCTCGGGCAGCACCAGGACGACAATCCGGCCCGTGCACACGCTGCTCACATCGTTCACCCGGACACAGTAGGTACGACTCGGCCATGTCCACGAGGTCCACCGGCGCCGCACACCGGACGGATCCGGCACCCGTGAAACCGTCGCCGGCGGGCAACGCCCGGACGCCGCTGGAGCGGGAGGCCGCGAAGCCGCACCAGCGCCGACGACGGTGCTGCGCACAGCCGACGGCCCGGCATGAAGCGGAGCTGCGGGCGTGCTTAAGAAAACCTCGATGGACCTGTGGCGCGGGGTGCGGCAGATTTCTCCGTGACGGCAGAGGATGGTGCGCGGCAGCCGATCGACGCGTGCTGCCATGCCCGTCCCTCTTTTCTTCCCCGGGCCGCAGGCTTCCTCAAGGCTGCCCCCGGCCCGGGGCACTCAACGCCGTACCAGCGCAGGGAGCCGCAGCCGTGAAGGCACTCGTGAAGCAGAAGGCCGAGCCGGGACTCTGGCTGATGGACGTGCCCGAGCCGGAGATCGGCCCCTCGGACGTACTGATCAAGGTGCTCCGCACCGGCATCTGCGGCACCGATCTGCACATCCGGAACTACGACGGCTGGGCTCAGCAGGCCGTGAGGACCCCGCTCGTCCTCGGCCACGAGTTCGTCGGCGAGGTCGCGGAGACCGGCGCCGATGTCGTCGACATCAACGTCGGTGACCTGGTCAGTGGCGAGGGCCACCTCGTGTGCGGGAAGTGCCGCAACTGTCTGGCGGGCCGCCGCCACCTGTGCCGCTCCACGCTCGGGCTCGGCGTCGGCCGGGACGGGGCGTTCGCCGAGTACGTCGCCCTGCCCGCGTCCAACGTCTGGGTGCACCGGGTCCCCGTCGACCTCGACATCGCCGCGATCTTCGACCCGTTCGGCAACGCCGTGCACACCGCGCTGTCGTTCCCGCTGGTCGGCGAGGACGTACTGATCACCGGCGCCGGACCGATCGGCATCATGGCCGCCGCCGTCGCGCGGCACGCCGGCGCCCGTAACGTCGTCATCACTGACGTCAGCGAGGCCCGGCTGGAGCTGGCCCGGAAGGTCGGTGTCAGCCTCGCTCTCAACGTCAGCGAGGAAACCATCTTCGAAGGGCAGAAGCGCCTCGGACTGCGCGAGGGCTTCGACATCGGCCTGGAGATGTCCGGGCGGCCCGAGGCGATGCGCCACATGATCGAGAACATGACGAACGGCGGCCGGATCGCCATGCTCGGGCTCCCGTCCGAGGAGTTCCCCGTCGACTGGTCCCGCATCGTCACCTCGATGATCACCATCAAGGGCATCTACGGCCGCGAGATGTACGAGACCTGGTACGCCATGTCCGTACTGCTCGAGGGCGGCCTAGACCTCACCCCCGTGATCACCGGCCGGTACGGCTACCGAGACTTCGAAGCGGCCTTCGACGACGCGGCGAGCGGCCGCGGCGGCAAGGTCATCCTCGACTGGACCTCCTGACCCGACGCCTTCGTAGACAGCTGGGAGACACCCCTCATGTTCGACTCCGTACGCGACGACATGCGCACCACCCTCGACGAGATCGAGGCCGCCGGACTGCACAAGCCCGAGCGCGTGATCGGCACCCCGCAGTCCGCGACCGTCGCCGTCACCGCGGGCGGCCGCCCCGGTGAGGTGCTCAACTTCTGCGCCAACAACTACCTGGGTCTCGCCGACCACCCCGACGTGATCGCCGCCGCCCACGAAGCGCTGGACCGCTGGGGCTACGGCATGGCCTCGGTCCGCTTCATCTGCGGCACCCAGGAGGTCCACAAGGAGCTGGAGCAGCGGCTCTCCACGTTCCTCGGCCAGGAGGACACGATCCTCTACTCCTCCTGCTTCGACGCCAACGGCGGCGTCTTCGAGACCGTCCTCGGCCCGGAGGACGCGGTCATCTCCGACGCCCTCAACCACGCCTCCATCATCGACGGCATCCGCCTCTCCAAGGCCAAGCGGTTCCGCTACGCCAACCGCGACATGGCCGACCTGGAGACGCAGCTCAAGGAGGCGTCCGGGGCCCGGCGCCGGCTCGTCGTCACCGACGGCGTGTTCTCCATGGACGGGTACGTCGCCCCGCTGCGCGAGATCTGCGACCTGGCCGAGCGCTACGACGCCATGGTCATGGTCGACGACTCGCACGCCGTCGGCTTCGTCGGCCCCGGTGGCCGCGGAACGCCCGAGCTGCACGACGTGATGGACCGCGTCGACATCATCACCGGCACCCTCGGCAAGGCGCTCGGCGGTGCGTCCGGCGGCTATGTCGCGGCCCGCGCCGAGATCGTCGCGCTGCTGCGTCAGCGCTCCCGCCCGTATCTCTTCTCCAACTCGCTCGCCCCGGTCATCGCGGCGGCCTCGCTGAAGGTCCTGGACCTGTTGGAGGCCGCAGGCGACCTGCGCGAGCAGCTCAATGCCAACACCGCGCTCTTCCGTACCCGGATGACCGAGGAAGGCTTCGACGTCCTGCCCGGCGACCACGCCATCGCCCCCGTCATGATCGGGGACGCGGCGAAGGCAGGCCGGATGGCGGAGCTGCTCCTGGAGCGCGGTGTGTACGTGATCGGGTTCTCCTACCCGGTCGTCCCGCAGGGCGCGGCCCGTATCCGCGTCCAGCTCTCCGCCGCGCACTCCACGGCGGATGTGAACCGCGCCGTGGACGCGTTCGTCGACGCGCGGGCCGCGCTGGGGGAGTAGCACCGAGGATGGGGGTGCGGTCCTGGGCCCGCCCGGCATCCCCATCCGGCAGTCCCACCCCGGGGAGCCTCGCCCGGGTGGCAGGGTTGCCTCCGTGACCTGGGACAATGGGGCACATGATCGATGCACGGCGGCTGCGCATTCTGCGTGCGGTGGCGGACCACCGCACGGTGACTGCCGCAGCCGCCGCGCTGTATCTCACGCCCTCCGCTGTCTCCCAGCAGCTTGCCGCACTGGAGCAGGAGACCGGGCACCGGCTGGTCGAACGCAACGCGCGCGGCGCCCGGCTCACCCCCGCCGGGGAGATCCTGCTGACCCACACCAACGCGGTCCTCGCCCAGCTGGAACGGGCGGAGGCCGAGCTCGCCGCGTACGGCGCGGGGGACGCCGGTACGGTCACGGTCGCCGCGTTCGCCACCGGCATCGGCCTGGTCCTGGCTCCCGCGATAGCCGAACTGACGCTCACCGCGCCCGGCATCCGGGTCCGCGTCCAGGACGCCGAGGGGGATGCGAGCGTGCCGATGGTGCTCGACCGGCAGGTCGATGTCGCGGTCGCCGTCGAGTACCGGGGCGCGCCCGGCGAGGACGACCGGCGCCTGACCCGGGTGCCGCTGTACTCGGAGCCGTTCGACGCGGTGCTGCCGGTGGGGCATCGGCTGACCTGCCGGGAACAGGTGGCGGTCGCCGACCTGGAGAAGGACCCGTGGATCGGTCCGTACCCCGGCAACCCGTGCCATGACGTGGTGGTCCTGGCCTGCGAGTTCGCCGGGTTCCAGCCGAGGCTGGAGCACTCCTCGGACGACTTCCGCGCGGTGGTCGCGCTGGCCGGCGCGGGTGCCGGGGTGGCGCTCGTGCCGCGGTCTGCGTTGCGAGGGATGGACGTCACGGGGGTGGTGGTGCGGCCGGTGGAGGGCAGCGCGCCGACCCGCCGGGTCTTCGCCGCGGTGCGGCACGGCGCGGAGGGGCATCCGCTGATCGCGCCGGTGCTCGACGCGCTGGCCACGGCGGCGGTACGGGAGGCGGCGCTGCCGCTTCCGGCCTCACCGTGACGCGCGCCGGAGGGAGGGCGGGGCTTCGGGATCTGCCCACGGCACCCCCAGTCCCGGCTCCGCCGGCGCGCGCCGTCCGGGGCGGGATCCTTGCGAGCCCGGCGCGGTCATGTCGCGAGAATGAACGCCAAGAAGTCCATGAGGACGACTGAAGCGCACACGAATCCTGCGTACCGCGAGGGGTACTCGTATTGCTCCCTCTTCACGCCGCGACGCCATTCATCGCTGTACTCAAGCAGAATCTTCCTGGACGGAATGAAGCCGATCAGCAACCCGGCCAAGGTGAATGAATACATGACCAGCATCTGCCGGGCGTTCCAGTGCTGGTACTGGGTGGCACCCACAGCGATCAGGCCGAGACAGCATGCAACGGAAGCAAGAAAGACAGCCACCGTAGCCTTGCGGGCACCGGTCAACCTCTGTACGGCCAGGCAGAGAGCGGCGGTGGAGAAGGCCGCCATGAGCAACAAGTAGGCGAGCGGGAGCCTTGCCAGCACGGTCGATCCTTTCAATTCAACAGTTCGCAAGGGCCGGCGGCGTCCTGCCGCCGACCCTTGACGCAGATCTCAGGTTCTGCTCATTCAGAATCCGAGGGATCCCAGTACGCCGGTGATCGGCGATATGAGATCGTGCCCGAACTGCGTGATCTTCGTGGCCACAGGGGCCACTACCTTGCCACCGACCTTACCCAGCGCTCCGATCCACTTGGACTGGCCGAAGGTCAGCACGCCCAACGCGGCGCTTGAGAGAGACGACTTGAACTGGCTGCTCGTCCAGCCGTAGCCGATTCCGGTGAAGACGACGTTGAGTCCGGCGAAGGCCATGGAGGAATACGCCAGGTAGCCGGCGAGGGGCTCCAGGATGGGTGCGGCGGGCGGGAAGAACAGGCCGGCGACGCCGCTGAGGGCGGCGGCGAAACCAGTACCGATGCTCAGCCAGTTGGTGGCGTTCGCCAGCCACCGCGCGTCGTCCTTCCACCAGGGAAGGCCGCCCTTGACGGTGTCATTGTCGGCTGAATCGGCTGGATTCACCCCGGCTTCCTTGGCTTTGCGCGCCTCCTCGGCCGCCTTCTTGGCCGCCTCCGCGATTTCGGCCCTCCGCTTGGTCATGGCGATCTGGTGCGCCTGGCTCGCGGCCGCCGCCGCAGTTTTCGCGTCCTTGCCGGCTTGGACGGCGGAGGCGTGGGCCGAAGCGGCCGAGGCCTGGGCCGAGTTGGCGGAAGCAACCGCTGTGCGCGCGGCATCGACGGCGCGGTTGGCGGAGAAGTTCGCCGAGCGTGCGGCCGTGCGAGCGACGGTGGCAGCCTGCTTCGCCCTGTCCGCCGAGGCCTGCGCGTCCTGGGCCGACTTCTCAGCCGTGTCCGCGTTGGCGTTCGCCTGCTTCGCATATTCGTTGGCCTGTTGGACCGACTGCTCCGCCTTGGCCGCCCACTGCACCGCGTCAGCGGCGGCGCCGCGGGCTTTCGCCGCTGCCTCCTGTGCGCGAGCGGCGTCCTCCTGCGCTTTGTGCGCGACTTTCGCGGCGGCGGCGATCGCGCCTTGCATGCCGGCGATATGAGCGGCGGAGTCGTAGTCGAGCTGCGCCGTCTTGTATTGCGCCGAGGCGAGGAAATTGCGGCGCATCCATGCGGGGCCTTCCAACGCGGCCTGGGCATGGGCCTTCGTGTACGGGCCCGCTGTGGCGAGGAGGGTGGCGGTGGCGACCGCGTCGTCCTCTCGCTGCGCCGCCTCGTACGTGGTGCTGAGGAACTTGTGCACTGCCTCGGCGGTTCCGGCGTCGAGCGCGTCATTCGCCGCCTTCTTCACCGCCTTGCCGGGGTTGCCGGACAGAACACGCGCGACAGTGACACGGTTGTCCATCGCGGCGGCCTCGATGAGGCTGCGGGTGAGGAAATTCGTGCCGGCGTCCGGGTCATCGCTCTCCAAAGCCGTGGTCGCAGCGGTGGCGACGTCCGGGGTGGAGGTCTGCGCCAGGTAGAGGACGGTCTCCCGGTCGTCCTGCTTCTGCGCGATCTGCCGGTCGGTGTCGATCCAGGCGTGGACGTCGGCGTCCGTGCCGGACAGGGCGAACCGTGAGGCCTCGCGCGACCAGGTGCCGTGAGAGTTCATCACGGCGATGGCCGCCTTGCGTCCGAGAGTGGACGCAAGGCCCGTGTCACCTGCCTTCAGCGCCGATTCCGCCTGGGAGATGAGGTCCTTCGTGGCTTGATCCGCCTGTTCGGCCTGTGTACGCCGCTCGGCGAACTCGGCCCTCTCCTGATTTTCGATCTGCGCGAGCAGGCGCGTCTCCTCGATCGCCTGCTGCGTTTCCTCGTCCAGGCGTTGCCACTCGGCCTCGCGTGCGCTCTTCTCCACTGCAACCGCTTGGACGACGGCGTCGGTGGCGGTGTTCGCGGCATTGGTGGCTTCGTTGGCGAACTCGGTGGACTTCTTCGCGTATTCGACGGCCTGGCCCGCGTACTTGACGGCCCATTCAGCAGCGTCCGCGGCCTTCTCCGCGTGGCCGGCCGCGCTGTTGGCTGCGTCGCGGGCGGTACGGGCGGCCTTCGCCGATGCGTTCGCCAGAGCTTGTGCGGTTCCAGCAGCATTGGTGGCGATCTGGGCGTTGGCGCTCGCGATCTGCGCCTGCCGCTTGGCCTCCGCGGCCTCTGCCTGCGCCTTGCCCGCGGCCGAGGCGGCCGTGGCGGAAGCGTTCGCGGCGGCGGCGGCGTCACGGGCCGCGGAAGCAGCGGCGGAGCCCGCATTCGCGGCCTGGGAGGAGGCAGTGGCCGCGTAGTCGGCGGCCGCTGCCGCGCTGCGAGCCTTGGACGCGGCGTTGCGCGCGGCGGCGGCGGCGTCCTTGGCGGCGGATGCCTTGGAGGCGTCCTTCGAAGCCGCGATCGCAGCACCGTACGCCTTGGAAGCGGCGGATCCGGCGGTGGCTGCGGCCTGGCTCGCGGCGGTGGCGGCGTAGGCGGCACGGCGAGACGCCTGAACGGCCGCGTGGGAAGCGCTGATGGCGACGCGAGCCGAGTCGGCCGCCCCCTTCGCAGACTCGGCCGCCTTGCGAGCAGCCCTGCCGGACTTGGCCACGTCATCCTGGGCCGCTGACGCCTCGGCTGCGGCCTTCTCCGCCGCTTCCTTGGCCTTTGCAGCGGCCGTGACCGCGCGGGCGGCTGCCTCCTCGGCCTGCTTCGTCCTCGCGTCGGCCCTCTTGCCCTCACGCTCCACTACCGCAACGAGTTCCTCGATCGTCGCGGCCTCCTGGTCCCGGGCGCGGGCGATGTGCTGGCCGGTTTCGAGGAACCACGCGACGTCGTCGGCGGTGCCGGACAGGGCCCGGCCGGCGTACTTCCGCACCTCAGGACCCGCCTGCACCATGGCCCTGGACACCTCGACGCGCATGTCTTCCAGGCGGGCCGTGTACTGGCCCTCGGTGAGGAACTCCTCCAGCGCGGTCTGCGTGTTCGTGTCCAACGCTGCGCTGCCCTCGCGGCGCAGGGCCTTGTCGCCGGTGGCCATCACGGTCGCGGTGGCCACGCGAAGGTCTTCCATGACGGCGGTCTTGAAACCGCCCGCGAGGTAGTCGGCGATGGCGGCGTCGCCACCATCGATCGCGGCGGAGGCCTCGCGCCGAGTGCCCTTACCGCCTCCGGCGATGGAAGTGACGATCGCGACGCGGCTGTCCTCCACCGTGGCGCTGGGGAGCTGGACGTTCAGGAAGGTCTGGACGTCCGTGTCGGAGCCGATCAGCGCCGCTTCCGCTGCGGCGCGGACGGCCTTGCCGCCCAGTAGCCACGCCTTGACGACTTTCGCCCGGTCGGTGTCGGGCAGGTTGAACGGGTCGCCGTCGTCGCCGTCTGCCGGTAATGGGGTGTCGGCCCAGGCAGCCACGGGATTGAGGACGAGGCTCGAGGTGGCGGCGACGGCTGTGGTGGCCGCGAGAGCGCCCAGAACCCGCCGCCTGCTCCAGAAGATGGTGTCCAAAATGGTCCCTTCGTGATCTGTGCCCGGCGGTGGCGCAGGCATGACAGCACTCCGCCGGACACAGTGAGTTGTCAGCCGCGCGCTTCTTCGTACACGTACGTGGACACGCCTCAGTTGGGCTGCGCGGGGCCGCGGCGTTCGATGAGGTGCGAGTGGTCGAAGGGCGAGCCGGTCCCGGCTGCCCCGCCGTCGGCGGGCCGGCCACGGTTCCCTCCGCCCTGACCGTCCGGGCGGAGGCCCTCACACGGCTGCCGGTGCAGATGCAGAAGGAGCCGACGACCCCTGATACATGCCGACGGACTTTTGTCGGACTCCAGCCCCATTGCTCCAACGGCATTTGATGCTGCCCCCCAAGGCGCTCCATGCGCGGATGAGAAGGGATACTCACACACCGTTTCGAGGTTCGTAAAGAGAAAACGGATTTCGAGAACCGATGCCGAAGTATCTGGAATTCGAGATTCCGGATCTTAATTATTTCGTTATGCTGATCCGTGCAACCTTCGAGGGCTGCTTACTTTCCAATGGAAACTATGTCCGTTATTGAGATCGATGTCTGATTTATGACAGTGGACATGTGAAGGTATTGATGATTTCAATGGTCAGACCGCGCAGGGCTGGTGAACACCGGATGAATGTCCACACGCATGCCATTTTCTTGTTCTGTGTCATCTGAAAGGTGTGGTGCGCCGGGGGCTTTCGCTGCTTTTGTGTGGTATCCGGGCTCGCCGCGGGCCCGGGTGTATGGAAGGGCTGGAACCGGTGGCCCCTGACTCGTCTAAGGAATAAATCGCATGAAGATAATTGCTCGTGCCCTTGTGGCGGGGTGCATCGCTGCGGCCTTGGCATGGTCCATGTCCGGTCCGGGTGAGTCGGCGCACGCAACCGCCTCCGTCGCCGAAGAATCTCCTGGGTATGCGGTGGAGGACTTTCGCTATCCCGGAGCCGACAAGATCCTGGCCGAGCAGGGCATCACCCTCAAGCGAGGCGACGGCCATATCATGCTCGCGGACTGCTCCAGTGGCACGGGACAGCTGGAAGTCTGGTCCCGAAAGTATCAAAAAGTCTTCTGCTTCAAGGTGACCGGGGACAGTGGATATCTGGCTTTGGAGATCCCCGCGGTCTTCTCGGTCAGGGGGAACAACTACTCGACTCAGATCGACATGACCGCCGGCGACGAAAAGAAGTCCTTCGATATCAACAAGAACGAATGGACGCCAGTGGGTGAGAGCCTCGATCCCGGACAACGCGATTTCATGCTCATGGAGATCCGTACCTCCAAGTAGCGTGCACCGCGTGCCGATCGGCGATCCGGTACACCGGTTCCAGGGTCGTCCCAGTTGTTCCTGGGAACCAGAAGGCGGTGGCCTCTCGGTCCGGCCTCACGCACACCGCGCACGCCCGGGCCGCCGCCGGTCCCGCCGCGGCGGTGATCGTGGCGCCGCCAGTCGTCGAGCGAATTTCCGTGCTACCGGCCCCACGCGTACCGAGCGGCCGTAGCACGTCCTGAAAGAGCGACACATGCGCATCCGTCCCGCTCAGTGACCAGTTGGGAGCGGATGCACCACCTCGTAGGGGACAGACATGTTAGGCAGACGTACACGCGCGGTCTGGAACGCAGCATTCTTGGCCGTCGTGGTCTCGGCCGGAGCCATCGCCGGCCCAACAGCGCAGGCGACGACGGGTGACCCGGCCGCGGAGGGGGCCAGCACCTTCACCGCGAAAATTGATGTGGGGGGCGTACGAGCCTGCTCCGGCACCCTCATCAACAACCAGTGGCTGATCACCGCAGCGAGCTGCTTCACCGAGGACCCCGCCCAGGCCACCTCCCTTCCGGCCGGCGCTCCGAAGCTGAAGTCCATCGCGACCATCGGCCGCACCGACCTCACCTCGACGACCGGTGAGACGCGGGAGATCACCCGGCTGATACCCCGTACCGACCGCGATCTGGTGCTGGCCCAGCTCGCCACCCCGGTCTACGGCCTCAGCTTCCTGCACCCGGCGACGGCCGCGCCCACCGCGGGCGAATCCTTCAAAGGCGCCGGCTACGGCCGCACCAAGGACACCTGGGTTCCCGACACCCTCCACACCGCGGACTTCACCGCCGGAGCGGTCCAAGCGACCTCGGTGAACATCGACGGCACCCCCGTCTGCAAGGGCGACTCCGGTGCGCCCGTCCTCCGGGAGAAGGACGGCCGGCCCGAACTCGCCGCCATCGTCACCAACTCCTGGCAGGGCGGCTGTCTGGGCTCGGACGAGACCCGCACCGGGGCGGTCGCCAGCCGCGTGGACGACATCCGCGCCTGGCTCACGGAGAACACCGCTTCCACCCTGGACAACTGGAACCTGCAGATGCTCACCAGGACGAGCACCGGGCTCTACCACACCATGCGCAACAGCAACGGCGACTGGACCGCCTTCGGCGACGTCCAGAAGGTCGCCGGCACCATCACCGACCTCGCCTATGCTGCGGACGCCGCGATCAAGGGGAAGAACTACGTCTTCGCCGTCGGCGGTGACGGACGCCTCTACGAGGCCAACCGCCGCCCCACCGGTGGCTGGGAGGCCTTCCGCGACATCACCGACGAAGTCGGCTCCAAGCCCGGACTGACCCGCGTCGCGGTCACCTCCACCGGTTCGGGGCTGGCGCTCATCGGCCTTGCGTCCGGCCGCGTCTACCACGCCACACAGGACGCGGACGAGAAGTGGTCCAAGTGGGGCGATGTGAGCGCCAAGCTCGGCGTGCTCGGCAACGCCACCCAGGTCACCACCGCCCAGACCTCCGGCGGAGACACGCAGATCGGTGTCGTCGCGGACAAGAAGGCATACCACGCCACCCGTCACTCAGACGGCACCTGGAGCGCATGGGGGCACATCAGCAATCTGCCCACGGGACTTGACGCGATCAACGGCATGGCCTTCGCCGGCACCGGCAGCAACCTCCAGATCATTCTCACCAGCCCCACCGGCGGCAAGAAGCACGCGATCCGCGCCGATGCCACCGGCAGCTGGAGCGCCTTCGGCGACCTCGGCAGCAGACTCGGCAACGAACCGACCATCAGCGTCGACGCCGCCAGTGTCACCCGCGAACTCCAGGCCGCTGTCGTTACCGCCGACGGGAAGGTCAAGCACATCCTGCGCCACGACAACGGCAAGTGGGACGCCACGGAACAAGTCGCCGGCTACCCCGGCACCCCCGCCACCGTCGCCCTCACCGGCAGCGCCGACTGACCACACGCGCATACCTGAGCAAGCCTCCGGGAACGCCGTCCAGTCTCGATAAGGAGGCTGGAGGGCGGAGCGAACTGCCCACAACGTCATCCGCACCCTGCCGAATGCACACCGACCACGTCCGGCACACCCCCCGGACCAGCCTCTTCGGCACACCGCCCGAGCAAAGGAACGCTACGTGCCCGTCAGACCTCCCCGTCGCGTGCAGGCCACGGCGCTACTGGCCGCAACAGCCGCGGTCGGCGCGCTGACCATCGTTACGCCGGCGCAGGCCGTTGTCGGTGACACCGTCGCCGACAACACCTATACGTTCACCGCCAAAATCGATGTCGGCGGCGAGCGCGCCTGCACCGGAACCCTTGTCGACGCCCAGTGGGTCCTGACCGCCAGCAGCTGCTTCGCTGCCGACGGGCAGCCCGCGTTCCCTGTCCCGGGCGGTGCGCCGGCCAAGAAGACCATGGCGACCATCGGCCGCACCGACCTGACGGGCACGGCCGGCAAGGTCGTCGAAATCACCGAGTTGGTGTCCCGGACGGACCGTGATCTGGTGATGGCCAAGCTCGCCGAACCGGTCACCGACATCGCACCCGTGGTACTCGCCACCAACGGACCGGTGGCCGGTGAGACGTTGCAGGCTGTGGGTTACGGTCGCACCGCGAACTCCTGGGTTCCCGACCGGCTGCACGCCGGGGCCTTCACCGTGTCTCAGGCCGATACCACCACCGTCGCGGTCACCAGGGACGGCGGCAGTATCTGCAAGGGTGACGCGGGCGGTCCCGCGCTGCGTGAGAAGGACGGCAAGGCCGAACTCGTTGCCGTCCACAGCACGTCCTGGCAGGCCGGCTGCCTCGGCTCCGACGAGACCCGCAACGGCGCCGTGGAAACCCGTCTGGACGACCTCGGCGAATGGATTCGGCAGATCCGCGCGCTGCCCCAGGAAAGCCAGGTCACTTCTGGGGACTTCAACGCCGACGGCAAGGAGGACGTAGCCGCCTTCTACGACAACGGCACGTCGACCGAGGGCAAGAACAGGTCATCACTCTTCGCCTTCTACAGCACGGGCACCGGCTTCGGCGCACCCAAGAGGGTCTGGAGCACTCCGGGCGGCTTCACCTACTCCTCCAGCAAGCTGGCCTCTGGCGATTTCAATGGCGACGGCAAGGACGACGTCGCGGTCTTCTACGACGGAGGCACCTCCGACACCGGCCGGGTTTCCTCGCTCTACACCTTCACCAGCACCGGCACCGGCTTCAGCAACCCCAAGAAGACCTGGATCAGCAGTGGGTCCTTCAACTGGGATGCCTCGAAGGTGACGTCCGGTGATTACAACGGGGACGGCAAGGACGACGTTGCCGTCCTCTACAACGCCGGGAAGTCGGCCGACGGCAAATTCATCACCTCGCTCTACACCTTCAACGGCAACAGCACTGGCTTTGACAACCCGCGCAAGACGTGGACCAGTTCGGGCTCGTTCAACTGGGATGCCTCGAAGGTGACGTCCGGTGATTACAACGGGGACGGCAAGGACGACGTTGCCGTCCTCTACAACGCCGGGACCTCGACCGACGGCAAGCTCATCACCTCGCTCTTCACCTTCGCGAGCAACGGCACCGGCTTCGACGAGCCCCGCAAGACCTGGACCAGCAGCGGGTCCTTCAACTGGAACGCCTCGAAGGTGACCTCCGGCGACTACAGCGGGGACGGCAAGGACGACGTCGCCGTCCTCTATGACCGAGGAGTCGGAGCCGACGGCAAGTTCGGCACGTCGCTCTTCACCTTCACCAGCACCGGCACCGACCTCGCCGCGCCGCGCGAAGTCTGGACCAGCACCGGCTCATTCAACTGGAACGCCAGTGGCCTGACGTCCGGCGACTACAACAAGGACGGCAAGCACGACATCGGCGTCCTCTACCGCGCCGGAACCACTGCCGACGGCCGCCGGATCGACTCCCTGTTCACCTTCACCAGTACCGGCACCGACATCAAGGCGCCGGTCAAGCACTGGACCGGCAGCGTGATCTGACTACTCGAGGTGGCGAGTCCGCCGTGCAGCGCACCGGCCGTTCTCGCCCGCCAAGGCCCGGTCCTGAACGCGAACCGTTCAGGACCGGGCACTCGTGCGTCCCAGTGGGCTGCAAGGATCCTGGTGGTGCATTCCGGTCTCAGACTCGGCGCCCCAGGACGAACCGGCCGCCGGACGACCCCGGCCACATCGTCCCCGCACCCGCCGCCACCGTCACGGCCAGCGCCAGCACCCCGTACTGCACCGGCGGCAGATACGGCACCGAACCGGCCGTCGACACCGCGAACGCCACCAGCGGGATCGCCGCGACCAGTGTGCCGAGCGCCAGGCCCGCCACCGCCACCAGTCCCGTCTCCAGGACCAGCATCCGTCTCACCTGGCGTCGGCCCGCGCCGACCATCCGCAGCAGGCGGAATTCGGGGCGGCGGCCCACCGTGATCAGGGACAGCGTGCTGATCACCGCGAGCAGGGCGAAGCCGCCGATCACCCCGACACCGATGATGACCAGGGCGTCGTCCTGGTCCGACGACGGTGGGGCGATCCGTACGTCGTCCGCCGTCGCGGTACGGACCTGCACACCCGTGTACGGGGAGAGGGCGCGCGCCGCAGCCGCGGCCGAGGCCGACCCGCCGTCCGCCGTGCGGATCAGGATCTGCTGGTCGGGCGGTGCCGAGACATGCCCGGCCAGAGCCTCGCGCGGCAGCATGAACTCGCCGATTCCCAGGGCCCGTCCGTAGAGCGCGACCACTCGGAGCCGTACCTCCGTACCGTCACCCAGGCGGAGCTTCACCGTGTCGCCGGTGCCGATGTCGAGGTCGGCGGCCCGGTCCTTGCCGACCGCGACCGTGCCCCTGCCGGTGAGGTCCGCCAGATCACCCGCCGTGACCTGCGGGTCGAGCGTGGCGGGCAGCTGGTCCGCCGTCACACCCAGCACGGGGAACCGGTCCAGCGTCGGATCGCCCATCTCACGATGGGCGAGGACGACGCTGGAGCGCAGCACACCGGTCGCCGCCTGCACCCCGGGAGCCTTGCGCACCGCCTGCGCCGCATCGGCCGGCAGCCCGGCGGCCGGACCGGTCGCCACGAGGTCCGCCCGGAGCGCGGCAGCGGCCTGCCGATCGGAGGCCCGCTCCAGCGTCGAGGCGGCCGCCAGCTGTACGCAGACGAACGCGACGACCAGCACGATCGGGGTGATCGCCGCACCGAGGCGCCGATGGTGCGCGGCGGCGGACTTGGCGGCCAGGAACCCCGGAGACCCCGCCCATGCGCCGTACCGGTGTACTGAGCACCCGCATCGCCACCCGGGCGATCCACGGACCGAGCAGCGCCACCGCGATGATCAGCGACGTCGCCGCACCCGAGGCGGCCACCGCGGCGGCCTGCCCGCCCTGAGCCGTTGCCGCGCCCGCCGAACCGACACCCGCGACGGCCAGCACCGCTCCTGCGGCCCTACGCAGCCGACCG
>NZ_FMDF01000127.1 GCF_900091955.1 Streptomyces sp. Ncost-T10-10d
CGCCGGCGGGGCGCGCTCGCGCGGCGGCTCGCGGCGGACACCCGTACGCCGGTGATGGTGCGGCAGGCGCTGCGCGAACTGATCCCCGCCGACACGGCGGACGCGGAGCGTCCGGTGCGGGTCTACAGCGTCCTCGCCGAGCCCACGAAGCTGCTGGCGTCGGTGTCGGGGGCGCACACGGCGCCCGCGCCGTGGACCGCGCTCGAACCGAATCGCTGGGAGCGCACCGGGCTGCCCTCCGTCATCGAGGGCGATCCGACGGCCGACGTGACGCTCGCACTGCCGCACCTCGCCCGGATCGGGGTGAGCGAGCGGGGCGCGCAGGTCATGGTGGACCTCGGGCAGATCAACGGCGCGCTCAGCGTCAGCGGTGACCTCGTCGTCGCCCAGGACACCGTGGCGGCGCTGGTGCGCGGCCTGCTCGAACTGCCCCGGCAGAGCACGGTGGTGGTGTCGGTGGACCCGAGCGCGAGCGCCCTGCCCGGCCTCAACGGTCTGGTCCGGGTCCGCTCCGTGTCGGAGGTGAAGGGCAAGGCCCCCGAGGAGATCCTCAACTCCTCCGAGGAACTGGGCGTCGGCCTGGTGCGCGGCGCCGCCCGTACCGGCGAGGTCACCGGGTTCATCGTCCTCCAGGACGCACCGACCGCCGAGGAGGCCAGGGCGCTCGCGGACCTCTCCGTGCCCGAGGGCGGCGGCTGGATCGTGCTGACGGTCGGCGACGTACCGGGTGCGCACTGGCGGTGGTACGCGGAGAACGACGGCAGCGTCGACCTGGGCGTCCTGGGCCTGCGGGTGGTCGTCCCCACCCAGACGCTGGCAGGGGCGGGCACGGGGCGGGTCTGACGGCCCGCGACCCGGCAGAAATGAAGTTGCCGGGAATCTTCCCCTGGTTTGAACCTCCCCGCCCCAGCGGCCGTTTTCACAGTGACAGTGACCGGCCGGAAGGAATTCCGGGACCAGAGACTCCGCCCCGGCAGTCGGCCGACTCCTCCCCTGCTGCCGGGGCGGGCCATTTCTTCAGCAATTCAGCGCTCCAGCACTCCAGCGCTTCGGCGAAATGCCGCTTCTCCGAGAAGTTCCGAAAGAGGGATACCCATGCGTAAATTCACCTGCGTCCCGGTCGCTTTCGCGGTCGCCGCGGTCATGCTGACGGCGGGCTGCGGAAGCTCCCAGGGCACGGCGGCGACCACCACCGGCTCCGCCGGACGCGCCGCCTCGACGAACAACGGTGCGCAGCCCTCGCAGGCGGGCCGCCTCAGCGTCTGGAAGAGCGCGCAGCTGGGCCCGGTCGTGACGGACGGCGCGGGCTTCACCCTGTACCGCTTCGACAAGGACACCCCGAAGCCGCCCGCTTCGAACTGCGCGGGCGAGTGCGCCTCGGCCTGGCCGCCGGTCCTCGCCGACGGCGCGAAGGCGGGCCGCGGTATCGACCCCGGGCTGCTCGGCTCGGTGAAGCGCGCCGACGGCACGAAGCAGCTGACGCTCGCGGGCTGGCCGCTGTACCGCTACGCGCAGGACACGGCACCCCGCCAGACCCGCGGCCAGGGCGCCGGCGGAACCTGGTTCTCGGCCGCACCCGACGGCACGAAGGCGCAGGGACCGGCACAGGAGGAAGCCCCGAGCGAGCCGAAGGACCTGCCCGCGCTGTCCACGGTCGACGACAAGGAGCGTGGCACGATCGTCCGCGACGGCAAGGGGCGTACGCTCTACCGCTTCAACAAGGACACCGCCTGGCCGATGAAGTCCAACTGCGTGGGCGCCTGCCTGGAGAAGTGGAAGCCCGCCAAACTCGTCGACAAGAAGAACATCAAGGGCATCGACCCGAAGCTGATCATCCCGTACACCCGCCCCGATGGCACGAAGCAGCTCACCATCGACTGCTGGCCGCTCTACTGGTACACAGGCGACAAGAAGCCGGGTGACACCAACGGCCAGGGCCTGAACGGCACTTGGTTCACCGTGCGGCCCGACGGCAAGCTGGCCAAGTAGTCGCGTCGGACCGGGGATGGGACCGCGTCGCACCTCGGTCAAGGACGCCGGCTTCCAAGAGAGCGACCCAGGGGTCGGTTCAGTCCGCACACTGCCCTGGCGAAACCCCGAGGCACCGACGACCCCCCTGGAAGAGAAGCAGCGCAAGCCGATCACAGTGATGTTGGTTCTCACCACCTCGTACGGCAACCGCATCCACCACAGGACGTGGAACGAACGCAGCCGGAAGCCTGCCCCAGCCGCTGCCGACGTCATCAAGATCGTGGGCGAGCAGGTCCAGCGGTACAGCGGCCGGGTACGCAGGCACCCCGCCTTCGAGCCGTGCCGCTCGGACATGTTCCACGTCCTCCGGCACACCTACGCCAGCGTGCAACTGGAGGCCGGGGAGTCCGTCGTGAGCCTGTCAAGGTGGCTCGGGGTCGCCGCGGCCGCCCGGCGCGGCGTGCGGATCACCTGGTGGTGGAGACGCATCCGCACAACGACTACGTGACCGGCGGCCCGGAGCCGGCGCGCGTCACCGGAGCGCGGTACCGGGTGCCCGCCACCGCGGAGGTCTCCTTCAGCCGGGTGCCGGTGGCCGACGGTGACACGGCACCGGTCGACGTCTTCTCGGCGTGGGCGGTGGGTTTCTCGCGGTGCCCGCGCCGGTCACCGTGCCGGCCGCCCCGATGACCGCGGCGGTCGGTACCAGCCTGCCGGTCATCACCATGAGCTCCACGGCCGCTCCTGTCACCCGCCTCGCCACGCCCACCGCGCCGGACTGGGCGGTGATCGCCCCGTTCACGGCGGCGGTGCTCGGGGCCCGGGACGGGCAGCGCCTGGCCGCGAGGGTGTCCACCGCCGCGTTGCAGCGGATCTTCGGTGCGGTACTGCCGGCCGCGGCCGTGTTCATGCTCGTCGACGCCGTGATGTGAGCCACGGCGTCGCTCCCGGCCACCATTTCCCGCCTTCCGGCTCAGGCCAGCGAGAGAAAGAGTTTCTCCAGTCGCGCCCGCATCTGGTCGCGGTCCGCGGGCTCACTGCCACCGTCGGCCATGCAGTGCTGCAGGCCCGTCGCGATGATCGCGAAACCGGCCCGGTCGAGCGCCCGGGAAACCGCCGCCATCTGCGTGATGACGTCCTCGCAGTCCCGGCCCTCCTCGATCATCCTGATGATCCCGGCGAGCTGGCCCTGTGCGCGGCGAAGTCGGTTGAGGACCGATTTCAGTTCGTCGGCCGCCATGTCGAGTTCCACAACATCCTCCTCCTGATACCCCAAGGGGTATTCTAACCTGAATGGGGAAGGAGAGACCGAGTCTCTCCTCAGCCCCGGTGAACGAAAGGAAACACTGCTCGTGACCAGCCCCGTCTCCCTCTCCCCCGCCCAGGCCGCGGCCCGTCTCGCGGAGTTCACCGTCATCGATGTGCGGGCCCCCGGCGAGTACGCCTCCGGGCACGTTCCCGGTGCTCTGAACATCCCGCTGGACCGCCTCCACGAGGCCGTGCCCGCTCTGAAGTCCGCCGCGGCCCGCGGATCACTTCTCGTGGTGTGCGCCTCCGGCGTCCGCTCCACCCGGGCCTGCGACATTCTCGCAGCGGCCGACATCGAGGCCGTTACCCTGTCCGGCGGCACCTCGGCCTGGGAGGGCGAGGGCCGCGATCTCGACCGTCCCGCCGGGGCCCGGGCAACCTGGCCGATGGAGCGTCAGGTCCGGCTCGCCGCCGGTTCGCTCGTGGTGGCCGGTCTGCTCGCCGGGGTGCGCTTCCCGGCCGCACGCTGGATCTCCGCCGGCGTCGGCTCCGGGCTCGTCCTCTCCGCCGTGACCAACACGTGCGGCATGGCGGCGGCCCTGTCGAAGCTTCCGCACAACCGGGTCCCGCACTCGGCCGCGAACCTGGACGCGACGCTGGACGCCCTCCAGAGCTGAGCCACCCCGTAACGGGAGGAGCCCTCCGTAGAGGGAGGAGCCGGTCATGCACCCGCGCGACCGGCTCCTCCCGCTGCAGGAACGGATCAGACGTCTTCCCGGACCAGTGCGAGCAGGCGGTCCAGTACGCGCGGTCCTCCCGCACGCAGCCCGTCGTGCTCGAACTCGTTGGTCACCCAGGTACGCAGACCTCGGATCGACTCCGCCGTGCGCAGCGCGTGCCCGGTGTCGACATACATGTCGTCGTGGTAGACGGCTGCGGCGACCGGCACCTCGTTGGCGGCCAGCCGCTGGTCGTCGTACAGCGGCGCCCAGTCGGTACGGGAGGCCAGCAGCTCGGCCGTCTCGCGCAGCGGGCGCAGCGCCGGGTCCACCTCGAAGTGCCAGGGGTGGATGCTCTCACCGGTGAAGAGCACCGGTCCGTCGCCCTTGAGCGCCGTGGCCGCGTCGAACTGGGGGAATTCGGCACGGACCCGCTCGGCAGCCCAGCCGGTGGGCTGTTCGCCCTGACCGTAGATCGCCTCGTGCAACAGCGCGTACAGCGGATGCCCGGCGAACGAGTTGGCCGTGCGCATCGCTTCCTGGAAGGTGTCGGAGAGTTCGGTGCCGAGCGGCGTGCGGACGAAGGCGTTCTCCAGCAGATAGTGCAGCTGGTGGCTGCCGTTGCCGCTGCCCAGCATGATGCCGAGGGACTGGAACCCCTCGGGGGTCAGACGGTGTCCCGCGCTTTCCGGGCGGTGCTCGGCGAGGTGAGCGGTGATCTCCCGGGCGCGCTCGACGTCCTGCGGGTAGCGGGCGTAGTGGGCGGCGACCTTGCGCTCGATCCGCGGGTAGGCGGCCCGGTAGACGTCGTCGGCATGTGCGTCGAGCGAGGGCAGCCCACCGGTGATGAGGACGGCCTTGAGCCCTTCGGGGGCGGCCGAAAGATAGCGGACGGCGCAGAAGCCGCCGAAGGACTGGCCGAGTACCGTCCACGGTTCGCCGCCGGTCAGTTGCGGGCGGATCAGCTCGCAGTCGCGCACGATGTTGTCGGAGCGGAAGTGGGCGAGATAGTCGGCCTGCTCGCGCGGGCCGCCGCGCAGCGGCAGGGTCTGCCGGTTGGCCGGGGTGGAGAGGCCGGTGCCGCGCTGGTCGAGGAGCAGCACACGGAACTCCTGCACGGCCCTCCCCAGCCATGCCTCCGTGCCGATGAAGCGCCTGGCGCCGAAGCCGGGGCCTCCCTCCAGATAGACCAGCCAGGGCAGCTCCTCGCCGACCTTGCCGCTCGCCACGGCCTCCCTGCCGAAGACCTCGATCTGCTCACCACCCGGATCGGTGTGGTCGAGCGGGACCGTGAAATAGCGGTCGGTGAAGACGATGCCGGGGTGCCGGTAGCTGCTCACAAGGTGCTCCTGAATCAGATGTTCCACGGACAGTTCAGCACATGGCCGTGACACGGACGGTCGCGGCCCGTGTGCGGCACGCCCGGGGGCCTCCTACCGTGCAGGCATGATCCGGTTCGAGCAGGTCAGCAAGGTCTATCCGGACGGTACGAGAGCGGTCGACGGTCTTTCCTTCGAGGTCGCCGAGGGAGAACTGGTCACCCTGGTCGGACCGTCCGGCTGCGGCAAGACCACCACGATGATGATGGTGAACCGGCTGATCGAGCCGTCGTCGGGCCGGATCCTGGTCAACGGCGAAGACATCTCCGGCGTCGATCCGGTGAAACTGCGCCGCCGGATCGGCTATGTCATCCAACAGGTCGGTCTCTTCCCGCACCGCACGGTCCTCGACAACACCGCGACGGTCCCCTCGCTGGTCGGCTGGAAGCGGTCGAGAGCCCGCGAGCGGGCGGCCGAGCTGCTGGACCTGGTGGGCCTCGACCCGAAGACGTACGGTTCCCGCTACCCCGCCCAGCTCTCCGGCGGGCAGCGTCAACGGGTGGGCGTGGCGAGGGCGTTGGCCGCCGACCCGCCGGTGCTGCTGATGGACGAGCCGTTCGGCGCGGTCGACCCGGTGGTGCGTGAGCGGCTGCAGGACGAATTCCTGAATCTTCAGGCGTCGGTCAGGAAGACGGTCCTGATGGTCACCCATGACATCGAGGAAGCGGTCCGGATGGGTGACCGGATCGCGGTCTACGGGGTGGGGCGCATCGAGCAGTTCGACAGCCCCGGGGCTGTGCTCGGGTCTCCCGCGACCTCGTATGTGGCACAGTTCGTGGGCGCCGACCGGGGTCTGAAGCGCCTTTCGGTCACCACGATCGAGCCGGACGATCTGGAGGAGCCGCCGGTCGCCCGGCTGAACGAGCCGGTGAGGTCGGCGTCGGCACGGCTGAGCAGTGCGGGTGCCCGCTGGGCGGTGGTGCTGAACGGCGAGGGCGACCTGCACGGCTGGGTGTCGGCGGACGCGCTGCGGATCGCCGGGGAACACGGCACGGTCGGCGGGCTGGCCCGCCGGATGGACGCCTGGGTGCCGGTCGGCGCGCCGCTGAAGCAGGCGTTCAGCGAGATGCTCCAGCACGACGCCGGGTGGGTCGCGGTGCTGGACGGGTCACGGTTCCTCGGCGTGCTGACTCCGGCTGGACTCCACGAGGTGCTGCGCCGCTCGGTGGACGCCGATGCGCAGGGAGTGAGCCGGGCCGAGGTGCAGTTCGACTCGGTGGCGGACGCGTAGGGCACGCGCCGTGCGTCGCAGGTCACGCGCCGCTCAGGACTCGCCCTGCCGCCCGCGCCGGTAGCTGCTGCCGTCCTTGGGGCGGACCAGCAGACCGGCGACGACCAGGTGGCGGCGCAGCGCCGAGCAGTCCTCGTGCACCGTGAGCAGTGCGTCGTTGACCTCACGTTCGGTGTAGGTCCGGTCCCGCTCGAAGAGCGTCTCGCCGAGATGGACCAGCAGCTGCTCACGGCGTGCCGTCTTACGGGGGATCGCCGTCAGACGGCCGTGCGAGAAGAGCGCCGCGACCTGGTCCGGACCGCTTGAATCGTTGTCAGGCATGCGAGGGAGCGTCGCAGGCCTCCGGCTTGCGGGCAACGTGTTTTCGGCGCGCGCGGGCCGGATGGCGGACAGGGCCTGCCCTGCCTCGATCCGCCGGGCAGGCCCTGAACGGCTCGGGCCACCGCGATGGCTCCCTGGAGCCGCTCGCCCGCCTCGTGGACCGAGGCTGCGGGCCGCCTCCAGAACCTTCTGCCGGGTCTCCTCCGAGATCGTGGCGCCCTGCTTCTTGTCCGCGAGCACGAGCGGGACCGTGCCCTGTGAGACCCCGGCGAGCCGTGCGACCTCGGCCTCACGCGGGCGGGTCGTGCGGCCGGCCGGTACGGGTGAACGGCCGGGCCTGGCGCGCCTTCCTGGGGCCCTCCACCATGGCTCCTCGGATCACGTAATGCGCATGAGTAATGCGCATTGACGAGTGCTGTGAGGGCCGGTCCAGTACCCGTCAAGAGATCGGACACAACTTCTTCCGGGCGCAGGGGCACCCTCGCCCGCGCGCCGCCCGCACCCGTACGGTGTGATCAACCATCCCTCCGGGTGATCGCTCACCCCTGCGAAGAAGGCGGTTTCGCATGTCCCTGTTCGATCTGCCCCTCGACGAACTGCGCGACTATCGCAGCCGTTCGGTGGAGCCGGACGACTTCGACGCATTCTGGTCGAAGACCCTCGACGAGGCCAGGTCCCACGACCTCGACGCCCGGTTCGAGCTGCGTACGGGCACGGGGTTGTCGACCGTCGACGTGTACGACGTGACGTTCGCGGGCTTCGGCGGTCACCCGGTCAAGGGCTGGTTCGTTCTCCCGGCAGGCACCACCGAACCGCTGCCGGTGGTCGTGGAGTTCATCGGCTACGGCGGCGGGCGGGGCCTGCCCCACACCCATTTGCTCTGGGCGTCCGCCGGTTTCGCCCACTTCGTGATGGACACCCGGGGCCAGGGCAGCGGCTGGCTCGTCGGCGACACTCCCGACCCGGTGGGCAGCGCGCCCTCGTACCCCGGTTTCATGACCCGGGGCATCGAGGACCCGCACGCGTTCTACTACCGGCGTGTGTTCACCGACGCGGTACGTGCGGTGGAGGCGGCGCGCTCGCATCCGCTGACCGATGCGGCGCGCACCGCGGCCATCGGTGAGAGTCAGGGCGGCGGCATCACGCTCGCCGTCGGCGGGCTGATACCCGACCTCACGGCGATCGCACCGGACGTCCCGTTCCTGTGCGACTTCCCCCGCGCGCTCACCGTCACCGACCGCAACCCGTACCGCGAGGTGGGCAGCTACCTCAAGACGCACCGGGGACGGGCCGAGCAGGCGAGGGCCACTCTGTCCTACTTCGACGGGGTGCACTTCGCCGCACGCGGGCGTGCACCGGCGCTGTTCTCGACGGCTCTGGAGGACATGACCTGCCCGCCCTCGACCGTCTTCGCCGCCTTCAACGCGTACACCCACCAGGACAAGACCATCGAGGTGTACGACTTCAACGACCACGAGGGCGGTGGGCCGTTCCAGGAGGCCGTGCAGCTGGGCTGGCTGCCCGGGAAGCTGACGGCGTGATCCCGAAGAGCCGCCCCGGTGCAGCGCCGCGTTGATTCGCTGAGGGGTCGGTGAGCCAGGCGAGTTGCGGTGGCAGGGGGCCTGTGGCCGTAGCCGCTCGACGCACACGCAGATGGTGCCGCGCCCGCTCCGCAGGACGCTTCGGCACCCAGACCGCGTTGCCTCCGCAACGAGGGAGGTCCGGCAGGTACTACGGGCCAGGATCGTGCTGGGCGCTGCGGGCGGCCCGGCCAACGACCGGCTGATCAAACGAAACCGCCCAGGCGCCCGGGCCACCGCCATCTCGTCGGCACGCTTTCGCGTGCCCCGCACGGCCCTCCCCGGGGCCAACGGCGCCCACATGTAGGGGTCTGAGAACGGGGCTGCGTTAATCGCTGGTGTGCGGCCCGGTGGCCCTTGTAGGTTGGCATCGCGACCGCGCCTCCGATGCGCTCGGCTGCGGCTACTTCCTTCTGACAACCAAGTGACGCCGCCGCCCCCTTTGATCTCGGCAGGCGCGGGCGTCTTCGCCCCGTCGGAACTATTGGCCGGGGCCCGTCCAATCCTTTGTATCCGGGGGGATTCACTGCCTCGTCATACCCCGCGCGTCTCCAAGATCTGGCCCAAAATGCTCGTGGCCCCGCACGTCTCGGAGGCCGCCCGCTCCCTGCCCCCACCACGGCTCCAGCACGGGCCCACCAGGCCGGACTTGCGCACCTATGCGGGCGGCCCGGCCTTCGTCCGGGAGCCTCGCGAGGAACTCTTCCTCCTTGCGGTCGGCAACTTCGTCTCCCAGCGGACCTTTTATGAGAGCGGTGAGGAGCGGGACGACCGGTACGCCCGTCTCGTCGGTGAACTCGCTGTCCAGGACCCCGTGTGGACGGCCGGCCTGCTGCGCTGGCTTCGCAGCGAGGGCAACATGCGCACGGCGTCCCTGGTGGGCGCCGCCGCATACGTGCGGGCCCGGCTCGAGGCCGCGGCGTCCGGAGGCCCGTCCAACCGGTCCGTGATCGACTCGGTGCTCCAGCGCGCCGACGAGCCCGGCGAGCTGCTCGCCCACTGGATCTCGGTGTACGGGCGGAACGTGCCACAGCCCGTGAAGCGGGGCATCGCCGACGGCGTACGCCGACTGTACACATCCCGGTCCCTGCTCAAGTACGACACCGTGTCCAATGGCTTCCGCTTCGGCGACGTGCTCAACCTGGTGCATGCATCCCCCGACCCGGACAAGCCCTGGCAGGGCGCGCTCTTCCGGTACGCCCTGGACCGCCGCCACCACCCGGAGCAGGCGGTTCCGCCGGCCTCCGACCATCTGCTGACCGCTCACCGGGCGCTGATGGAGTCGGCTGCGGACGAGCGGCGGGCGGTGGTGACCGGGCCGGGCGGCCCCGAGCGGCTGGCCGCGGCGGGCATGACGTGGGAGACCCTGGCGGGCTGGCTCCACGGACCGATGGACGCCGCCGTCTGGGAAGCCGTGATCCCCACGATGGCACCGATGGCGCTCGTGCGGAATCTGCGGAACTTCGACGAGGCGGGAGTCTCGGACGAAGTCGCGGCCCGGGTCGCCGCACGGCTCTCGGACGCCTCCGAGGTCGCCCGGTCCCGGCAGTTCCCCTTCCGATACCTCGCCGCCCATCAGCACGCGCCGTCGCAGCGCTGGGCGGTCGCGCTGGAACGGGCACTGGGCCACGCCCTGGCCAACGTACCGCCCCTGCCCGGCCGGACTCTGATCCTGGTGGACCGGTCCGACTCCATGTTCTGGGACACCGTCTCCGAACGGTCCGAGCTGACTCGGGCGGACGCGGCGGCCGTGTTCGGTACCGCGCTGGCCATGCGTGCCGAGCAGGCGGACCTGGTGGAGTTCGGCTGGAGCAGCGCAGAGGTGCCGTTCGAGCCGGGCGAGCCGGTGCTCGGGGTGCTGAAACGGTTCCACAGTCTCGGAGGCACCCACACCACGAAGGCCGTGCGGACCCATTACCGGGAGCACGACCGGGTCCTGATCGTCACCGACGAGCAGACCGCCCCCTACGGCCCCGGCGGGCCGGCCGAACCGGTCCCGGCCGACGTTCCGGTCTACACGTGGAACCTTGCGGGGTACCGGCCGGCCCACGGCCCCACGGGCCCCCACCGGCACACCTTCGGCGGCCTCACGGACGCCGCGTTCCGGATGGTCGGCCTCATCGAGGCCGGCCGCGAGGCCGCTTGGCCGTGGACCGCTGAGCCGGCCCGATCCGAAAGACACGGTCCTGGAGACCGCTGAAGATCTTGAAATTTCGCCTGGCTTGCGCTTGTTCGACCCGATTTTCAATTGCCGGCAATCCGGCATGCGTCGGGCGGCCCGAGCAAGAGGAGTCTTCTAGCCGCTCGGGATGAGGTTCTCGGACTCCAGGTAGGTGCGTGCCACGTCCTCGGGGAGCCGTCGCCAGCTGTCGACCTGCTCATTGACCCGGGCCAGGTCGGCGGTCGTCAGAACGGTGTTGAGCTTGCCCAGCGCCTTGCGTACGCCTTCGCTGCCCGCCCGGGACCGGTTGACGACGGGGACGAGGTAGTCGGCGTTCTGCAGGTGCTTGTCGTCGGCGAGCAGGACAAGACCGAAGTCGTCGAGAGTGGCGTCGGTGGTGGTGGTCAGGACCATCTGGTCCTGACCGTTCTGGACGGCCTGTTTGGCCTGGGTGGTGCCGACGCCCCTGGGGTCCACGGCCGTGATGCGGATTCCGTACGTCTTCTTCAGGCCGGGTGCGCAGTAGGGGCGTTGTACGCATTCGTCGCCCGCGGCCAGGCGTACGGGCAGTCCGGATCCGCCGAGGTCGCTGAGGGTCTTCAGGTGGTGTTTCGCCGCGTACGGGGCGGCGACAGCGAAGGCGTTCTGGTCGACGGCGCGCCCGGGGTCGAGGACGGTGAGGCCACGGGGTGCGGCAAGGGCGCGCAGCGCCTTCATCGTGGTGGCGAGGTCGGGCGAGCCGACGGGGGCTGCGTCGGCACCGTTCTTCTTGGCGTTCAGCCAGTCCGCAAAGGTGGCCGCGTACTCCGGTACGACGTCGATCTGGCCGCTCTCCAGCGCCGGTTCGTAGATCTCACGATTGGTGACGGAGATGATCTTCGTCGAGTAGCCGGCCCGGTCGAGCAGCAGCGCGTACATCTGGGCGAGCAGATCGCTCTCGGTGAAGCCCGCGGAGCCGATGGTGAGGTGTTTGCTGTCGCCCGGCGGTGTGGTGACCTCGCCCTGGTTCTCCAGAGAGGGCCCGGTGGTGCAGGCGCTCGCCCACAGCGGGAGCGCGAGAAGCACGGGGAGGGCCCTTTGCGGCCTCATTCTGATTCCTCGCCGCGGAACCGGTCGGGGGCGAGCCGTTGTGCCACCTCGAAGAGCCCTTCGACGATCAGGGCGAAGACGGCTACGAGCACGGCCCCGGCGACCACCTGCGCGGTGGAGGCGAGGTTGAAGCCCGCGGTGATGATGCGGCCGAGTCCTCCGCCGCCCGCCAGAGCCGCAAGTGTGGCGGTGGCGACGAGCTGGACGGCGGCGATCCGTACGCCGGTGAGGATCAGGGGCAGGGCGAGCGGCACCTCCACTCCCAGCATCAGCTGTCTGCCCGTCATGCCCATTCCGGTGGCCGCCCGTACGACGTCGCGGTCGACCTCGCGCATGCCGACGTAGGCGTTGGTGAGCAGCGGCGGTACGGCAAAGAGGACGAGGGCGATGATGGTCGGCCACTCGCCGTGCCCGCCGATCGGGCTGAGGAGCAGCAGCACCAGCACGGCGAAGGTGGGGACGGCCCGGCCGATGTTGGAGAGGTTGACGGCGAGTGCGCCGCCTCTGCCGAGATGGCCGAGGACCAGGGCGATGGGCAGCGCGATCAGGCAGCTGATCAGCAGGCAGACGACGGTGAGGAACAGATGCTGGCCGAGGCGGTTGAAGATTCCGCCGTCGCCGGACCAGTGCGCCGGGGTCGTGAGCCAGGACCAGGCGGCGGTGAGGGTGTTCACGACCGCCTCCGGGTCCACGGGGTCAGGATTCGTTGCGCGAGAAGAAGCAGCACGTCGGCGGCGACGGCGATGACGACACAGAGGACGGAGGCGGTGAGCACCTGGGCCTTGAAGTACGTGTTCATCCCGGAGTAGATGAGGTTGCCGAGTCCGCCGTAGCCGACGATCGCACCGACTGTGACCAGGGAGACCGCGGAAACGGTCGCGATACGCAGTCCGGCCATGGCGGCGGGCAGGGCGAGGGGAAGCTCCACGGCGACGAGCAGACGCACGGGGCCGTACCCCATGCCGCGTGCGGCCTGCCTGGTCTCCGCGGGCACGGCGCGCAGTCCGGCGAGGATGTTCCTTACGAGGAGGGTGAGCGAGTACAGGACGAGTCCGGCGACGACGAGTGAGGCGGAGAGTCCGTACACCGGCAGCAGCAGCGAGAACATGGCGAGCGACGGCACGGTGTAGAGGATGGTCGTCACGCCGAGGACCGGGACGGCCGCCCAGCGCCGGCGGCGCGCCGCGAGGGCGAGCGGAACGGCGAGGACCAGTCCGAGGAGTACGGAGACCGCGGTGAGCTGCAGGTGCTGGACGACGGCGTCCCAGAGAATCTCGCGACGGCTGGTCAGGTAGGCCCCGCAGAGCCACTCATTGCGCGCGAGGCAGTCGTCGGGAGGCGCGGTCACCCGTCCATTGGAGCGCGGGCGGGCGGAAGGACGCGCGTCCTGATCGACTGTCCGGGGGGACTGCGCGGGGGTCGTACACGCGTGGCAGGAACGAACGGGCGAGTGGCGGCACCACCGAAGCGTGCGGCACTGCAGCCTATTCGGATGCCGCTGCCACGTCCGCGGGGCGTTGGACCTTCTTCACCGTGATGTCGTCCGGTCCGAGCTGCCGCCCGTCGGCCGAGTGGACCTCCAGCGCCCGGGGCGGACGGCCGTGCCGCAGGTCGACCATTTCCGAGTGCGGTTCGCCGGGTTCGAAGAAGTGGCCCTCGCCCCACTGCCGCAGCGCCACGATGACCGGGAAAAGATCCCTGCCCTTGGGCGTCAGCACGTATTCGTGGTACGCGCTGCCGTCGGCCGCCGGAGCCATGTCGAGAATGCCGCCCGCGACCAGATCGCGCAGGCGCGACGCGAGGATGTTCTTCGCCACGCCCAGGCTGCGCCGGAACTCCCCGAAGCGGCGACTGCCGTCGAACGCGTCGCGGACGATCAGGAGCGACCACCAGTCGCCGATCGCGTCGACCGAACGAGCCACCGGGCAGTCGCTCTCGTTGAAGCGTGTCCGCTTGACCATGCCGTCCTCCCTCGCACCATCGGTTGCAACATGCTACCAGGTGGGGCTACGGTCAGCCTGGTAGCAAGATGCAACCAACATGATCGAGGGGTGCCACGTGGCCGGCAGGGAGAGAACGATGCGATCCGAGAAGGCAGACGGGGGGACACCGGCTCGCACCCTGTCCGGACGCACGACAGTGCTGTTCGCGGCCGCGTCCGGTCTGGCGGTGGCCAATGTCTACTTCGCGCAACCCCTGCTCGTCACCCTGAGCCGGGACTTCCGGATCAGTGCGGCGACCGTCGGCATCGTCGTCACCCTCACCCAGATCGGCTACGGCCTCGGGCTGTTCCTGCTCGTGCCCCTGGGCGATCTGGTCGACCGGCGGCGCCTCGTCGTGACCCAGCTGGCACTGCTGGCGACGGCACTCGTCGCAACCGGGACCGCGGCCACCGCACCGATCCTGCTGACCGCCCTGGCCGCGGTGGGCTTTCTCGCCGTGGTGACGCAGACCCTCGTGGCGTTCGCCGCGTCGCTGTCCGCCCCGGACCGACGCGGCCGCGCGGTCGGCCTGGTCACCAGCGGAATCGTCATCGGAATCCTGCTGGCCCGCACGGTCTCCGGTGCACTGGCCGACCTGGCGGGCTGGCGATCGGTCTACCTCACATCGGCGGCACTGACCCTTGCGCTCACCCTGTCCCTGCATCGCGTGCTGCCACGACGCGCCACACCACCCACCTCCATGCGATACATGCAGCTGCTTCGTTCCACACTCGTCCTGTTCGCCGAGGAACGCGTACTCCGTGTCCGGGCTCTGCTCGCTCTGCTGATCTTCGCCGCGTTCAGCACCCTGTGGAGCTGCGTCGCGCTGCCGCTGAGCGAACCCCCGCTGTCGCTGTCGCACACAGCGATCGGCGCGTTCGGGCTCGCCGGGGCGGCGGGCGCGCTGGCGGCCGCTCCGGCCGGGCGCCTGCACGACCGCGGCCTCGCCGGGTGGACAACCGGCGTAGCACTGGCCCTGCTCACCGCGTCGTGGCTTCCCCTCGCCCTCACCCGGCAGTCGCTGACGGCACTGGCGATCGGCGCGATCACCCTCGACCTCGCCGTGCAGGCCGTCCATGTCACCAGCCAGAGCCTGATCTACGCGGTCCGTCCCGACGCGGGCAGCCGTCTGATCGGCGGTTACATGGTCTTCTACTCGGTCGGCAGCGCTACGGGTGCCGTCGCCTCGACCACCGTCTACGCGATGGCCGGATGGGGCGCGGTGTGCGTTCTCGGTGCCGCGATCAGCGCAGTCGCGCTCCTCGTGTGGGCGGCGACCCGCAATGACAGGCCTGCGGCAGGCACGACCGGAGCGCCGAGCGCACCCACCGGATGACCAGGCCGGACTTGCTGCGTATGGGGGGCACCCGCGCGCCTACCGCTCGGTACGGCCGCATATGACGGTAGACCGGGGTTCACGCCACTTCCCCGTATACATACCGAGGAGCCCCCGCATGTCGTCGCCCGGCCGCACCGATGAAACCTATCGCTTCGACGATCTGCGCGCGCTCTACCTCAACTGCACACTCAAGCGCTCCCCGGAGACCAGCAATACGCAGGGGCTGATCGACCACAGCCGCGCGATCATGGAGGAACACGGCGTCACCACCGAGGTGGTCCGGGCCGTCGACCACGACATCGCGACCGGCGTCTGGCCGGACATGAAGGAGCACGGCCGGCAGACGGACGCCTGGCCGGAGCTGTACGAGAAGGTGATGGCCGCCGACATCCTGGTGCTGTGCGGGCCGATCTGGCTGGGGGACAACAGCTCGGTGATGAAACGGGTCGTCGAGCGCCTCTACGCCTGTTCCAGCATCCTCAACGACAAGGGCCAGTACGCGTATTACGGCCGGGTGGGCGGCTGTCTGATCACCGGGAACGAGGACGGGGTCAAGCACTGTGCGATGAACCTGCTCTACAGCCTCCAGCACCTCGGCTACACGATCCCTCCGCAGGCCGATGCGGGCTGGATCGGGGAGGCGGGGCCCGGCCCGTCGTATCTGGACCCGGGATCGGGCGGTCCGGACAACGATTTCACCAACCGCAACACCTCGTTCATGGCCTGGAACCTGATGCATCTCGCCACGATGCTGAGGCGTGCTAACGGCATCCCGGCCTACGGCAACCAGCGCTCCGAGTGGGATGCGGGCTGCCGCTCGGACTATCCCAACCCGGAGCACCGCTGACCGCGCCCCCCGCTGACGAGGCCGCGTCCGAGGGAGGCACGGCGGGCGTGCGGCCCATGCCTCCCCCGGGCGGTCGTCAGTGCTGTGCGGCTGCCGGCTCCAGGACGAAGACCGGAATCTGCCGGTCGGTCTTGAGCTGGTAGTCGGCGTAGTCGGGGAACGCCTCGACCGCGCGCCGCCACCACACCGCCTTCTCCTCGCCGGTGACCTCACGGGCGTTCATGTCCTGTCGGACCGGGCCGTCCTGCAACTCCACACGGGGGTCGGCCACGATGTTGTGGTACCAGACGGGGTGCTTGGGCGCGCCACCCTGCGAGGCGACCACGGCGTACGTGCCGTTGCGCTCGACCCGCATGAGCGGGGTCTTGCGGATCTTGCCGCTCCTGGCCCCGCGGGTGGTCAGGATGATGACCGGCAGGCCCCGCATCATGGTCCCCTCGGTCCCACCGGAGCTCTCGAACAGCTCGACCTGATCGCGGACCCACTGCGCGGGGCTCGGCTCGTACTCACCCTTGAGAGGCATGGCATCTGTCCCATCGTCGACATTCGGTTACGCAGACACGCGGACATGCGGGCACAGGTGCGTCCCGCCGCTCCGAGAACTCTTTCATCATTCCGCCATCCTGGGCCGGGCGGATCCGCGTGTCCTGGCGGCAGTCGGGCCGGCGTCAGGGGTGCGGCGGATTCAGCCGCAGTTGCAGCATCGCTTCGAATCTCGCCTCCGGGTCGTTGAGATCGAGGCCCGCCACCACGGCCAGCCGCTTGAGCCGGTAGCGGAAGGTGTTGGGGTGGATGTGTACGGCGGCAGCTGCGGCGGCCACATCGCCGAAGGTGCTCAGCCATGCCTCCAGAGTGTCCGTGAGGGCGGTGTTGTGCTGGGCGTCGTAGGCGCGCAGCCGGATGACCGGGCCGTCGGGGAGATCGTCCTCGGCGGCGATCCGGTCCGTCAGCTCCTCCAGCAGCGAGGCGGCATAGACGTCCGACAGCCTTGCGGCCCGGCGCTGCGAGCGGCCGGAGCCGAGAACGCGCAGCGCCCGGTCCGCGTCGGCGCGGGAGCGGCGCAGTTCGGCCGGACGGGCGGCGACCCGGCCGATGCCGATGACGGCGGGGACACGGTTGCCTATACGTCCCAGGAACGCCTCGGCCACCCGTAGCGCGTGCTCGTCCGAACTCGTGGGCAGCACCGCGTAGGTGACGCCCCCGAGTGAGGCCGCGGCCGTACGGGGATGGATCGCGGCCAGGTGCAGGGCGAGGGCCTCGGCGATGCGGTGGCCCGCGGCCACCCGGTCGGGCGCCGACGGCTCGCCGGTCACCGCGAGCGCCAGTACGCAAGCGGGCTGCGCCGACAGGCCGAGCCGTACGGCGGCCTGCGGTGCGTGCGTGCCGCCCTCCAGGACCGTGGCGAGCAGATCCGCGCGCAGCCGGCGTTCGACGTCCTCGCCCGTGCGGTGGCGCAGCAGATGAAGGGCGGCCACCTTCGCCGCCTCCTGCAGGGCCTGTGTACGGTCCTCGCTCAGCGGTCCGTCGACCACGACCCAGATGGACCCGAGAATCTCGCCGCCTGCGCGGACGGCGACCGCGACGCGGGGTTTGTCGGAAATACCGGCCACATAAACGGGTTCTTCCTTGCGGTAGAGGGCCTGGAAGGCGCCGAGTTGCTCCAGGGCGCGCAGCTTCTCGGCGGGCACCTGGCGGTCGAGGATGGTCGCGATCCTGGCGTCGTCACCCTCGTCCTGCCTGCTGGAGAAGGCGAGCACCCGACCGCCGCGGTCCTCGACGGTGACCGGGCCGTCCAGCAGTCCGGCCGTCGCGTTGGCCAGCGCGAACAGGTCACCGGCGAGCGGCTCGGCGCTGTCGGCCTCGTCGGGGCCGCCCACCGTCCCCAGTTCGTCGACCGCGAGCAGCGACCGCAGCAGGGCGGCCACCTGGGCCCAGGACGCGCCGGGGGTCAGACCGAGCACGGTCAGGCCGGTGCGCGCGGCTGCCTCGGCCACCGGCCCGTCCACCGGGACCGGGGACCGGACGACCACGGCCGCCGCGCCGAGCCCGGCGGCCCGGTCGACCAGGGCGGCGACCGGCTCGGCGCCGTACACGCCGACGCCGAGCACCACCGCGCCGGGCAGCCTGGCCGGTTCGTCCAGCGGGTCCTGGATGAGTACTCCGCTGACGGTGCGGGCCGGGTCGGCCTGCCCGGCCACCACCTCGATCAGCGTCGATCCCAGATCATTGAGGATCCGGCCGAGCACGGCCCGCGGCTGCTCCGTCATCTTCACAAGGTAGTTGATCGGAGTTCGTCGACGGCGAGCGCTGCCACCTGCCCGATCACCCGGTCCGCCCGGGAGTTGTGCAGGTCCGGCCGGTCGGACCGGGTGAAGACTGCCACCGCCCAGCGCCCGCCGTCGCGGTCCTCGATCACCCCGGCCTCGTTGCGCCAGCCCGGCAGCGTCCCGGTCTTGCCTGCGACCCGGTAGCTGTCGTCGAAGCCGGACCACAGTCGGTGCGGCCAGATCTGCTGGGACATCACGGCCCGTACCTCGGCGCAGGCTTCGGCGGGGCCGGCCTCGTCGCGCCAGATCTGGACCAGCAGTTCCGCGATGTCGCGGGCCGTTCCCCGGGTGGTGCGTTCGGGCACGCACACCGACAGCTCCAGAAGCTTCTTGGGCCCCTGCGCGGCAAGTGCCGCCATCCTCGCGTGCGCCTCGACCTCGGTGGTCGCGCCGAGGTCGGCGAAGAGCGAGCCGGTCAGCTCCAGACAGCCGCCGACCAAGTGGGTCCGTCGCAGGCCCAGTTCGGCGAGCAGTCCATTGACGGTGTCGAGACCGACCCGGGCCAGCACCACATCGGTGGCTGCGTTGTCGCTCATCGTCAGCATCATGTGGACCAGGTCGCGCAGGCTCATCTCGATCGGGTCGGCGCAGCCGGAGGTGCCGATGCCGCCGTCGCGGTAGTGCGGGTCCACCGAGTGGCGCTCGGTCCTGTCCAGCCGTCCTGCGGCGGCCTCGCGTGCGTAGGCGAGTGCGATCGGGATCTTGAACACGGAGGCGAGGCAGACCGGTTCGTCCGCCGCGACGCCGATCGTGCGGTCGCCGTCGATCTCTCGGGCGAAGAAGTACCCCTGGACCTCGGCGTCGTCGAACGCCGTCCGGATCCTGCTCTCGACGGTGACTGACACAGTTGCGGTCATCGGCTGATCCATTCGGTCGATTCGGTCACTTCGGCCAGCTGCTCGGGGATCGGGGAGAGTCCGAGCCCCGGTGCGCGGGGCACGTCGAGATGGCCGTCCTTCAGCACGAACGGTTCGGTGATGTCGGTCCGGTAGTACCGGTCGGATGCGGAGGTGTCGCCGGGCAGGGTGAAGCCCGGCAGGGCGGCGAGGGCGACATTGGCGGCCCGGCCGAGGCCGGTCTCCAGCATTCCGCCGCACCAGACCGGGACACTGTTCGCGGCGCACACGTCGTGGATCCGCCGTGCCTCCAGATAGCCGCCGACCCGCCCCGGCTTGATGTTGACGACCGAGCAGGCGCCCATGGCGATCGCGTCGGCCGCCGAGCGGGCGGAGACGACGGATTCGTCCAGGCAGATGGGGGTGCTCACCCGCTCGGCCAGTGCTGCGTGGCCCCGGATGTCCTCCTCGTCCAGAGGCTGTTCGATCAGCAGCAGCCCGTACGGGTCGAGCCGGGCCAGCTGTGCGGCGTCGGCAAGGGTGTAGGCGGTGTTGGCGTCCACCTGGAGCAGTACGCCGTCGCCGAAGCGCTCCCGGACCGCGCGTACCGGTTCCACGTCCCAGCCGGGTTCGATCTTCAGCTTGATCCGCAGATAGCCCTCGGCGAGATAGCCGTCGACGGCGTCGAGCAGTGCGGGGATCGAGTCCATGATGCCGACCGACACCCCGGCCGGTACCCGCTCGGCCGTCGCTCCCAGCCACTGCCCCATCGACAGTTCATGGGCGCGCAGCCAGGCGTCCAGTACGGCGGTCTCCAGTGCGGCCTTGGCCATCCTGTGCCCCTTGAACGCGGCCAGTGCCGGAGCCACCGCCCAGGGGTCGAGCGCCGGCAGGGCGGCGAGCGCGGGCACGAGATGGCTGCGCAGCACGTCCGCCGCGGCCGCGGTGTACTCCGAGGAGTACAGCGGATCGGCCATGGTGACGCATTCGCCATAGCCCTCATGGTGTTCGGTCTCGACCCTGACCAGCAGGATCTCCCGGGTGGTCATGGTGGCGAACGAGGTTCGGAAGGGTGCGACCAGCGGCATCGCGATCCGGCGCAGTTCCACACCGACGAGCTTCATGCCTGCCTCTCCTGACGTTTGTCGATCACGTACCAGCCGTCCCGGGTGAATCCGGTGACGGTGTGTCCCTCGGCCATCAGGCCGCCGAGTACCTCGCGCAGCGCGTACCGCCATTCGCGGGCCAGGGGCGGGTCGGTGCGGCGCAGGGTCTCGATCTCCGTGGGGATCCGGACGAGGACGGTGTCACCGTCCCGGCGCCCGACGGCGGGGCCGCCGTCGGGCTTGGCGTCCAGACCGACCACGGCGTGTGCACCCGCGTCGTCGACCGTGACGATGTGAGGAGTGCCCGCGGCGGAGGCGACGGCATGACGGCCGATCAGCTCCCAGCGGACCATCAGCCGGTCCGTCTCGGTCCCGGCATTGACCTCGTCCTGCATCGCGCCGTAGAAGTCGGCCAGGTACTCGCTCGGCGCCGCCCCCAGTTTGGCCAGGTTGAAGTAGGCGTTGCGGCTGATCAGCGGGTCGAAGGTCCAGGTGACCGCGGTGATGCCACGGGCCAGGGCCCACGCCCGCTGATGGAGTTTGACGGCGAAGCCGACATTGCGGCCCCGGACGCTGTCGTCCACCCCGGCGATGTGCGAGTGCAGTCCGGCGGTGGCCAGGAAGCCCAGGCAGAATCCGACCATCCGGCCACCCTGGTGGACACCGACGACATAGCTGCCGGAGTGGGCGAAGACCCGCAACAGCTCCGGGGTGATGATCGGGTTGCCGGGATCGGGCCGCCAGACCCGGTCCAGCACCTGGCAGGCCGCCAGCATCTCGTCCAGCCCGTGCAGCTCCGTGACGGTCACGCCGGCACGGTGCGCGGCCAGATCCGCCGCGGCAGCCGCCTCCGTACCGTTCATGTGGTCACCCGGCCGGGCACGGACAGCGGCTCGCGTACGAGCGAGGCCACCAGAGAGGCCACCAGTGCCGCGCGGCGGGGCAGTTCGGCGACGACCACATGCTCGTCGTCGGCGTGCGCCCCGCCGCCCACGGCCCCGAGCCCGTCCAGCGTGGGTGTGCCCGCTCCGGCGGTGAGGTTGCCGTCGGATCCGCCGCCGACCGCGACACCGCGCAGTGGGCCGAAGCCCAGCTCCGCGTAGCAGGTTCGGGCGAGTTCGAACAGCTCCGCCGACGCGCTCGTCTGCAGCGGCGGCCGGTCCGGTCCTCCGGCGAGCCCCAGCGAGGCGCCCGCGAGCACCGGCGCGAGACCCTGCATGGCACGGTCCACCCGGTCCTGTTCGGCGACCGTCTCCACCCGTACGTCGACCAGCAGCCTGGCCGCATCGGGCACCGTGTTGCGGGTGGTGCCGGAGGAAGCCACGGTCGGCGTCACCGTGGTGCCGGTCGCCGGATCGGCGAGTGCGGTCAACGCGAGTACCTGGTGGGCCAGTTCGGTGGTCGTGTTGACCCCGCGATGGGGTTCGAGTCCGGCGTGCGCCGCGCGTCCGGTGATGTTCAGCTCATAGCCGGACACACCCTTGCGCGCGGTTTTCAGCGCGCCGCCCTCGCTCGCCTCCAGGACGAGTACGGCCCCGGTTCGGCGGGCCTCGGCCTCGATCAGGGTGCGCGAGGTCGGGGAGCCGATCTCCTCGTCGCCCGTGAGCAGGACCGACACCCCGTCCAGGTCGTCGAGCACCGACAGCGCGTGGAACAGCTGTACCACGCCGGCCTTCATGTCGAAGCAGCCGGGCCCTGTCAGCCCGTCCCCCGGCCACCTCGAAGGGATGCCCGGCCAACGAGCCCACCGGCCACACCGTGTCGAAGTGGCCGAGCAGCAGCACCCGGTCGCCGGAGCCGAAGCGCCAGCGCAGAGCGGGCGTCCCCGAGCCGTCGAGCCACTCGGGCGGGGCGCCGGTCAGCCGGGTGCCGAGCCCGGCGACGACCCGGGCGCAGTCGGCGACGGCTGCCAGGTCCTCGGTGGGGGACTCGGTGCGGACCAGCTCCTCGATGTCAGTCAGCAGGTCCGGCAGCCCCGTCTCCAGGGCAGTGGCGATTGCGGTCACGTCAGCCCGCCTTGGGGGTGGCTCGGCCACCGTGGTGAATGTAGGGCGTACCGTCGGCGAGTGTGTAGAACACGACCGGGAGCCAGGGCTTCATCTCCGGCCGCTGCACCACGAACAGCCCCGGCTCGACCGGGTGCAGCTCGTACTCCTGCTCCGTGTCGGGGGTCAGTTCGGCCAGCGGTCCGGTGATCCGGTTGAGCATCACCAGGCCGCCGTCCCGCTCCACGATCTCGACCCGGCTGGAGAGCCGCTCGTACACACCGACGTAGTCGGCGGGGTCCACCGCCACCGGCTCCGTGGCCGGCTGGATGCCGGTGCGCATCGTCACACCGGCCAGCTCCTGGACGATCTCCGCGAACACGTCCCGGTGGAGGCTCATGGTGTCACCGCCATTGGTGAGCAGGCAGATCGCCAGGTCGGACTCGGGCAGCACCCGCAGAAACGCGCTCTGCCCGATCGTGCCGCCGTCGTGTCCGTACACCCGCTGTCCCCCCCAGGTGTCGAGGAACCAGCCCAGCCCCCAGGCGTGTCCCAGGATGTGCGGGTCGGGGAGCTCGACCTGCGGGGTCTGCATGGCGGTGACGCCCTCGGCCGAGAGGATCTTGGTACCTTCCTCGGTGACGCCGTTGTCGAGGTGCAGCCGGGCGAACTGCAGTACCTCGCGCGGCGTCGAGCAGATCAGTCCGGCCGGTCCGGCCGAACGCATCAGCCCCCACAGCGGGGCCTGAACCGGCGGATCCCCCAGATGTCCGATGGCGGCACGGAAGCGCAGCGCCTCCTCGGGCAGGGTCACGGTGTGCGTCAGGCCGAGCGGACGGAACAGGCGCTCCCGCATCAGCTCGTCCCACTGGACGCCGGTGACGACTTCCAGCACCCTGCCGAGCAGTGTGAAGCCCGCGTTGCAGTACGACATGGTGGCACCGAGCGGGTGGTTGGGAGTGCCCTCGCCCAGCAGCGCGGCGTACTTCTCCAGGCAGTCGTCGCCCCGGCCGGTGTCGGTGAAGAGGTCGCCGTCGATGCCGCTGGTGTGGTCCAGGAGATGCCGGAGCGTGACGCCACGGGTCAGCTCCTCGTTCGCGAGCCGCAGTTCGGGGAGTACGGAGACGATGGGCGCGTCCAGTTCGAGCAGGCCCTCGTCGACCAGGGCCATGGCCACCGTGGCGGTCCACACCTTGGAGATCGAGCCGATCTGGAACAGGGTGTCGGTGGTCGTCTCGATCCCGGCGTCGGTGTTGGCCAGGCCTACGGCCGCCTCGGCGATCAGTTCGCCGCGGTGCAGGATGCCGAGACCGGCGCCGGGGACGGAGTGACGGGCCGTCAGTTCGGTGAGGCGGGCGGTCCAGCGGGCGGACAGGTCGGTGGTGTCGATCATTTTCGGCTCCAATTCCGTTTCGTTCAGGGATTCCAGGGTGTTCAGCGGGTTCAGCGGTCGGTGTGCGTCGTGACCCATTCGGTCAGTCGGCGGGAGTAGTCCTCCCGGTGCGAGGGCCGGCCGTCCAGGAGGAACAGGTGCGAGCCGCCGGGGTACACGACCAGCCGGACCGGCACGTCCCGGCTGCGCAGGGCGTGGAACCACTGCTCGGCCTGGCCGACCGGGCAGGTGTAGTCCGTACCGCCGTGCAGGATCAGGGTGGGCGCGCGCACCGCGTCGGCATGGCTGATCGGCGAGAGCGCCGTCAGCCGTTCCGGGTCGCCGATCTCGTGGGCGGCGATCAGATGTCCTTCTTCCGAGGTGCCGGCCATGCTCTTCAGATCGACCAGGATGCCGCCCGGTACGACGGCGGCGAAGAGGTCGCTGCGGGCGGAGAGCCAGCAGGTCAGATAGCCGCCGTAGCTGTAGCCGGTGAGCGCGATCCGTTCCGGATCGACGAGTCCCTCGGCGACGAGGGTGGCGACCGGTTGCAGGACGTCCTGTTCGTCGGTCTCGCCCCAGGCGCCCACGGCGGCCGTGTAGAACGCCTCGCCGTAGCCGTCGCTGCCGCGGACGTTCAGCGTCAGGATCGTCCAGCCCTGCGAGGCCAGCTCCTGGTGGTAGAGGTGGACCGGGTCGGAGTGCGGCGCCCACGCGTTGTGCGGGCCGCCGTGCACGTCGACCAGCAGCGGCCCGCCCGCGGGTGTCTGCGCGGCACGGGTGATCATGCCGTGCACCACTGTCCCGTCCGAGATGGTGAACTCGCGTTCGGTGACCGGGTGGAGGGCGATCTCGGGCAGTGACCGGGCCATGTGGTCGGTGAGTCGCGCGGGCTGTCGCCCGGCCGAGGGCTCGCCCGGTTCCCCGGACGTCCAGGCGTCCAGGTCGAGCAGAGCGATCTCGGCGAAGCTCGACGCGTCGGAGACCACCACCGCCGCTCGCCCGGCCTTCGTCGCGACCGAGCAGCCGCTGACCCCGGTGCCGGCGGGCAGCGGGGACGCGCTGATCCCGGCCGCGTGCACCCGGTACAGGCGAGTGGCGCCCCGGTCGCGGGCGCAGAACACGATGTCGTCGCCGTGGAACTGAGGCAGCGCGCCCGGGTAGCCCGGGCCGCCGCCCATGACGTTGCGGTCCAGGGCTGCGCTGAGGGACACCGGCGCCGACCCGTCCAGGGGCTGGCGCAGCAGCTCCAGGTGGCCGACGCCGAACGTGTTCCGGCCGACGACGAGCAGCGCGGACCCGTCGGGGAACCAGTTCACCGGGCCGGCGAGACCGCCGGCCGGGCCGACCCGGCGGGGCTCGGGCGCGTCTTCCCCGATCCCGACGACATGGGCGGCCGAGGTCCCGAGGAGAGCCGCGTCGGGGCCGCTCTGCGCCGGGTAGGCGAGCTGCGTGCCGTCGGGCGACCAGGTGGGCGAGCCGACGTGCCGGTCGGCCTCGGTCAGCTGCCTGACCTCGCCCGATTCCGTCCCGACCACGAACAGTTGCGTCCGGACCGACCCGATCAGTCCGACACCGTCCGCCTTCCAGCCGAGGGCGTCGATGACGACGGGAGCGCTGTCGTCGCGCCGGGTCGCGGGGGCCGAGAACGCGATCTGTGATCCGTCCGGGCTCCAGACCGGTGTGCCCGCCCCCGCCGGGCACCGGGCGGGCGTGGTGAGCGCTACGGCCTCCCCTCCGTCGACGGGCAGCAGATGGAGCTGTCCCTCGCGCAGGAACGCCAGTTGCGTCCCGTCCGGGGACCAGCACGGCGCGGTGTCCGCGGGACCGCGGGTGAGCCGCCGGGCCGGGCCGCCTGCGCTGCGTACCTCCCAGATGGAACGCACCACGCGGTCGTTCTCGGCGTCCTGGGTGGTCAGTGTGTAGGCGACGCGTTCGCCGTCGGGGGACAGTGCGGGATCACCGGGGATCTCGAACCGGTACAAGTCGTCGATCGTCAGCGGTCGGATCATGACGCCTCCTCGGCGAGGGCAAGGGTGGGTACGCAGGAGATCAGGTTCCGGGTCGTCGGGTGCTCCGGTCGCTCCAGCACCCGTTCGGTGGGACCGCACTCGACAAGATGCCCGCCGTCCATCACAGCGACCTGGTCGGACAAGTAGCGGACGACCGCGAGGTTGTGGGAGATGAAGAGCATCGCGAAGCCCAGTTCGCGCTGGAGCCGGCGGAGCAGATTGAGCACCGCCCCCTGTACGGACACGTCCAGGGCCGAGGTGATCTCGTCCGCGATCAGCACGGCGGGCCTGGCTGCCAGGGCCCTTGCCAGGGCCACCCGTTGACGCTGCCCGCCGGAGAGCGCGTCCGGGGTGAGCACCGCCCGTGCGGGGTCGATACCGACGAGCTCCAGGCAGCGGGCCACCTCCGCGTCGCACGCGGCCCGGCGTTCGCGTGCTGGTGCCTTGCGGGCGGGTGCTTCGCGGGGCAGCGCTTCGGCAACCGTTGCACCGATGGTCATGCGCGGGTCGAGCGAGGCATACGGATTCTGGAACACCAACTGCACCGGGCTGCGCCCCCGCCGGCGCCCGGCATCGCCCCCGTCGACCAGTACGCGCCCGGACTGCATCGGGGCCAGCCCGACGACGGCCTTCCCGAGGGTCGATTTGCCCGACCCCGATCCGCCCACCAGTCCGGTGACCGTGCCCTCAGGCACCAGCAGGTCGACGTTGTCCACCGCGGTGAAGCGGCCGTAGCGCACGGTGACCCCGCGCAGTTCGAGTGAGCTCATGACGTCGCCTCCGCTCCGTGTGAGGTGGCCCGGTCGGGGGCGCCGGCCGTTACCGCGTCCACCGGGTACCAGCAGGCGACCTGTCGGCCCGGCCCGAAGCCGGCCAGCTCGGGGGCGTCGTCGTGGCAGCGTTCCCGGGCGCGTTCGCAGCGCGGTGCGAAGGGGCATCCCGCGCCGGCCTCCCCCGGTTCCGGCGGGCGGCCGGGGATGGTCGCCAGCTCGATGCCGGGATCCGTGGCCATCGTCGGGACCGCCCCCACCAGTGCCCGGGTGTACGGGTGGGCCGCGCAGCCGGTCAGCTGGGCAACCGGGAGGTCCTCGACGATCAGGCCTCCGTACATCACCAGGACCCGTTCGCAGACCTGGGCGACGACGGCGAGGTCGTGCGAGATCAGGAGCAACGCGGCGCCGGAGTCCTCGCGTACCTCGGCGAGCAGGTCGAGCACCTGTTGCTGGACGGCCACGTCGAGCGCCGTGGTCGGCTCATCGGCGATGATCAGTTGCGGCTCCCCCATCAGGCCCATCGCGATGACGGCCCGCTGTCGCATCCCGCCGGAGTACTCGTGCGGCCGCTGCCGGGCGCGCCGCTCCGGCGAGGGGATACGGACGGCGCCGAGCCGGTCCACGGCGCGTGCCGTGGCCTGTGCGCGGGTCGCGCCCAGGTGCACCTCGGCCACCTCGGCGAGCTGGCGGCCCACACGCAGGGCCGGATTGAGCGAGGCCATCGGGTCCTGGAAGACCATGGCCAGTTCGGTGCCCAGGCGCGGGTCCGCCCGCAGATCCTGCCCGTCGAAGCGGAGGGTGTCGGCGAAGACCCGTCCGGGATGCGGCACGAGGTCCGCCAGGGCCAGCGCGGTCAGGCTCTTTCCGGAACCCGATTCGCCGACCAGGCCGACGGCCTCTCCCACGCCGATGCTCAACGAGATCCCGCGTACGGCCTGGCGCCCGCCCGGGAACGTCACCCGCAGATCCCGCGCCCGGACCAATGCCCCGTCGTCACCGTCAGGGGCTGTTGCATCCTGCGGCTTCACCTGCTGCTGCAGCGTCGCCTCCCGGGCCTGCGGAGCACGTCGGCCGCCGGCCTGTGCGAGCACTTCACCGACCAGACCGAACATCAGCCCCGTGAGGACCACGGCCGCGCCGGGCGCGAGTGCCGCCGCCGGGTTCACATAGATCCGGTTCAACTGCTCGTTGAGCAGCCGCCCCCAGTCGTACTCCGGCGGCTGTACGCCCAGCCCGAGGAACGAGAGACCTGAGAAGGCGACCAGGATGCTCCCTGCCGCCTGCGTGGCGAACAGCACCGACGGCTCGGCGATGTTGGGGAGCAGATGACGTACCACCAGCTGGAACCGGCCCACGCCGAGGATCCGTGCCGCAGCGACATAGTCCGAGCCCGCGATCGACGCCGTCAGGTTCTGCACCAGCCGTGCCATGGGCGGGACCATGGCCAGCCCCACGGCGAACACCGCGCCGGTGCTGCCCACCCCGAAGATCGTGGCGAGAAAGAGCAGGAACAGCAGCCCGGGAAAGGCGACCAGTACGCCCACGGTGGCGCTGATCAGCCGGCCGAGGCGTCGGCCCACGACCGCCGGTGCCACACCGAGCAGCAGCCCGCCGCCGACCCCGATCACGGCTGCCAGCAGGGTGAGTCGCAGGGTCAGCCGGGTCGCCACCACCACGCGGGCGGCGATGTCGCGGCCGAGCTGGTCGGTGCCAAGGAGGTGGGCGGCACTGCTCCCCTGGTTGATCGCGTCCGTGTCGATCCGCGCGGCCTGGTCGCCGAACAGGACGGGCCCGAACACGGCGACCAGCGCCACCATCAGGCAGGCTGTGAGAGCGGTGACACCGATCGGCGTCCTGATCGTGCGCCCCAGCCGGTGCCGTAGCGAGGTGTCTTGGTCCTGATGAGGCATCGTCAACTCCCGCGGACGGTGGACTGGGGGTCGGCGACGGCCACGGCCACGTCGACGGCGAAGGTGATCAGCAGTGCGGCCGCCCCGTAGACCAGCACGACGCCCTGGACCAGTGGATAGTCCTTCTCGGTGATCGCCTGGACGATCGTGGTGCCGAGGCCGGGCCAGGCGAAGACGTTCTCGACCAGTACGGTGCCGGCGAGCAGCGAACTGAACAGCAGGCCCCCCAGGGTGAGCGAGGAGGTCAGCAGATTGGGAAGCGCGTGCCGCAGATAGCGCAGCCGGGCCGGAAGCCGCTTCGCCCGCGCCGTCAGCATGTAGTCCTCGCCGAGCACCCGCAGGGTCTCCACCCTGACGATGCGCGACAGCGTGGCCGCCGGGACGACGGTGAGTGCCAGCACCGGCAGTACGTAGGAGTCCATGCCGCCCCGCGAGGCCACCGGGAAGACCGGCCAGGCCACGGCGAACGCCGCGATCAGGCCGACCGCCAGCAGGAATTCGGGCACCGCGCCCAGGAAGCCGGTGACGCCGGTGAAGGCGAGCTCGCCGCGCCGTCTGCGGCCGTCCTTGGTCAGTACGGCGGCGGTCATGCCGACCGGGATGGCGAGCAGCAGAATGAGTACGAACGCGGGGACCGCGATCTGCAGGGTCGCCGGGAGCCTGCTGGAGATGATCTCGGAGACGGGCATCTGTGCGCCGATCGAGTCACCGAGCCGGCCCTGGAAGAGATGGCCCACGAAGTCGCCGTACTGCTTCAGCAGTGGCTGGTCCAGGCCGAGCGAGTGTCTGCGGGCGGCGATCAGCGCCGGGTCGGCGGTGGTGCCGAGGGCCGTCCGCACCGGGTCGCCGGGGATCAGATGGATCATCGCGAAGGCCGCCGTGACCAGCGCGGCCAGCGACACCATCAGCCGCCGGGTGCGGCGCAGGGCGAATCCGACCCAGGGGCTGCGAGCCGTCGTACCCAGGGAGTTCAGGGTGATCGTCGCCATCAGCCGGCGCTCCGCCGCAGAGTGCTGGGAATGATGCCGGCGCCGTCCACCTCGAAGGTGATGCCCTTTCCGTAGTACCGGAGCGGCCTGCTGACGATGGGCACGATGTCGACGTCCTTGACCAGGGCGGCATCGGCCGCTTCCCACAGGGCACATCCCGAGGCGCCGATCCTGGCCGAGGCCTGCGCGGCGAGGCGGTGGTAGTCGGCGTTGGTGATGGATCCGAAGTTGTTGCCCTTGGGCGGCGGCGGTCCGTCGTAGAACTGGGTCAGCTGGTCCGGGAGCGTGACTCCGATGGGTGCCCAGGCGACGTCCCAGTCGCCGCCGCTGAGGGTACTGAGGAGGCTGGAGGAACCCGTGGGCTTCGCCGATGCCTTCACGCCGAATGACGTCCACTGCTGGACGGCCAGTTCGACCGCCGAGGCGACCTGTGCGCCCTGATTGGTCGGATAACTGAGCCCGACGGTGAGGGGCTTGCCGCCCTTGGTCCAGGTGCCACCGGTCTTCGCCCAGCCGGCGGCGGTGAGCGCGACGGCGGCCTGCGCGGGGTCATGGCCGGGGAGGTTCCCGGTGACCGTGTCGCCGGTACAGGGGGTGGGGGTGGTCTCGCCGATTGCGGTGGCGGGTCTGCCCTTGCCGCCGGTGGCCACGTTTCCGAGCTGCTTCAGATCCAGTACGGAGACCAAGGCCTTGCGCACCGCCGGGTCGGCGCCCGGACGGCCGACGGCCTGGTTGAACAGGAACTGCCCGAACAGCGCCTCGATGCTCTCGTTCTTCACCCCGGCCGCGTCCAGCCGTTCCTGGTCGGCACCGCTGATCAAGGCCCCGCTGATCTGTCCGGCCATCAGGAGATTGGCCGCGGTCGACTCGTTGGCGACCACCTTGAACACCAGCTTGCCGGGGAGGCCCGCGCCGGTGGATCCGCGGGGCCCCCAGGCGTATCCGTCCCGCTTGACATACGTGTAGTGGTCGCCCGGAACCGCTTCGGTCAACCGGTACGGTCCGCTCGCGGCGGTGGCCTTGGCCAGCGCATTGGGCGCCGCCAGGCTCTTCTTGCAGAGCAGCGGCAGCAGCCGCGCCATCTGCACGATGAACGGCGCCGGTTTCGTCGTGGTGACGGTGACGGTCCGGCTCGCCCTGTCGGCCTTCGCGACAGCGGTGACGGGGACGGACAGCCCGAGCATCGGAGACTGGTTCTTCGGATCGGCGATGTAGTTGTACTCGGCGGCCACGTCGTCCGCGGTGAGCGGCGACCCGTCCTCGCAGGTCACCCCGGAGCGGATGGTGAACTGCGCGGTGGTGGACGTGGCGGACCATTTCTCGGCCACCCCTGGAACCGGCGAACCGTCGGCTGCGATATGCACGAGCGTGTCGTATGCGAAGGAGTTCATCGAAATTGCCGTGCCGGCCAGCGCTTTGGTGGGGCTGAGTGTGCCCGGGTCGGCGGCGACGGCGAGCACCACAGTCGACCCATCACCGCCGTCGGCGGACGAGCCGCCGCCGCAGGCGGCCGCGGTGGCGACCAGGCCGAGCACCGTGGCCACCGCGGCCGCCGACCGGGTACTGCGCGTCGTTCTGCTTCTCGTCTCCGTGCCTGCCGTGCTGGCCATGGTCACCTCCGAGGGAGCGGCACGCCGCCGCCGAGTGAGGGAACATTAGGCAGCCGCACAGCGGCCCCGAGTGGTCGCGAAGCACGAAAAACTGCCTCGCGGACGGTGCGCCACGACGAAGACGAACGCGAGAGTGCGAGGGCGTGAACAGTCCGGTCGGGCGGGGAGAAATCCGATCGCGCCGCGATGGGGTCCCTGGCACCCTGTGCCGCATGACCCCCCAGCACCAGGTACGAGCCCACTACGATGCCCGGACGATCGTGGTCTACCAGGCGTACTCACCGGCAGTCGCTGATCCGTCCCTACGGGCGAAACGGTTCGTGCCGCCGTTCTCGTTCAACCGGATGACCTGGATCAAACCGTCGTTCCTGTGGCTCATGCACCGTAGTAACTGGGCGCAGAAGTCGGGACAGGAACGCATCCTCGCGGTACGGATCACCCGTGCCGGATGGGAGGAGGCCCTCTCCCGGGCCGTGCTGACGACGGCCGACCCGACGGCCGCCGCCCGAGCCCCTGTTCACGTCCAGTGGGATCCCGAACGCTCGCTGCGGGGAGCCGCGCTCAATCACTACAGCATCCAGGTCGGGGTCGGACGCGGACTGATCCGCACCTTCGCGGAGGACTGGGTCGTCGACCTGACCGACGTCACTCCACAGGCCCGCAGGATCGCGGCGCTCAAGCAGAGCGGCCGGACCGCACAGGCCCAGCGGCTGCTTCCGCCCGAGCGGATCTACCCGATGCCGCCGGCCGTCGCGAGGAACCTTCTCATCGAGGTGTGAGTGCCGACTCCGCACCGGCATCGGCACACTCACCGGCCGATGCACTCACTCGCCATGGCGAGTGCAGCGGTTGCGGCAGCGTCTCTTCCTTCACGCTGCACAGTGAAACGCACGGTTCGGACACCGACTGACGCATTCCCGGCCGACGCGGTTGCCTCTACAGCGGTGGCTCGGTGAGGAGTTCAAGCAGCCACCGGAGAGCCTCACCTTTCGTTGCCCGGTCTCACGCAGTCCGTGAGCGGCGAGTCCGCGCTCCGCCCATTCAAGGGCTTCCTCCCGCCACGCCTCGTGTTCCCAGGGCGTCTCCGCATCGGGGTACTGCCCTCGGTCGGCGATTTCCGGCGCATCACGTTGCATCGCACCATCCCACCACCGTGCCTGCCTGGCCTTCACCTGGTTTTCGCGGCGCGTGCGACGACGACGATGTTGTCGCTCCCGGTCGTCAACGGCCCACGCGGCCAGTCCCCTTGGCTTCCGCTTCCCGCCCTGAAGGGCGCGACGAAGGCGGACCATCCGGCGTCGTGCACCGACTTGGCCATGCGTGTACGCGCGAGTCCCCTGACCGCCAGGTCTTCGACCCGACCGCAAGGGCCGCCGCGGTGTCTTCCGGTGGCGGCGCCGAAAACGGTGGGCACGGACAGTACGACAGGGCCGGGACCGCCAAATGCACCACAGCGGGTTCCTGTTGGCCGACGGTCCGTGACTGCGATCTCCCCGGATGCACCTCCAACAGGAGATGCATCCCCGTCCGGATCGTCGCCGGTGATCACTACGTCAGGCAAGCGCGGTTGGCATATGTGAGGATCTGGCCATGAGTACATCTTCGCAGTCGCCGGCCGACAGACTTCAGACGGACCGGCCGCATTCGGCACGTGTGTGGAACTACCTCCTGGGCGGCAAGGACAATTACTCCGTCGACCACCAGATGGGCGACATGATCCTCAAAGCGTTCCCGGACTTCGCCGCCATCGCCCGCCTCCAGCGGGCCTTTCTCGCCCGCGCTGTGCGCTTCCTGACCGCAGAGGCGGGCATCCGTCAATTCCTCGACATAGGCACGGGCCTGCCGACGGCCGACAACACCCACGAGGTGGCCCAGCGGGTGGCCCCGGATTCCCGGATTGTGTACGTCGACAACGATCCGCTCGTACTGACCCATGCCCGCGCCCTGCTCACCAGCACTCCCGAGGGCGCGTGCGCATACATCGACGCCGACGTCAGGGACGCCGACGCGATTCTCGCCGAGGCCGCCAAGACGCTGGACTTCAGCCGGCCGGTCGGGCTGACCATGCTGGGGATCATGGGGCAGCTCCCCGATGAGGACGACCCGTGGGCCCTGGTCGACCGGTTGGTGGCCGCGCTCCCCTCAGGAAGCTATCTGGCCCTCAGCGACGGCACGAACACGAGTGACTCGCTGAACCAGGCCGTCGCCTCCTACAACGCGAACTCGGCAAGCTCGTACCATCTGCGCAGCCCTGAACGGATCGCCGATTTCTTCCACGGCCTGGACCTGGTGGAGCCGGGCGTCGTGCGGACGTCGGCCTGGCGCCCCGACCCCGACCAGAGCCCGGCGGACGCCCTGCAGGGTCATGCGGTGAGCGGCGTCGGACTCAAGGTCTGAGACCACCGGGGTCCTTCGGAGCCGAGGACGCGCGGTCCGCGACCCCGGCTCCGAAGGACCAGGGGATGACACAGGGACCGGAGTGCGCCGACGCCGCCCGGCTGCACAACAGGCCCCCGCTCGCGTCGGGTTCTACCGGCGCTCGAGCGCGCCCCGTACGAAGGCCGCCTGGCCGGCGTGCTGCAGGTCGTCCGAGATGACACTGATCAGACGGACGCCGAGGGTGACCGGCGGCGACCATGCCTCGTCGACGATGCGGTTCAGAGCCCTGCCGTCGAGCCCGCTGATGAACCCGAGAGTCTGTTCATGCACGTCGTCGTAGTAGCCGAGCAGCAGTTCGGGCGAGCCCACCTGCACAGCCGCGACGTCTGCGGTGCTGTGTCCGTACCCGGTGGCATCCTTCGCGAAGGGCAGATCGAAGCGGGAGGCCCAGTCCCGGGTGAACCAGACCTGCTCGATACCTGCCGCATCCGAGATGTGGTCGTCCTGGATCCGGGTGAGGTGCCACACGAGCCACGCGATCGTGTTCGCTCCGTCGTCGAGGCGAGCGTGGAGGTCGGCGCGCGAAAGGCCCTCGACCACCGAGTGCACCGTCTCCTGGACGCGAGTGAACGCGTCCGTCAAAAGGTCAGCACTGTTCATGCCATCACCATCTCCGCTCTCGCGCTCCTCCCCTGCCACCGACACGCGCCGCGCACGACTCGGCCGCCGGTCACCGCCCCTGACGCACAGGGGCAATTCAGCATTCCGCGTAGGGTGGAGACATGAAGTGACGCATGTCCGGTATCCGGGCACCCCCGTGGCCTCCTTCGTGCCTGGGCGAACCCGATTCCGAAGAGGGGGAACAACCAACATGACCACGTCGAACCCCATCCACGTCCCCGACGCGTTCGCCGCGTCGTACGGCCGGACGGGCGGCGCGTCCGGCCGTGCCTGGATCACCGCGCTGCCGGGACTGGCCGCGGAGTTCCTGGACCGTTGGACACTGCGGCCGGACGGCCCCGCAGCACATGGCATGGCCTCACTCGTACTGCCCGTGACCCGCGCGGACGGTACACCCGCGGTGCTGAAACTCCAGCAGGTCACCGAGGACAACATCGGGGCCGCGCCAGGCCTGCGGGCGTGGAACGGCAACGGAGTCGTGCACCTGCTCGACCACGACCCGGACACCGGCACCATGCTGCTGGAACGACTGGACGCGGCCCGGCCGCTGTCGTCGGTGGCCGACGACACCGCGGCCGTGCAGATCCTCGCCGAGCTGCTGGCCCGCCTGGTCGCGGTGCCCGCGCCACAGGGTCTTCGACACCTGGCCGACATCGCCACGGCCATGCTCGATGAGGTGGCACGCGCCGTGCCGAGGCTGCGTGACCCTGCCGAGCAACAGCTGGTACGCACCTGCGCGGCAGCGGTGGCCGAACTGACCGGCGAACCCGGCGACCGCCTGCTGCACTGGGACCTGCACTACGACAACATCCTCGCCGGACAGCGGGAACCCTGGCTGGCCATCGATCCCGAACCCCTGGTCGGCGACCCCGGTTTCGAGCTGCTGCCCGCGCTGGACAACCGGTGGGCGCAAGCAATGGCGACCGGCGACGTGACCCGCGCGGTGCTCCGCCGCTTCGACCTGCTGACCGAGGTACTCGGCCTGGACCGCCGGCGGGCGACTGGCTGGACACTCGGTCGCGTGCTGCAGAACGCGTTGTGGGACGTCGCCGACGGCAGGACCGCACTGGAGCCGGCCCAGGTCGCCATCGCCACTGCCCTGCTGAGCCGATAGGCGCAGGATTGCCGCCCCCAAAGCCGGATGCGGGTTCAGAGCGCCGGAGCCGCGAGCGCTGCGCCCGGAGGCGTTCTGAGGTGGTCGGCGCCCGAGTGCACCGCCCACACGAAGACGCCGAGGGACACGACCGCGACCGCCACGGAGTCGTACGGTGCCGGCAGGTGGCCGGAACCGCCGAAGGTGCCGAGCCACGACAGCAGCGTCAGCGCGGCCAGATGACAGACCAGCCAAGCTCCGTGGAGCAACTCGACTCGCGGCGAAGGCCCCTCGCCACCACGCCGCTGCAGCAGGAACAGCGGGACACCGAGCAGGACGAGTGGCAGTGCGAGCCGCAGATCGTGCCACCCCGACCAGAAGACGAACTCGCTGGCCACGATGAAACTGACCGGCGCGATCCAGCGCACTCCCGGCACCTCGCCCTCCGTCCGTGGCGCTCCGCTCTCCCGCTCGTGTGCCCGGAACGCCGCGACGGCGACCGCCGACGCCGCGTAGATGAGCAGATACATGTCGCCCATCACGCTCACGATGTCCTGCCAGCCGCCGAACGGCAGCATGAAGACGATGATGACGGCAAGGTTGAGCACCAGCGCCCGGTGCGCCATGCCGGACCGGGCATCGATCCGCATGAAGAAGCGGGGCAGCAGGCCGTTCTTGGCGAGCGCGTACGTGTGCCGGGCATCGATCGCCACCCCCACGTAGGCCGAACCGCCGGGAGAGATCACCGCGTCGGCGTAGAGCAGGGTGGCCAGCCAGTGCAGGTTGAGCACCAGGGCAAGCTGCCCGAACGGCGACTCGAAGTCGACTCCCTGCCAGCCGTTGCCCAGCAGGGACTCGGGTACCGTGAACAGGTAGGCCAGTTGGAGCCCCAGGTAGACCAGCACGGCAAGGCCGATACCGGTGAGCACAGCGGCCGGCACGTTGCGTCGTGGATTGTGAGCCTCTCCCGAGAAGTCGAGCGGGGCCTGGAACCCGTTGACGGAGTAGACGATGCCGCCACCGGCGAGAGCCGTGAGGCATGCCGCGTAGCCGTACGGTGCGAAGCCGCCGTGGTCGGTGAGGCGGCCGGAGTGCGTGCCCGAGAGGAACAGCGCAACGACCGTGACGACGGGGACGACGACCTTGAACACCGACACCAGGTTGTTCAGCCGGGCGAACATCCGCACGGCGAACCAGTTGAGCGCGGTCAGCACGACGCTCAGCGCGACGGCCACACCGAGGCCCGTGGCGCTGAGGCTGCCGCCGTCGTACAAGCCGGGCAGATAGTGCGCGGCGTACTGCATGATGGCGCTGATCTCCGCCGCCGTACCGCCGACCGAGAGCAGGACGGACCAGCCGATCACCGTACCGACCAGTCGTCCGCTCGCGTACAGCGGCCAGCGCACGGTGCCTCCGCCCTCCGGACGGGTGGCCCCGAGTTCCACCATGACCAGGGCGACCAAGCCGCAGAGCGCACCGGCCGCGATCCAGGACAGCAGGGCGGCGGGACCGGCGGTCCGGGCGGCGTACATGGCCGCGAACAGCCATCCGGATCCCAGGATGTTGGAGAACCCGATCGCGGTCAGGCCCCAGAATCCGAGATCCTTGCGGAGCCGGCGCTCCTCGACCAGCACCGCAGGGGCGGCGAGCGACTCAGTCGGCTCGTTCTGCGGCACGTGGCACGTCTCCTCGGACGGTCGGGGACATACGAGTGCCCAGCGTGCCACGCGTGAGGGCGGTAACCGCCGAAGGATTGCCGCTCGAGGCGCCGATACGGGTGAACACTCCGTCAGCAGTCGGCCATTCATGACAGGGTGCCGTGCACACGCCTGCCGGTGGTCAGGCCGTCAGGTGGTCAGCTCCGCGATACGGGCCAGTCGGCGCAAGGAGTCCACCAGAGCCGCACGGTCGTAGGTACTGGTGGTGACCAGCACCTCGTCCGCCCGGGTCTCCTTGATGGCCGTTTCGAGCGCCGTGACCACTTGGTCCTCCGTGCCCTGGACGTGGCCGCGCAGTCCGCTCTCGTAGAAGCCGCGCTCCCTCTCCGTCATGGTCAGTGCCTCGACCCGCTCGGCAGGGGCGAGCGGCGGGAACACGCCATGGGTCCGGGAGTACGCCATGGACCACGCTTCCGGTATCAGGAGGCGTCGGGCCTCGTCCGCGCTTCCGGCGAGCGCGATCGTGCCCGACACGACGACGTACGGCTCCGCGGCCCAGGACGAGGGGCGGAACTCCTGGCGGTAGCGCTCGACGGCCCGCAGCAGCTTCTCACGGCCGCGGAGATCTCCGACGACCAGCGGCAGCCCTGCCGCCGCAGCGATACCGGCGCCCTCGCCGGTGGCCAGCACGAACGGGGCTATGCGCAGGCCCTCGGCGGGTCGGGCATGAACCTGCGGGTGGGCTCGCTGCGTGCCGTCCAGCCAGCCGAGCAGCTCGGTGAGCTGCCCTGCGAAGTCCTGCGCGTGCGACTTGTCCCGGCCGAGTGCCCTGCGGATGCCGTCGGTGAAGCCCACCGAGCGGCCGAGCCCCATATCGATCCGGCCAGGGAACAGTGACTCCAGCACCCCGAACTGTTCGGCCACCACGAGCGGTTGATGATTGGGGAGCATCACGCCGCCCGTTCCGACCCGAATGGTGGCTGTCGCCGCCGCGACGGCCGCGGCCAGCACGGTCGGCGCCGAACCGGCGACGCCCGGCACGCTGTGATGCTCGGACACCCAGAACCGGTGATAGCCCAGCGCCTCGGCCTCCTGGGCGAGGCGCACGGTGTCGCGCAGCGCGTCGGGGCCGTCGTACCCCTCACGGGTACGGGAACGGTCGAGCACGGAGAACCGGGTGGATGCGATCACGGAGCTCACACCCTTGTTCAACGTCCGGACCGCGCCAGGATTCCCCGGCCTGCCAGGGAGTCGGCGTGCGCGGCC
>NZ_FMDF01000128.1 GCF_900091955.1 Streptomyces sp. Ncost-T10-10d
TGTGTCGGGCGGGGCCTTGGTCGCGGTGTCGATGTCCTTGGCGGAGGACTCCTTGCCGTCCGAGACCTTCCCGTCGACCTCGTCCTTGATCTTGTCGGCCTTGCCGGACTTGGAGAACTTGTCGGCGTCGTCGAGGTTCTTCGGCGCCTGCGCGTCGATCGCCTTGTTCACCGCGTCGATGAACGCCTGCTTGTTGAACTCACCCGGCTTCGCCGCGTTCATCTTCTCCGCGTTCGCCGCCTTGCCCTGCGCCTCCCTGTCGTCGGGGGGCGCGACCGCCGCGTCCTGCGCCGACTTCGACTCGGTGGCGGCCGGGGCGTGTACGGCGATCCTCGTCCGCTTCGCCGCCACGTCCGCCTTGACCTTGCGGAAGCCGGGAGCCTGGGCGGGGGAGGGTTTCACGGGGGCCGTGTAGCGCTGGGCCACCAGGCGGGAGACCGCGCTGTTGCCCGCCGCGCGTTGCAGACGTTGCAGGCTGCGGGAGTCCGGGGCGGGGCGGTCACCCGGCGGCCGGTGGGGTGGGGGTGCCTGCGAACGTGACACTTCGGGCGTGACTGTCACGTCGTCGCGACGGGGGGTACCTCCATGGCCGGACACGGAGGCAGGGTCCTTCTCCGGAACCGCCTTCATCTGCCCTCCCGGCCACCACTTCCCCGGACAGTCGGCACTCGACGCACATGGCCCTGCCGCCGTCCCAGGGTGCGGGGGCGGTGCATCGCGTACGCAGCGTGCGGGGACGCGTCCGGGGGCAGCGCGCGCTGACACGTACAGCGCGAGGATGTTGCCTGATCGGGCAGTTGCCGGTGCACGGCCGGGCGGCCGTGTGTCCGTTCCCGGTGATCGCCGCTCTCGCAAGAATTGCGGGCGTTCCCCGGCCAAGGAGAGACTCACATGCCGTCGTACCTGTCCCCGGGCGTCTACGTCGAAGAGATCGAGTCCGGGTCCCGGCCGATCGAAGGGGTGGGCACCTCGGTCGCCGCCTTCGTCGGCTTCGCCCAGAAGGGTCCGTTCGACGAGCCGACGCTGATCACCAACTGGAGCCAGTTCGCCGGCACGTTCGGTGACTTCGTCGACGGTACGTACCTGGCGTCTGCCGTGTACGGATTCTTCGCCAACGGTGGCGGCGTCTGCTACGTGGTGCGCATCGGTGACGGCACCGAGCCCCCGGCCGAGGACGAGAGCAACGAGACCGCCGGACGGCTGCCCGCCGGGTCGGAGACGCAGCTCGGGCCGTACGCGGTGAAGCCCCGCCCCGGTGTGGCCGGTGAGCTCACCGTCGAAGTGACCGAGGTGGAGGGAGACGATCCGCCCTCCGATGTCTTCCAGCTGATCGTGAAGCGGGACGGGCAGGTCGCGGAGACGTACCCGAGCGTGACGACCAAACGCAGCAAGGAGAACGTCGCCACCCGGGTCAACGCCAAGTCGGAGCTCATCGAGATACGGGAGTCCGGGCGCGGCGCCGCTCCCGCCAAACCCGAGCCGCAGGCCGTGACCCTGGCCCCCGCAGCGCCCGCGTCACCGGGAGCCGGGGCGCTGACACCCGAGGTGTACGTCGGCGACGCCGACCGCAGGACCGGTCTCGGCGGGCTCGAAGCCGTCGAAGAGGTCACCACGATTGCCGTGCCGGACCTGATGAGCGCATACGAACGCGGGCTGCTGGACCTGGAGTCGGTCGTCGCCGTGCAGCAGGGGCTGATCAGCCACTGCGAGCTGATGGGCGACCGCGTCGCCATTCTCGACCCGCCGCCCGGACTCAGCCCGCAGCAGATCCGGGCCTGGCGCACCGGCGGCGCCAACTTCGACTCCAAGTACGCCACGCTCTACTACCCCTGGATCCGGGTTGCCGACCCCTCGTCGGGGCGCGCGCAGTTGGTCCCGCCGAGCGGCCACATCGCCGGGGTCTGGGCCCGTAACGACGAGTCGCGCGGTGTGCACAAGGCCCCCGCCAACGAGGTCGTACGAGGGGCGGTCGCCCTGCAGACCCAGCTGACCAAGGGCGAACACGATCTGCTCAACCCGATCGGGCTGAACTGCATCCGGTCCTTCCCCGGACGCGGCATCCGGGTCTGGGGCGCGCGCACGCTGGCATCGGACCCGGCCTGGCGCTATCTGAACGTGCGGCGTCTCTTCAACTACCTGGAGGAGTCGATCCTCGCCGGTACGCAGTGGGTCGTCTTCGAACCGAACGACGACGCACTGTGGGCCCGTATCCGGCGCACGGTCTCGGCGTTCCTGGTCAACGAGTGGCGCAAGGGAGCGCTGTTCGGGCTCACTCCGGAAGAGGCGTTCTACGTCAAGTGCGACCGTGAGACCAACCCGCCGGAGAGCATCGACGCAGGTCAGGTCATCTGCGAGATCGGGGTGGCACCGGTCAGGCCGGCCGAGTTCGTCGTCTTCCGCCTCTCCCAGCTGACCGGGGGCACCGGCGGCGTCGACGAATAACGCCGCCGGCGCCGGGCCGAGCAGCGCGGCCGTCCTGAGGTCCCCCAAGCGGTATAAGCGGTAAAGGAGCCTGTTGTGCCACTTCCCGATCTCGACAGCACCGTCGGGGCCTCCTTCGGCCTCGAATTCGACAGCGTCGTCATCAAACAGATCACCGAGGTCAGCGGTCTGAAGATGGAGCAGGACGTCATCGAGCTGAAGCAGAACACCGCCGACGGCCGCTACGCCATCAAGAAGCTCCCGGGCCGGCCGAAGGCCGGTGAGGTGACGGTGACCCGGGGCCTCACCGAGGACAACAGCTTCGAACGGTGGATCAAGGACTCCCGGTTCGGCCGGATGACCGCTGCCCGCCGCAACGGTGCGGTCATCGTGTACGACCACGAGGGCATCGCCATCAAGCGCTACAAACTCATCAACGCCTGGCCGAAGTCGCTGGAGATCGGCACCCTCAAGGCCGGTGACACCTCGGTCCTGACGGAGAAGCTCGCAATCACTTACGAGAGCATGGAACTCGACTGATGCGGCGTACGGCTCCGGCGGAGGCCCCTGAGCGGCCGGACGCGCACCTCCCGGCCGGCGGGAGCGAGCGGTCCGGCCAACGGGAGACACTCCGTACCGAGTTCACCTTCGAGCTGCCGCGCGGGTACGTCGACGACGCGGGCGTCGTGCACCATACGGGCGTCATGCGGCTCGCGACCGCGCGCGACGAACTCGTGCCGCTGCGGGACGACCGGGTGCGGGAGAACTCCGCGTACCTCTCGGTCGTGCTCATCGCCCGGGTCGTCAACCGGATCGGCACGATCGACGACATCCACCCCGGCATCATCGAGGACCTCTTCGCCTCCGATCTGGCCTTTCTCCAGGACTTCTACCGGCGGATCAACGCCGAGGGACACACCCGCGCCGCCGTCACCTGTCCGGGCTGCCAGGAAGAGTTCGCGGTGAATCTCGCCGGTGGCCGCCTGGGGGAATCGTGACGTACGCGGCCGACCTGCTCTACGAGGAGGTCGCGTACCTCGCCTACCACTTCCACTGGCCGCTCGATGAGCTGCTGGACCTGGAGCACCCGGAACGACTGAGGTTCGTCGCACAGATCGCTCGCCTCAACGGGCAGTAGCGAAGAGCGCAGGGAGGGCGGGAGAATCCATGGGCCTGATGTCCTGGCTGCGCGGTGGCGGGCGTACGGAGACGAGTACGGGTGCGGAGTCGGGCAGTGCGGGCGCAGCTCCGCCGTCGCCGCCGCGTAAACGGGTCGATCTGTCCGAACTGTCGCCGATCCAGCGGACCCTGGGCACTCAGGATCTGGTCATCGACCCCTCCGGATTCCAGGGGTCGCTCACCACCCGGCAGGACGCCTCGCTCGGGACACCTCTCGGGCATCTGGTCAGTCCGGACGCACCCACCGGGCTGGTGCACGGGATCGCCGCCCCGGCCGCCCCGGTCACCGTGGACCGTCCGTCGCCGGTGCAGCGGACCGTGGAGCGTTCGGCGGAGCTGCCGGTCGGGGCCCGGTCCGTCCCCCTGTCCGTACCTCTGTCCGTACCTCTGTCCGTACCTCTGGCCGTGCCCATGCAGCGTGTCGTTCCGGGGGATGCGCCCGCGATGACGTCGGCCGTGGCGGAGGTGCCGGTGCGTCAACTGGTGGGCGAACAGACCCTTGTAGCGGCATCCGAATCGGCCGCGCCCGAGCCCGCGCCCGAACCCGCGCCGCCGAACCCGCACCCGCACCCGCACCCGAACCCACACCCTCATCCGTCCCCGGCTCCGGCTCCGCCCGTTCAGCGATCGGTGATGCCGCCCGCCCCCGGCTCGGCCCCGCGCGCGCCCGGTCTTGGCGCGCCCATGTCCGCACTGCCGCCAACGGCACAGCGAAAGGCCGCCGTTGAAGGTCCCGCTGCGGAGCCCGGGGGGATTCCGGTTGCCCGGAGTGCGGAGGACGGCGGGAGCGGTGGGGGCGGTGAGGTCCCTGAGGCCGCTCAGGCGCCCGTGGCCCCGGAGTCGGAGCCCGACTCCGGGGGGCTCACCGCGCCGCTGCTCGGCGACTCTCCCTTGCTCCCCGCCGCGTCGGACTCCACACCACAGGGCGGCCCCACGCCGGCGGTGCAGCGGGCTCCCGCCGTGCCGCCGCCGGCTCCCTTGGCGCCGCCCCCGAACACCGCTCCGGTCGCGCCGCTGCTCGCCGACCGGCCCGTGACGCTCCAGAACGGGCGCAGTGGCTGGCCGGGGGCCGTACAGCGTTCCGCTGGGGACGGGGTGGTGCCGTCTTCGCCGGCCGGTGCGGGACCGATGTCGGTGCCAGGTGCAGGACCGGTGTTCCTGGCCGATGCCGTACCGGTGCGCTGGACGCCCGGTGGGGCGGGGGCGCCGTCGATGGCGGCGGCGACACCGTCCGTACCGGCGGCGCTGCAACGTACCGTCACGGCTCCGGGGCAGGGGACGGGCGCGCCCTCCCCGCCGCTTGCCGCCCTTCAGCGGCAGGCAGCCGGGGGGCCGCCGGTGCCTCGTTCACTGCCGGGTTCCGGTAGCCGTACCGCACCGTCTGCCGCCCATGCTCCCTCGGCGTCCGGGACCTCCTTCACCTCGGCCGGTTCGGTCGCCGTGGCCGCGGGGGTGGCTCAGCGGATGGCCGACGGCAGTGTCGTCTTCGGCTCGCCGTCACCGCCGTACTCGTCACCCGTCGTGCAGCGTGAGGCCGAGACCACGGAGCCACCGCCTCCGGAGCCTCCCCAGGTGCCCGAACCGGAACCGGAACCCGGGCCCATGGCCGAGGACCACGGCGCACCGGGCGCGACCGCCTCCGCCCCTGGCCCGCCACCCGGCCAGAGCGGCGGTCACGGCGGCGCCGCCCCAGGAGGTGCCCCCGTCGTCACCGACGAACTGGTACGCGCCCTGTACACACCGCTCAGCAGGCTCTTCAAGGCGGATCTGCGACTGGAACGCGAACGAGCGGGTCTTCTCATCAACACCCGGCACTGATGAACGGCAGCGACAACCCAGGGAATTGAGAGGTACGTGCCATGGCCACCGCCCAGGACAACGATCCCGCCGTCAGCGTCTGCTTCGTCGTCACGATCGACGACATCGAGCTCGGGTCGTTCAACACATGTGACGGGCTGGGCTGCGAAGTGGTGCTCGAAACGCGCGAGGAGGGCGGCAACAACGGGCATCTGTGGCAGCTGCCGACCCGCCTGAAGTACTCGAACGTGAAGCTGTCCAGGCCGCTGACCAAGGAGACCGAGAAGGTGGCCCGCTGGTTCGCCACCATGACGACCGGATTCAGCCGCAAGACGGCGCACATCGAGGCGCGTACCGGGGACGGGCAGAAGGTGGCCCAGTGGGGGCTGCTGGAGGTCGTGCCCGTCCGCTGGACCGGCCCCTCCTTCACCCCGGAATCGCCCAAGGTCGCGATGGAGACGATCGAGATCGCCCATCACGGCTATGTGATGGAGGGCTGACCGTCGTGAGTGGCGCAGGTCCCATCGCGTTCAGCGCCGCCGGTACGGCCGGGGCGTCGTCGGCAGCGAGGGCGGGCAAGGGAGGTTCGGCCCGGCCCAAGCTGGAGCACGCCTATCTGGAACTGCGGACGCCGCCGACCGGCGGTGGCCTCACGCCCGGTGGTCCGTGCGGACGGATCGACTTCCAGTTCAACCCCAAGGAGCTGAGCCTGACCAAGGCCGCCTCCTGGAAGCGGAGTCCGGCCAAGGGGGCCAAGAGCTCGGGACCGCCGGAGTATCAGGGCTCGCAGCCCAGCAAGCTCACCGTGGAGATGTTCTTCGACGCCAGCGACACCCAGGACACCCGTGTGGTGACCTCGGTCGAGCAGCTCTTCGCGTGCTGTGTGCCGACGAGCGAGACGCGCCAGCAGCAGCGTTCGTCACCGCCGTGGGTGGTCTTCCACTGGGGCGGACTGACCGGGTTCCCCGGCTATGTCAGTCAAGTGCAGGCGAAGTACACCCTGTTCACTACATCGGGTGTGCCGATCAGAGCCGTCTGCCAGGTCACGATGGAGGAGATCAGCGGCGACACCCCGGGGCAGAACCCGACCTCGGGCGCCCTCGCGGCCCGGCGGGTCCACCGGCTGGACGCCGGGGACTCGCTGCCGTCGCTCGCCCAGCGCGAGTACGGCGATCCGGCCGCCTGGCGGGTGATCGCGGAGGCGAACGGGATCGACGACCCGATGCGACTGGCCCCCGGACAGCAACTGCTGCTCCCCGCGCTCGACGAGCTGAACCGACTCGAAGAGACCCGGGACGGGGGGCGGTCCTGATGGCGCAACCGGGCGTCGCGACGGCGCTGGTGGTGGAGTTCGGCGGCCGGCCGCTGCCGCCCAAGTTCGTGAACACACTGGTCGAGGGGTACGTCGACGACAGCCGGACGCTCCCCGACCTGTTCCTCCTGCGCTTCCGCGACCCTGACCGGGTACTGCTGGAGCAGACCGGGCTGAAGATCGGCAGCGAGGCCCGGCTGCTGGCCCGCGCGGGTGGGGACACGGCACCGAAGCCGCTGCTGAAAGGGGTGGTCACCGCACTGGAGGTGGAGCTCGACGAGACCGGCACCTTCACCGTCGTACGCGGGCTCGACGAGTCGCACCGGCTGTTCCGGGGACGTCGGGTGGCCAGCTACCAGAACATGACGCTCGCCGACATCTGCGCCCAGGTGGCCCAGCGCGCCGGGCTGAAGCCGGGGACGGTGGACGTGGCCGGCCCCGTACTCGAACACATCGCCCAGCCCAACGTCACGGACTGGGAGTTCGTGCGCGATCTGGCGGAGGAGGCGGGCGCGCAGGCCTACGTACTCGACGGACAGCTGCACATCACCAGACCCGCGGAGGCGAGCGGCGCACCCGACGGTTCGGCACGGGCCGACCGGAATCCGCTGGTCCTGGAGATGGGCAGCAATCTGCTGCGCTGCCGCGCCGGGGTGTCCTCCGCGGAGCAGGTCTCCGAGGTCGAGGTGCGCGGCTGGGACATCAAGACCAAGCAGCCGCTCGTCGGGCGGGCGCCCGCGGGGAAGTCGGCGACGCTGGAGCTGGGGGTGAGCGCGGCCGAGGTGTCCGCGCCCTTCGGCGAGGCGCGCTTCGTGGTCACGGACACGGCGTACGGGGCGCAGGCCCAGGTGGACCAGGCGGCGAAGGCCCTGGCGGAGCGGATCGCCGGATCGTTCGCGGAGCTGGAGGCGGTGATCCGGGGGAACCCGGAGGTGCGGGCGGGCAGCGCGGTGGCGCTCAACGCCGTGGGGGCGCCTTTCGAGGGGCGGTACACGGTCACGTCGTCGCGGCATGTCTTCGACCCGGTGCGCGGGTACGAGACATGGCTGACGGTCTCCGGGCAGCAGGAGCGTTCGCTGTTCGGGCTGACCGGCGGAGGACCGGGGCCGGGCGGGTCCGGGGCGGGGGCAGGCGGTGGGTCGCGCTGCGTGGGGCTGGTCAGCGGGACGGTCACGGACACCCACGATCCGGAGGGCTCGGGCCGGGTCAAGGTGCGGTTTCCATGGCTGTCGGACGAGTACGCGAGCGACTGGGCGCGTACGGCGCAGTCGGGCGGGACGAGCGGCGGCGAAGCGTTCATCCCCGAGATCGGGGACGAGGTCCTGGTGGGATTCGAGCACGGGCATCTGGACCGTCCGTACGTCCTCGCCGGTCTGTACAACGGGAAGGACCGGCCGTCGCAGG
>NZ_FMDF01000129.1 GCF_900091955.1 Streptomyces sp. Ncost-T10-10d
GCTGAAGCTCGTCGCACAAAAACGACCAGACGTGGTCGTACCCGTCTTCCATCTCGCCGCCCAGCTCACCGGCGGGCTCCGCTCGCGCGGCGCACTCGCGGCCCCGAGCGCTGTTGTCATCACCGATTTCGCTGTTCATCGTCAATGGCTGCATCCGGGCAACGACCTCCATCTGTGTCTCACACCCGATCTCGCGCACCAGGTCCGGCGAGCGGTACGGCGCCCGGCTGTCACCTCCGGCGCTCTGGTGGCACCCCGGTTCCACGCCCCGGCGCCCACGGCGGCGGACTGGCGGCGGCTCGACTCGCCGGACCGTCCGCCGGTGCTGATCTCTACGGGGGCCTGGGGGGCAGGCGCCCACCTGGCACAGACCACGCGGCTGGTGGCTTCAGCGGGCTACAGACCAGTCGTGCTCTGCGGCACGAACACCCGCCTGCGCAGGGACCTGGCACGCATCGCCCATGCCGATGCCAGGGGCTGGGTCGACGACATGCCAGGACTCATGACGGCCGCCCGCGCGCTCATCGACAACGCGGCAGGCCAAACAGCGCTCGAAGCGATGGCCGTCGGATTGCCGGTGGTCAGCTATCGGCCCATTCCGGGGCATGGCAGAGAGGGCGCCCGACGAATGGCCGAGCACGGTCTCACCGACTACGCACCGGACCCTTGGGCGCTGATCCGGGCCCTGGACAACCTGACCGCTTCGGGCCCGGCGCGCGAGCGGCGCATCACCACAGCCCGCAGCCTGTTCTCCGGCGCGGGCGTGCTTCCTCTCGAAGCTCTGGTCCGACCGGGCTGAACGGCCCGTCGGGAAACAATGGCCCGCCCCTCGTTCGTGGCAGGGGCTCGTAGGTTTCCGGTCCGGTGTCAGGTGCCGTACCACGTGTGCGAAGCCCGGTTCGGCGTCGGCCAGGTCTTGGCGATCGTGCAGAGTCAGGAGACTGAACCAGGCGTCGAGATCGGCCGCGAGGTTGCAGGCGAGCATCCATCCGGTGTTGACCTGTCAGGACCTGGAGGGCAGGTTCGCCAGGCCCATCGCCTTGTTCGGCGGCCTTCAGCCGGACCTGCCGCCTCAGGCGGATGCGTCGCCCGCTCGGCCCGGACCGGGTCGCTTCGCCGTCCCGCCCAGTGTGTTCCTCGGACGCTCCCTCTCCTGCGAGGCCGCCTCCTCGAGTGCGGTCAAGGTCTCCTCCCTGACCCGCATTCCGGCCGCGTCGCGATGCGCCCTTGCCGTGGTGGGGTCCCCTCTGACCGGCGACATGTGGTGAAGGGGTCCGACAGGTCCAGTCGCTCCCGTACTTCGGGATCCACCCACCGGTTTCCGTGGAATGTGGGCTGAACGCCGCGACGCCGGTCCCGGCTACGCGCCTCCGCCCCGAGACGACGCCCGGTCGGGTGTCGCGACAGACATCCCGAGCGGGCGGGCCAGGCCGATCACCCCTTCGTCCAGGCGTTGCAGATGCCGCAGGACACGGTCCGTGACGCGGTCGTGCCGGGGGGAGCCGGGCTTGTCCGTCTCCAGCATGGAGGCCAGGCTCGCGCCGGTCTCCACCACGCCGTCGCTGTCGTCGCCCTCGACACGCGCGACGAGGACGTCGATGTTGTGGGCGATGCGCCGGCCTGCTCCCTTCAGGAGGGGGTCCGCGGCGACGCTCTTGCTGTGCGGCAGGAGTTCGGCCGTCGCCGCCAGAGAACGCGCGTGGTAGGCGCACGTCTCCAGCAGCGCCACGACATAGCGAGCGGTCTGGCGGCGGGTCCGCAGCGGGGTGATCGGGTGGGTCAACGGCTGTGTGGAGGACCGCAGATCGTCCAGTGCCGTATCGAGATCCCGGGCCATGTCCAGCAGATCGAGCGCGGGCCCGCCGCTCAGCTGCTCCACTGCGGCATCGGTGACGTCACCGAGCCGGGTCAGTACCGTGCCGAGGAGTTCGTCGGTACGGCGATCGGTGTGCACCGGCAGGACCACGGCGGCCGCGATCACACCGCAGGCGGCGCCGAGCGCGGTCTCCTCGATGCGCAGGACGAGCACCGTGGAGCTGTAGGTGTTGAGCAGGGTGTACAGCAGTCCCAGTGCCGCCGTGACGAAGAAGGACATCAGGGCGTACGACAGCGGCGCGGTGAAGAACATGGCGAAGATGAACAGCAGCACGAGTGCGAATGCCGTCCAGGTGTGGTGGCCGACCAGGCCCGCCAGGCCGACACCGGCGACGACGCCGAGAACCGTGCCCAGCAGCCGACGGTAGCTCTTGACCAGGATCTCCCCGGTGGACGCCGTGTTCAGGAAGACGACCCAGCAGGTCAGCACCGCCCAGTACCAGCGCTGACTGGAGAGGAACTCCCCGCCCACGATGGCCAGCGCCGAACCCACCGACACCTGGACCGCGGCACGGGTCGTGGGACGCTCCAGTCCCTTGCGGACATCCTTGACCGGCTCGGTCTCCTCGGCGTGCGCGATGGCGACGTCCTCGGCGTCCAGTTCCTCGCGGGAACGCGTGGTCGCAGGTGTGTCGTCGGACTCGTCCTGGGGCCCGTCGAGGGCCAGCCGCAGGCCCATGACCGCGCGCGCTGCCTCCCCGATGCCGCGGAAGACGTCCTGGACGGGGGCCGAGGCGCGCGGCAGATGCTCCTCGTCCCGATAGCCGAGCAGCCGGTTGCGCAGGTGGGCCACCGCGGCGCCGCGATTGTTCGAGGCCGGGCGGGCGACGAGCAGGCGCAACGCGTTGAGATCACGTCGCAGCGTCGCGGTGATGTCGCCCTGTTTCCGCAGCTGGTTGCCGGGCGTCGGCACGGGCGCGTGCGGCAGATGAAGCGTGAGCGTATCGGCGCGTTCGGAGCTGCGCGCGGTGAGGATGAGTACGCCGAGCCGCTCTGCGGCGATCTCGGCGTCGGCGACACGGCGCTGAACGAGCAAGGCGGTGGCGCTGTCGCTGGTGCCCTCCTCCAGCCGCCCCTGGATCATCATCGCGCTCTGGTGGAGGCGCGCGGTGTGCCGGCGTACGTCCTCCAGCGCCTTCTCGACGTGGTCCGGCCCGGCGTCGAGCAACTCGATCTGGGCGGACACCAATTGAGCGAGTCGGGCGCGGAAGGCCTCGCGCAGTCGCAGCAGAATGCGTTCGGGAGTCTCAACAACCAGGCCGAACCGTACGACCGCGCTGCAGATGAACGCGACGACCAGTGTTCCGCACAGCCCCGGCAGCGAGGAGACCGCGGCCCTGACGAACAGGGACACGAAGTAGATCTGAAACCCGATGAGTCCCAGGGCCGTACCGCGATCACCGAACCGGCGGCTGTAGACCGCGGCGAAGATCAAGGCGAGGAAGAAGAGGTCGCCCGCGACGACCTCGGTGCTCAACAGCGCTCCCAGCGACATCGCCACGAGCGCCACGGGCAGGCCGAGCGCGAGCGTGATGGCCTGTTCGCGCCGCTGCTTCTCCTTGATGGCGAAGGTCGCGACCATGGCCGCGATGGCACCGGCCACCATATGGCTCACATCGGCCTTGAGCAGCGCCAGGACCGCGAGCGTGAGTGCGATGGCGCCGACTGTCCGCAGGCCGGCCATCAGCCGCAACAGTCCGGGGTCGGAGGCCGAGAACCGGTCCCAGATCCTTGTCCGGCCGGCCCGTGTCACTGTCTTCACCCTGCCGCTTTCCCCGCTCGCCGCCATAAACCGGAAGTTCCAGCATGGCACGTGTCGACGCCCTGCCCTGCCCTGCCCTGACCCCGCCGTCCCGCGGGACAAACGCCACCCTGCACACGATCTACCGGTCCGTCGGCGACGTCCGGCCAACCACGGACGTCCTCGCGCTGATTGAGGACCGCGTGACCGACTGAGCTCGGTTCGGGGGTGGGCGGCTGTGTGAGGAGCTGGACCGGAGATCGATGACATATGCCCGCCGAACCGATCCGCCTCCCGTGTGACGGGCATCCGGGAAGAAAGTTCACCCGCTGCTCCCGCCAGGCGGGAGGCAGTACTGATCGGCCTTCCCTTGCAGATCAGAGCCGTGTGGCGTGGTCTCCACGATGGATGTCGCCAAGATCAGCGCCGGGCAGATGTACCGGTACCACGTGCGTCGGGCGGTTGTCGGTGACGGCTGCCGTCCGCTCCGCACGCCGCCGCCGGACGCCCAAGAGGAAGCCGGTGTCCTGCCAGGCGACGGATGGGCCGCGGACCGGCCGTAGTTGGTCCGGTGGCGGGGGAGGAGGTCACCGAGCAGCGGCTGCGGGACCCGTTTGGGGAGGTCCCTGGCGTGCTCCGGTCGTCCGCATCCGGCTCCGATCGCTCGCCTCTGGTGCTGATGGGCCACGGTGGCGGCACGCACAAGAAGGCACCGGAACTGGTGGGCCGTGCACAGCGCCTTGTGACCAGCCGCGGTTTCAACGTCGCCACCACCGACGCGCCCGGCCCCGGCGGCCGGCTGCGCACGGCGGACGACGAGCGGGAGATCGCCGCGCTCCAAAAGGCGATGGCGGCGGGCGAGCCGGTCGGCCCGATCGTCGGCCGGTACAACGCCCACCTGGCAGAGCGTGCCGCGCCGAAGTGGCAGGCGACCGCATGCTCCAGCTGCGCGGCTGACGGCTATCGACGCTGCTCCCAGTTGGCCCGGACAAGGGCGTATTCGACCTCGCCATGCTCGGAACCTGCGATTGCCTCCGGCCAGTCCCCGGTGAAGTTCCGGAGGAACGACAGGCCCGCCTTCTCCATCACACGCCGGGATCGCGTGTTCACTGCCATCGTGTTCGCGGTGACCCGTTCCACTCCGAGGTCTGTGAACCCTTTGCCGATCAGGGCCCGCGATCCCTCCGTGGCATGCCCCTTGCCCCAGGCGGCCTTGTTCAGCCGGTAGCCGAGTTCGACCACGAGCGGGCTGTGGTCGTCAAGGGGGCGGAACTCGAACCAGCCCAGGAAGGTCCCGGTGTCCTTCTCATCAGCGGCCCAGTAGCCACGGGTACCGAAGCACGGATAGTCGTGGAGGAGCCGCGGCAGGGTCTGCGCCTGGATCGTTCGGCGGCTTGTCGGCCGGCCGCCGTTGATGAAGCGCATGACGTCGGGGTCGTTGTCCAGTGCGAACAGGCGGTCGGCGTCGGCGTCGGTGTCGGCGAACGGGCGCAGCACAAGCTGTTCGGTTTCCAGGAAGACATGCATGCCGTGATCATCACCACCGGCAACTGCACCCGCCATCGAATATTCCGGGCAGGCCGGTGGGGGGGGGGCCGGTTCACGCAGCGAGGGTTTCGGGGCGTTTGGCGAGGTGCCCGCGTTCGAAGCGGGCTCAGGCGCCGACGAGGGCGACGAGGTGGGGTGCGTTCACGGCCCGGCACCGGTTGCTGGGCGGACTCGACGAGCTTGAAGACCACAGCCAGGGCCGCCGCGCGGCTACCGACGCCCTGATCCACAGTTCTGTGCGCAATGCGAACCGGATGCGGCCGAGAGAGAATTGATGTGTGGCTATAACACTGAATCCCCCAGGGGAGACACCACCTGCCGAGGGCTCCATCAGTGAAGCCCACCAGGAACGCGCGGACGGAGGCATTTGGGAACACCCCGCCCTATGGGCAGGACTCGTTTTGCTGGGATCGGTCATCTTTGCCGCATTCTTCATCGCGCGGATCTTCGGCTACGGATGACCATCCCCAGCGACGGCCTGTGACCTGGGCATCACCTGGACTCCCCGAGGACGGGTCGGTGGTTCCAGGTGGGGCCGGGCTGCGGCCCAGGGGCGTGAGGCGGCTTGTTTCATCAGGAATATCCGGACGAGAGTCAAACGCCTGTATCGTGCACCGGAATCCTGCCGGTCTGAACGTACGCAGACTGAACGTACGCAGAGAGCCGGTCCCGGCAGCAGTTCGCGGGCGGGGCCGGTGCGGGGTCCTGACGGGCCGCACCGGCCGGATACGAAGCGGGCCCGGTGTCCAGGGGCGTGGGCCGGGTCAGCCGACGGCGGGTGCGGTGCCGAGGAAGCCGGCGAGGGCCTCCAGCAGGCGGTCGACGTCCTCGTCGTTGTTGTAGGGGGCCAGGCCGATCCGCAGTCCGCCTTCGTCGCCGAGTCCGAGCCGGCGGGACGCCTCCAGTGCGTAGAAGGACCCGGCCGGGGCGTCGACGCCCCGCTCCGCCAAGTATCGCGATGCGGCGGCGGTGCTGCGGCCGGCCAAGGTCAGCAGCAGGGTGGGGGTGCGGTGTGCGGCCCGGGAATGCACAGTGATGCCCCCGAGACCGGCGAGTCCCTGTTCGATACGGGCTCGCAGGGCGTCCTCATGCGTCTCGATCGCCATGAAGGCGGCGAGCAACCGTTCCCGCCGGGTGCCGTCGGCCCCGGGGGCCAGTGAGGCGAGGAAGTCCACTGCCGCGCCGGCCCCGGCCAGGAGTTCGTACGGCAGAGTGCCCAGTTCGAAGCGCTCGGGAACGGCATCGGTGGAGGGTCGCAACTTGTCCGGCCGCAGCGTCTCCAGCAACTCCGGACGGCTCGCCAGCACGCCCAGATGCGGGCCGAGGAATTTGTACGGCGAACAGACCAGGAAGTCGGCGCCGAGGCCGGGCAGGTCGACGGCGGCGTGCGAGGCGTAGTGCACCGCGTCGACATGCAACAGGGCTCCTGCCCGGTGCACCAGGTCGGCGAAGGCGGGAATGTCGGGGCGGGTACCGATGAGGTTGGACGCCGCGGTGACGGCGACCAGACGGGTGTGCGCGGAGAGCACGGCGGCGATGTCATCAATGGTCAGCTCACCCGTGGCCGGGTCGAACTCCGCCCATCGGACCGTGGCGCCCACGGCCTCGGCCGCGTGGATCCAGGGCCGGATGTTGGAGTCGTGGTCGAGGCGACTGACGACCACCTCGTCGCCCGGGCCCCAGCTCTTCGCCACGGTGCGGGACAGGTCGAAGGCGAGCTGGGTGGAGCTGCGGCCGAACACGATGCCACGCGGATCGGCGCCCAGCAGGTCGGCCAGCGCTCGGCGGGCGCGGGTCACGACCGCCTCCGCGTTGCGCTCGCCCTCGGTGGTGACCCCCCGGTTGGCCAGCGGGTTGGCCAGCGCGTCCGCGATGGCGTCGATCACCGGTTGCGGTGTCTGGGTGCCGCCGGGGGCGTCAAAGCGGGCGGAGCCGGCCTTGAGGGCGGGGATCCGGGCACGGACGGCGCTGACGTCGAAGGTCATGCGTACTCCTGGAGGCGAGAGGACGACGTGGGCGCCACAGTACGGAAACCGGGAGTCCTGCCGAGCGCGGGGCTGCCGTACGCGGGTACGACGGGCTCACCGCCGCCGAGGCCGCGCCGTTGCCGGGCACAGCGGGTCGGGGCGGGTCGGGTCGCCTGAGTGGAGTCATGGCCGGGCCGGGTGGCGTCAGCTCAGTCCGGTTCGGCCGGGCGAGGTGGTGTCGGGCCGGGGCATGTCGAGCAGACCGGCGCGATGGTGTGTGCTTCCCACTGTGCCGGGAAGCTTCCCCGGGAAGCTCCCGAGCGCCGTACGGTGCGCCCGGCTCAAAACCAGCGGCATACGTGGAGCGCAGCGGCTTGCGTCTCGCGATCAGCAGACGCAGCGTCGACGCGGCCGCAGGGCGTACCCGCGTCGTCCCATCCGCAACCGCTGCACCTGGTCACAGCCAGGTGCAGCGGTTGGGAAGGTCAGATCCGTGTGGTCTCCGCACCAGGTGCGTGCGCTGTCGGTTCGAGCTTCTGCGCCCGGAGTTCGCTGACCTCAGCCTGAAGATCGGTGAGTTGCCGGTGAAGTGCCTGAATCGCCACGATCGCCACGCCGTTGGCATCGGTGCAGCAGATCGTCTTGTCGTCGGCCCCCAGGCCGAGGTGGGTCTGCCAGTCCTGTGCCATCGGCCCCAGGTGACGCACTTCGTCGTTCTCCCACCGGTATCGCCATGTGCTCACCGGCAGACGGACCACTCGGGCAAGGACATCGAACCCGTTCACGCCGTCACCCGCCTCGGCGACCGTTTCGCCGGAGGCCGTGGACGTCATTCCGGCGGGAGTGGGTGTGTCGGGGTGCAGGCGCGCCCGGTAGGCCCGAATGCCGGCGGTCCGGGCGCGGTGGAGGCGTTCGGTCAGCGATCCCATCGCACCGGGCTCACGCTGGTCTTTACGGCCCGGTCGGAGAACAGCAGACTGCCCAGCGGGACGAACTGAGAGGAGGCCTCGGGGTCGTCGCCGACGGGGGCAGTGCTCTGCTCCACCGCCCGCACCTGCGCGGGCTCGGCGGCCTCGGCAGCCGAGGCTGCGCCCAGGCACACCGACACGGCGGCGATCGCAGCAGAGGACACGGCGGCAAGTCGGGTAGCTGCGGTGAGAGACATGAAGCACGCTCCGAGTTGGTCAGGGATCGGATCAAGCAGGTAACGACACCGCCCCCCGTCGGTCACGAGCTGCACGACCAGACGTTGACCGGACCCAGGTGTGTCTTCATCTCCCACGACCTGGCCGTCGTCCATCAGATCAGCGACGACGCGATCACGATGTCCGACGGCCGGGTGGTGGAACGCGGCCTGACAGCGCAGCTCCTGCGCGCGCCGGGAACGGACTGCACCAAGGCCTTGCCGGCCGCAGTACCCCACCCGGGCTGGAAGCCGCACCGGAAACCGCCGCTGAAGCGCCCGCGCCGGGCGACCCGGCCGTTGTGGTCGTTGCGCTGATCCACCGGTCGCGTCAACGCGTGGACCGGGCGCCCGGACAGAGGTTCCGTCCGGGCGCCCGGTCCGTAGTGATCAGTGGCGCAGGTTGAGACGGTGCACGCCGCCGTCGACGGTGCCGACGTAGAGCGTGCGGCCGTCGGGGCTCGCGGCCAGTTTGGTGGTGTCGGTGTTCTGAAGGCCGGTGGAGATGTTGTGCCAGGTCAGACCGTGGTCGGTGCTGCGCAGTACGCCGCGGCCGCCTTGCAGGAGGCCGCTGGCCCCGGACCTGGTGGTGGCCGCGTAGAGCGTGTCCTTGACCCGGAGCAGGTCGGAGACATGGATCGCCAGAGCGCCGGTGTCCGCGGTGCGGAAGGTCCGGCCGCCGTCGGTGCTGACGCGGACACGCTCACCGCCGATGACCATGCGCCGTCCGCCGAGGTCGATCGCGGTCACCGGGCCGTCGGCGACCTTGGTGACGGTGACCCCGCCGTCGTCGGACCGGTAGAGACCGGCGGTGTTGCCGAGCCACAGACGCAGCGGATTTGCGGGGTCGCCCGCGATGGTGTCGAAGGAGCGCTCGTGGTAGAGGTTCTTCCACGTCGCGCCGCCGTCACTGGTGGCGAACAGCCCTTGGCCCAGAAGGCTTCGGAAACTGACCATGATCCGGTTCGGGTCCGCGGGGTGGACCAGGAGCGCCGTCGGCACCTCCGATGAACTGCCCCTCTCCTCCCAGGTGGCACCGCCGTCTCCGCTGCGCTCGACGGTGAATGAGCCGAACGCGGTACGCCGCACCTTCCAGACCACCTTCGGATCCTTGGCCGACACGGCAAGCTGCGGAACAGTCACGCCCCTCATGCCCTCGCCGCCCGACTGACCCCATTCCGGGCTCGCGACGGGAAGGGCGGTGCGGTAGACCGAGCTGTCGGTGGCGGCGAGCAGATGGCCTTCACTGACAGCGAGATCGTTGACGGTCAGCCCCTGGACACCGATCCGCCGATATCCGGTGCCGTCCGCGGCACCCCGATAGAGACCGTCCTGCTCGCTGGAGACGGTGACGGAACCGTCGGCCCAACGGTCGTAGTCCACCGGTACCGCTGCGCGCGACGGCGCGGCGGCCGTGGTCCACGTCCGACCGTGGTCGCGGCTGAGACGGCCGCTGCCGGACAGCGTGCTCAGGTACAGGTCGTCACCCGAGATGGTCAGGCGGAGGCCGCCCTCCGTCATGGACAGCAGGGTGGTCCAGGTCTCCCCGCCGTCACGGGAACCGACAACTCCCCGGCCCGGGACATACACCGCCACGACCGAGGCGTCGGCGGCCAGCCCGCCGACGCCCCCGCCGGACGGGGCGAAGAGCAGGCGTGCCTCGCCGGGGTTGCCCGAGCCGATGCCGGAGCGGGCCCAGACGCCGTGATACGTCGTCATATAGAGGGTGTCACCGGTGACGGCGGCGGCGGTGATGCCGCCGGTGACGCCGGTCGGATATGTCATCCAGTGGTCGCCCGCGTCCGTGCTGACCAGCAGCGCGTCCGACGTGACCGCGACCAGGGTGCGGGTCCGTTCATCGGCGGCGAGCGCCACGATGCGGGTGTCCGGGACGTCGAGCGTGCGCCAGGTCCGCCCGTTGTCTTCGGTGCGCAGGATGGCGCCGCGACGGCTGCCGTCGTGAACGCTGTTCACGGCGTACCACCAGCGGTCGGGATTCTTCGTGTCCACCACGAGCGGACCCGTGCCGTCCGCGACCGGCAGTCGGCCCAACTGGCGCCAGGAGGCACCGTTGTCGGTGGTCAGCCAGGGAGCCGCCTTCTGGTACTGGGTGAGGACGGCCTGCTTCGGCCGACTCGGCGAGACGGCGACCGAACCGGCCTCGCTGTTGGGGCCGACCGGCTCCCAGCGGTCCCCGCGACTGTCGACCGGAGTGACCTCGAAGGCGCCGGCGCCGGTGAGCCGCTGCCCGGTGCCGGCGGTGCCGCGTACCGAGACCCGGTAGGCGCCGGCCACGCTGCCGGTCACCTCGGCCCGGTAGTAGCCGCTGGCGGGATCGAGCGTGGAAGTGACGTCGACGGACTTGCCGCGCGGCGGGGTGACGGTGACGACCGGCGGTGCGGCCAGCCGGGTCGGCGGGGCGATGTGCACAGTCGAGTGACCGTCGCTCGGGTCGGGTGCGGCCTGGACCGCCAGATACCGGACGGCGAGCAGATAGGGCACCCTGATCGCCGGTCCCCGGTCGGGAGTCGCCGTGAGACGGCCGCTGATCTCGGTGTCGGCCGCCGGTCGGGCGACGCGCAGCGAGACCGTGACGGTCGCGGTCCCCCCGGCCGGTACGGTGACCCGCTTCGCCGAGACCGTGGCCGGGCCGTCGGCCCGCAGCGAGGTCGCGATCGGCCGCTTGCCGGAGTTCCGCAGCGTCACCTTCGCGATGCCGCCGACCTGACGCCGGGACAGATCGGCGAGTCCGAACGACACCGACGCCGGCGAGGCGCTGATAGCGGCCGAGGCGGCCGCGGCCACATCGAGCCGGCCCGAGCCCTGCGTCGTGGGCCCGCTGCCGCTCAGCGGCTTCGCGGTGCCGACCAACGCGGCCTTGATCTCGGCAGGCGCCCGGCCGGGATGCAGCTGGCGCAGCAGGGCCGCCGCGCCGGCGACGTGCGGGGCCGCCATCGACGTACCCGACATGCGGTACTGGCCTGGCCCGTACAGCGACTTGGGCACGGTGGAGCGGATCTCCACGCCCGGTGCGACCAGATCGGGCTTCAAACCGAAGCTCTGTGCGGGACCGCGTGAGGAGAACGAGGCGATCCGGTCGGTGGTGTCGGTGCCGCGCAGCGTCACCGAGACCTTCCCGGCGGCGAGTCGGGCGCTCAACTCCGTGTACTGGGTCGAGTCGATGCCCATGACCACCAGGTGGTCCATGCGCAGCGAGTCGCCGGAGGCGTCGATCCGCGCGGGCGACGACGGCACTTCGGTCACTCCCGGCTCAGGGTTCACCTCCGGCGGCCGCACCCCGCCCGGCGCACCGGCGACGAACACCGGGCCGTCGTTGGAGGGCAGGCCGGCCAGCACGGCGATCGCACCACGCTTCTCCGCCTCGCGCGCCCACTCCACGGCGCTCGCCGTCAGGTACTGGGCGCTGGAGGCGACGAGCATCTGCGCCCGTACGATCTTTCCGCGTACGTCGCCGACCCGCTTCCAGTCCTCGGGGGTTCCCTCGCCGACATCGACGAGCGGCGCCGTGACGGGGTGCTCCGGCGGGTTCGCGGACAGGATGCCGCGGTAGCTCTGGATCAACTCGGGTTTCTTGCCGGCCAGATAGGCACTGGGCAGCCGTAGATTGCTCGTCGACGCGCCGACCGAGAGCACACCGTCGGCCGTGCCGGGACTGCTGACCGTACCCGCGCCCGGCCCGTCGTTGCCGGCCGCGGCCACCACGACGACACCGGCTCGCACGGCCGCGGTCGCGGCGCGGCCCAGCGGATCGGTTCCGTCGCCCGGGCCACCGAGGCTCATGTTGATGACATCGGCGCGGTGCGGGTTGGCCGGGTCGGAGGCCGCCTCGATTCCGGCGATGATGTCCGACGTGTATCCGGAGCCGTCGGCGTCCATCACCTTGTAGGCCAGCAGATTCGCGCCGGGCGCCACGCCGGTGACGCCGCCCTTCTCAGCCGCCTTGCCCGCGATGATGCCGGCGACATGGGTGCCGTGGCCGTTGTCGTCCATCGGATCCGCGTCACCGTTGACGAAGTCGTGCCCGCCGACGACCTTGTGCCCCTTGCCGAGTCCGCGGCCCAGGTCGGGATGGGTGTAATCCACACCGCTGTCCAGGATCGCGACGGTGGTTCCCTTGCCTGTGACGCGACTTCCGGCCGGGTCCTTGCGCTGCCAGACGTTGGGTGCGCCGATCAGCGGCACGCTCACGTCCGTCTTCGTCAGCACCCGGGTGTCGGGGCGGACGGCGCTGACGCCCGGCAGCGACGACAGCCGCCCCACCTCGGACGCGGGCACCGTCATTGCCACGGCATCGATGAGCAGACCCAGTTTGCGGGTCGCCGAAGGGTGCAGCCCGGCGCTCCTTGCCGAGCCGAGGAACGTTTCCTGCCGCGCGTCGAGGGCGCGGCGGGCGGCGCCGACGCCGCGGGCGGCCTCGGCGGACAGCAGCGATCCACCGGGCGCGGCGGTGACCGCTGGGTTCCCGGACAGTTCGACGAGCACTCGTTGCGACGGGTCGGGCGTGGACGCGCCGGCGGCACCTGGTGTCGCCGCCAACGTGCCGGCCAGAACAACGGCGGCGAGGGCGGCATGACGCGATCTTCGTGACTTCATTGCCATGCGTAAAGGTCCTAGTGGTGAGGGCACTTGCCGCACAACTGATCTACGTGGCCCATTGCTGCCGCTGGCACAATTGGGCCACCATCCGTCCATGACTCCCGAGACACCACAACTCACGGCGGCAGGCATCGATCCGTTCGACGAGAGCGTCTACCGCGCCGTCCTGACCCGGCGGACGGCGGCGCCTGCCGAACTCACCTCGGATCTCGACTGTTCGGCCGAGCGCGTCGCCAGGGCGCTGGACCGGCTCCGCGACCACGGGCTGGTCGGCCGGCTCGCCGGCTCCCGCCGCCGGTACGCCGCGATCGAGCCTGGTGCCGCCGTCGAGGCGCTGGTGCGGGCCAGAAGCAATGAGCTGGAGCGGGTCCGTTCGGCGGCCGACGAGCTGTCCCGGCTGTTCGCCGCCGCGCGCACCGGCGCGACCTATGAGGACGAGGTGGAGATCACCACCGGCAGCGAGGCGCTCGGCCGCTGGTTCGTCCGCCTTCAGCAGGAGGCCCACGAGGACGTGATGACCCTGGACCGGCCGCCGTACGCCCTGACCACCTCCAACCCGGTGGAGGCGACGGCGCTCGGCCGCGGCGTACGGTACCGCGCGGTCTACGCCCCCGAGGCCCTGGAATGGCCGGGCGTCCTCGACGACATCCGCGAGCTGGTCCGGCACGGCGAACAGGCCCGCGTCCTGCCCGGCCTGGGCATCAAACTCGCCATCGCCGACCGCAAGCTCGCCCTGATGCCGCTCTCCCTCGACCTCAACGACGTCCGCGCCGCGGTGATCCGCCCGTCCACCCTGCTCGATGCCCTCACCGGCTACTGGGAAATGTGCTGGAAGCAGGCCCTGCCCCTCAACGCTCCCGCCGAGGACCCCCTCGGCGAGGAGGACCGACTCGTCCTCACCCTCCTGGTCAGCGGCCTCAAGGACGAGGCGATAGCCCGCCAACTCGGCTGGTCCGTCCGCACCATGCGCCGCCGCATCAGCCGCCTGCACGACCTACTCGGCGCCGCCAACCGCTTCCAGGCCGGAGTGATCGCAGCTCGTCGCGGCTGGTTGTGAGACAGCACGACGGCAGCGGATGGGGCGTCAGTAAGTGGGTGTGGGCGGGTGCGCGGGTGCGCCATCCCGATTACTACCGGGCACTGGTGTGTCTGTCGCGCGACGGTGGTGACGCCGTTGCGGTCCGCGGGTTCGACCTCGCCGACCGGGCTTTCGTCTATGGCGGGTCCAGGGTGGGGGAGGCGAAGACGCAGACCGGATGGATCGGCGTCCGCACCGTCGTCATCGGCACGGACTTCGGGCCGGGCTCACTGACCGACGCCGGCCATCCCCGTACGGTCGCGGGTGGCGACGCGGCACCCCGCTGGAAGCAGCCGACCTGGTCTTCGAGGCCGAGACAGGAGATGTGGCGGCTTGGGGCCGACACGACACGACACCACACCACACCCGGTTTCGAACCGGACTTCGTCTCCCGGTGGCTGGACTTCTTCCGCAGCGAGATGTACCTCCTGAACCCGGGCGCCACGCTCGACAAGGTCGACGTTCCCGACGACTCCAGTGCCTGTACCCATCTCCGGCATCCGATCGTCACCTTGAAGTCCGACTGGCTCGGACAGCGGGTGGGCTCCCTACCGGCGTTCGACTTCGATGCCTTCCTGGCGGGTGACCGCACCGCAGACGTGCTGTACACCCGGAAGAGTGAACGGCTCTGGCCCGGCACTCCTGGACCCGCCACCATCTGATCCTTGAGACGTTGCGCAACGTCAGCACCCGCATCGGGATCCGCTGGTACCGCGATCCCGACCGTGATGCGAAGGCGCTGCTGAAGCTGTTCGCGCGACGTCTTGCTCTACTTGCTCGTCGGCGCCGCTTGCTGCACGACCTCGAAGGACCACAGCGTGGACCCGCTCGCCGCCGGCTTGGGGCGCTCGCCGCTCTCCGCGCCACCGCTCTGGTGGGCAGCCTTCATGGGGCCCTCCATCCAGGCATGGAAGGACTCCTCGTCACGCCACCGCGTGTAGACGAGGTAGTTGTCGGTGCCTTCGACGGGGCGGAGGAGTTCGAACCACTCGAACCCGTCGGAGTTCTCCACGGCATGGGCACGGGAGGCGAAGCGCTTCTCCAGTGTCTCTCGTTGCTCGGCGGGGACGGTCAGTACGTTGATCTTGACTACGCTCATGGCTTCATCCTGCCGCATGGCGGTCGGCAGGTCATGTTCGGACCCTGCTTGCCGGCCGACTCGGTCGCGCTGGAGGCCCGCAAGGGCGCCCAGACCGAGACCGGCCCCGCAGCAGGCTGAGCCGTCTGGGCCGCCGTGGCGGCCGTGGGACGAGGCGGAGGCGGCGGCCGACGGCGTGTGGGCGCCGATGCATTCCCCGTCCTTCATGCCGTCCGAGGGTGGCCGGGCGCTTGCGTATACGTGCGCCATGTCGCGCTCAGCGGTGCGGTGACCGTCGGACGGACAGGACCGCGACGTCGTCGTGCCGGCCGCCCTCTCCGGCGAACGCGCGCGTCGTCGTAGAAGGCGTGCGGCAGCTCGATGAGGGAGAGCGACGCGCGCTCGGTGAGGCGTTCGGTGACGGGGGCAGTACGTGCCGTCGGCGGCGCGGGTCTCGGTGAGTCCATCGGTGGTCAGCAGCAGTGTCGCGCCGGGTGGGAAGGCGAACCAGCCGACGGTCGCGGGTTCGGCGAGGCCGAGGGAAATGCCGGAGCCGAAGGTCGGCGTGATGACGGTGGCGTCATGCAGCAGCTGCGGCGCGACCTCGTGACCAGTCCCGGCTCGGCAGGCTGCCCGGCGCATGACCTCAGGTGAGAAGCCTGGACAGCCGGGCGGCTTGCCGCTCGGCCGTTCCCGGCGGGTTGCGAGGATGCCGAGGGTCGTCGAAGGACAAGAGGAACAACCACACGAGCGCCAGCAGCCTGCGACATTCCGGCAGCCGCGCGCGTTCGGCGGCGTTCAGGTCGAACAGCTCCGGGAATGCCTCGACATCGAGGGGCGGGCCCACCCAGCTGGCCACGTGTTCCGTGATCTCCGCCAGCTCGAAGGGCCGGTCGCTGAGACCGGAGTCCTCGAAGTCGACGACCCGCACGCGAGTGCCGTCCCACAGATAGTTGGCGAGGTTGCCGTCCCCCGGGCCAAAAACCATCGGGACGTCCGGCCTGCTGACTCGTTCCATGCGTGAACGGGCCAGCCATTCAAGGCCGCGGTCCATGGCCTCGCCCACCTCACCGCTGACTCGTGGTCGGGCCTGTGGCGCCCAGGCGCGGATCTGGGCGATGAGGTGATGCTGCCGGCCAGGCCGGGCGGGGACCTCGGCCAGGACATCCGCCGGCACTGCCGCATATAGCTCGCTCGCTGCCGCGGCCAGAGCCTTGAGCTGCTGATCGCTGAGCGGCTCTCCCCGCAGCGGCTCACCCGGCAGGCGCGACATCACCACCACCGGCTCCTTCGCCGCAAGGTCCGCGCGTCGAGGGACCGGGGCCAACCCCGGCGCATGCGCGGCGAGCAGCGTCAGCGCACGCCACTCCCGCTTGGACTCTTCACGGCTCTCACGCCGGAATCGCTTGATCACGCTGTCGGACCGGAGCTCGACAGTGTGAGTACTCCATGGAACAGAAGTCATGAGACGCGATCTTCCCAGCAGCCGCATGGGCACCGCCGCCTCAACCCCTAAATGGTCACTCGCAGTTGCTGAGGAGATTGCCGTCGGTCTCCGAGCCGCAGGTATGGGCGTTGAGGTCGAGCACCTCCACATCAATCGACCCATCACCCCGAGGCCGATCACGGGGGAGTAGCAGCCCGGAAGGCGAAGAGACCCGGCCATTTTCTGTTCCGGCTCATCGTTCCGACGCCCACGGTTCGCCGAGTGTTGCGGTCACATCGCTCCAGTCGGCTCCGCTGAACACCGGGCCCGGTCGGCCCGTCTTCGCCATGTCGGTCAGGACATCGAGTATTTCCACGGGCTGAGCCTGACAGGTGCCCCTGACCAGCAGTCCAGTGGTTTCGGGGTCAGCCCGCTGCGGCCTGTTCGACCGAGGGAGGGACGCTTCCGCCCCGATCGAAGGCCGCAGAGCCGCAGATGCCACGCGTCGACGGCGGTTGCGGCGGAATATCCGGCTGATGGCGATGCTCCCAGGCCGGCTGCCCGAGCCCGTCGCGCAGCCGGCCCGCACCATCGCGGCGAACCGCAAGGGACACGCAACCAGCGGCGCCCTGGTGCCGTCTCCATGGCTGGCATGTCCAGCCAGTACGGTGCCGGGAAACCGAACGGCAGGTCCTCGGTCGGTGTCGATGGAGCCAACTCCAGGCTGTCGACACGTGCGGCCTGGTCGGCGGCAATGGCGACGGCGGCTTCGAGGTCAGGGCCGGGTACACGGTGGACAGGCAGCGGGTGACCCGGACGGCGGCGTGATGCATCGGCTGAGCGTCCCCGGCCAGGATCACCAGGCCGGCAAGAGACGGTTCGGCGGCTGCTGCGCGCGGCGCCGCCTTGCCGCCCATGCTGTGCCCCAGCAGGAAGACTCGCCGACGACCAGCGGGGGGCGTCGGCGGGGGAGAGGCCGGGGCGCGCAACTGGTACCCGTCACGTAGTCGAAGGCTGCGGTATTCATGGAGCTGCCTTCGGCCAGTTCTGGGAGCAGACGGCGGGGCCGCCCCGGCGTCCGGTCAGCGGGTGGCGAGGAGCTCGAGCGTGTCGATCACGCGGTTCGAGAAGCCCCACTCGTTGTCGTACCAGGCGACCACCTTGACGTGGCGGCCGTCGACGCGGGTGAGGGCCGAGTCGAAGATCGACGAGGCGGGATTGCCCGTGATGTCGGAGGACACGAGCGGGTCGTCCGAGTACTCGAGGATGCCGGCGAGCGGCCCCTCCGCCGCGGCGCGGTACGCCGCCAGAACGTCGTCGCGCGTCACGTCGCGGGTGACGGTCGTGTTGAGTTCGACGATCGAGCCCACCGGAACCGGTACGCGGATCGAGTCGCCCGCCAGCTTGCCATCGAGGTTCGGCAGCACGAGGCCGATCGCCTTGGCAGCGCCCGTCGTGGTCGGCACGATGTTGACAGCGGCGGCGCGGGCGCGGCGGGCGTCGCGGTGCGGGCCGTCCTGCAGGTTCTGCTCCTGCGTGTAGGCGTGCACCGTCGTCATGAAGCCGTGCTCGATGCCGGCGAGTTCGTCGAGGACCGCGGCCAGCGGCGCAAGCGCGTTGGTCGTGCACGAGGCGTTCGAGATGATCGTGTGCGCGGCCGGGTCGTACGCGTCGGTGTTGACCCCGAACGCGAGCGTGACATCGGCGCCGTCCGACGGCGCACTGACGAGTACCTTCTTCGCACCTGCGTCGAGGTGGGCGCGGGCGGCCGTGGCCGACGTGAAGCGGCCGGTCGCCTCGAGCACGATGTCGACGCCGAGCTCGGCCCACGGCAGCTGCGCCGGTTCGCGCTCAGCGAGCACCGTGATGCGACGGCCGTCCACGACAAGAGCTTCCCCGTCGACGGTCACCGGGCGACCGAGCCGGCCGGCCGTCGTGTCGTAGGCGAGCAGCCGCGCGAGGGTGGCGGGCTCCGCGAGGTCGTTGACGGCGACGACCTCGAGGTCGCTGTCGCGTTCGAGCAGCGAGCGCAGCATATTGCGTCCGATGCGGCCGAACCCGTTGATGGCGATGCGAGTCATGAGTGGTGTCCCTTCGGTTCGCCATCAGGTTCGCTTGCGGCATCCGCCCGTGACAGCGGCGTGAGTGCCAGGGCTCGAAAGGATCGCGCCACGACGGCGGGCTACTCGCCCTGCGCGAAGGTGCGCCGATACTCGCTCGGCGTGGTGCTGAGGATGCGCTGGAAGTGGAGCCGCAGATTCGCACCCGTGCCGAGACCGACATCGGCGGCGATCTGTTCGACGCTCCGCTCCGAACGCTCGAGCAGCTCACGGGCCACGTCGATGCGGGCACGCATGACCCACTGCATCGGCGTGTACCCCGTGTCTTCGACGAAGCGCCGCGAGAGCGTGCGCGGCGACACCGCCGCGTGCCTGGCGAGCACCTCGAGGGTCAGGGGCTCGCCCAGCCGGTGCAACGCCCACTCGCGGGTGGCGGCGAACCGCTCGCCGAGCGGCTCGGGCACGCTGCGTGGCACGTACTGCGCCTGACCGCCGCTGCGGTAGGGGGCCGCGACCAGGCGCCGGGCCGCGTGGTTCGACGCGGCCACCCCGAGGTCGCCGCGCAGAATGTGCAGGCACAGGTCGATGCCCGAGGCGGCGCCGGCCGACGTCAGCACGCTGCCCTCGTCGACGAACAGAACGTTCTCGTCGACCTGGACGAGCGGATGCCTCGCCGTAAGTGCGCGCGTGTAGTGCCAGTGCGTCGTGGCGCGCTTGCCGTCGAGCAGCCCCGTGGCGGCGAGCGCGAAGGCGCCCGTCGAGATGGCGGCGAGCCGCGCGCCCCGATCGTGGGCCGCGATCAGCGCGTCAACGACGGTCTGCGGCGGGTCGTCGCGGTCCGGGAACCGGTAGCCGGGGATGAAGACGATGTCGGCCCACGCAAGCGCGTCGAGGCCATGAGTGACGTAGTACGACAGGCCGTCGCCGCCGGTCACGAGACCGGGTGCGGCGCCGCATACGCGCACCTCGTACGGCATGCTCGCGCGGGTCGTGAACACCTGCGCAGGAATGCCGACATCGAGCGGCTTCGCGCCCTCGAGCACAAGGACGGCGACGCGATGCAGGCGGGAGGCGGGCACGGGAACAGAGTACGGGGGTGTGGGGCCGGCCCGTTCATCCCTACTGATGGCGCTGGGCATCGTCGTGTCCCGGGTCACGGGACTCATCGGGCAGGTGCTGCAGGCCGCGCGCTGGGCACGGGTCTGCCGGCCAGTACCTGCACAACGGCCAACACGGTGCCGACCAGCACCAGATGCTTCGAACTTCGGCACGTGCATCGGACGCACCCAAGGTCGAATACGGCGCCACCGGCCGGTGGCGCCGCGGGCGACGTCGACGCCGACTTCCACCATCAGCTCGGATTCTACCAGCGAGCGTGACGTCCAGCGTCTCCCGGCTGCCCCACCCGGCCGGTCGCGCGGTGGCACGGCGGGTGAGCAGCCGACAGCGGGTGCCGGTGGCCCACCTGGGCCTGACGGATCGGCACCGCCTGCTGGTCGAAGGGGCGGGCGGATCGAGCCGACGATGGTGTGGCTTGGGGAGCGTGGGCATCGAGGTCGCGGACTGGGCGGCTCGGCACCGGCTTCTCGGGGACGACGGCCAGGCGCTGAAGGTGAACTTCACCGGCGCTGCGGGGCACTTCGGCGAACTCCATGACGAAGCACGCTACCGACGCAGGCACTTGAGCGCCTCCGCCGTCGGCCCTGGGACCGACGGCGGAGGCAACACCAGCCGGGGTTTGGAGAACAAGATCAGACGTTGTCCCGTGACCTGGGAAGAGGCAGCCCAGTTGCCGCCCGATTCTGGGTGGCGGAGCTGTGTCAGAGGTGGTCGGGCGTCCGGCTGAGTACGAGGGAGACGAAGCCGAAGGTGTCCCGGTAGATGCGCAGCCATTCGGTCCGGCGGGTGTTCGCCGTGGTGAGCGCGTCGGGGCTGTCCGGATCGGCCGGGTGGTCGAGGGCCCAGGAGGCGAGCGACCCCCAGCAGGCCCATTCGTAGTCGTCCAGCTCGTGCCGTGTGCTGATGTGCCCGTGGATCGGTGTCCATCCGTCGGCGACGATGCGGTCCACGGTGGTCGCCAGGTCGGTGAGGTCCCCGAGCATGTCGATGGCCTCGTGGGACGGGGTGCGGTCCCAGAATCCTTCACCGATCAGGACGCGGCCGCCGGGCGCCAGGTGCTTGCGGGCCGCGGCGAGGGTGGGCAGCAGACCGCCGAAGGCGTGCGTGGCCCCGACGCTGATCACCAGCTGGAACGGTTGTGCGGGTACGAAGTCTTCGGCTTTCTGGTGGTGGAGGACGAGGCGGCCCTCCACGCCGCGGTCACGCGCCCCCTGCCGGGCCTGGGCCAGGGCGTCGGCGGAGATGTCCACGCCCTCGGCGTGCAGGTGAGGTCGTGCGGCCAGGGCGCGCAGGAGCCATTCCCCGCTGCCGCAGCCGAGGTCGAGCATCCGCTCGTCGCCTCGGGGCAGCCCATGTTCCAGGAGTCGACGCACCGAGGCATCGTCGAGCGGGGACTTGATCGGGTGATCGGTGTGGGCGATACGGGAGATCTGTTCGCGGTTCACGTGCGAGCCTTTCCACGACGGAGCGCACCTCGTTCCACTCCGGGGGAGTGCTGCGAGGTGCCCGTCGATCCTTGAGGTTCTGACGAAGGGGTGGGTTGCGTCAGCGGGCCGATGCCGAATGGCGTGCGGACGGGCCTCGCTGACGCTGCGTCTGATCCTTGGCCGGCTAGTGCGGCGAGAGATCGAGCTTGTAATGGACGGTCCGATGGGTCGGCGTGTAGCCGAGCGCGTCGTTGATCGCTCGCATCGGGAGGTTGCCGTCGGCGGTGTCGGTGCGCAGGCCGTCGAGGTTGGGGTGACGGTCGTCGGCTTGAATGATGGCGGACGCCTTCATCCACCGGCCGAGGCCGTATCCGCGGTGCTCGGGCAGGACGCCGGTGCCGTAGTGCTGGCCGTCGCCGGTGCCGTCGCCGGGGACGACCAGTTCGGTGAATCCGGCGATCGAGCCGTCGGCCTCGTCGATGGCGACGACGGTGTGCAGCACATCGCCGCGCTGGGCGACGGCCGCAGCCGCGGCCCGGACGCGATCCACGTCCCAGTCCATCGTGCCGTAGTCGGTGCTGCCCATCGGCATGTCATCCATGGCGCGGCGTGACCGCGCGAATGTGTCGGCGAGATCGTCCGGGACGGTGCCGTCCCATGAGGACAGTCGATAGCCGGGATGGGGCCGATCGACGATCGCCGTGAGCGCCGACAGGTTCGCGCCGGCCAGGTTCAGCCGGGTGAACGTCATCGTCAGGGCTTCATCGAAGCCTCTGGCCTGTAGGAACCGTGCACCGGGGGAACCGGGTTCGGCCTGCGCCGCGAGTGAGCGGCGGCCGTCCGCACGCGCGGCGTGCGCGGCGGCGTTCAGCAGCAGCGTTCCCGTGCCGTGTCTGCGCTCGGACGCGTGGACGTGCAGGTCCATCTCGGCATAGTGCTTCTGCCCAGGCGTGCTGAACAGCCGCAGAAACACCGAACCGACAGGGATCCCCTCGGCGTCGGACGCCAGCCACGCAAGGCGGCGGCTGGACGGCCTGTGCTCAGGATCGATCAGTGAGGTGATGTGAATGGACAGGATGACTCCAGAGTGAGGTGGCAAACGTCGAAACCGGGTTTGGCAGCTCAACAGTCGTACGCATCTGCTGCACACCTCCTCCTCGCCAATGGGCCCGCCGTGTCGCGGCCAGCTGAACGTAGCGACCCTGGTTACGCGAGCGCAAACCATTTCCTCCGACCGCGGTCCGCACGCGGTTGCCGCCCCGACCACACGCTGCCGACCCGAAGCCTTCCATGCGGGATCGTCGAGCCGGCACAAGCGTCTGGCGCCGGGCCGCACTGCCAACTCGGCACGCTCGGCGGCCCTCCGCGGCGGCAGCCCGAGGTCGTACTCACCGGCGAGCAACAGCACTGGGTTCCAAGACGGTCCCAGGTCCCGGCCGGCCACATCGGCGCTGTGCCCAGCCGCTCGTACAACGCGATGCTCACCAGCCCGTACCGACCGTGCCCGGCCGACGCGCTGCCCGGTCCGCACTCGCGGTCGGGGCAGTCGCCGACGGCAATGGCCTCGTCGAGAGTAGCGAAGCTGCCGCGCTTCTCGCGGGCGTTCTCGTGCTCACCTCCCCGGACCACGCAGGCCCCGGCGCCGCCGGGCTCTGCGCGCAGCGGCGTCGCAGGCGCTCCGGCTGCTGACGGCCGTCGTCGACGACTGGGGCGCTGAGTAGGGCGTATGCAGGGCTCTGGCTCCGCACCGGGGGCACAAGTCCTGGGTGTTCATGCCCTGTTGAGGGCCGTGTCCGGAGCCGATGCGGGCGGATCGGAGGCCGGGGCCCTCGGTCGGCACCTGAATGATGCTGATCCCCTTGCTGGGCGCGCCGCGTGGGTTCGACGCATCGGGTCGCCCAGCAGTGGCCGGATACCAGGTGTGGCCCGCCCATGTCACCGTCGCTGGGTGGACGCGCATGCCGGGGCGCCTGCGGTGCAGGCGCCCCGGCATCGGTCAGCGGCGGATCTGGTAGGCGCGGGTCACCGTCTGCTCGATGGTGTTGCCATCGGCATCGGTGGCCTGCACGCGCAGCGACACGAAGTCCGCGTTCGCGGGGTTGCCGATCGTGCCGTCGAGGCCGGCGTCGAGCCGGACCTGCCGCCAGTTGGTGCCGTCGTCGTACGAGGCCCACAGCTTCGCCCCGGCGAGCTTCAGACCGTTCAGGCCCTTGGGGTGGCGCACGCCCAGTCCGATGCGGGTGGTGGAGTGCGGCCGGGCGCTGTTGGCCTGGTCGACGTCGAGTCGGTAGTCGACCGACAGGACGGGGAGCAGGGTCGGTCCTTCCTGCCGCTCGGAGTGGAAGCGCCAGTCGGTGTGCACCTTGGTGGAGGTCGTCCAGCCGGGGGCGTCCCGCTGCACGTCGGTGACCACGCGGTATTCGGCGCGCTGTGCCGTCATCGGGAAGGCGACGGGCGCCGAACGGACGCTGCCGAGGAGCTGGCCGTCCCGGTAGACGGTGGACAGCGCCTTGTCGCTGCCGGCTTCGGCGGAGAAGGACTGGTCCGGCGCGGTGTCGAGCAGACCGCTCGACATGACCACACCGACATCGCCCTGCCGGACGGCCGAGTTGGACTGTGCGTCCAGCAGCGCGGTGCGGACCACGGCCTTGTTCCAGTCGCGGTGAACGCGCTGTCCGGCCTTGAGCGTCGAGGTGTTCGTCACCTTCCAGGAGCCGTCCGACGTCCACACGGGACCTGCCTTCACCGCTTCCCAGGTGGGCACGTCTGCGGAGACGTACTCGGTCCGGGAGCGCGGCAGGACCACCCGGTCGAAGCCGAAGTACGCCGTCGGCTGCATCGGCGAGCGCGTCAGCCGGGCGTATCCGCCTTCGGTGGCCGGCGTCGAGGCGTGGAACGAGGAGTCCACGGTGGCCAGTTCCTCGTCGCGTACCCGGTAGCGCTGGTCGGCGGGGATGCCGCCCTTGCGGTACTTCAGCAGCTCGTAGGAGTACGGGCTCACCGCCGTACCGGAGATCCTGATCACGGCGTTGTCCAGGGCCGCCAGCTCCTCGCCCTGGGTGCCGGAGAGGGTCATCGCCGGGATCTTGGTGGCCGTCGGGCCCCAGTTGCCTGCGAGCCAGTTCTCGGGGATGTCGTTGTAGATGAGGACGGCGAGCGCACCGGCGCTCGCGGCGTCGTCGACCTGCTCTCTCACCGTGCGCTCGGCGCTCCGCTTCACCAGGGCGAGCTTGCCCCGGACGTCCTCGCCGGCCTTCGCCACGCGCAGGACGCGGGTGCCGTCGATACGTGCGGAGCCCGTCCAGCCCTCGAGGTAGGCCGCGTCCAGGGTCCGGTTTCCGTGCCCGACGAGGCGGGCGTCGAGTGCGGGTGCGCCGAGCGACCAGCCGACGCGCGATTCGAAGCGCCCGTTCGCGGTCTGCGACGGGATGGAGTACACGGCCGTCTCGCCGTCCAGCCACGTCTCGCGGTCGTGGATGAGGTCATCGTCCACGGCCTGGAAGTTCAGACCGATGCGGGCGCGGTTGGTCTCCGTCGGCCGGGAGGTGGTCATGGTGACCGGGCCGGCCTTGGCGCCGTCCAGGGTGAAGGTCCGATCGGAGTCGATCACCGTGCCCGGCTGGGCGGCGTAGGTGTACTCCTCCAGCCGGCTCCAGTCGGAGTTGTAGTGGAAGATCTCCGAGATGAAGGCGTGCTCGCCGCGCGGTACCCGCACCACGACGGTCCCGTCGGCTGCGACCGGGTACGTCTCAGGCAGTCCGTAGCGGCCCAGTTGCCAGGCGGTGACCGCGGCGATGCCGCTCGTCGGCTTGCCGTCGCGGTCGAGCACCTTCAGCGTGACGTCGAAGCGCTGTACGTCCCGGCCGAAGCCGACCGCTGTCACTGCTGCCGTCCGCCCGTCGGCGGAGACCGCGGTGACGTGCGCGCCGTGGGATCCGGTCGTCACGCCGGCGGTGTTGAGGGTGAGGTCGACCTCGGCGGTGCCGTGCGCCGGCACGGTCACCGAGTCGGCTCCCAGGCTGAGTACTCCGGCCGGCAGTTCCTCGCCCGCGTTCTCGACCTTCAGGGCGAGGGTGACCGGCTGGTCGCCGTCGTTGACGTACTCGATCTTCTTCCCGACCGGGGCGGTGGCGTCCCAGTCCCGCAGTCCGAAGTCGGCCGTGCCACTGGCTGATACGGGCTGCCGGAGTGCGCGTGCCACGTCCACACGACCGGCGCCCTGGGCGTAGACGGAGGTGGCGGCGGTGGTCTTGGCCGTACTGATCAGCTGGCTCTTCAAACGGGCCGCCGTCCAGTCGGGGTGGCGCTGCGCGAGGATCGCGGCGGCGCCGGCCACGTGCGGCGTGGCCATGGAGGTGCCACTCGCGGTGGTGTACGAGCCGTCCACCGGCGTGCCCATCGTCGTACCGGCGGCGCGGGCAGCGGCGATCCGCGAGCCAGGCGCGGTGATCTCCGGCTTGAGCCCGCCGTTACCGCCTCGCGGGCCCCGGCTGGAGAAGTCGGTGACCGCGTCGGTGGAGTCCACGGCGCCGACCGTCAGCGCCGCGTCGGCGGCTCCGGGTGTGCCGACGGACGTCGCCGCGGGCCCGCTGTTGCCCGCCGCGATGGTGAACAGCACGCCGGTTTCTGCCGTCAGTTCGTTGACCGCCATCGACATGGGGTCGGTGCCGTCGGCGCCTTCCCCGCCGCCCAGGCTCATGGAGATGACCTTCGCCCCCGAGTGCGCGGCCCAGTCCATCCCTTCGATGATCGAGGACTCCGGGCCGCTGCCGCCGTCGTCGAGCACCTTGCCCACGATCAGTCCGGCGCCCGGTGCCACGCCCCGGTACTTCCCGCCGGAGGCGGCTCCGCTTCCCACGATGGTGGAGGCGACGTGGGTGCCGTGGCCGTGGCCGTCGCGCACCGTCTCGCCGGGGACGAAGCTGCGGCTTTCCACGATGCGGTCGGCGAGGTCGGGGTGCGTGGCGTCGACACCGGTGTCCAGCACCGCGACCTTCACGCCGGTGCCGTCGAAACCGTCCTTCCACGCCTCCGGGGCGCCGATCTGCGGGACGCTCTTGTCGAGGAGCACCTTGACCTGCCCGTCCAGCCAGAGGCGCTGGACGCCGCCCGACAGGCGGGCCTTGGGGGTACCTGCGCGGGCGCTGTCGTCGTCGATGGCCTCCCAGAACGCAGCGCCCTTGCGCTTGTCGGCGCTGACGGCGGCTCCGCGTACGCCAGGGAGCTTCCGTGTGAGGCGGGCTCCGCCGGGTGCGGTGTCCTTGGCACCGGACGCGTAGCGCACGATCATCGGGGTCGACGCGTGGTGGGCATCGTCGTACCCCTGGGCGATGAGCTGGGTGACGTTGAACAGCCGGCCGTCCACCTGGCCGTTGTGCACCAGTGCTTCGACGTCGCGCGGGATCACGTACACATCGGTGCCGACGGTGTACGTCCGCAGCTCGGCCGCACTGCGGTGGTACGGGGTGATGTTGACGGCGAGGGTCTTGCCCGCCCTCGTGGCCACCGTCACCTGGTCTCCGGTGACGAGGGTGACCTTCGCGGTGCGGACTCCTGCCTGGGACGGGGTGGTTACCGCCTCCTCCCCGGTCTTCGGTGCGGGGGCGGCACCGTACACCAGGCCGCCGCCGGCCAGGGTGGTGGCCATGGTGGTCGCCAAGGTGAAGCTGAGCAATGCGGCTCTTCGCCTGAAACGCATGCTGAACGCTCTCCTTCCGCCGGCAGGGAGGGTTCCGCGACCGGCGGGTCAAGCCTTGGCAGGAAGGGGCACCGACGCTACGGCCGCGCCTGACGAAGAAGTGACATGTCCGCTCGCCGCCACTTTGCGCATATCGAAGTCGGAGGGTCGTCGCGTGTGATAGCGCGGGCATCGCCCTGGTGTGCGGGTGTGGTTAGATCACGCTGTTTCCGGTGGGTGGTACATCGGTTGGGGTGGGTGGGGGCGTCGTGAGAGGCGGACACATGCTGCAGGCCGCGGGGATCGGGGCGGGGGAGGAGCGGGTGTACCGCTTCCTCGTCGGGGTGCGTGAGGCTGATGCCGCGGTGATCGCGGAGCAGCTGGGGCTCGAAGTGGGGCAGGCACACAGGCTGTTGGCCTCGCTCCACGACAAGGGGCTGGTGGGACGGGTGGCTGTTTCGCCGGCGGGGGCGCGGTGCGCTATGTGCCGGTGGCGCCCGATGCGGCGCTGCGTCCGTTGCTGCTGCGTGGACATGAGGCGCTGGAGTCGGCGCGGCGGGGGGTGGAGCAGCTCACCGAGGAGTACCGGGCCGGGGGGCGGCGGCATGACGCGGGGCAGCTTGTCGAGGTGATCACGGGGGTGAGTGTGATCCGGCAGCGGCTGCGTCATATGGCGTACGGGGCCAGTGAGATGCGGTGGCTCTGCAAGGCCGGCCATGTGGCCATGCCTGCGGCGGAGAACGACGAGGAGTGGGAGCTGCTCGCCCGTGGGGTGCGGTACGAGGCTATCTACGAGCGCGCGCTGCTGGAGGAGCCCGGCATGGTCGACAACGTTGCGCGGAGCATCCGCGCAGGTGAGCAGGCGCGGGCTACCGGGACGCTGCCGGTGCGGATGGTGATAGCGGACGGTTCGATCGCCATCTGCCCGCTGATGCACGGCGGTTCGGGTGGTTCGCTGGGTGAACCGACGGCCGCGGTGGTACACGGCAGCAGCCTGCTCGACGCGCTGATCGCGCTGTTCGAGAGCCAGTGGGCGGCGGCGTCGCCGCTGCACGTCACGGACTCCGGTGAGCTGGCCGACTTCGGTGGCAGTCCGCGGCCCGGTGCGAACGTCGCCGACGACGAGCGGTATCTGCTGTCCCTGGTCGTCGCCGGGGTCGCGGACAAGGCGATCGCCTCGCAGCTACGAGTCAGCCAGCGCACGGTGCAGCGCCGGATCCAGGTGCTGATGCAGCGCGCCGGCGCCGCGACGCGGACGCAGTTGGTGTGGCAGGCGGCGCGGCGGGGGTGGCTGTCATGAGATACGAGCCGCTGTTCCCGTACCGCAGCGAATGTCGGTGCGTCCGTCAGGTCGGTTGTCGGTCGACCTGACGGACGCACCCTGGGGCGGCGGCACGATCGTGGGTGTAGGTGAGCTGCGCGCTCTGCGGGTCGACGACGCGCAAACCGCCTCGAGCGGGGCCAGGGCGGCGATGAGGGCACCTGCCGCTATGAGCGCGGCGGGGCGGGAGCCGTGGGTGCATCGGTGACCTCTTCGAGAGCGTGCGGGCATGGAGCGCGCGGTTCGGATCAAGACTCCGGCTTCCGAGGCCCGTGTGTCACCTGTTGCGGGTGCCGTGATTGCGACATGTCGTCTCTACGACAAGGGGAGGGGGCGGCCCTTTGGGGTATCGCGGCCGGGGCCCGTGGGGCTGTTCATTCCCGCAGTGAGGCAGTCGAGGCAGTGCATCAGCCGTCCCTTCCGGCGGTGGTCAGTGCCGTGGGCATGAACTTCTTGCGCCAGGCCAGTGCGACGTACACGAGTGCGATCAGGACGGGCACCTCGATGAGCGGGCCGACGACTCCGGACAGGGCCTGGCCGGAGGTGACGCCGAAGGTGGCGATGGCGACGGCGATGGCCAGTTCGAAGTTGTTGCCCGCGGCCGTGAACGCCAGTGTGGCCGTGCGGTCGTAGGCCATACCTAGGGCCTTGCCGAGGAGGAAGGTGCCGAAGAACATGATCGCGAAGTAGACGAGCAGCGGCAGTGCGATCCGGGCCACGTCCAGGGGCTGGGAGGTGATCGTCTTCCCCTGGAGGGCGAACAGGATGACGATCGTGAAGAGCAGCCCGTACAGAGCCCAGGGGCCGATCTTCGGCAGGAACTTCGCTTCGTAGCCTTCGCGGCCCATCTTCTGCTCGCCGATGCGGCGGGTGAGGAAGCCGGCCAGCAGCGGGATGCCGAGGAACACGATGACGTTGAGGGCGATGTGCCACACGGCGACGTCCAGTCCCTGGCCGTCGCCGAGGTTCAGCCACCGGGGCAGCAGATCGAGGTAGAACCAGCCCAGCAGGCCGAACGCGATGACCTGGAACACGCTGTTGAGTGCGACGAGGACGGCGGCGGCTTCGCGATCGCCGCAGGCGAGGTCGTTCCAGATGATGACCATGGCGATGCAGCGCGCGAGGCCGACGATGATCAGGCCGGTGCGGTACTCGGGCAGGTCGGGCAGGAAGATCCATGCGAGGGCGAACATGACCGCGGGTCCGATGATCCAGTTGATGACCAGCGAGGAGACCATCAGCTTGCGGTCACCGGTGACGGTGTCGAGCTTGTCGTAGCGGACCTTGGCCAGCACCGGATACATCATGACGAGCAGGCCGAGCGCGATCGGCAGGGAGATCCCGCCGACCTCGATCTTCGCCAGTGCGTCGTTCATCCCGGGGATCAGGCGCCCCAGGCCCAGGCCGACGGCCATGGCGAGCAGGATCCACACCGCGAGGTAGCGGTCGAGCGTGGAGAGCTTCCTGACGATCGAGTCGTCCCCGCCCGCTGCTTGGTCGGCAGCGGTGGCCGTCGTGGTACGCGCGGTGGTCACGGGCAGGCCCTCTTGTTCTCGGCGGCGCTGCGGGCGGACTCGGCCAGCGCGGCGAACTGCTCGGAGAGGCCGGCCAGAACCTCGGGGCGCAGCTTGTAGTAGGTGAAGCGGCCGCACGGCTCCGTCTCGACCACACCTGCCTCGCGCAGGACCTTCATGTGGTTGGACAGGTTGGTCTGCTTCGCTCCGGTCTCCTCGACCAGGTGCGTCGTGCAGAGCGTCTCGCGCGCCAGCAGGGTCACGATCTGGAGGCGGAGCGGATCGCCCAGCACCCGGATCAGATCAGGATCGACTGAAGTCAGCATGCACTGATACTTTCACATCATCGCCTGCTGATACCAGCGGGGAATGAAGTCATTGGCGGCTGATCCGGCCGTGCGACGAGAGAGAGCGATCACCATGGCCGAGTCTTCCGGCAAGCCGTCCGTCCTGTTCGTCTGCGTCCACAACGCCGGCCGATCCCAGATGGCTGCCGCATGGCTGACCCACTTGGCAGGGGACCGCGTCGAGGTCCGCTCCGCCGGCTCCAGTCCCGGCGTCTCCGTCAACCCCGCCGCCGTCGAAGCGATGGCCGAGGTCGGCATCGACATCTCCGCCGAGTCCCCGAAGATCCTCACCATCGACGCGGTCCGTGAGTCCGACGTGTGCGTCACCATGGGCTGCGGCGACACCTGCCCCGTCTTCCCCGGCAAGCGCTACCTCGACTGGAAGCTCGACGACCCGGCCGGACAGGGCGTGGCGGCCGTCCGCCCCATCCGAGACAGAATCAAGAACCTCGTCGAGGGTCTCATCGCAGAGATCGCTCCGGAGGCCAAGGCGTGAGCGGGATACGCGACGTCGCATGATCGGCTCCGGCCCGCCGGCTGTACCGCCGCCCTCACAGGCGGGATGGGAGCGGCGGTAGCCAATTCACCTCTCGCCGCAGGCCGACCCGAGACGCCTCCGCCGTCACCACTTGCTGTGCGCTACGAAGCCACTGTGTTCATCGCAGCGGTCCATGATTGGCTGTGAGAGCCGCGCGGCGCCCGTCGAGCCCGCACGAGGTTCATCGCAGTGGTTCCACGGGTGGCCATGGAGCCCAGGAAAGAGCTTCACGCCAGCCCGGCCGCGCAAACGCCCAGTGCTGAAGCACCTCGGCAACAGGTTCCACGGCAAACACCTCGTGCTCGCGCGGCACGTGGGCCTGGAAGTGCCGGTCTGGGCCACCCTCGCGGTATTCAACCTGGTAGCTCAAGTCGTCGTTGAGATAGACCTGCATGTAGTGCTGGCCGACAGGTTCGGTGTCGAGCCGCTGGACAACGACAAAACGCCAGGTCAGGCTCATATCGGCCAGCAGATCGTGCAACTTTTCCTCGGACGGGTCGTCCCACGCCGTCCCGTCCCACTCAATCGCCCGCAGCGCAGGTGTTGTCATGATGGCGACTGTACTGGCCGACCATGCTGCTGATATCAGCGGGCGGCCGCTCATGAATCAGGCCCTGGTGCCGTTACCTCCGATGCGGAGTGGGCCCTGACCGAATCCCTGCTACCGCCCTTGGCTTGTGACCCCCCGGCCGGCGGCCATCCGGAGAAACACCCCGGCGGGCCGCAGAAGCGTCCCGGGACAGGGCCCTCCGAAGACGGCAGGCTCCGCTTCGTCCGTACGGCGGTCTCTCTTCGCGGGCGCGGGGTCGCCGAGCAGCTTTGGCGCGCGTTGCGTCCAACTCGACGTCACCGACGACGCGTCCGTGGAGGCCGCAGTGAAGGCCATCGAGGCTGTCGGAGGGCTGGACGTACTGATCGACAACGCAGGCATCCAAGAAGAGATGGGTTCGCACCACAGGAACCACGCACACTTCCTTTACGTCTTAGGCGACATTCGAGGCGACAGCACCGCCGGCTCCATCGGCTTCGACGTCGTCTTCCCTGTCCAAGACCACTACCGCACCCAGCCCCCGCCCCGGCCTCTCGCAGGAAGAGCAGAGAAGGTCATCTCGCTGTGCGGTATGCAGGAGGCAAGCCGTGAGGGGCCCTGTCGCACAATGAGCACTACTACGAACACGTCGGCGCACCACACATCCACGATCGGCGCGCCGATCCGGCGCAACACCGAACTCGCGCTGCTGGCGTTCGCCGTCGTCATCCCGGTGTTCGCCTACGCCAATGCGGGCCTGGCCATCAACAACCAGGTGCCGTCCGGACTGCTGAGCTACGGCCTGGGCCTGGGCCTGCTGGCCGGCGTCGCCCATGTCTTCGTGCGGAAGTTCGCGCCGTACGCGGACCCGCTGCTGCTGCCCCTGGCCACACTCCTGAACGGGCTCGGCCTGGTCGTCATCTGGCGACTGGACCAGTCCGAGCTGCTGCAGTCGATCAAGCAGGCGGGAACGGCCGCGCCGCGGCAACTCATGTACACGGCGATAGGCATTGCGCTCTTCGTCGTTGTCCTGATCTTCCTCAAGGACCACCGCGTCCTGCAGCGCTACACCTACATCTCCATGGTGGGTGCACTGTTCTTGCTGCTGCTCCCGCTGGTCCCGGGCCTGGGCGCGAACATATACGGCGCCAGGATCTGGATCCACGTCGGCAGCTTCAGTATCCAGCCCGGTGAGTTCGCGAAGATCGTGCTCGCGGTCTTCTTCGCCGGCTACCTGATGGTCAAGCGTGACGCACTGGCCCTGGCCAGCCGCCGCGTCATGGGCCTGTACCTGCCGCGCGGCCGCGACCTCGGCCCGATCCTGGTCGTCTGGTTCCTCTCGATCCTGATCCTGGTCTTCGAGACCGATCTCGGCACGTCGCTGCTGTTCTTCGGAATGTTCGTCATCATGCTGTACGTCGCCACCAGGCGGACGAGCTGGATTGTCTTCGGTCTGCTGATGTCCGCGGCCGGCGCCGTCGGTGTCGCCTGCTTCGAGTCGCACGTTCAGCAGCGTGTGCAGGCCTGGATCGACCCGATGAAGGAGTACATCCTCAGTCGGCAGGGCGTGGCCGGCCACTCCGAACAGTCGATGCAGGCGCTGTGGGCGTTCGGCTCCGGCGGCACCCTCGGCACCGGCCTCGGCCAGGGCCGTTCCGATCTCATCCGGTTCGCCGCCAACTCCGACTTCGTCCTCGCCACCTTCGGCGAGGAACTGGGCCTGACAGGCATCATGGCGATCCTGCTGATCTACGGCCTGATCGTGGAGCGTGGCGTGCGCACCGCCCTCGCCGCCCGCGACCCGTTCGGCAAGCTGCTCGCCATCGGTCTGTCGGGCGCGTTCGCGCTGCAGGTTTTTGTCGTTGCCGGCGGTGTGATGGGTCTGATCCCGCTGACCGGTATGACGATGCCGTTCCTGGCGTACGGCGGTTCCTCCGTCATTGCCAACTGGGCTCTGGTCGGCATCCTGATCTGCATCAGCCACAGTGCGCGCCGTCCGGCACCCGCCTCCAACCCCGACATGGCCCAGGTCGTCCACAGGTGAACAAGCCGCCGGACGGCGACTGGATCGACTGGGTCCGTCAGGTCGTGGCGTGCTTCCTTCAGATGGAGCGTGAAGGCTGTCCGTCGCCGATCGAGTGTTTCAACTTGACGGTCGATCAGCGTGGTTGAGTTACTTGGCGGCCGGGTGAGCAGACCTTCGAGGGCGATGCGGAACGCGCTCAGTGGTGCCTTCCAGCGCATGGTTCAGCGGCGTAGCCCCATGCTCGTCGGGGTCCAGCGAAAGCAGCGCCATCACCCCCTGACCCCCGACAGATGCGTGCCGCCCCGGCTCGCTTTCGACCATCGCTCCCACCTGTACTCGCTCGGCTGTGTGCTCTACGAGTCGGTCACCGAGCGGCGGCCCCTCTCCGGCATGTCCTGGCACCTGGTCCACCAGCACATCAACGAGCAGCTACGGGCCCTCCGTCGCGGAGCCACCAGCCTGCGCACAGTCGGTGATGCCCGGCGCTGAAGGTGATCATTTACCGAATCGCCGTTCGCGATTCGCGTACGAGCGAAGTGCGCGCAGGAAATCCACGTGACGGAACGCCGGCCAGTAGCAGTCCACCCAGTGCATCTCGGCGTACGCGGACTGCCAGAGAAGGAAGCCGGACAGCCGCTGCTCGCCGGAGGTTCGGATGATGAAGTCGGTGTGGTCGGTGATCGGCGAGTACAGATGCCGGGAGATGTCCTCGATCTCGAACCGCTCGACCAGGTCGGCCGGGTCGCCACCAGCCGCAATGTGTTCCTCGAACGCGCTCTTCACCGCATCGACGATCTCCCGTCGGCCGCCGTAGCCCACCGCGACGTCCACCTTGAGCCCGCCACGCCCGGCCGTCGCGTCGGCGGCCTCCTTGAGTACCCGGGCGCTGACGCCGGGCAGCATGTCGAGCGAGCCGATCACCTGGACCTCCCAGGGACGAGCTTCGGCCGTGATGTCCCGGACGGTCGCTTCGATGATGTCGATCAGCGGGCCGAGCTGTTCGGCAGGGCGCCCAAGGTTGTCGTCGGAGAGCATGAAGAGGGTCACGTGCTCGATTCCTGCGGCAGTACACCAGCCAAGGAACTCGGTCACCTTGGCGCTGCCCGCCCGATACCCCTCCCGGACGTCCGCGTGTCCCGCCTGTCGGGCCCAGCGCCGGTTGCCATCGAGCATGATTCCGACGTGCTGCGGGCGTGGCAGCCCCGCCAGGGTGGCGGCCAGTCGGCGCTCGTACACCGCCTCGATCGGCCGTCGGAGGAACAGCGGGAGCAGCTTCATGAACCATCTCCATCGCGTCGTAGAACCCCGGCGGACCCTACCAGGGGCTCCTTTTTCCGCAAGGCGAGGCGCGGTGGTGTCCCTCTCCTGGTTCGATACCGTCGAGGAACGAGACACTGCTGGTGGTTTTGCAGATGCCGTCGCTGGTGGGCTCATCGGGAACGCGGGAGCACTGGGCGCGTCCCGCCTCGTCTGGGCGAACCCAAGAATCACCCAGTGGCGTCGACGGGTGCGACGGGATGCCTGCGGCGAATTCGGAGCCGGGTTGCTGCGTGCCGTTCGGGCGGGGACGGTCCTCTGCAGCCACGGGGGAGTTTCGGGGTGGGTCTTGGCGGAGCGCTGTCCGCGCCACCAATGGTGAAGGAGGGTGCGCATCGACATTGGTGGTACTGGAAGAGCGGGTGAGGGCTTCGTGGGCCGGCCAGGAAGGCAGCTCGTGGATGCGGTGAGCTTTTGCCAACCCGCTTGCTCGTTGGGTGAGTTGGTAGGTGTGCCGTGCGCTGGGAAAGAGGAAGATCCTGGAGGAAGGAATGCAACAGACTCATCACTACAGGCCTTCGTGCTGAGCTTGCGTGTTCCTTGGTCGGATCACACGCTCAGTCGAAGACCGCTTGCACGCAGGGAAGTTACTGGACCAGGTGATCAAGTACGAGAAGCCGTTCGACACCCGAGGTTGGAGACCGAGCCGGTTCCGGGTCGTGCGGTCAGGGCTCCTCGCCGTATGCGAGTTCGCTCGCCAGGAGCGCGGCGCCCACGACCCCTGCGCGGGGGCCGAGTTCGGACATGACGATCGGTAGATTGCCGGTGGCGAGGGGAAGTGAGCGTTTGTACACGACGCTGCGGATCTCGGCGAGCAGGGGATAGCCGAGCCCGGTCAGACCGCCGCCGATCACGATCATCGACGGGTTCATGAAGCTGACCAGCGTGGCGAGGACCTGCCCGACCCGGTGGCCGCCGGACCGGATCAGGTTGACGCTCGTGTTGTCGCCGCCGTCCGCGCACTCCGCGACATCCAGGGCGGTCAACACCCCCCGCTCGGCGAGCCGTTCGGCGAGGGCGGGTGACTGGCCGGACTTCGCGGCCTCCGTGGCGTCCCTGGACAGCGCCACCCCGCCGAAGTATGCCTCCAGGCAGCCGGTGTTCCCGCAGGAGCAGACGGGCCCGTCCGTCTCGGCCTCGACCTGGACGTGTCCGATGTCGCCGGCGCACCCCTCCGCGCCCCGGTAGATACGGCCGTGGTGCTGCATGCCGGAGCCGATACCGCTGCCGATCTTCACGAAGAGCAGATGGTCGACGGTTCTTGCGACCCCGCTGTGCTGCTCCCCGAGGGCCATCACGTTGACGTCGTTGTCGACCACGACGGGGCAGCCGTGTGCGCGGGCGAGGGTGTCGCGTACCGGAAAGCGGTTCCAGCCCACCATGATCGGCGGCGAGACGGGTACGCCCTCCCGGAAGCTGACCGGTCCCGGCAGGCCGATGCCGATGGCGTCGAGCCGCGTGTAGTGCCCCTGGTCGGCCATCGCGCGCAGGAGTTCGCTGACGCGCCCGAGCACGGCGACCGGTCCGGAGCGGATGTCTGCCGGCTCGGAGCAGGAGGCCACCGGCGCGAGCGCGCCGTCGGTGATCTCGATGTCGACGGAGCTGGCGCCCAGATCGACAGCGGCGAACCGCACACCGGGGTCGAGCTGGACGAGGGTGGAGCGCCGCCCGCCGCGCGATGCGGCGGGGCCTGCCTCGCGGACCCGCCCGGCGGCGACCATGCGGTCGAGTTCGCCGAGCAGCCGCGGGCGCGGAACCTCCAGCCGGTCCGCGAGTTGCGCGCGGGACAGCGGGCCGTTGTCACGCAGCAGACTCAACACGCGGTACTGGATGTTCACGGAGTCACTTCCTCTGGGCGCCTTCGGACAGCTTTCGGGAGTTGTCGCGGGGGCGGTACGGGGGCGGGCACTGTACTGCCCGGCAGGGCCTGTGCTCTCGGGGCCGCGGGGGCGCAGGGGCGCGGGCGACTTCCGGCAACTTTTTCACAGAACGCCGAAAGTTGCCGCCTCGTTGATGGAACTCCTACCGGCGGGACCCCACGGCCCGGAGGCAGGCCCCTGTCACGGAGTCCGGGCACGGAGCTGCCCCGCCGGTGTGACAGCGGGGCAGCTCCGTCTGTCGAGGCGTCAGCCGGTGGCGCCTCCCTTCAGCGCCCGCGCGTCCCGTGCCAGGGCCGCGCCTGCCGCGCTGTCCGGCACCAGGGCGGTGTCGGACGTGTAGCCGGCGAACGATTCCAGCACCGCCGCGGCCTGACTTGTACGGCCGGCGTCGGCGTGCGCCTCGGCCTGGGTGAGCCGTACGGTCAGCCGCTGCTGTCCCTGCGCCGTGATCAGGCCGTCGGCCCGAAGCTGGGTGATCAGCGCGCGGATGTCCGCGTAGGAGGTACGGGTCGTGAAGGCCACCGTCTTTGTGGTGGTGTTGCCGGCCTTGTCCCGGGCCCTGACCGTGAGGTCATGGTTCCCCAGCGGCAGCCGCCACAGCTCCAGGGCCTGGCCGGCGGTGATGGCCCTGCCGTCGAGCGTGGCCGTCGCGGTGGCCCCGCCGGACACCGCGTCCTGTGCCGAGAAGGCCGGCGTCGGGCGCTTGGAGTCCCCGTAGACGCCGTCGGCGTCGAGACCGCTCACCGCCACCGTGGGACCGGTGCGGTCGATCCGTACGGTGAGCGAGCCCACTTCGGAGACGTTGCCGCCGTTGTCGGTCGCCCGGTAACGGACGGTGGTGGCACCCTCATTCGACAGGGTGACGGCCGCGTTGGCCGACTGCCATGTCGTCCCGCCGTCGACCGAGTACTGACGGCTGGCGACCGTTCCGTTGTCGGTCGCCGAGACCGCGAGTGACACGTTGCTGGTGTACCAGCCGTCGTCCCCGTTGGGCCGGGGCGGGTTGAGCGTGGCGGTGACCTTGGGCGCGGTCTTGTCCGCGACGCCCGCGCCCTGGAAGGTCAGCGAGTCCAGCTCGATACCCCCGGAGCTGGTGACGAAGACCTCGCCGCTGCCCGAAGGGGCGTCCGTCAGCGGGGTGGTGACGGACTGCCAGCCCTCTCCGGCCGGAACCGACACCGTGGCGAACGGCTCCGCGTCGGCCGCGCCCCAGCGCAGCGCCAGGGTGCCGGCGCCACTGGCACGGGTCTTCACCCCGGTGATCCCGGCGAACGACACCGGGTCGTACGCGATCCAGTCACTCGCGTCGAAGGAGGTCAGCTTGCGTTGTCCGGACGCCGTGGTGTCGTCCGTGATTGTGACGCCCTCCGCCGAGTCGTAGTGCTCGGCCTGCATGACGGCCGGGTTGAGCACCACCTGGGCGTCACCGGTCGCCGGCGGAACGCCGCCCGCGCCCTTGTCGGTGTAGGCGATCCCGAGGACGCCGAAGACGTTCTCGGTGTCACCGTGCCCCGCGTCGGTCGGGGTCACGACGCCGCCCGTGCAGCCGGTGCCGCTGTTGACCGGGTGCCCGTGCTGGTTGTGCCCGAGACCGAAGGTCCAGGCGGCCTTGGCGCAGTCCGGCGTGGTGCCGTCCTCCGGGTCCTCGACGGCTATGCCGTACGGCACGGCGTCGCCCCAGTTGAAGAACCCGCCGTCGGGCGGCGAGGTGATCCGTACCGTCGGCGCCGTGTTGCCCACAGTGATCTGACGGCTCGACAGGCCGAACTTGCCCTGCGGGTCGGAGACCTTCAGCCGCGCCTGGAACTGCCCGTTCTCCGGATACGTACGGCTGGCCGTGGGCCCGGTGGCGTCGAAGGTGCCGTCGCCGTCGAGGTCCCACTGATAGGTGAGATCGCCGTTCTCCGGGTCGCTGGAGGCGGTGGCGCTGAACGAGACCTCCAGCGGGGCCTGGCCGGACGTCTTGTCGGCCTTGATCACGGCGGTGGGTGCCTTGTTGCCCTCGGCGTAGTCGATCCGGTAGAGACCCGCGTCCGGATTCTGCCGGAAGAAGCCGTCGCCGTAGTCGAGGACGTAGAGTGCGCCGTCCGGACCGAACTCCAGGTCCATCGGGTTGTCCCACGGCGGGATGCCGTTCTGTGAACGCTCACTGTTGGGCAGGACGTTCTCCAGCTTGCTCACGGGACCGTCCGGCCCGTCGAGCGTGAACGCGGCGACGTAGTCCTGGGAGAACTCCGCGAAGAACGCCTTTCCGTCCCAGTACTCGGGGAACTTGCCCGGTGAGGGGTTGCCCGCGTCGTAGTGGTAGACCGGACCGCCCATCGGGGCCTGGCCGCCGGGACCGCCGGGACCGCGGAAGGCCGTCAGCTCGGGCCAGGGCTGGTCGGTGTCCCGGTCGCCGTACCAGAGCGTGGCCGGCACGGAGGCGGGCAGCTCGGTCAGGCCGGTGTTCCAGCGGGAGTCGTTGACCGGCGCCGCGCAGTCGAAGGCGGGGCCGGGCGTGAGGGTGGCGAAGTCGAAGTCCCGGTAGGGCTTGCTGTTGTCACCCGTGCAGAACGGCCAGCCGCTGTTCATGGCCTTGGTCGTGGTCTGCCACTCGACGTATCCCATCGGTCCACGGTTCGGGTCCGCGGTACCGGCATCGGGGCCGTAGTCGCCCCACATCACGGCGTCGGTCTTGCGGTCCACCGCCAGCCGGAAGGGATTGCGCAGGCCCATCACGAAGATCTCGGGACGGGTCTTGGCCGTGCCGGGCTCGAAGAGGTTCCCCTCCGGGATGGTGTAACCGCCGTCCTCCTGGACGTTGATACGCAGGATCTTGCCCCGCAGGTCGTTGGTGTTGCCCGCGCCGCGGCGCTCGTCGAGTCCCGGGTTGTAGCCGGCCGCGTCGTTGATCGGCGTGTAGCCGTTGACGTTCGGGCCCGATGCAGGGGTGTTGCCGCCGGTCGCGAGGTAGAGGTTCCCCTCCCCGTCGAAGTCCACGTCACCGGCGACGTGGCAGCACTGGCCGCGGTTGGTGTCGACCCGGATGATCTCCTGCGCGGTGGAGAGATCGAGTTTGTCGCCGGTCCACTTGAAACGGGTCAGGGTGTCGTACCCCTCCCATTGCTTCCAGTACGAGTCGTTCTGCCCGGCGGGCAGTTGGAGCGGGGCGGAGCCGGCCGGGGTGTTCAGCGGCGGCGAATAGTACAGGTAGACCCACTTGTTGGTGGCGAAATCCGGGTCGAGCGTGACCGTCTGCAACCCCATCTCGGAGTTCTGGTACACGTCGACGTGGTTGACGACCTTCGTGACACCGGTGCCGGGGTCGGTGAGCCGTACGTCGCCGTTGCGGGCGGTGTGCAGGACACGGTTGTCGGGCAGTACGGCGAGGTCGATCGGCTCGCCGGTGTCCTTCGTCAGGGTGACTTTCTCGTAGTTCGACCAGTCCAGAGCGTGTTCGTGGTCCGGGTGCGCCTGGGCGGCGGGCGCGACGGCCACACCGCCCAGTGCGGGCAGTGCCACGAGCAGGACCCCCGTGATCAGGCGTCTCAGGGTGCGGTGCACGGTGATTGCGTCTCCTCGGTTGCTGGCGGTATGGAGCGGACACGGGGGCGCCTCCGCGCGGAGGCGCCTGTCTTCTTCGGGGCCTCTCAGCCGAGGAGTCCCTTGAGCGCTGTGAAGCTGCGCTCCGCCGCGCCGAACGAACCCGGCGGATTGGGCAGGGTGCTGGGCGCGGTGTCCTGCTCCCAGATGCCGACGTGGGAGGCGCGCGGCCCGATGTCGCGGACGAACCTCTCGTACGGAAGGTCACCGGCGCCGAACTCGACTATGTCGAAACCGTTGGCGTTCGCCGCGTTGGCGTCGCCGTCCTTCATGTGGAACAGCGGGTAGCGGTAGGGCTGGTTGCGCACGTACGCGGCGGGGTCGAATCCGGGCCAGCGGTACTGGCCCACGTACGCCCAGTAGATGTCCAGCTCCAGATAGACATGGCGCGGGTCGGTGTTCTTGAGGAACACGTCGTACAGCCGGACGGACGGCTGGTCGGTGGCGAACGCGAACTCGCCCGCGTGGTTGTGCTGGTAGAGCTTCAGGCCACGTGCGGTCGCCGCGGCACCCCAGACGTTGAACTCGTCGGCGGCGGCGCGGTAGCCCGCGACGGTGTTGACGTTCGAGGGTGCGTTGGCGGTGCCCACATGCGGCATTCCGAGGATCTGCGCGGCGTCCAGCTCGGCCTGGAGGTTGGTGCGCAGATTGCCGATGCCGACGTGGCTGCCGACGGCGCGCAGTCCGTGGTCGTCGAGCAGCTTGCGGATCTCCGGGAGGGTGATCTGCCGACCCAGGATGGAGGTGGACTGGGTGTATCCGGCGAACTCGATCTCCTTGTAGCCGATCCGGGCCAGTTCGGCGAGGACGACGGCGAACCCGAGCGCACTGACCTTGTCGCGGATGCTGTAGAGCTGGATGCCGATGCGGTCCTTGGGGATGGACAGACTGTTCGGCGCGGCGGTGGCGGAGGTCGCGGCGGCCCCGGTGACGGAAGCGGCGGCGAGTGCCACGGTGGTGCCGGCGGTGGCGCGCAGGAAGTCCCTGCGGTCGAAGGATTTGTGAATATGGCTCACGGTCACTCCTGGGAAATGAGGAGAAGAGGGCACGGACCGGGCAGCTGCGGTGGGCGCCGCGACGGCGGATCCACGGGCTCCGGAACAGTGGAGCGAGCGTGGCTGGGTGGGTGTCGGTGGGAGGGGGACCGCCGCGCGGTGCGGAGGTACGGCGACGGGGGCGGCCGGTGTCGCCGCGTGTGCCGCTGCCTGTGCCGCTCGGCGTCAGAGGTGTGACCTGCCTGCCTCGTGGGCGTCGGCCCGCGCCGCGGCGGCCCGGGCGGCGGCCTTCCCGGCGAGGTCGGCACCACGGTCCTGCGGCGCCGCCTTCCTGGCCGAGAGGGAGGACGACGCGCCGACGGCAGCGGTCTCTCCGGTGACGGTGCCACGGATACGCGCCAACTCGCCCACGACCAGGACGGGGTCGTTACCGGTCGCGGTGAGCCCGCCGCGCACGATCGCGTTGTCGAGCACCGCCTTCGCGGTGTTGTCGGTGACCGCGAGGTTGCCGCCGAAGTACGAGGCGCCCGCGCAGGATCCGAGCAGGCCCTCGCCGCCGAGCTGGAGGTTGTCGGCGTTGCCCGCGTACTTCGCGGCGCCGTAGACCTCGCTGGCGCAGAACACGCCGCCGAGAGTGTTCCCGTTGACGGTGAGCGCGCCCTTGACGGTGGTGTCGTACACGTCGCTGTACTGGTTGCCGTCACCCGTCAGCGAGCCGCTGAGGGTGCTGCCGGAGATGTACAGCTCGCCGGCCTCGGCGCTGACGTTTCCACCGAGCGTCGAGTCCACTGCGTAGACGAATCCCTCGGTGGCGTCGACCTCCTTGAGGTTGCTCGTCTCCAGGTGCGCGCCGAAAGCGGAATTGGTGGTCAGCGCGCCCTTGACGGTGGTGTCGGTGAGGTCGAGATAGGCGTCTTCCTCGACGGTGACCGCGCCGTTGAAGGTGGCGCCCGCCGCCACGAGGTCGGCTCCGGCCTCGACCGTCACCGTGCCCTTGACCTTCGTGCCGGTGAGGGTGCAGGACTTCCCGGCCGGTACGACCAGATCGTTGCTGACGGTCACGGCCCCGCCGTCACCGACACAGGTGGTGTAGAGCGCGGCCTGGGCGGAGCCGGAGAAGGCCAGCAGGCTGCCGGATGCCACCAGTGAGGCCGTGGCGATGAACGTACGGATCTTCATGTCGCTTCCCTTCCGCTGCGGTCACGGCAGAGTCGGTGACCCGGCCGGTTTCCCCGTGTTTCGACGGGGTGCTGAAACGGTGCGTGAGCGGCGACCGCCGTGACGGCGATCGCGCGGTGCCTCGTGAAGGGCGGTGGCCCGGCCATGGGGGGAGAGACGTGGAAAGACTCGTGAGGTGAAGGGCGTTCGAGTGAATGCCGATCTGCTGCGGTGTTACCGCGACGAAACACATGTCTCGGTGGGCAGCGAGATTAGAGCGCTGCGCGGAGGACTGTCCAGAGGTTCGGTACGAATCTCTGGAACTTTCTAATGATTCATCAAAAGATGTGAGCTGCCGGCGAAAAGGAGGACGGAGTGTCCGGGGCGTCGGAGGGCAACGGCGGGGCTGCGTCGCCGCATTCGCAGTCGCGAAGGGGGTGGGAGGTGGCCGCTACGGCTCATCGGAAGTAACGCGCCTTGGCCACAGCTGAGTTGAGGTCAGTGGGGAAGGGTGACTGGGACTGCTCGGTCGCTGCGGCCGGGAAGTCGCAGCAGAGGGGGGCGAGGCTGAGGGCTCCGCAGCCGGTGATGTCGTTCGGGTGCGGGCCGTTCAAGTGAGCGGTGTAGCAAGGGTGGTTGGTGTTACCTTGGACCGGGAGCAGCGGATCTTCGTGCGCGGCAACAGCGAGGTCCGCGCGGCCGCGGTGGATGAATCGGGCGTGGGGCTTCGAGGTGGAGGAAAGTCCATACCAAGGACGTGGTGGTGGACCGTGCGTACCCGGTGGGTCTCGCGACCGGGTTCCGCGTCCTGGGGCCGAACCCTCACCAGGAACCGTATCCCGCGTTGCTGGGCGGCGTGATCGGCCGGTTTCGGTTCGATTTCGACGGCTATGTGACTGTCGAACCCGACTACCGTCTGCGGCCACATGCGGACAGCGCACCGCCGTTGTTCCTCAGCGGTCTGTGCGAGTCGAGCCACGGCATCGGTGATGCGGGATCGTTCAGTCTGCTTCCGCTCCGTGCCGTGACGATTCTGGGCGGGTTGCGCAAGCAAGGGACTGCCTGACCGCGACGAGCTGGTCTCCGGTACTGAAAGGGATGGGTTCGATCATTCTGTTGCAGCTGATCGATGCGGACGAACTGGAAGTCGAGGTTCCAGACCTCACCGGCTCTCCGGAGCGGGAGACCGAAGCGGCGCTTGACAAGGCGGGCATCTGATGTCAACTGGGGATTGGCGGAACGCGACCATCACCGACCTGTTCGACGAACAAGTACGGCATCGCCCCGAGGCGACAGCCCTGCGCTTCGACGGTGCCGACATGACATACGCGGAGCTCGACGAGCGGGCCGAGCGACTGGCTCGGCACTTGCGCTCGCGCGGAGTCGGTGCGGAGAGCGTGGTCGGGCTGTTCGTCGAGCGCTCGTTCGAGATGGTGATCGCGCTCGTAGGCATCTTGAAGACGGGCGGCGCCTACCTGCCCGTGCATCCGAACGAGCCCACCGAGCGGTTCCGGTACATGCTGGAACAGGCTGACTCCCGCGTCCTGCTCACCCATGATCGCCTGATCGACAGGGTTCCCGAGGTCGACGCCGCAGTGGTGAACCTTGACCTCGAGTCGGAGATGCCTCCCGACGCGGGGCCGATCGAGCCCGGCACCACTCCTGACAACGTGGCCTGTGTCTGTTACACGTCCGGCTCAACCGGCATGCCCAAGGGTGTCGCCGTGCGGCACCGGGATGTGGTGCGGCTGGTGCAGGACGGCGACTACGCCTCGTTGACCTCAGCCGAGACATTTCTGCAGTTCTGCTCGTTGAGGTTCGACCCCTCCGCCTTCGAGATCTGGGGATCGCTGCTCAACGGAGCCCGTTTGGTCATCTATCCACCGGGCCCCGTGTTGATGCACGAACTGGCGGAGTTCCTCGAACGGGAAGAGATCACCACTTTGTGGCTGACGACCGGCTTGTTCCACCGCCTGGTCGATGGCCACCTGGAGAACCTCGGCGGGCTGCGCCAACTGCTCGCCCGCGGGGAACCACTGTCGCCCGTCCACATCAACGCGCTTCGCCGCGCCTATCCGGACCTGCTGCTGGTCAACGGGTACCGGCCCACGGAGGACACCCTCCCCGATCCGTTCCGTCCCGGCGAGCGGATGTACAGCATCGGAGACGTGGTCCGGCTCAACGAAGACGGCGCGCTCGACTTCCGCGGCCGGGCTGACGACCAGGTCAAGGTGGACGGCTACCGGTTCGAGCCCGGTGAGATCGCGGCGGCGCTGGCCGGACAGACGCAGGTGAAGGAGGCCGTCGTCGTGGCCCGCGACGATGTCACTCCCGGACGGAAGGTCCTCGTCGCATACGTCGTGCTCCACGGCAGCACCGAACGGCTGGTACCGAAGCTGCGCCTGGCTCTGCACAACACGCTGCCGAGGTACATGCATCCGTCCGTGATCGTCGTGATGGACGAGTTCCCCCCGACCCTGGGCTCGAAGACCGATCGGCGGACCCTGCCGGCACCCAAGAAGTTGCCGCGGACCGCGGACCCAGAGTACGCAGCTCCACGCACACACGTGGAAGAGCTTCTGGCAGATCTCCTGGCCGACGCGCTCGTCCTGCAGGAGGTCGGTATGCACGACGACTTCTTCGAGATCGGGGGCAACTCCCTGCTCGCCACGGATCTCCTCGCCCACATCCGCGGCGTGCTCCACGTTGATTTGCCGACGGCCGAGTTCTTCGAGAACGCAACCGTCGCCGGGCTGACGGCGATGGTCGAGAGCCACTCGCCGGAACTGGCTGGTACATCCGGCCAGGCAGGTTCCGAATTGCCTCAGGCCTCGTTGCGGTCTTGGCCGTCCACAGCGGACGAGTCCATGGGGTCGTTCCGTGAGGCGGTCACCGCGTGGGCGGCCGGTGGCCCCGGCGACCTGGCGCGCGAGCTGGCCGAGCGGTTGCCCGTCCGGGCAGCCGTCCTGCTCGAAGGGCCGAGCGACGTCGCCGCGGTCAACGCGTTGGCCGCGAGCCGCGGCCGGGACCTGGCCGCCGAGGGAGTCTGCGTCCTGTCGATAGGCGGTGCGATGGGCGTCGGTCGCTTCGCCCGCTTCCTCGGGCCACCCGGCTTGGGCCTCCGTCTCACGGGAATGTGCGATGAGCTGGAGCGTGGCTACTACGCCCGCGGCTGGGAGCGGGCCGGTGTTGCGCAGCAAGGGTTCTTCGTCTGCGCGGCGGATCTGGAGGACGAGCTCATCCGCGCGCTGGGCGTGGCACGGGTGGCCGAGCTCGTCCGGGAGGAGGGCGACCTGCGCGCCCTCCAGATCTTCCTGCGCCAGCCCGCACAACAGGGACGTACCGCACAGCAGCAGTTTCGGCGCTTCCTCGGCACGAAGAGAGGGCGCAAGATCCACTACGGCCGTGTCCTCGTCGAGGCCCTCACCCCCGACCGCGTACCCGCCCCACTCGACGGCCTGCTCACCAGCCTCTGACCGCCGAGCCACGCAAATCCCGGCAGAAGAACTGGGGTGAGCACGGGGATCTGCTCGAAGAAGCGAGCAGGGGATGAGCTCGAGCAGTTCGCTCGCGTCGGCGCCGAGCCGGGTGAGGCGGGCGACCAGGTGACCGGGCTGGCTGCGCATGCGCACCGGTCGTCCGGAGCGTTCACCTCGCTTCGCGTTCACCCCACAGTCCAGGACTTCGCCCCCGGGAGTACTGCTCACGATGGTGCACCGTGTGCGCCCCGACCCTGCGCAGTCACGGATGGCTCCCGACCCGCACTTCATCGACCCTGCCTGCTGCTGCGCGACACCCCGATCGCAGCGCAGAGGTTACGCAGGGCGCATATGGAAAGGCTGAGACATGGACCTCAATGAACTTCAGCGCCGGGCCCTGCGCATCCATGACCTCTACGACGAGCTGAACCTGAGGGAACGTGGCCGGGTGTGGACACGCGAGGAGTTCATGCTCGGCTTCGTCGGCGACGTCGGTGATCTGGCAAAGCTCGTCATGGCACAGGAAGGCGCCCGTGACATGCCGGGCGGCCGTCCCGCTCTGGAGCACGAACTCGCGGACTGCCTCTGGTCCGTGCTGATCCTCGCGCACCGGTACAACGTGGATCTGAACGCCGCGTTCCTGCGCACGATGGACGAGCTCGACAGGGCTCATCGGAACTGATCGCGGCAATGGTCCAAGTGACTCCCGACGCCGTCTGTGATGTCACGCCAATACCGGAATGGCAGAGTCGGCTGACGGTGATGTGGAGCCGTTTCCCTCCGCCAGGTGCCCCCGGACATCAAGTGACCTCCACATGGCGATGATATGGCGGTTGCTTCGGGCCCGCTCAAGCCCGGGGTTCGACCCTGGCGAGTGACAAAGAGGGCTTTCACGTTCGCACCGTGTGATGTGTCGTGCCCCTGCTGAGCAAGGAGTACCTGTGGTGAACGGCTTTTCAACTCGGTGAGATCCCGCACGGCTTCGCGTTCACCGAGACCGGCGGTCTCATCCACTACAAGCACACCATCATCCTGACCGTGCCGTCGCCCAACGCCGGCCCGTGGGGCGACTCGTGGCTCGGCTTCGGCTGCCTCTGGGCGGACACCGAGCTCGGCGTGAGCATTTACACCGGCAGCAGCTGGGGCGGCGTGCCGCCCCGAACCGTCCCGGACAACGGCAACTGCCTCGGCGAGCGGCTCTCCGCCGGAACCCGGAAGGTCGTCATCGGCCGTATGAAGGAGGACGGTGGGGACTCGGCGGACAACGCGGGACCCACGGTGCGTGGCTATGCGACCCCGACTGCACGCCTCTGGGTCCGGAAGCGGTAGACCGCCCAGCCGACACCGAGTACGGCGGCCATCCAGACGATGACCTCGGCGACAACGATTGCCGGGGTCAGCGTGAGATGCGGCCTGGGCGGCATCACAACCATCTGCACCGCAGCGCCCACCGGAACTGTCAACGCGGCCAGCAAACCGATCAGTCCGGGTCGCCTGATGGCTGCACCCACCGCGCCCAGGACCAACCCCAACGGCAGACCCGCCAACACCCACTTGACCAGATCCGTACCGGCCTCCCAGACGAAGAGGTCCGTCACGTAGTACGCCACCGTGGCCCCGACCAGCGCCAGAGCTCCAACCAGCGCGCCTCGGGTCAGTGTCCCGGCCAGCCAGCCCGTCACCACCGCCAGCGCTGCCCAGGACCAGCCGGCATCCATCAGAAGGCTCAGCACCTTGGCAGCCTTGCCCCAGACGGTGCCCGGCATTCCGAGCCCCCCGTACGGAGACGAAAGCGCGTTGACGAGCGATGTAGCCGCCCCGAACCCCACCCCGAAAACGAGGCCCCGCACCATGATCTTCATACCGGGAGGATATCCGCAGGTCTGCTGCCGGCCTCGAAGGCGAAGTCATCACGCCGGATCTCACACGGAGAAGGAGGAGAAGAAGAGAGGACGAGACGTCGGCGGCAAGCGGGATCCCGCAGACACCGAGGACGCGGGCAATGAGGGCCCCACCCGGCCGAAGGACCCGGTCATGGTGGGGGAGGAGTTCGGCATGTGGGAGACAGACGAATTCGGCAGTGAGCATGAGGGCCGGCCTGACGTTCTGCCGGCCGACGGCGCCGAGCCGGGCCAGGTCCACTTCGACGCGGGGAGCGGGCCGCGCGTTCGTGATGCCTTTCATCGTCAGCCTCGTGAAGACCGGGCCGGCTGAGCAAGCCCGGGAGCCGAGCGCAGGCGCGAGGACGCTATGCGAGTGATTCCGGCCGAACGATCGGGTTGCAGTCCACGCGCTGCCGGAGGATCGGTGCGCCCTTTCGCTAATGTCCAGGGCGCCGCGCCTTCGCGGACGAAGGCGTAGGCGCCCAGCTCATCAATTCCCGCAGCAAGGATGATCACCCATGGCCGTGTGTGAGGTCTGCCACAACGAATACGAGCAGGCGTTCGAGGTGCGTGCCGCCGGAGGGGCGGTCCACGTCTTCGACAGCATCGAGTGCGCCGCCCAGAAGATCGCCCCAACCTGTGTCAACTGCCGGTGCCGCATTCTCGGCCACGGCCTGCAAGCCGACGGACAGTTCTTCTGTTGCGCGCACTGCGCGCGTGAGAAGGGTTTGACCCAGTCCCAGCTCGTCGATCACGCCTGAGCCCCTCGGCCGGTTCCGCCGGAGCACACCACCAGCGCGCCATCGAAGGAGCAGGTCGCGTGGCAACTGCCTCGCCGAAATCGGCGAAGTGACGGCACTGGATCAGCAACCTGCGCCCCGACCGATGGCGGTCCGGCCGGCCGGGTGCGCTGACGGTCAGATCCTCGTCGAGCGTTGAGTGCGGACTTTGCCGGCAGCCCGAGGACAGCCGTTTGCATGAAAGCGGTTCTACATCGCAGGAAGAACGGTGTTCGTGCTGTTTCAGTTCTCCACGATCTGGAGCCGGCCGTGGATCTCCTGGCGCAGTCCGGGGCTGGCGAGACAGTCGCACGCGAACACCGTGCGCACGGCGCGGCCCTGGCTGCCACGTCCGTGGTCATGCCCGCGCGCTGTACTGGTGGCGCGCGGTCCGCAAGGATCCAACCGTGAACGAATTCATAGCCAGCTTGCTCGGTGCCTTGGGGGGTGGCAGTTTCGCTGTCATCGGCGCTCGGGTTCAGACACGCGGCGCCTACGCTCACGCGAATGCCGCCCGGGAGGCTGTGAGGTATCAGGACCTGCAGTGGACTGCGCGGCGACCGGCGCAACGCCTACGCTGTCCTGTCCGGCGCCGAGGTGCGCAGGCAATCACGGTGGGCGGCGACTCAGGTCTCCACGGCCCGGCCGAACCCCTGCCTCAGGGCCCTGGTGGGCCGTTGGCGAGGTGCCTGCTGAGCAGGCCCTCTTCCAACGACCCCCAGCCCGAACGACGGGTGGGACTTTCGCCGCACGTCACTCTCCAGTGACTACTCCGTGAGTGCTGGGACAGGTCTCTTGTCGTGGATGTCCGTGTGACAAGTCCCTTAGGCCACAAGAGTCTTGCGGTGTCGCGCGGCCATGAGATCTGCCCACGGCGGCCGGTTGCCCGGTCGTCCGAGGTCCGCGAGCTCGGCGACGTGATGAACTTCCACCTCGTCGATCCGCCTGCAGGAATCGCACCGTCCTGCGAGGCGACTTCGATGCTGTCGGTGTACTCCTTTGAGTGCTCCACCAAGTACAGAGATACGTGCACCAGTGGCCGTTGGTCGGTCGTCATCTGAGTTGGACAACTCTCAGCTCACCAGGAAACCGGCCGCGCTTTTTCTGTCAGCGTGAGCGTCAGACAGCCGATCCAATCGCCGCTGTCTGGGTAGTCCCAGTTGTCGGCATCGGCCAGCAGCGTTGGCAGGTCCTCTCGCGTAATGGGCTTGCCGGGCTGGAAACCGCAACTCCCATCAGGAGCCGTCCAGGGAATGATGCGACAGACCTCTATCCAACCTCTGTCAACGAGAGACAGGAGGATCGGGGCCAGCTCTGCGGCAGATGCCGATACGAGGGGTTCATCTAGATCACCGCGGACACCTGGGAGTATGTCGATCTCGAACGCGTTGAGCATGAATGCGCTCTCTGAGGAGGACAAGCCGTCGGGAGGGTTCACTTCAAGATCATCCCACCGCTGGTGGAAGCCTCAGCCAGAGGGTCCCGGCCCAGAGCCAGGCGGCTCTGGGCCGGGGTGCCTGTCGTCCAACTTCGGTGGATTCGCCCTCGGCTCAGTGTCACAAGGCAACCTGTCTCAGGCCGCGTCGTCGCGGTCTCGTTCGATGGCGGCGAGCCGGTTCTTGAGGCGGTAGCTGGGGCCGTTGATGGAGATGACGTCGCAGTGGTGGAGAAGGCGGTCGAGGATGGCGGTGGCGAGGACTTCGTCACCGAACACCTGTCCCCATTCGCTGAAGGTTTTGTTCGAGGTCAGGATGATCGAGCCCTTTTCGTAGCGCTTTGAGATCACCTGGAAGACTAGGTTGGCCTCGGCGCGTTCGAGGGGCTGGTAGCCCACCTCGGCGACCACGAGAACAGCCGGGCGGAGGTAGCTGCCGAGTTTGCTGGTCAGGCGCCCGGCGGCCTCGGCGGTCCTGAGGTTGCGGACCATGTCGTCAAGGCTCGTGAAGTAGATCGAGTAGCCGGCCCGGCAGGCTGCGACCGCGAGAGCGACGGCGAGGTGTGTCTTGCCCACTCCCGGAGGCCCGAGCAGGGCAGCGTTGGCCTTGGCCTCGACGAAGGAGAGGGTGGCGAGGTCCTTGACTTTGCGCGGGTCGAGTTCGGGCTGGAACGAGAAGTCGTAGTCCTCGATCGTCTTGTGGTGCGGCAGTTTCGAGATCCGCAGGCCGGTGCGGAAGCGGCGGTCGTCGCGGACGGCGAGTTCTTCGGAGAGGACCAGGTCGATGAGGTCGAGGTAGCCCATCGCCGCGAACAACGAACGTTCTCGCAGTACAGTCGCCGCACCGTCAGCTCGATCAGTACCGGCCGATCCCCGACCGGCGTGTCGGCAAGGCTTCTTCCGTACGTGCTGTGCACCCGGTTGGACACCACCGCACACCCGGGACACGGCACCGCGGCCTCCCGGGTTTTTGCCACCATACGAATCACTCCGCACTCGAAGAACACGCGCTCCACCAGCAACTCGCTGAGGTGCGGAAACAGGTCACCGACCAGCGCATCACACCGCACCACGGTCCCAGATGACGCTATGCCGCCGAGACGGAACCCCGTTGATCGCCTTCGCTGAGTAGGCCCGGAGCGCGGTGCCGGGATTGCTCCCGGTCCGTTTCTCCGGACCTCTCGCCGAACCCGCCGTGCGCCTCTCAACGCAACACGATTCCGAGCACAAGGCGTCAGCCTGCCACTGCGAGGGTGCGTATCGGTGGGATGACCGATGTGCGGGGGGTGGGGGCATGGCCATAGTCCTCGGGAGATTGTTCGCGGGTGGCCGTGGTGCGCCCGGTTTTCGAAAGGACCTTCTGTGGACACATATGCGGATCTGGTGTTTTTTGGCGGGCGAGTGGTCACCGTCGATGCGGAGTTCTCCGTCGCCTCGGCCCTGGCAGTGACCGGTGGGGTCATCAGTGCCGTCGGTGAGCGGGACGACGTCGCGCCGCTCGTCGGACCCGGCACCCGCGTCGTCGACCTGCGAGGGGCGACGCTGCTTCCCGGTATCAACGATTCCCATCTGCACGGATGCGCCTTCGGCATGTCGACGCCGCCGCTCTCCCTCGACCTCGGCCATCCCGCCGTGTCCTCCCTCGCGGACGTGGCCGAGGCGGTACGGAAGGCCGTCGGGCGGGTTCCGGGCGGGCAGTGGATCACGGGGCACGGCTGGGACACCGGTTACCTCGACGAGTGCGTCTCCGATCCGTCGCGGCTGCCCTCGCGGCGCGACCTCGACGTCGTGAGTCCGGACCACCCCGTCGTCCTGTACTCCTTCTCCGGGCACGCCACCTGGGTCAACTCCAAGGCACTGGAACTCATCGGGATCGGCCGGCACACTGCCGCGCCGCCCGGCGGGGCCATCGTCATGGACGAAGCCGGGGAGCCGACCGGGCTGCTCCACGAGGGGGCCCAGGCACTCGTCCAGAACGTGCTGCCGCCGCTCAGCCGACAGGAGCGGACCGACGCGATCAAGTCGACCCTCGCCACGCTTGCCCGGCTCGGCGTGACCAGCTACACCGAGCCCGGACTCGGCCCCGGCGGCGACGGCATCATGCGGGGCGCGCTCGGCGCGGAAACCCTCGACGTCTACCGCCGGCTGCTGGCCGACGGCGAACTGACCGCCCGCCTCGGCGTCCTGCTCCTGCCCACAGGTATGGCCAGCACCGCCGAGGAGTTCGCCCGCACCCTCACCGCCCTCGGCGAGTCCGGTGATGCCGATCCGCGTCGCCTCGCGATCCACGGGGTCAAGATCTTCGCCGACGGCATCGTCCCCAACAAGACGTCCTGGATGCACGAGCCGTACGTCGGCGGCGGCTGTGGCTCCCTGTGCGTCGGCGGCGAGACCGACGCCGAGCGGACCGCCGAGATCGACACCATGATCCGGCATGCCCACGCCGCCGGGCACCAGTTGGGTGTCCACGTCACCGGCGACCGGGCGTGCGACACTGTTGCGGACGCCTTCGCCGCTGCCGTGGCCGAGCACCCGCGGCCCGACGCCCGCCACTACGTCATCCATGGCGACTTCCTTACCGCGCACAGCATGAAGGTGCTGGCCGCGCACGGCTTCGGCGTCAACATGAACCCCACCATCAAGTGGACCGTCGCCGACATGGAGGAGGAGTTCGTCGGCGCCGAGCGGGCCGCGTACGCATGGCCCTACCGCGATGCCATCGACGCCGGCGTGCGGGTCGCGAGCGGCTCCGACGCGCCCGTCACGTCCCCGGACTGGCGGCAGGGCATCGCGACCATGGTGCTGCGCGAGTCGAAGGCCGCCGGCCGGGTCAGCGGCCCGGAGCAGCGCATCGGCCTGGCCGAGGCGATCCGTACGTACACGATCGACGCGGCCTGGCAGGACTTCGCCGACGACTGGAAGGGCTCCCTGGAGCCGGGCAAGGTCGCCGACCTCTGCGTGCTCGACGGGGACCTGCTCATCGCCGACCCCCACGACATCCCGGAGATGCCCGTCGTCCTCACCGTCGTGGACGGGCAGGTCGTGCACGACACCCTTCGCGATTGACGTATTCCGGGCAGATGATCATGCTTGGAGGATGGCAGCGGAGCGGAGCAGGGCAGACATCCTGGACGCGGCCGTCCACGTCCGTGAGGCCGCCAGGAGCGCCACGAGCGGCGCGGCCGGCGTCGACACGGTCCTGGCGGCGTTGTCGGAGGTGATGGAGTACGACCACGCCTCCTTGGCCCGGTGGGATCCGCTGCGCCGGCGCCACACCACCCTGGCCGGGAGCTACCCGGACGACGCCACCGCCTACATCGAGACCCGCCTCCACCACGACCCGGTGTTCCCGGTGCTGCGCAGCCCGGCCCGAGGCGGTCTCTGGCTCAGGGACGTCCCCCGGCAGCTCCTGGCGGCATCCCCTGGTTTTCAGGAGGTGTTGTGTCCCCTCGGTATCGAGGACGGCGTGGCTCAGTGCCTTTTCGCCGCCGACGGCCGGTACGTCGGGATGCTGAACGTCAGCACCCGCCGGCAGCGGCGCGCGCCCGATCCGGCGCGCGCCGTGGTCACCCTGCTCACCGAGGCCCTCGCCGCCGCCGTCGGCCCCCGCACAGGCCCGCCGTCCGAGGAGATCGCTGCGGCCGACACCGCCGCGGACGCGCGGCGGCCTGGCGGACTCTCGCCACGGGAGCTCCAGGTGCTGGCCGAACTGACCGCCGGCCGCACCAACCGGGAGATCGCCGAGCGGCTGTACATCACGCCGCGCACCGTAGGAACCCACATCGAGCACATCCTCGCCAAGCTCGACCTCCCCAACCGCGCGGCCGCCGCCGCCCGAGCCGCCGCTTGGGGAATCGAACCCTCCCGCTGACGCGAGCCCGACAGCGCAAAACGCTCGGCTTGCGGGCATGCCCTGCGGGACACTCCGTTTCCTCACCTGCTGGGGCGACAGCAGCGGGTTGAGGCATGTCCAGTGCGGTCCCACGCCTGCGGGCTGGACGATCTTGTGCTGCCGTGCGCGCTGCCCGCTCCGTGCTCAACCCGCCAACAAGGCAAGGAGCGCTTCATCCGGCCGGTGAGCGCTTCACTTGGCCAGTCCTGAGGACCGCGGCCGCGTCCTGGAATCCTGGGCCGCGTGTCTGACCGCCCCCTTGCCCTTGCCTCTTCCGTACTGAGAGGTCTTTTGCGTGGCCCATCGGCGTTCACTGGAATAGATTGGGACGATCTGTCACATGGGGGTGTGATGCCACAGATCGTGCTGTCGTCGGGAACGATCGACTATCAAGACACTGGCGGCGACGGGCCGGTGCTGGTGTTCTGCCACGGCCTGCCGATGAACGAGACACAGTGGCGCAAAGTGATACCCCTGCTGAATGGGTATCGCTGCATTCTGCCCACGCTGCCCCTCGGCGGACATCGCCAACCGATGACCCCGGACGCCGACCTGTCGCAGCGCGGTGTCGCACTGCTCTTGGGCGAGTTCATCGAAGGGCTCGACCTTGATGACGTGACACTCGTCCTCAACGACTGGGGCGGTGGCCAGTTCCTGGTGTCGGAGGGGAAATCCCAGCGGGTCGCGCGCCTGGTGCTGGTGGCCTGCGAGGCGTTCGACAATTTTCCCCCTGGACCCGCCAAAGCGGCGGCCGCAGTGTGCAGGGTTCCCGGTGGCGTCTGGCTCCTGACGCGCCTCATGCGTATCCCCTCGTTCCGGAACAACCGCAACGGATACGGCGGGATGAGCCTGCGCGGGATCCCGGACGAGATCATGGACGGCTGGTTCGCCCCCGCAACCCGCAGCAGGGCCATTCGCAGGGATTTCGCCAAGTTCGCCACCTCGGCGCCCAAGCGTGAAACCTTGCTGGCCTGGAGCGAGCGACTGCGTGGCTTCGACCGCCCGGTACTGGTCGTCTGGGCGACCGAGGACAGATTGATGCCGCGTGAGCACGGCCGTCGACTGGCCGAGCTGTACCCGCAGGGCCGGTTGGTCGAGATCGCTGACTCGTCCACCCTCGTCCCTGAGGACCAGCCCGAACGACTCGCCGAAGTGCTCACCGACTTCCTGATCCAGACCGGAGCGGAGCCGGTCCGACACGCCGGCTGAGTCGAGAGCGGTAGGCGGACCTGACCACCCCCAACCACCACGCTCGCCAACTGAAGTGCTCACACCGGCCAACTGTGCCGCTCAGTCACAAGGCTCCGCCTGGCGCTGTGCGACGGAGGTCTGCCTCGTGCCGATGGTTTTGGAGCGGAAGCCGAAGATGAGGCCGCCGGTTTCGTGTTCGCCGGTGAGGCGGGGGTTGCGGATGTATGGCTCGGGATCGAAGCCGGGTCGGGAAGCCATGCCCGGGCTGTCGGTGTTGATCGCGACGATGTACTGCAGGTTCTCCTCCTCGGTGACTTCGGCGGCAACTTTCGGTGCAGCGGCGACTTGCCGGTCGCCGGCACCGTCGTAGGGGTGGCTGTCGTGGATGAGGAAGTCGGGGTCACGGCCGTGCCGGTGTGCCAGGACGCGAGGGGCAGGTCGAAACAGAAGATGCTTGCTGATGCATCGGCTGCCGTCGCTGTCGATGCACGGAGTGATGGTCAGGTTGTTGCGGCCGGCCTCGATGGCGAGGTAGGTCTCACGTCATTCCCCGTAGAGATGCTGGGCGTAGTGAGAGAACAGCAGGATGGCTTCGTCGGTTTGCCGACGGCACTCCTGGAGATCGGTGTCGACTGCCTGCCGCAGTTCCATGCTTTTCGCGGTGATCTGCCGGGCACTGGCTTCGAGGGTCTGTGCCGCTTCGAAGCGGTGACGCAGAGCGCTGGAGCGCGGCCTCTTCGCGCCCAAGAGTCGTCTGTACGGACGTGAGAGCCTCCGGAGTTCCTCCCTCGGCTGGATCTCGAAGGAGGCGAGCCTGGTCCTCGCCCAAGCGCGCCCGCTCGGAGTGGCATGAACGGAGCCGTTCAGCGAGCTCGGCCATCTCTTCACCCAGGAAGTGCCGACTTACGGACCACTGGGTGATGGATGGTTTCACATCCTCGAACCGCCGACGGACCTGATCGTCGAGGGCGATGCCGAGCTCGCGATGGACAGGCTCGAGGTAGTCGACCTCGATATCCGTGGTCTCGGCGACAGGTGCCTGGAGCTCCTCGAGATTGTGCCGGTCGATCACATCCTCCTGCGCCGGCTGCTTGATACGGCGGCTGGCCTGGTCCGCTCTGTCCTTGAGATGTTCGTATTCGGGGACGACCTGAAAGGCCCCCGATTCGGGGAGAGGCGCGGCGCGGCATGGGGGCTCATTGACGGGTGCCCGGAGGGGTTGACCAGTGCCACACTCGCTCTTATCGTTCTTCGATAACATCGATTTTCGATACGAGGGGGCGGTTGCTGATGCCTGCTGAGGTGCAGAGAATCAAGGGGACCAAGTTGCCGGACGCACCGCCGTCGAGCGGCGACCACACCGAGGCCAGGCTGCTGGAGCCGGTCGCCACTGTGGTCCGGGGCGTCTACCGACTGTTTCTCGTGGGCCTCGTCGTCGGTGCCGTGGGACCCCTGGTCGGCACCAAGCTGGGCCTGACGTGGGGTGGTCCGAACGTGTGTGCCGAGTCCCGCTCGGACTTCAGCACGGACGGGTTCACCGGCAGGTTCCGGCCCCATGCGGGGGTCGAGGTCATGACCCGCCCGTCCTACTGCACTGATCACGCCGACGGTGCTCAGCGGCTGTTCGACTTCCTCGGCGGCTTCCCCTCGTTGCTGCTGGTCCTGGGTATCCTGTTCCTGCTCAACCGCTTGATACAGGGAGCGTCCCGCGAGGGCGTCTTCACCACACGGACCGCCGAGCACCTGCGGATCGCCGGCTGGTGGCTGCTTCTCGGCTGCCTGGTCGCAGAGGTGGTGGAAGCCGGCGCGCACGCGGCGCTACTGGCGACCCTGACCCAGGACTACACCTTCACTGCGGACAGTTGGCTGGCGGCCTGGCAGCCGCCCTACGCACTCGTCTTCACGGCCCTGGGCATCCTCACGTTCGCCCGCATCATGCGCGCCGGGGTGGCCATGCGGGAGGATCTGGAAGGGACGGTGTGATGGCGCCGGACGACAATGACAGCCACGCGATCGAGGTCCATCTCGACCGCATGCTCAGCGAGCGCGGCATGACCCTCGCGGAGCTCGCCTCCCGGGTGGGCGTGACCAATGTGAACCTGTCCATCCTGAAGAACGGCCGGGCCCGCGCGATCCGCTTCACCACGCTGACCCGCATCTGCGAGGTCCTCGACTGCCAGCCAGGCGACCTGCTTACGTACCGAGGCGCCGAAGACGAGCGGCGTCGGTAGGCAGCGCCAACGGCCGGCCCTGCCGGTGCCGGGGCCGCGCAGGACGGTGGCCCGCCGTGAGGGCGGGGTGCCGGTGGAGGCCCTCGGCGTGGACTTCCGGTGGATCGAGGTGGCCGGTGTAGCCCCGTCGCCCCGGAGCAGGTGTAGTTTCCTGAAGCCCTCCCGCAGGGCGGGCGGTATCCTGCGGTCGGCGTCCCGGCTCGCCATCCACGCCGGTGTCGGAAACGCCTGCCGGATCACCACCCACTCCGCATCACTCATGTCTGTGCCGTGACAGGGCTCCCGGCCGGGCTTATCGGCCCCGTTCCCGAACCTGCGGGCGAGCCAGTCACGCCCCATGGGGACGAGCTGGACTGAACGAACGTGACCACGCAGGACTGCAACAAAAAGGCTTCCCTGTCGCTCTGGCATCAACAGCCGCGAGCTACCAGGAGGCCCTTGCTGCATGCGCGCACATCGGCGAACTCGCCTGATTCAGCTCCCTGTTCGATCAAGAACGACCGCACGATCGGAAAGACCACAGCTTGTCATGGTATGCCTGGATTCATCCTTGAGGGCCGGTCGGGCTCCCCGGAGCCGGCGCGGCGCTTCTACGCGGGGCCAGACCTCTTTCTTCCGGAGCTCGGCCGCCTGGCCGTCGCGCGGTGATCTGCCGGTGCCTCTCCCCGTCCTTGCGGCCGGATCCGCTCCCGCGCGGCCCTGTCGGTGTCGGTCAACCCGCTGGCCTGCGTACTTCACAAGACGCCGCCACCGGACCCGAACCCTCGCCGTCAGGGCGCACGGTCCCACTTGTCAGGAAACGGCGGTCGGGGGTTCTTGAATTACCCCGGTTTGTGAAGGGGTTCTTGCAGGGCCTGGGGCGTCCGCACCGTCTCGTCGGGCGATCTTCAGGAAACGAGCTCCTTGGAGGCGCTGATTCTCTGGGCGTTCCTCGCTATCGCAACGGCAGCCCACGCGGCGATGCTCCTATCGGTCAAGTGTGCCGGCCCCGGTTTCACGGCGTGAATATCTGTTGCCCGGGTGTGGGCGCACAGCGACAATCCCCTGTGTGTCTGACTCTGTGTTTGCGGGTTCCGCGTTACGGCCATATCCCAAGATCTCTGCGAGGGAGCGGCTTGGTGCGTCCGGGGTCCGGGAGTGGATCGCGGCGGAGAAGGTGCATGGAGCGCACTTTGCGGTGGTCTGCGACGGCACCGGGGTCCATCCGGCGAAGCGGCGTGAGCTCCTGGGTGACGATGCGTTGGACGGCTTCTTCGGCGTGAGCAGAATCTGGCCAGTGCTGTCGGTGGCGGCGGCCCGTTTCGCCTCGGCGGCGCGCAGTGCGTGGGGCGATGCCGCGGTGGTGACGATCTACGGCGAGCTTGCTGGCGGATGCTACCCACACCCGGATGTCCCTGCCGTTGCCGGAGCCGAGCCGGTGCAGACTGGCGTGTGGTACGCGCCGGGCCTTCACTGGCTGCCGTTCGACGCCTCGGTCGAGGAGGCTGAGGGTCAATGGTGGATCTCCGACCGCGTTCTGCGCGAAGCCGCGGCTGCCGCTGGGCTGACTTGTGTTCCCGCTGTCGGATACGGCGCGCTGAACAGGCTCCAGGAGTTGTCCTGTGCCTTCCCCACCAGAGTCCCGGCCCTTTTCGGGCTTCCCGAACTGGCGGACAACCTTGCCGAGGGCTATGTCCTCAAGCCGGCCGGTGAATGGCAGGAGGCAGGTCCTGCGGGCGTCGGCAGGCGCCCGGTGGTGAAGGTGAAGCAGAAGGCCTTCGCCGAGGACGAGCGCTTCGACGGCGCACGTCCCTATCTGGCACCGCCGCAGGGTGCGGCTGGGGTCCCTGCCTGGCTCCTGGTCCAGGCATCGGCACTTCTCACCCCCGCCCGCGCGGCCGCCGCGGTGAGCAAGCTCGGACCTCACACCCCCGTGGACGCTGTGATGGAGGAGATCACACGGGACGTGACGGAAGAGCTCTCCGAAGCCCTGGGAGGAATGGAGGAGACGCTCCTGCGCGCTCTGGGACACGCGCTCCGGCCCGGGGTGCGCTCTCTGGCGGCGTTCGACGCCCAGGACCGCTACACATCTCGAATCGCCCGGTCAGGCAGGAACCGTGGACGATGACGGCGGCGCACAGCCGCCTCAGCGACGGGACGCGGCGAGTGGAGATCCGATCGCGGTGAGGGGGCGCGCGGTCGCCCGTTCGACATCGGAGAGGCCGCACCAAGGGCGGTGAGGATTGATCAACTCCGTTTTGCAGAGGCTGATCTGGGACTCCATGAGCGCTTCGTCCAGGGCGGCGCCGACGGATTCGAGGAGGTGGGTGGTGAGCGCCGAAGATGCGCGCGTCGGCGAAGTACACGTCCATGCCGGTGTTCGCGGCGACGTTCTTGTGGTGGTCGGCCAGTTCCCGGTGAACAGAGAACGCCGAACTGCGGTGAGCGAACGAGATCCTCAAGACGGTGTCAGCATTCTTCGCGGCCGAGCTCGGCCGGCCGTTGGATCCCTGACCCCCGGCCGGACCTGCGCGCGGCGCACGTCCCCTCGCTCGTCCTGCGGGGCGAGAGCGACTTCATCAAACCCGCAGTCGCCCACGAGCACCGGCGCGCCCTCCCGGACTCCCAGCTCGTGACCGTCAAGGCACCGGTCACGCCATCTCCCGCGGTCGGCCGCGCCTCTGTACCACGCTGCTGTGGCCCTTCCTGCTGGGCAGACCACTGCCCGCGACCGCGGTCTGAGCGGCTGAGCGATCGGCAGCAGGCCACGGGGGACCGACGGTCTCCCCGCGGCGAACCGGTCAGTCGCGGCCGCCCAGCGCTGCGTCGTGGGCCAGCAGGGCGGCCTGGACTCGGTTGTCGGCGCCGAGCGCACCGAGGATCCGGCTGACGTGTGCCTTGACGGTACTTTCGCGCATGCCCAACGCCGCCGCGATCTCCGCGTTGGAATCGCCCAGCGCGAGCAGTGCCAGGACGTCCTTCTCACGAGGTGTCAGACCCTCGACCCGGGTGCGGGCTTCCAGCACTTCGGGGCGGGCGGCGCGGTGGAAGCGGTCGATCAGGCGACGGGCGGCAGCCGGATGCAGCATGCCCTGGCCGTCCGCCACCACATGGACTGCGCGGATGATCTCGCGCGGTTCGGTGTCCTTGAGCAGGAAGCCGTCCGCGCCGGCGGCGAGCGCATCGTAGACGTACTCGTCCAGGTCGAAGGTGGTCAGGGTGATCACTCGCGGCGGGTTCGGGAGCGCGCGCAGCCGGCGAGTCGCGGCGATGCCGTCCATCCGCGGCATCCGCACATCGACCAGGGCAATGTCGACCCGGTGCCGGCTCGCCTGTTCGACGGCGCCAAGGCCGTCCGCCGCCTCGGCGACCACGGTCAGTTCCGGGTCGGTGGACAGAAGGTCGACGAGAGCGAGCCGCACCAGGGCGTCGTCGTCGGCCACCAGAATGTTGATCACGAGGCGGACGCCGGCGGACGGACGGGTGAGGAGGTGGGCAGCCGGGCGGAGAGCCGCCAACCACCCCCGCAGGTACCGGTGTGCAGGTGACCGCCCAGCGCCGCGACTCGCTCCGCCAGACCGATCAGGCCATAGCCACCAGGCACCGCGGAACCTCCGGAGACCGCGGACTCCCCGACGTGTCCGGCCGGTCCGTTGACGACTTCCACCGTGGTGGCCGAGGGCCCGTAGCGCACGCTCACCGCCACGGGCGCGTCATGGGCATGCTTGCGGGCATTGGTCAGGGCCTCCCGTACGAGTCGGTGTACCGCCAGACGATGGCTGGTGGACGTGCCCTCCACATCACCGGACACCACCGACTCGATCACCTGGCCCGCGGCCCGTGCCTCGGTGAGCAGCTCCTCCAGCTCCGGCAGTGCCGGCGCCGTGACAGCGGGCGCCCCATCGGCCCCGGCGGACCGGTCGGCGCGCAGCGCCCCCAACACCTCGCGCAGATCGTCCAACGCCTGTCCGGCCGTGCTGCGCAGCAGGGTCAACCGCTCCAGGACGACCGGTGACATTTCCTCAGAACGCAGCTGAAGCACCCCGGTGTGCAGTATCAGCAGGCTCAGCCGGTGGGCGAGCACATCGTGCATCTCGCGGGCGATCCGTGCCCGCTCCGCCAACCGTGCCTGTTCGGCGCGGAGTTCACGCTCCACCCGCAGCTGTTCCACCTGGCCCGTCAGTGCACCCAGCAGTCTGCGCCGACTGCCCGCCCACATACCGAGCGCCAAGGCCAGAGCCACCAGCACGGCATTGCCGACACCGGCGCCGGTCCAGGTGTTCAGCCGTCCCCCGGACAAGGGACATCCCAGCGCCAACGCAACAGCCAGCCAAGGCAACCCGGCGGCCAAAGCGATACCCAGACACACCCACACCGCTCGCAACCGGCCGCGCGAGGCGAAGTGATAGAGCGTCACCAACAATGGGAACACGGAGCCCAGGCCGACCGAGACCAGCGCCAGGCCCGCCACCGCCCGCGGAAACCTATAGCGGGCGAGCACCGCGACCGAGGCGGTCGCCGCCACCCACGGCGCCGGATCGGCCAGACTGTCACCGGCCGACCGAAAGCCCTCCAACGTGGACAACAGGGCGAGCAGCACCGCTGACGGCACCTCCACCCACAACGGCACGCCGCGCCCCGGCTCGGATTTCACCTCGTCATCCTAAGGACGCTCCTGCCTTATGGACCCCGGCGAGCAGCCATCGGGACCCCCTACTTTCGTCCGGGGCCTTCGTCACACATCGGAAGATTCCGATGCGCCCGCTGCTGCCTAGCGTCCATGCCATGGTCTTCTCCCCGACGCGCACATCCTCCGCCCGGCGGACACCAGCACGACGCCTCGCCGACCGCCGGCTGTTCTTCACCGAGACATTCCGTACCTTCCGTACGACCGGGGCAGTAACCCCGAGCGGCCGTCACCTCGCCGCGGCGCTCGCCGCGCCGCTGGCGCACCGTGCCGGGCAGCCGCGCGCCGTACTGGAGGTCGGTGCCGGAACAGGCGCGGTCTCCCGAGTGCTGGCGGACCTGCTCGGCCCCGAGGACACCCTGGACCTCGTCGAGGCCAACCCCCGCTTCGCTCGCCTGCTCGCCGCGGACCTGCGCGTCGACCCCCGGCTGGCGGTCCACCGGGAACGCATCGCACTGATCGCAGGACCGGTGGCAGAACTCGACCCCCAGGCGCGCTACGACGTGATCGTCTCCGGGCTGCCGTTCGCCAACTTCCACCCCTGCGAGGTGTCCGATCTACTTGCCGTGTACCTGACCGCACTCAAGCCCGGCGGCCACCTGACGTACTTCGGCTATCGCGGCACTGCCCGCCTCCGCGCACTGCTGGGCACCTCCCGGAGCCTGGCCCGCCACAGCGGGGTCACCCACGTGCTCGACACCTTCCAACAGACCCACGCCGCTGACTGCCGCACCGTATGGGGCAACCTCCCCCCGGCGCGCGTCTGGCACCTGCGTGCCCCCGCAGGGACGCCTCATCCGCTTCCCTGAAGAACTCCGTTGCCCAACAGGGTGGATGGCAGAGGAGGTAGGTCGCCGACGTATCGCCGGCCGTACTCCGTGCCGTCGCCGCTCTGGAACGCTCACCGGGCGGGTGGCGGCCGACGCCGCGTTTCAGTGTCGACATCGTCGGCCCGAAGCTGGCGCGGCAGCAGCCCGAACTGGTCGAAGGCGGCTCGCACAGCGCAATAGCTGAGCTGTGGAGATGACGGATGCCGGTAGGTGTGGGAGGTGATGAGCAGAGCGGATGCGGGTTCGTGGCCCCGGGCCGGTGGCGGCGCTCCCGCAGCCAGTCCGCCACGAGGTGAGTGCTGAGATTATTGAGATGGACGGTGTGGGTCCACTCGCCCCTGCGCACCGCCAGTGTCCGCCGGGCCGGTACTGCAACGGCGTGATCCCTCGTGTCCGTCACCGGGATCGCCCGCCAAGCCCTCGCCACCTTCGTTGCCGCACGTCGCAGCGCGCAAGGGCCGGATGTGGGGGCGACGCCATACCCACTCCTCCACCGGGCCCACCAGGAAGCCGTCATGGCGCTGGTGCGCCTCGGTGACATGCGGGCCCTGCCCGGGCTGCTGACGGGGCTGGACAGCGATGTCTACGCCTGGCGTGCCGTACAGGTCGCTGGTCACTTGGGCGCGGCCGCCGGTGCCCTCGCGCCGAGGCGTAGCCCGGTGGCCGCCGGAGGCCTTCGCCGGCGTTTGGGCGGTGACGGGGTCGGGGTCGGCTTGAGCACGGTTCTCCCCCCGCGAAAAAGCTGGGCAGACCAGCAGAAACAACCTGCCCACCCACGACCACCGACCGAAACCCACTCACCAAACGATCAAGAGATCACCTTCGGGGCACGTCAGTGGATCGAGGCTGAGCTCTCGGCGTCGCCCGAGCAGGGGAGACCCCATGTTCTGCGGCGCTGTCGTCGGTTGCCCACGCTCCGCGTTGTCGCCCTCCTCCGCATGCATCTCGAGGTACCAGCCCCCGCTCACCAGCACAAAAGGCGAGCGGGCCCCTTGACGCAGCGTGATCCGCCAGACAGGCCCCGGCTGATCCTGATATGCCCCTGTATCGGATTTCAGCGCCGCGCCAGCGCCAGCACGCTCAGTCCGAACATCAGGACGCCCAGGGGGAGATGGACCGATGGTATGTGCGCGATGCCGAGCACGACCTGGAACGAGGCGAGGACAAGGAAGCCGGACGCGTGCCAGACGGGCCGGGGCGAGCCGCCGCCCGGCTTCCAAGCCAGCACCGCCGCGAGCACATACAGCATCGACGCCCCGTACATCACGCGAGCTCCGACACTGTGGAGCGTCTCTCCGTAGGACGAGGTCAGCAGCAGTCCGGCGGAGACTGCTTGAAGGAAGATGGTCAGGGTCTGCAGGGTGATCGCGATCTGCAGAAACGAGAAGCGGCGCTGTGCCGTCGCCTGGGTTGCCATGCCACGGTCCCCTTTTCCGCCCGGGGGCAGTAGATCGATAAGGTCTCACCAGCCCGACGACGCGGGCCTGCGAAAGGTAAGGCGAGGAGGCGGTCGGGAGCATGGGGACGGCTAGGACGAGCACCGACGAGATAGCCGGTGAGTGGAGCCAACTGATCAACGTTGCCTACCGGTTGCTCGGTTCACTGGCCGAGTCCGAGGACGCCGTACAGGAGGCCTACGCGCGCTGGTACGCGCTACCACGAAGTCGGCAGGACGAGATCGTATCCCCCGGCGCCTGGCTGACGACGGTGACCAGCCGCATCTGCCTGGACGTGCTCGGCTCGGCGCGGGCCCGGCGTGAACGCTATGTCGGCGCGTGGTTGCCCGATCCGCTGCCTGACCATGCCGAGTGGGACCACGGCCGTGGCACCGACCTCGCCGACCAGATGGTCCTGGACGAATCGGTGACCATGGCCTTCCTCGTCGTCCTGGAGTCGATGACACCCGCCGAGCGGGTGGCGTTCGTCCTGCACGACGTCTTCCGATACCCATTCGCCGAGATCGCCGACATCCTCGGCCGGACCCCTGCGGCCTGCAAGCAGCTCGCGGCCTCCGCCCGGCGGCGGGTGCGCGTCGCGCGGGCTCCGGTGACGGCGGCCGGGCATGCCGACGCGGTGCGGCATGTCAAAGAGGCATGGGAGACCAAAGACATCGCGGCCCTCGTCGATGTCCTCGACCCGGCCGCCGTGATGACTGCCGACGGCGGCGGCATGGTCGGTACCGCCCTACGCCCGATCGAAGGCGGTGCGCGCATCGCCCAGTACATGGTCGCCATCGCTGACAAGGCTCCGGGGCTCGAACTCCTGGAGCGGTCGGTCAACGGTGTGCCGGGCCTGGTGGCCCAGTGTGCCGGCGCCGTCATGACCGTAGCCTCGTTCGATGTCGCCGACGGCCGCGTCACCCGGATCTGGGCGGTCCGTAATCCGGAAAAGCTGCGGCCGTGGGTGTGGGACGGTGACTTGTCCGGCCGATCACACCGGATGAGGGGTCGGTCCGTGCCGGTTTGCTCGGGGGCTAGAGACGTGCCAACTGCATCCTGCCTGTGAACCGGCCACCCACTTGATCGGCGAGCCAGTGGACGCGGGCGGTCTGTTCGCCGTTCCGGTCTCGAACGTGCACGTGGACGGTGTGATCCTGCGACGGCTCCTCCTGATAGAGGTCCCGGGAATTCATCGTCAGCGTGAGGTACGCGTATTTCTGCGAGATCGCCTCCAATCCCGCTTCAGGGACTGCAGGCCATGCATCCAGATCCCATCGAACAGCCGCGAGGTCTGGTCCCAGGGCGGCGATGAAGGGCTCGGCGCGGTCCAGCGGACGGCTCCAGTCGAATACGCGGATCGGCAGACAGTCTGCAGGGTCGTCGTCGGCCTCCGACGAGCCGTGCTCCTTGCCGGCCGACGCCCACCATTCGAGGTCGGGCAGTACGTGACGTACTTGCGCGAGGACATCCGACGACCTGATGACGGCTTCGAAGTCGACCTCGCCCTGACTGAAATCTGCGATGTCCAACAAAGTACGCACCGCACGTATTGCTTCGGCCAGGTCCTCGGTCGTGAGGACGGCAGCAGCCGCAGAGTTGCTCATCCCGGAACCATAGGACAGCAGATGGTCTGCTCGTGCCTCTGACCCGACTCACGCCTGTCGGCACCGGAGCCCTATGGAAAGCGACGCTGCGGTGACGGTGCCGAGGAAGATGTAGCCACGCTTGTCGCACCAGGTGGCCACGGCTCTTGAGTGCTTCGGCCTATTGATGGCCCGCACTCCCATCAGCGGCGGAAGAAGACATGGACCCGGTGCCAGGCGGGGAAGTCTGCCGGTATCGAGAGTCACTTGATGCCGTTGTCGACCGGGTAGCGAACGGCGTCGATGATCTGCTGGTGGCAATAGCCCTCCGGCTTGCCTTCTCGGCACTCCAGCCAGGCCGGTACCGGCAAAAACAACCAGGTCTGAGCGCACTCCGTGTCCGTCATGTCCGAGGGACGCCGCCTGTCCCGGTCCGGCTGGTCCACCGTTTTCCCGTACGCATGGGCGGGGCAATCGCACGATAGGGCGGGTGAGTTGAACTGCGGGACCTCGACCGCGTACAACTGCGACAGACAGGGCCTCCTGGCGCTAGGTGAGACGTCAGCACCCTCCGAATCGCCAAGGGACCCTGCTCTCATGCACCAGTCGCGTCGGGACCACCCGATCAGGATCCCCGTTCGATAGGCACCCCTGGTTCGTCCCTGACTCGCCCCGGAACGGCCCCTGACAACGGCACCGGGCGGCCGACAGAGCGCCTAGCGTGCTCAAGGAGTCCCGGCAGGGTCTGCACATTTCTTGAGCACGTCCCTCACGCCCAGTCTCGTCAGGAGGATGGTTCATGTTGTTCAGAGGCAGGTCCGCGTTACGGCGCGCCGCCGTACGGAACACGGCCATGGTTGCGGGAATCGCCATCGCCGCCGTCGCCGGTTTCGCTGCCGCGCCCATCGTTAATGCGGCGCCGGTGACCGCCAGAGCCCTGCAATGGGCTCCGTGCGACGAACCGGACAACCCGGGCGCCGAGTGCGCCACCCTCACGGTGCCGATCGACTGGGCCCACCCGGACGGGCCGACGTTCGGCCTGGCCGTGGCCCGCCGCCAGGCCACCGACCCCGGTGCACGCGTCGGCTCGATGGTGTTCGGTCCCGGGGGTCCCGGCGACTCCGGCGTGGAGCTGGTGGTGAGCCGCATCAGCCGGTTCAGTCCCGAGATCCGCCACAAGTTCGACATCGTCAGCTTCGACCCGCGTGGCGTGGGCCGCAGCAACCCGGTGACCTGCTCCGGCGACCTGCTCGCCCAGCGGCCGTCACCGGAACTGGCAAGCCAAGCGGACTTTGACGCCATCCTGGCCTACAACAAGCGGCTCCGCGCCGACTGCCGGGCACGCACCGGCCCGGTGTTCGACCACCTCGACACCGCCCAGACGGTCCAGGATCTGGACGCACTGCGGGCCGCCCTCGGAGAGGCCGAACTGACCTTCCACGGCAGCTCGTACGGCACACTGCTCGGGGCGGAATACGCCGAGGCCTATCCGCACCGGGTACGGGCGATGGTGCTGGAGAGCGTGATGGACCACAGCGTTTCCACCACCCGTGAGTTCCTGCGGTCCGAGGCGGCCGCTGCACAAGACTCCTTCGACGAGTTCGTGAAATGGTGCGCCGACGACTCGACCTGCGCACTGCACGGTCGCGACGTCCGCACGGTCTGGCAGGGGCTGCTGACCCGGGCCCAACGCGGCGAGCTGGAGAACCCCGCCAAGCCAGCAACCCCCCTCTCGTCAGCGGATCTGGTGAACGGGATCGCCTTCAAGAAGTTCTACAAAGTCGACTACGCAGGCCTGGCGAAGGCCATCACCGGGATGGCGTCGAGCAGCCCGCTCCCCGCCTCGCCCACCTCGGTATCGCCGCTTCCGCCGGCGACCCCCGTCTTCTGCTCAGACTGGCATCTGCCGGTGCACGACTACCGGGAATACGCCTCACTCGTCGGCGTGATGAACAGGACCGCACCCGACCTGCCCTCCCTGCTGCCGATCCAGATGACAGCGGCGTGCCTGGGCGCGCCGACCGCTAACCCGCAGCACCACCTGGCGGCCCGCGGCGCCCCGCCGATCCTGGTGTCCAACGCACTCCACGACCCCGCCACCGGCTACCCCTGGGCGGTCTCGGTGGCCCGGCAACTCGGCCGCAGCGGCTCGCTCCTTACGTATGAGGGCCGAGGCCACGGCAGCGTCACCAGGGGCCCCTGCATGGAGCACGCCGTCGACGGCTACCTGACCGACCTGACAGTGCCACCACGCGGCACCAGGTGCCCGGCCGTGCCGTCCTGAGCAGGTCGGCCTCCCGGCAACCCGGCGGAGGACGCCACCCGCCGACTCCAGGCGGTGTCCGGCCTGAACAAGGAGGCCGATCAACACCGACTTCCTCCTCCTTGACGAAGCACAGGACACCAACGCCGTCGTCGAGGAAATCTTCCTCAACCGGCGCAGCCCCCGCCCAACTGGTCATGGTCGGAGACTCAGCACAAGCCATCTACCAATGGTGCGGAGCCCACGACGTCGTGACCACCTTCTCCGGCACACCCCCCACCCTGTCCAAGTCCTTCGGCTGCGGACCTCGCCTCGCAGCCGAAGCCAACTGCTGGCTCACCATCGCCGACGCGCCCCTGTGCCTCGTAGGAACCGACACGGTCCCTATCGAGCTTGGCCCCGTCAAGGTTCCCGACGCTGTCCTGTGCCGGACCGATGTGGGCGCCATGCGCGAAGTCATGCAGCTATTCGAACTGGGCCACCGTGTAGCTCTGGTCGGGGGCGCGGGGCGCTGCGGGCGTGGCCCGGGCTGCCAACGACCTCAAAGAGGGCCGCCGCCGCACGTCCCGCCCCGAGCTCGTCCTCTTCCCGACCTGGGGTGCGCTGCAGGACTACGCCGGCTACGACCTTCCGCCACTCGTCGACCTCGTCGACACCCACGGCACCCACCATCCTCCGAGCCATCGACCAGCTCGACGACGAACGCACAGCCGAGGTGACCGTTTCCACCGCACACAAAGCCAAAGGGTGCGAATGGCCGCGCGTACGAATCACTGACGACTTCACACCGCTGCCGGACAGCGACGAGCATGACGACAAGGGCCAACCCCTCCCCGGATCCTTCGACGACGGCGAAGCCGGGCTCGCCTACATACCGGTCACACGGGCCCGCCACCACCCCGACGGTCGCCCTGCGTGGCACGAGGGGGCGCTCGCAGCCAGTGCTGCGACCGAAAACGACCACTGGGTTGAGGTCACCGTTCCTGCCGTGGTGCGGCAAGGCCGGATGAATGCAGGCGCCGTTTGGAGCGTCCGGTGGGGACGGCGACTTGGTCTTCGTACCGTATTCATCGCTGAAGCCGAGACCCTGGGCACATCCGGGACAAGCATGCCGCCTGGCGCGCCCGCCTCGGCGCCATCGACTTGCACGGCCGCCACCTGACACAGGGCCTTGAGCTGATTCCGCTGACGACGGACGAGATACCTGTACGTGGGCCAGAGGCAGGAAGCCTTCGTGAGACTCGGGGAGTCAGGAGCCTGGGCCTGTGAATGGGGCAGCGCGCTTGCCGTAGCTCGGACGATTTCCAGCCAGTCTCGTACTGACTCCCGGTGTCGCATTCAGTGCGTTGTGGCAAACGGAACCCCTGCTCGATGAGCGGGGTTTCTCTGTGCTCGATACCTGATCGCGGGATGGTAGGGGCAGGCAGCGGGCCGTTGTTGTCGGCCTGGAGGGTGTGATGCGGTCGGTGATCGGTTTGCTCGAGCAGCGCGAGGCGCGGGCACGGGAGGAGCTGGATTCCTGGCTGGAAGTGCTGTGGCAGGCGAGGGAGGAGGTGACTGCCGCGCAGGAGCGGGCCGAGCGGGCGCGGGTGGCGCGCGCGGAGCTCGTGCAGGCGCTCGCTGAGGAGAGCGCGGTCCACACGGGCCCCGCTCTGCCAGAGGCGTCACCGTGATCTTCCTATGACTCCCGCGGATGGGTGGTCCTGCATCGCTCTAACGGATGGTGCCTGGAGATATCCGCTACCGGCGGCCGACAGCGGCAACCAGGATGCATGGACACCGACTGCTGGTCTCGTGGCGGTGCTCTCGGTTCCCCTCCAACGATTGGGATTGTGCTCATGACTTCGCTCCTTTCTCCTCGCTGCCTTGGCTCCCTCACAGGCGCGGCGCTCATGCTCGTCCTCGGCGCGGCGGTGCCGTCCTCTGCGGCGACTTCTGCGTCCCGGGCTGCCAAGGAGATGTGCCTGGACGTCGGCAACACCCGCAACAACGGCGATCATGCACGCATCTGGCAGTGCGTCAACCACACAAACCAGCGGTTCGTGATCGCCGATGGACAGATCAAGGTTGAAGACACGATCGGCACCGCCAAGGAGATGTGCCTGGACGCCGGCAACAC
>NZ_FMDF01000132.1 GCF_900091955.1 Streptomyces sp. Ncost-T10-10d
CCCCCATTTGCCGGTCGGTCTTATTCGCTTCGTCAGCCCGCCGAGCCGTCGCCGGTCGAGGGGCGATCGGGAACCGCGGGTCGGGCGGGCTGTGCGACAGGCTCCAGGGTCGCCATGCGCTCCACGTGATACGCCATCGGCACGACGTCCGTACGGCAGGCGGCGTGATCCCCGACAGCAGGTCCGTCACCGCGCATGTGCGGATTAAACCGCACGGCGTCGGAGTTGTCCTGGATCGGAGCCGATTCGCGGCGATGAGAATCGGGCGAGACTGGAGGCATGGCTGTGCACGGTGAGTACAAGGTCCCCGGCGGCAAGCTCGTCGTGGTGGATCTGGACGTCGAGGGCGGGGCACTGCGCAACGTACGGGTGGCCGGCGACTTCTTCCTGGAGCCGGACGAGGCGATCCTCGCGATCGACGCGGCGCTGGAGGGCGCCCCTGCCAACACTGACACCGCCGGCCTCACCGCCCGGATCGACGCGGCGCTCCCCGCCTCGACCGTGATGCTCGGCCTCACCTCCGAGGGTGTCGCCGTCGCCGTACGCCGGGCTCTCGCGCACGCCACCGAGTGGAGCGACTACGACTGGCAGCTCATCCACGAGGCCCCGCAGTCCCCCGCACTCCACATGGCGCTCGACGAGGTCATCACCGCCGAGGTCGCCGCGGGCCGGCGTCCGCCGACGCTCCGGGTGTGGGAGTGGGCCGCGCCGGCCGTGATCATCGGCAGCTTCCAGTCCTTGCGCAATGAGGTCGACCCGGCAGGCGCCGAACGCCACGGCATCACGGTCGTGCGCCGCATATCCGGTGGTGGGGCCATGTTCGTGGAGCCCGGCAACACCATCACGTACTCGCTCTCCGTCCCGGACTCCCTCGTCTCCGGCCTCTCGTTCGCCGACAGCTACGCCTATCTCGACGACTGGGTGCTCGGTGCGCTCGGCGACATGGGCATCAAGGCCTGGTACCAGCCGCTCAACGACATCGCCACGGACGCCGGGAAGATCGCGGGCGCGGCACAGAAGCGTGTGGCCGGCGGGGAGGGTGCCGTTCTGCACCACGTGACCATGTCGTACGACATCGACGCGGACAAGATGCTGGAGGTGCTCCGGATCGGCAAGGAGAAGCTCTCCGACAAGGGCACCAAGAGCGCGAAGAAGCGTGTCGACCCGCTGCGCCGCCAGACAGGACTGGCGCGCGAGGCCGTCATCGAGCGAATGATCGACTCCTTCCGTAGCCGGCACGGCCTCACGCAGGGCAAGGTGACGGACGAGGAGATGGCCAAGGCCGAGGAGCTCGTGCGTACGAAGTTCGGCACCGAGGAGTGGACCGCTCGGGTGCCGTAGAGCCTGCGCCGTGGACGGCTCCCCCGGAACGTCCTCACATTCCCGTCGCCGGCAGTTCCTGCTCGGTCCAGATGATCTTGCCTTCGGGCGTGTAGCGGGTGCCCCAGCGGTGGGTGAGCTGGGCCACGAGGAAGAGGCCGCGACCGCCCTCGTCCGTGGTCCTGGCGTGGCGCAGCCGGGGTGAGGTGCTGCTGGCGTCGGAGACCTCGCAGATCAGGACGGACTGGCGCAGCAGCCGCAGCCGGATCGGGCCGGTGGCGTGGCGCAGCGCGTTGGTGACCAGCTCGCTGACGATCAGCTCGGTCGTCATCTGCAGCTCCTCCAGTCCCCAGGTCCTCAGCAGTCGGGCCGTCCGGGCCCGGACACCCGCAACGGCTGCCGGGTCGGGGGGTACCTCCCATGAGACGACATGGTCGGCGCTCAGTTCGTGGGTGCGGGCGAGGAGCAGGGCGACGTCGTCGGGCTGCGGCACGGGAAGCAGCTGCTCCACGGCCGTCGCGCACAGGGTGTCGAGCGGAAGTCCGCGCTGGGCCAGGACCCCGCCGAGGCGGGACATCCCGAGTTCGGCGTCCCGGTCCCTGCCTTCGATGAGACCGTTGGTGTAGAGGGCGATCAGGCTGCCGTCCGGCAGCTCGATCTCCGCTGTCTCGAAGGGCAGTCCGCCCAGGCCGAGCGGGGGCCTGCGGGCAGTTCGGGGAAGGTGACGCGTCCGTCCGGGGAGACGACGACGGGGGCGGGTGGCCGGCGCGCGCCATCGTGCAGAGCTGGGTGACCGGGTCGTAGATGGCGTACAGGCAGGTGGCGCCCAGCACGGTCGTGCCGCTCGACTCACCCTCGGGTTCCTCGTCGCTCAGGCGGATCACCAGGTCGTCGAGGTGGGCCAGCAGCTCATCGGGGGGAAGGTCCATGTCGGCGAGAGTGTGCACCGCGGTGCGGAGCCGGCCCATGGTCGCTGCGGCGCTGATGCCGTGTCCGACGACATCGCCGACGACCAGGGCGACCCGGGCGCTGGACAGCGGGATCACGTCGAACCAGTCGCCCCCGACACCGTCCTTGGCGTCCGCCGGGAGGTACGAGGACGCCACGTCCAGGGCCATGCCTCCGGGCAGCGTGTGCGGGAGCAGGCTGCGCTGCAGTGTGAGCGCAGCGGTGTGCTCGCGGGTGTAGCGGCGGGCGTTGTCCACGCACACCGCCGCCCGCGCCACCAGGTCGCGGGCCGGAAGCACGTCGTCCGGCTCAAAGGGGGCCGGGTTCAGCGATCGCACGAAGGTGGTCAGGCCGAGCACTGTGTCCCGGGCCCGCATGGGAACCGCAATGAGGGAGTGGAAACCGAAGTCGCGGATGGCCGCTTCCCTGGCGGGTTGTTCGACCGCCCACAGGTGCCTGACGGCATCGAGAACCGGGATGAGGACGGGTTCGCCGTCGCTGAGGAACCGTACGTCGTGGGGCGGGGGAAGGGAATCCACCTGGTCCCCGATCCGGTGGACCGCTTCCGGGCAGCCCTCCCGCACCGAGCTCATCCCTGCCCGACGCATCGTCGGCCGCAACGACGCGCCACCGGGGCGGGCTGCTCCGCCCGTACCGGAAGGCGCTGTGCCCAAAGGCCATGGGCCGGGCTCCTCGGGGCTGGCGACCGGCTCCAGCAGATCGACGGTGACGAAGTCGGCGAACCGCGGCACCGCGAAGTCGGCCAGCTCCTGAGCCGTGCGCATCACGTCCAGGGTGGAGCCGATGCTGGCCCCGGCGTCGTTGACCAGGGCCAGACGCTGCTGGGCCTTCCACCGGTCGGTGACGTCCAGGACCATGTAGCAGATGCCGGTGACGGTGCCGTCGGCGTCGGTCAGGGGGAAGAACGACGTGGAGTAGGCGCGCTCGCGGTGCGGATCGGCCCAGCTCCAGCCCCGGTACTCGAAGTCGATGACGGGAACCCCGGTGTCCAGCACGCGGCGCATCAGAGGCTCTATGGCGTCGGTCTCCAGTCCCGGGAGCACTTCGCCCATCCGGCGGCCCACGCGCTGCTCACGCGGGACGCCGCCGATGCGTTCCAGGGTTTCGTTCATCCAGACGTAGCGCAGTTGCGGGCTCATCACCGCCATGCCGATCGGCGAGCTGGTCAGGAAGGCGTCGAGCACCGACTGCCCGACCGTCCACACCGGTCGCCGTTCGCGTGCGGAGACCAGGAAGCACTCCCGGCCGTCCAGGTGGAACGAGGCCGAGATCCGCAGATCCACCTCGATCTGCCGACCGTCGCGCCGCCGCACGTCGGCGACACCGCTCCACCCCACGCCCGCACGGCACCGCTCGGCGATCCCCGCCACTCTCACCGGGTCCTCGGGCATCGCGAGGAGGAAGCCGGCGGACCGCCCGACCACCTCGGCGGCGCGGTACCCCAGCAGGTCCTGTGCGCTGTGTGTCCAGCCGATGACCGTTCCGGTAGCGGCCACCACCGCGGTCGCGTCATTCGCCGTGTCGAAGGAGTGCTGAGGGGTCCTGGGCTGCGACGGTTCGGCTCCGGGCGCCGACTGCGGGCCTTCGGACGCCATACTGGTCACCACCCATCCGCTCCGTTCCCGTCCATGATCCCGCCTCCGCCGCTCCGGTGCGAGCGTCCGCCACCGTGGACCGGGCGGGCGGGCTGCTGTCGCGCCGCCTTCAGGGGCGGGGTTCCCGGGGTGTGACGAGGCCCGATTCGTAGGCGAAGACGACGAGCTGCGCCCGGTCGCGGGCGCCCAGCTTCGTCATGGCGCGGCTGATATGGGTCTTCGCGGTGAACGGGCTGATCACCATGTGTGCGGCGATCTCCTCGTTGGTGAGCCCGCGGGCGGCGAGCGCGCTGACTTCGCGCTCCCGGCGGGTGAGGGTCTCGAAGCCGGGCGCAGTGCTCCGGTCGGGTGGTCTGGCGACGAATTCGCCGATCAGCCGACGGGTGACGGCGGGCGAGAGCAGTGCGTCACCGCCGGCCGCGACGCGGATGGCCCTCAGGAGTTCGGCGGGCTCGGTGTCCTTCAGGAGAAAACCGGCGGCTCCGGCGCGCAGCGCGTCGAAGACGTACTCGTCGAGGCCGTAATTGGTGAGGATCACGACATGGACGCCTGCCAGCAGGGGGTCGGCGGCGATCTCGCGGGTGGCCTCGATGCCTCCCATCACCGGCATCTGTACGTCGACGAGGGCGACGTCCGGAGTGTGCAGCCGGGCGAGTTCCAGGCCCTGGCGGCCGTCGGCGGCCTCGCCGATCACCTCGATGCCGTCCTCCGCTTCGAGCAGCGCCCGGAATCCGGCCCGCATCAGCGCCTGGTCGTCGACGATCAGCACCCGGATCGTCGGGGCGTCCCCCTCGGTCATCCGACGGTTCCTGCGGTGCGCAGGGGGAGCTCCGCGCGTACGGAGAAGCCGCCGGCCGGGCGGGGTGCGGCGTCGAGGGTGCCGCCGAGTGCGGTGACGCGTTCCCGCATGCCGGTGAGGCCGGTGCCGGTGGTGATGGTGTCACCGGCGACGCAGGGGCCCTGGTCGTCGATGTGCACGGTCAGGGCCCGTTCGGTGTAGGTGAGGCGGACGGTCGTCGTGGCACGGTCGGCATGCCGGGCGACATTGGTGAGGGCCTCCTGCACGATGCGGTACGCGGCCCGGTCGACGGCCGGGGGCAGGGGCCGTTCGTCACCGCTGACCGTGACGGCGAGCGCGATGCCCGCGGTACGGGCCCGCTCGGCCAGCTCGTCGATGCGGTCGAGCCCGGTGCCGGGCTCCACGACGTCGGTCCGGAGCACTTCCAGCGTTGCCCGCAGCTCACGCATCGCCTCGCCGCTCGCCTCCTGGATGGCGAGCAGTGCGGGTTCCACCTCGGTGCCCCGTTTGCGGGCGAGGTGCACGGCGACTCCGGCCTGGAGCTTGACGATCGAGATGGAGTGGGTGAGCGAGTCGTGCAGCTCGCGGGCGATCCGCAGCCGCTCCTCCCCCGCCCGGCGCAGCGCGGTCTCGTCCCGGCTGCGTTCGGCGTCCAGGGCGCGCTGTTCGGTCTGTCGCAGATACGCCTGCCAGTTCTTGTCGATGAGTCCGGTGACGCCCGCGCAGAGGAACCAGCCGAGCAGCAGGAGGGTGCGTTCGACGGTGCCCTGGGGGGCCGGTGCCGTGACGGCGAGGACCGTGAAGTAGCCGGTGAGGAAGAGGGCGCCCGCGCCGACGCCCCAGGCGCGGTGTCCGCTGCGGGCGGCCGCGTGCACGGCGGCCAGCACGGGGAACGCCGCCCAGCTTCCCGGGTGGGCGTGAATCACGTACCCGAGCATGCAGAGCGTGGTGAGGGCGAGGACCGCGCGTGGGGCGCTGCGATGCCCGGCCAGGGCGAGTGCGCCGGCCGCGATGAGCAACAGGTCGAGGGCACCGGGCGACGAGGCGACGAGGGCCGCGGCGGTGACCGCCGCGGCGACGACGACGGCAAGTGACGTATCCAGCAGGCGAGTTCGCCGGTCGATGTCCTTCGTTTCCCCCCGCATGTGCGGCACCCTAACCTCCGTACGGCTGCGGTGGCATCACCCGCGGGGACGGGGACGCGACTACTCCCGGGGAAGTAGTCGCGGCGGCGGTGAATCACACGGGATCAGCGGCAATCGCCTTCGGGTGTACGACGACCGGGGGCGGGCCGGCGGGCGAGCATCGTCGCCATGACCGGACCTTTCCGTTACACCTCACCCGTACCGCCGAAGTCGGCGACCGGCACGGTCGCCGATGTGTACGCCCAACTGGGCACCGATTTCGGCATCGAACGTGCCTCGACCTTTGTCGTCCTGTCCGCCGCGCCACCGTTGCTGGCCGGCGCCTGGGCCGCGATGCGGGAGTCCCTGCTGGCCGGGCGGGCGCCGCGCACGGACAAGGAGGTGGTGGCTGCCGGGGTGTCGCTCGTCAACCGCTGCCCGTTCTGTGTGGCCGCGCACACCGTGCTGCTGCATGCCACCGGCGACCATCGACTCGCCGAGACGATCGTGCGCGGCGAGCAGCCGAAGGACCCCGTGCACCGCCAACTGCTTGCCTGGGGAAAGGACATGAGCACCGCGCAGCCGTTCCCGGCCGAGCAGGCCGCGGAGTACATCGGGACGGGGCTCGCCTTCCATTTCATCAACCGGATCGTGTCGTCGCTGCTGACCGAGGACATGCTGCCCGGCGGCGCCCAGAAGTACCGCCTCGTGCGGACCGTGGCGGGCCGCTCCCTGGCCGGCACCGTGCGCCGTGAGCTGATGCCCGGGGAGAGCCTGGCACTGCTCGAAACGGAGGGCGAGTCACCGCGCTGGGCGGCGGGCACGGCGATCGGCACGGCATTCGGCGCGCTTCGTACGGCGGCGCATCTCGGCGCGGGGCTGCTGAGCGACGAGGAGCTGACAGTCGTACGGGAATCGGTCGCGGCCTGGGACGGCGTCACCTCCCTGCCGCTGCACGGCGCACAGCTGCCGGACCGGGACGAGCTGCCGGGCGCCCGGCTGGCGCTGCTCGCGGCCCGTGCGCCCTACCGGATCACCGACGACGACGTGGCCGCCTGGCTCGTACCGCCGCGCACCGATCACTGCCTGGTCCATCTGATCGCCTTCGGTGCGTTCTGCGCGGTCGAACGCATCGAGGCTGCCCTCACCACCACGAAGGAGCACGCATGACTGTCGCCGACGCCTGGAACGGACCGCTCGGCCTGCACTGGGCCGACCATCCGGAGCGTTACAACGCCATGCTGGCCGAATTCGACGCGCCGCTGTTCGACGTGGCGGCGATCGGCTGCGCCGAACGGGTCCTCGACATCGGCTGTGGCAGCGGCCTCACGACCCGGATGGCCGCGCGGCGCGCCCCGCAGGGGCGGGTCACCGGCGTGGACATCTCGGCGCCGCTCCTGGAACGGGCCCGATCCCTCACCCCCGCAGATCAATTCCCCTCCGTTTCCTACGAGTTGGGTGACGCGCAGGTTCATCCGTTGGAGCCGGGCGGCTACGACGTGGCGATCAGCAGGGGCGGGGTGATGTTCTTCGCCGACCACATCGCCGCGTTCACCCATATCGCCGGTGCACTGCGGCCCGGCGGCAGACTGGCCTTCATCTGCCCGCAGCCCCCGCAGGCCGACGGCGAGGAGGGCAGGACGCTGGGCCTGCTCGCCTCGCTGCTGGGGAGGGACCACGAGTCGGAGAACGCGGTGGCGACGGCGATGGCCTCCCTGTCGGAGCCGGAGCGTCTCCACGAGGTTCTGGGGGTGGCCGGCTTCACGGAGATCTCCGCGGTCGGCGTGACCGCGGCCACCTGCTGGGGCCGGGATGCGGCGGACGCCGTGGAGTTCTTCGTCTCCCGGACGCCGGGACTCGCCGTCCGCGATGCCACCCGGGCCTCGATGACGGATGTGCTGCTGCCGCACGAGACCCCGGAGGGTGTGCTGATGCGGGCGGGGGTGTGGGTGGTCAGTGCCCGCCGCCCGGTCTGACCGCGGCGGGAGGGGCGGGGGGCCGGTGCTCGTACCAGCGGCGGTCGGCCTCCAGCTGGGCGGCGAGGGAGATCAGCCGTTCCTCGCTGCGGGAAGGGCCCAGCAGCTGGGCGCCGACGGGCAGTCCGTCGGAGGTGAACCCGGCCGGTACGTTGATGCCGGGCCAGCCCAGCACGTTCCAGGGCCAGGCGTACGGACAGGCCTCGGCCATCGTCACATCGGTGCGCCAGGCACTCAGCCCGTCGAACCTGCCGATCGGAGGCGGTGGCAGGGCGGTCGTCGGGGTGAGCAGTACGTCGTATCCGGCGCCGGCCCGGGACGTGTGGAAGAACGCACCGATCCTGCGGTGCTGGCGCACCTCCCGCTCCCTGGCCGCGCGCACCACCCGGCCTCCCAGCCGGGTGCCGGTGCGCAGGGCGCTGCGGGTGCGCGGGTCGAGGAGGGCGGGGTCGGGGTGGCGGGCGGCGAGTTCGGCGATCCCGGCGGTGGCGCGGGGGACGAAGCCGAGACCGATCAGCCCGTAGCGGGGCCTGGCCTCCTCGACGTCGTGGCCGAGGCGGGCAAGGGCCTCGGCCAGCGCGGTGACGGCCCGCCGCACGTCGGGGTGGGGCATGGTGCCGGTGAGGGTGAGCGGGGGGCGCCAGGCGACGGCGATGCGCAGTCTGCCCGGGTCGCGGCGGGCTGCGGCCGATGCCTGGACGGGGGCGGGCGGTGTGGGTCGTCGGGGTGGGCTCCGGCGACCGCGTCGAGCAGCAGGGCGGCGTCGGCGACGGTCCTGGCCAGGGGGCCGTTGACGGTCAGGCCCTGAAAGGCGTCGCTGTGCGGGTGGACGGAGATCCGGCCGCGCTGCGGTTTGATGCCGACGAGATGGGTCCAGGCTGCGGGGATGCGGACGGACCCCGCGCCGTCCGAGCCGAGTGCGGCGGGTACGAGCCCGGCCGCGACGGCCGCCGCCGAACCGCCGGACGAGCCGCCGGGGGTGCGTCCGGTGTTCCAGGGGTTGCGGGTGACGCCGAAGGCCGGGCCCTCGGTGAACGGCCACTGGCCCAGCTCGCAGGAATTGGTCTTCCCGACGATCACGGCCCCGGCCGCCCGCAGCCTGCGCACGGCCTCGCTGTCGGCGGTGGCGGCGGGCAGATCGCCGTCGCAGCCGAAGTAGGTCGGCATCCCGACGACATCGGTGTCGTCCTTGACGGCGACCGGAACCCCGAGCAGGGGCAGCCGCTCCCCCGCGGCGAGCCGGCGGTCGGCCTCGGCGGCCTCGGCGAGTGCGGCCTCGGCGCGCAGGTGCCTGAACGCGTTGAGGGTGCTCTGGCTCGCCTCGATACGGCTCAGGGCGGCGGACACCTGCTCGGTCGAGGTGGTACGGCCCTCGGCCAGCTCCAGTGCGCTGTCGGCCAGTCCGGTGGGGCCGGCCGGTTCGATCGTTTCGACGGCTTCCGTTGAGGACATGGGCTGCCCGCCTTCCTCGTATCGGCAGGTGCGCGCCCGCACCTGTACGCCCGAACGAACTTACCGGAGGGTAACGAGTAGTGGGCGGTCCGCTCAACCGTTCGGCTGAGGGCCGCCGGGGAGTGTCAGTCCCGCTTGCTACGTTCACTGACGGAAGTGGACGGCGAAAGTGCTGCTGGGGGGCGTGTGGAAGCGGAGTTCGAGGGAGAATTTGAGACGCATCTGACGGTGCGGCTCGATCCACGCCCCGGTACGGGCGGCGCCGAGGCGGACGAGAGTGCCCGTCTGGAGCGCTGGGCGGAACGCAACGGCCTGAAACTCACCCACATCCTCCTGGACCGCGGCGCCGTGCCGGACCAGCCCATGCTGACCGAGCAGGGCCGTGGTTCGCTGACCGGGCGGCGGTCCGCGGCCCGGCTCCGGTCGGCCGAGCTGCGCGCGGCGGGTTTCTCCGTCGTACGGGTGAAGATCGAGGCCGCTCCGTGGAACGAGGACATACCGCGGACGGCCGACGAGGCGGCGGCCCTGTCCCCCGTCTGTCATTTCGAGCACCACATCAAGCTGACGCTCTCCGGTGAGCCGGAGCTCGCCGTCGCACGGGCCGTGGCTGAGCGCCACAGCGCCCACCTCTCACGCAATGCCCGCCGCGCTGTCCAAGAGGGACGTCACGAGCGGTTCGTCACCCAGCGCTGCCGAGCGGTCGGCCGGCCTCAGGCGCGTGCCCGGCTCGACGCGCTCCTCGGCGCGCTGGGCGCCGCCGGGCTCGAAGTGCTGGAGGTCGAGGAGGAGTTCGTGGTGCACGACGACCATCCGGCGGTGGACGCGGGCTGGATCGACGAGCGGACCGGGGCGCCCGTATGAGCACGACGAACCGGCCTTTCCCCGGGGAACCGGCGTTCGACGACCCGTCCCTGGCACCGCGCTGGCGGGCCGCCCGGCGCAGCGTCCAGGACCACCTGCTGCGCGTGATCGCCGAATCGCCCTGGGGTGACGGCCTGATTCTGCGTGGCAGCCTCCCGCTCCAGGCCTGGGTGGGCGCTGCCGCCCGGGAGCCGGGCGATCTGGACTGGATCGTCCTGGAGCCGTCGGCGGACAGTTTCACCGACCGCCTCGATCCCTACCCGTACGTCGACGGGGTCGAGGTCGTCCAGCAGTGGCCGGAGGCCGCGCACGGCGCGGCGGCTCCCGGGCTGTGGACGGACGGCGAGTGCCACACCACCGGAGGCGCCCGGCCCGTACTCGCGCCCGAAGGGCTGCACTGGATCGATTCCGACGACGTGGAACCCTCCCCCGCCCCGGCCGAGGAGGTCATCGGGGCCCTTCGGGCCGGGCCTCCGCCGCCGAGCGGGATACGGATCGATCCGTACACGGTGACCTCGGACGGCGTGTGGATGTACCGGGAGTACGAGACGCCCGGCACGCGCGTCGTCGTCCCCTGGCAGGCCGACGGGCTGCCGCCGGGCGAGCTGCGGATGGACTTCGCCCAGGACGAGCGGTTGCCCCAGGCCCCGGTATGGACCGCCTGCCCGCGCGGCGACGGCGGACCGCCCACGCCGGTCCGTACCGCGGGTCCTGGCCTCTCGCTCGCGTGGAAACTGCTGTGGCTCGCCGAGGACCAGGAGGCCGAGGGCCGGTCGGCGGCCAAGGACCTGTACGACGCGGTGCTGCTCGCGGAGCACCCGTCGACCCGGCTGTCGCCCCGCCTGCTGCGCACCGTGCTCGGCCCGCACGCGGAAGGGTTCACGCCCGGAACGGTGCTGGACTGGCTGGTGGACTGGGCCGCGTTCCACGCCGTCCATCCATGGGTGGACAGCGATCCGGGCCGGCTGCGGGAGCGGTTGGCGGGTGTGCTTCCACGACTGCTGGAGCAAAGCGCCCGGCCGCGCTGAGGACAGGACCGGTGGCCGGTCCGGTGGCTCCCTCCGTCGCGCGACCCGCCCCGCTCCGACGTACGCTCAGAAGGATCGGATCGCACACTTGAACAGGCCCGACGGGCCCTTCGAGGGAGGCGCCGTGACCGGCCAACTCATCGGCACACGCAGGGCCGCCTGGGCGGCGGTCCTCGTACTGGGACTCACCAGCGGCAGCGTCATCGGCGGCGGTGTGGCACGGGCGGACAACGGCATCGACACGCTCCCCGCCCAGCAGATCGCCGACCGGTCGCGCGACGCGCTGCTGAGCGTCCATTCGCTGCACCTCAGCGCGCGCGGCCACTACAACAGCGGCAGCCCCGCCCCGACCCTGGATCTCACCCTGGACCGGGACGGCAACTGCAACGGTTCGGTGAACCTCGGCAACGATCAGGGGTCGGCCCGGATCGTGAAGCGCGGCGACGACGTCTGGGTCAAGCCGGATGCGAACTTCTGGAAGAACCAGGTTCCCGGCGTCGGCTCGGCCTTCGCCGCAATCCTCAACGGGCGGTACATGAAGGGCTCGGCCGACGATCCGAGACTGCGCGACCTGGTGAGCGGCTGCGATCTGGACACCTTCCAGAAGCTGGTCGCCGACCACGCGGACAACGACCGCGGGACGCTGAACAAGGGCAGGAAGACCACGCTCGGCGGGGCTTCGGTGGTACCGCTGACCAGGCTCAGGGACGGCAGGACGATGACGACGTACGTCGCGGCCACGGGCAAGCCGTACCCGCTGAGGATCACGGTGCAGGACGGTGGGGCGAGCGCGGTCATGGGCTTCTCGGCTTTCGACAAGCCGGTGCCCACGGCCACGCCGCCACCGGATCAGACGTACGACATCAGCGCGCTGCTGAGCCGCCCGATGTCGCCGGTGTGACCTCGGACCGACCGCTGAGCACCGCGTACAGCACCAGCGACGAGGCCAGCCCGACCGCCCAGCCGTAGTCCGCGAGCGGCTTGAGGAACGGGATCAGGCCGTCGGCCGGGAAGGGGCCCGTGCCCGGGGCGGAGTGGGAGCCGCCGATCGCCAGGATGCCGCCGACGACGAACGCGACGACCGCCCGCCAGTTCCAGCCGTTCGCGTACCAGTAGCGGCCGCCGGGACGGTACAGGTCCGCGAGGTCGAGCACGGTGCGGCGGACGATCCAGTAGTCGGCGATCAGAATGCCCGCGACCGTACCGAGCAGTCCGCCGACCAGACCGAGCCAGGTGAAGATGTACAGCTCGGGGGTTTCGGTGAGTTTCCACGGCATGATGAGGACGCCGACGACACCCGTGATCAGGGCTCCCGTACGGAAGTTGATGAGTTTGGGTGCGAGGTTCGCCAGGTCGTACGCGGGTGACACGACGTTCGCCGCGATGTTCACGGAGACCGTCGCGACGAGCACCGTGACCAGGGCGTAGAGCAGACCGAAGACGTTGTCGGTCCTGGCGACGAGCTGGACCGGATCCCAGATCGCCTCCCCGTACACGGCCTGTGAGCCGGAGGTGACCAGAACCGAGAGCAGGGCGAAGAGCGTCATGGTGGTCGGCAGGCCGAGCGACTGGCCCCAGATCTGGGCGCGTTGACCGGCCCCGAAGCGGGTGAAGTCGGGGATGTTCAGGGAGAGCGTGGCCCAGAAGGCGATCATCCCCATCAGGGACGGGAAGAAGACGGGCCAGAACTCCTTGCCCCAGCCGAGCTCGGAGGGCTGGTCGAGCAGCGGGCCGAAGCCACCGGCCTTGACGGCGACCCAGACCAGAAGCACCACGGCGCCGACGATGACGAACGGGGCGGCCCAGTTCTCGAACCGCCGCAGGGTGTCCATCCCCCGGTAGATGATGGCGAGTTCGAGCGCCCAGAAGAGGATGAAGCAGAGCCAGAGCGTCCACGGCTGCCCGCCGATCTCGGACGCCTTCGCCCAGCCGCCGAAGATCTTCCCGAGCAGGGTGAAGATGCCGACGCCACCGATCCAGGTCTGGATGCCGAACCAGGCACAGGCCACCGCGGCCCGGATCAGCGCGGGCAGGTTGGCGCCGCGCAGACCGAAGGAGGCGCGGGCCAGAACGGGGAAGGGGATGCCGTACTTGGGTCCGGCATGCCCGGTGAGCAGCATCGGGCCGAGCACGATCAGGTTGGCGAGCGCGATGGTGAGGACGGCCTGCTTCCAGTCCATGCCGAGGGCCACCAGGCCGGAGGCGAGCAGCCAGGACGGGATGTTGTGGGCCATGCCGACCCAGAGCGCGGCGAAGTTGTACGTCGTCCAGCGGCGCCGTTCCAGCGGAACGGGCAGCAGGTCGTCGTTGACGAACCGGCTGTCGGTGGGGACGGCGCCGGGGGCGAGTTCGACGCGACCCGCGGGGCCGGATATCCGGCCCTGCGGTGGAAGCGGTGGGAGGGGTGGGGTGGGTGGGACGGTCGATGTCATGGCGGCTGGACCCTTCGCTCGGGAGCGGTGCCGTGCGGGGCGGGGCGCGTGCGTGCGTGCAACCGTGGGACGGGGGTGCGTACAACCGTGGGGCGGACGGGTCAGGCCGACAGGGCGGGGATGATCTCGGATCCGTAGGCGTCGATCGTCGCCTCGCGTGCATCGTGCATGTTGTAGACGGCGAACTGGTCGACGCCCAGATCGCGCAGGGCCCGGAGCTTCTCGATGTGTGCCTCGGCGGGGCCCAGCAGGCAGAACCGGTCGACGATCTCGTCCGGTACGAAGGCCGTGTCGGGGTTTCCGGCGCGGCCGTGGTGGCTGTAGTCGTAGCCTGACCGGCCGGCGATGTACGCGGTCAGGGCCTCGGGGACGAGTCCGGAGTGCTCGCCGTACCGGGAGACCAGGTCCGCGACATGGTTGCCGACCATGCCGCCGAACCAGCGGCACTGCTCGCGGGCGTGGTCGAGGTCGTCGCTCACATAGGCGGGGGCGGCGACGCAGATGGTCACGGAGGCCGGGTCGCGGCCGGCCTCCGTCGCGGCGTCCCGTACCGCCTTGATCATCCACTCGGTGAGGAACGGGTCGGCGAGCTGGAGGATGAAGCCGTCGGCCTTCTGTCCGGCGAGGGCGAGTGCCTTCGGGCCGTACGCCGCCATCCAGACGGGCAGTCTGCCGTCCTTCACCCAGGGGATCTGGACCGGCTGCCCGTCGACGGTTGCCTCCCGTCCCTCGGCGAGGTCGCGGATGACATCGATGGCCTCGCCGAGGCGGGCCAGGGTGTTGGGCCTGCGTCCCGCGACGCGCATGGCCGAGTCGCCGCGCCCGATGCCGCAGACGGTGCGGTTGCCGTACATGTCGTTGAGGGTGGCGAAGGTGGAGGCGGTGACCTCCCAGGTGCGGGTGCCCGGGTTGGTGACCATGGGACCGACGACGAGGTGTTCGGTGTGTTCGAGGATCTGGCTGTAGATGACGAACGGCTCCTGCCAGAGCACCGCCGAGTCGAAGGTCCAGCCGTAGCGGAAGCCGTTGCGCTCGGCGCGGCGCATCAGGCCGACGACGGCCGAGGCGGGCGGGTCGGTCTGGAGGACGAGTCCGAAGTCCATGACGGGTGCTCCTAGTCCAGGTACTGACAGGTGGCTCGCGGGGTGTACATTCCGTGACCGGCCCGGCCGGTGAACTTCCTTCCGTCGATGACGACTTCACCGCGCGAGAGGACCGTTTCGACCTGGCCGGTGATGCGCCTTCCCTCGTATGCCGAGTAGTCGACGTTCATGTGATGGGTATCGGCGGAGATGGTCTGTTCGGCCGCGGGGTCGTAGATGACCACGTCGGCGTCGGCGCCGGGGGCGATGGTGCCCTTCTTCGGATAGAGGCCGAACATCCGGGCCGGGGAGGCGCAGGCGATCTCGATCCAGCGGCGGCGCGAGAGGTGACCGTCCACGACCGCCTGATGAAGGAGGTCCATCCGGTTCTCCACACCGGGCATGCCGTTGGGGATCTTCGAGAAGTCGCCGCGGCCCATCTCCTTCTGTCCGGAGAAGCAGAAGGGGCAGTGGTCGGTGGAGACGACCTGGAGTTCGTTGTTCCTGAGGCCCCGCCAGAGCGCTTCCTGGTGTTCCTTGGGGCGCAGGGGGGTCGAGCAGACGTACTTCGCGCCCTCGAAGTCGGGCTCGGCGAGGTTGTCGGTGGAGAGGAAGAGGTACTGCGGGCAGGTCTCGCCGAAGACGGGAAGTCCCTTGTGGCGGGCGGCGGCGACCTCGGCGACGGCCTCGTCGGCGGAGACGTGCACGATGTACAGCGGGGATCCGGCGACGCGGGCGAGCTGGATGGCGCGGTGGGTGGCCTCGGCCTCCAGCGCCACCTTGCGGACGTCGCCGTGGTAGCGCGGGTCGGTGCGGCCCTCGGCCAGTGCCTGTTCGACGAGGACGTCGATGGCGATGCCGTTCTCCGCGTGCATCATGATCAGGCCGCCGTTGTGGGAGGCCCGTTGCATGGCACGCAGGATCTGGCCGTCGTCGCTGTAGAAGACACCGGGGTAGGCCATGAACAGCTTGAAGGAGGTGACGCCCTCCGACACCAGCAAGTCCATCTCCTTGAGCGAGGACTCGTTCACATCGGAGAGGATCATGTGGAAGGCGTAGTCGATGGCACAGTTTCCGTCGGCCTTCGCGTACCAGGCGTCGAGCCCTTCGCGGACCGCGCGGCCCACGGACTGGATGGCGAAGTCGACGATCGTGGTCGTGCCGCCCCAGGCGGCCGCGCGGGTGCCGGTCTCGAAGGTGTCGGCGGCGTAGGTGCCGCCGAACGGCATCTCCATGTGCGTATGCGCGTCGACACCGCCGGGGATGACGTATTTGCCGGTGGCGTCGATCCTCCGGTCGGCGCTCCAGCTCTTGGCCGCGTCGGTGTCGTGTGCCGCGAGCGCGGCGATGCGGCCGCCTTCGATGAGTACGTCGGCATGGATTTCGTCGGACGCGGTGATGACGAGACCACCGTGGATGACGGTGCGGCTCATGTACCCCTCCTCACTGTGGCGGAATGGGTCTACGCACGTAGACAAGGTGCGTGATGAAGAACGTAGAAGTGGGTTACCCACTGTGGCAATACCGCTGCGGCTAACCGCCGAAGACGTTTCTGTTTCACCCGTCCGGCACTCGACCGGCCCACAGCACGACGCGACGCGGCGCCGCTCCCTGGTGGGGAACGGCGCCGCGCCGCGTCGTATACGTGCGCCGCCGACGGCAAACGGTCTTCCTCGGGCAAGGGCGGCGCCGGCCGCCGGTGGCGGTCGGCGTCCGGGCGACGGGTGACGTTCGACGGGCCTGGCTAGCGCTTGACGCGAATCAGCTTCTTGTTGGCGAACTCGTCCATGCCGTACCTGCCGAGTTCACGGCCGATCCCGGACCGCTTGATTCCTCCGAAAGGGAGCTCCGCGGCGGTGCCGGGGGCGTCGTTGATGTACACCATCCCGGCTTCCAGGCGGTCGGCGACTCTCAGTGCGTGCTCCTCGTCGTCGCACTGGACGACCGCGCCGAGACCGTACGGGCTGTTGTTGGCGAGCGCGATCGCCTCTTCCTCGTCGGCCACTCGGTGGATGAGGGCGACGGGGCCGAACAGTTCCTCGTGAAAGGCGCGCATCCGGTCGGTCACCCCGGTGAGGACCGTCGGCTCGTACCAGGCGCCGGGGCGGTCGATGCGGCGGCCTCCGGTGAGGACCGTCGCGCCCTGTGCCACCGCGTCGTCGACCTGGGCGGCGAGAGCCTCGGCGGCGGCGACGGAGGAGAGCGGGCCCAGGAAGGTGGCGGGGTCGGTGGGATCGCCGGGCTCGACCGCCCGCACCTCAGCGGTGAACTTCTCGACGAAGGCGTCGTGTTGCTCGTCGAGGACGATGATGCGCTTGGCGGCGTTGCAGGCCTGGCCCGCGTTGCCGAACCGACCGGTGAAGGCCTGCTGGACGGCTCGGGTCAGATCGGCGCCGCCGAGCACGAGGAAGGGGTCGGAGCCGCCGAGCTCCAGTACGACCTTCTTCAGGTGCCTTCCGGCGATCTCGGCGACCGCGGCGCCCGCCCGCTCGGAGCCGGTCAGCGAGACACCCTGCACCCGCGGGTCCGCGATGACGTCGGCCACCTGCTCGTCGGAGGCGAAGAGGTTGATGTACGCACCCTCGGGCAGGCCCGCGTCACGGAAGATCTGCTCCATGGCGAGCGCGGACGCGGGACACTGGGGGGCGTGCTTGAGCAGGATCGTGTTGCCCAGCATCAGATTGGGCGCCGCGAACCGGGCAACCTGGTAGTAGGGGTAGTTCCAGGGCATGATCCCCAGGAGCGGCCCGACCGCCTCCTTGCGGACGACGGCGGTGCCGCCGGCGACGACGGCCAGTTCCTCGTCGGCGAGGAAGACGGCACCGTTGTCGGCGTAGTAGCGGTAGATCGACACAACGATGTCGATCTCGATCCCGGCCTGTGTGACGGGCTTGCCCATCTCCTGAGTGATCAGGGCGGCCAGGTCGTCCTTGCGTTCGGCGTGCAGATCGGCCACGCGGTGCAGCAGGGCGGCCCGTTCCTCGACGGGGCGTCCGCGCCAGCCGGTCTGCGCGGCGGTAGAAGCGGCCAGGGCCTGGGCGATCGATGCGGCGGTGGACTGTGGGTAGCGCCGGACCGTTGCTCCGGTGGCCGGGTCGACGATGGCGTACTGAGTGGTGGTCATGGTGTGTACTCGCTTACGGCAGGGGGATGTTCTGGTCGACGACGACGTGGATGACGGCGGGCCTGCGCTCGCCCGTCACAGCCTTGAGCGCACGCTCGACGGCCCCGGCCACCTGGTCGTCGGCGGTGACGGTCTCGCCGTGGGCACCGAAGGCACGCGCGTAGGCGGCGAAGTCGGGGTTGGCGAGCTGGGTGCCGCTGATCCGGCCCGGATAGTGGCGTTCCTGGTGCTCGCGGATCGTTCCGTACTGCCGGTTGTCCATCAGGATCACGAGAAAGGCCGCACCGTACTGCACTGCCGTGGCGATCTCCTGACCATTCATCAGGAACTCGCCGTCGCCCGCGACGGCGACGGTCAGCCGGCCGGGGCTCTCCAGCGAGGCGGCGAGGGCGGCCGGGACGCTGTAGCCCATGGAGCCGTTGCGCATGCTGAGCTGGCTGGGGAAGACCCGGGTCGGCAGATAACGCTGGGCCCAGATGCAGTGGTTGCCGGCACCGAAGGTGTAGACGGCGTCGTCGGGGAGCCGTTCGACGACTTCGGCGACGACGCTCGTCATGTGGGCGGTGCCCGGTGCGGTCGCCGGGAGCCCGGCGCCGGTGCGGGCCGCGGCGGGCAGTGCGGCGTGCCGCGCCTGCTCCTCGCGGGCCTCGGCGGTCCACTGCGTCCAGTCGGGGTGACCGGTCAGGTCGAGACCGGTCAGGGCTTCGGTGAAGGTGTCGGGGGCGGCGAGTATCTGCCGGGTGAGGGCGCCGCTGCGACCTCGCAGGGTGGCGTCGATGTTGGCGACGACGGTGGTGGACGACGGGGATTGGCGCAGCGTGTAGCCGTCGCTGGGTACGTCGGTCAGTACGCCGCCGACGCAGAGCAGCAGATCGGCCTCCTCGACCCGGCGGGCCAGCGAGTCGAGCCGCCCGTATCCCAACTGGCCCGCATTGACCGGTGAGTCGAAGGGCACCCGGTCGGAGGCCCGCCAGTCCTGGGCGACCGGAATGCGGTGGCGCTCGGCGAAGGCGGTGAGCCGGGCGGCGGCGCGAGGGGTCCAGCGGGGGCCGCCGGCGAGGATGAGCGGACGCTCGGCGCGGACGAACAGCTCGCGCAGCGCCTCGAGTTCGGCGGGGGCGACGCCGCCGTCCGCCACCGGGACGACCGGGTGGAGATCCGGCGGTGCGGGGCGGGTGATGATGTCCTCGGGCAGCCCGACGACGACCGGCCCGGGACGGCCCGAACGCGCGGCGAAGAAGGCCTCGGCGACCAGCTCGGAGGCGCGCTCCGGCTGGTCGAGGAGGAGGACACGCTTGGCCTGCGTGCCGAACCAGGCACGCGGGTCGAAGTCCTGGAAGGCCTCGCGGTCGCGGTGGTCGCTCGGGATCAGGCCGACGAACAGAACGAGGGGTGTGGCGTCCTGCCAGGCGGCGTGGACGGCCACGTAGGCGTTGGCGGCGCCGGGGCCGCGGGTGACCAGGGCGACGCCGGGCTCACCGGTGAGCTTTCCGTGCGCCTCCGCCATGTAGGCGGCGCCGCCCTCGTGGCGGCAGACGACGGTGGTGATGTCGGAGTCGTGCAGCCCGTCGAGGACATCGAGGTAGCTCTCGCCCGGGACGGCGAAGACACGCCGGACCCCGTGCAGGGCAAGGGACTCGACAAGGGCGTGACCGGCGGAGCGGGTGCGGGCGCGGTCGGTGCCGGGGCGTGCGGAAGCGGGTGACATGACGGTCACGGACGGGTCCTTCGGGGAGGTGCGGCGCAGCTGCGGATACGGATGCGCTCGGCAGGTCCCTCAGTATCGGAAGGCACCGGTCATGCCGTCCAATACACAAATAGCAACCCAACCATAACCATTGAGCATGAAAGCCAGGTGGCGTACGACGTGCCACCTGGCGAGGGAATCTGCCGGGCGGCACGGAACCGGTCCGAGCCCTGGGCAGGGCCCGCGGCCTAGCTTCGCTCCCATGATCAGAAATGGATTCATCGTGTCGGCCGTAGCCTGCGCCTCGATCGCCGCAGCAGCTCTGGGGGCCTGGGCGGCCGGCCCTTCGGACGGATGGAAGCGTGTCGGGACCGGCATCCAGGGCGGCGTGAGCGGCATGGCGCTGGCCGAGGGCGCACCCGCGGACCCCGACGGGGCCGATGCCGTCATCGTGCGGGACAACAAGGCGGACCGCGAGAGCCGGGTGGCCACCGTGCGGCTGAGGCCCGGCAGGGCACCCGTCACCACCGAACTGCCCTGGCTCGGCGTACTGCCGAAGGATCTGGAGGCGCTCGACGCGGTGCCCGGCCTCGTCGGCCACTACATCGCCCTGGCCAGCAACGGCGACGCCTACCACATCGTTGTGGCGAACGGTCGCGCGACCGTTCAGGCCGGTCCCGTCACCGTGCCGGACAGGCGCGACGGCGACAACTACGAGAGCTTCGCGCTGCACCGCGACGAGTCGGGCAAGGTCTTCGCGGTGTGGGCCACCCGGGGCAGCGGCGAACGGAAGGCCGTCGTACGCGCGGCGTCAGCGACCATCGGCGCACGTGGTCTCGGCTTCGGCTCCCCCACCACTCGGCAGGAGTTCGCCGTACCGTATCCGAACGAGGACGAGGTGCGGCACATCAGTGACCTGAAGGTCCTGGCGGACGGGACCGTCCTGGTGTCGTCGGCGTCGGATCCCAATGTGGACAACGGGCCGTTCAGCTCCGCGGTCTACAACGCCGGACGGCTCACCGTGAACGGCGCGCACGACGCCGTGCTGCGGCTGAGAACGGCCGACGAGCTCACCCCGCTCCGCCGTTTCACCAAGCAGGACGACCGCAAGATCGAAGCGATCGCGTTCCTGCCCGGCGGACGGGCCGTCTGGGGCACGGACGACGAGAACCACGGCGGCTGGGTGAAGTTCGACCGCGTCACGCCGTAGCCGTCGCGCACCAGCACGCCTCGGCACGCATACGCTGTCGCTGCCGCGAAACCGTCAGGGTCGCGGGGGCGCCGGGATCACGGCGTCCCCCTGTCCCACCAGGAAGTCCCTCAGCCGCACCGCCGTCGCGCGAATGGTGTCCGCCGCGAAGTGCCCGGGCAGCCAGGCCACATGGAGCGGCACCTGAAGCACCTCCCGGCGTCCGGCCCCTTCCGCCGTGATCCACAGCGCATGCGCCCCGTACCGCGGCAGATCCGTGCTGACTCCGATCCCGTGCCCCGCCACCGCGAGCGCCTCCACGGTCGGGCCGTCGTCGCACTCGGTCAGCCGCTCAGGCGCGAGATGCGCCGCGCCGAGCGCGTTGTCCAGTACCGCGCGGCTGACGCTGGAGCGCGAGTGGGCGAACAGCCGGTCGCCGCAGATCTCGGCGAGGCCGATCTCGGTGCGGCCTTCCCTGGCCCAGGGGTGGTCGGGGGCGACATGCGCCTTCAGGGCGGTGCCGCCGAGGTCGACGGTCTCGAAGCCCTCGACCATCGGCGTCGGGGACACGATGAAGTCCGCCTCGTCCAGAAGTTCGTCGTTGAGGGCGAAGTGGCCGGCCTGCCGGGTGATCAGCAGCGGATCGTCCGGGCCCGTCGTGGCGATGAACGGCGCAAGGAAGCCTCGGATGGTGGCCGCCGTGGCAGCGACCGTCAACTGCGCGACCCGCCCGGAGCGGAGCCCCTCGATCGCGGCCTCCATCTGGCGGGTCTCCGCGATGACCCGCCGGGCAAGGGGGACGAAGGCGCGCCCGGAGGCGGTCAGCACCAGCCGGTTGCCACGCGGCTCGAAGAGCGTCATACGGACCTCCCGCTCCAGCGTCTTGAGCTGACGGCTCAGCCCGGGCTGGGCGACATGGAGGGTGGCGGCGGCGGAAGTGATGGTCCCGGCCTCGACGACAGCGAGGAAATAGAGGAGGCGCCGGTAGTTCATCGGCCGATGATAGCGACGCCGACTGATAACGAAACGATGACGGGTCTGGTCCAAATGTTGGGTACGGTTCATGCGCTCGTCCTTTACGCGGCGTGGTCCGCTCACCACCGGCGGCGAGTCTCGGACCCATCACCGGACGCCCCCGATGTCCGGTGCCCACTGACCGATCCGGGAGGATCACGTGTCCCTGTCGCGCTCCGCGCGTACGGTGCTGGCCGCCGCCACCGTCGCCGCCGTCGCACTGCCGCTCGCCACCACGGCCGCCCACGCACAGGAGTCCCGGGGTGCGGCCGCTGCCCCGTACGCCGGTCTGCCCTCCGGTACCAAGCAGGCCAAGACCCTGGTCATCGGTATCGACGGCGCCACCTTCGACGCCTTCTCGCGTGCCGACGTACCGCACATCGAGCAGCTGATGGCCAAGGGCCTGACCGCACGAAGCAACCTGTACGCCAACCCGATGGCCCCGACCGTCTCCGGTGCCGGCTGGTCGTCCATAGCCACAGGCGTCTGGCCCGACAAGCACCAGGTGAAGGACAACAACTTCACTGCCCCCAACTACGGCCAGTACCCGGACTACGCGACCCGGCTGGAGACCGCCGACCCGGCCACGTCCACCCTCGTCGTCGGCACCTGGAACCCGATCCCGCAGATCGTCTTCGGTGCGAAGACCGATCTGCGGATCGCTGGCGGCAACGACGAGGGCACCACCGCGAAGGCCGAGGACTACCTCGCGCACGGCAACCCCGACTCCGCCTTCGTCCACCTCGACGAGGTCGACGGCGCCGGTCACAGCTCCGGCTCCGCGAGCGATGCCTACCTCAAGGCCCTGAACACCGCCGACGCACAGGTCGGCCGGCTGCTCGACGCCGTGACCTCGCGGCCGACGTACGCCGATGAGGACTGGCTCGTCGTCGTCACCGCCGACCACGGCCACACCCCCACCGGCGGCCACGGCGGCAACACCCCGCTGGAGCGCGGCACGTTCGTGATCGCCCGGGGCAAGGGCATCGAGCCCGGTTCGGTGCGCGACGACGTCAAGATCACCGACATCGCGCCGACCGTCCTGCGCCACGAGGGTGTCGCAACCGACCCCGCCTGGAACCTCGACGGCACCTCGCTCGCCGAGCTGAAGCCGGACGCCTTCGACGCGCTGCGCGGCTCTCTCCGTACACCCGTCGACGAGACCGGACTCCCGGCCGATGCCAAGGGGTGGACGAACACCGCGCCCGACGGCTGGTCCATCGACAACTCGAGGATGCCGGCCGGTGGTGTCACCGAGTGGCGCGGCTGGTCCTTCGCCACCGACGAGTTCTGGACCGGCGCCGAGCGCGGCCAGGGCCGCGAGACGAACGTCCGCGCCCGCAATGTGTTCGCGGTCGCCGACTCCGACGAGTGGGACGACAAGGCGCACGACGCCGGACAGTTCGACTCCACCCTGGTGAGCCCCGCGTACAAGCTGAACGGGGCGGCGAAGGCGACCGTCTCGTACGCCACGGACTACCGCGTCGACGGTCCGCAGACCGGCGATGTGTACGTCTCGTACGACGGTGGCGTCCCGCAGCTCGTGAAGTCGTACCGGAGCGACGCCAACACCGTCGAGCGTCTTGAGCTCCCTGTCCCGGCGGGCGCGAAGTCTGCCCGGCTGAGTTTCCGTTACACCGGTACGAACAGCGCCTTCTGGACCGTCGACCAGGTCGCCTTCGGCCGGCCCAACCCGCCGTCGCAGCTCGCCGTCACCTCGTTGGAGGCCGACACGGAGCTGCTGGGACGGCCCGGCTCCGACGCGTCCTGGAAGGTCACCGCGAACGGTGTGGTGAAGACCGCGCAGGGCAAGCCCGTGAAGGGCGCGAAGGTCACGGCCGAGCTGGCGGCCGGTGGCAGGGTGCAGAAGCTGACCGGCACGACGAAGAAGGACGGCTCGGTACGCTTCGGGGCCACCGTGCCACGGGGCATCGCCGAGGCCACGCTGACCGTCACCGATGTGCGCTACCAGCACCTCGCGTACCACGGCGAGCTCGACCCGGTCCGCACCCTGGATCTCACCCGCCCCACCGGCCACCGGGGCTGACCGGCCGGCCGGGCCCAGAGTCGCCGGCCGGGCCCGGCCGCAACGCGCATACGCCGGAACCCGTGCCCGGCCACGCCGCTCCCGCGCCGGGGTTACCGTGGCAGTTCCCGCCGGTGCGGCCCCGCGGGCCGCCGGGGCACACAGCACAGCGGCTCCCCACCCCGCTGTGCGCTGCGCACAGGTTCCCGCTCCCGGACCGGGTGGTGCTCCTGGACGGACACGGGGGTGCGATGGCTGCACGGGGGTGTGATGGCGGCCGAGCTACACAGCCGCGTACCGGCCGCCGCCCACACCCCCGTCGCTCATCCGTCGCTTCTCATCCCACCGATCGAAGAGCCTCGGCCAGGATCTCCGCACCCTCCTCCGCCTCCGGGATGGTCAGCGAGAGCGGTGGTGCGATCCGCAGCACGCTGGTGTTGTGGCCGCCGCCCTTGCCGATGAGCAGGCCACCCTCCCGGGCTGCTTCGAGTACGGCGGCGGCCGCCTCCGGGTTCGCCTCGTCGGTGCCGGGTTTCACCAGCTCGATGCCGATCATCAGTCCCCGGCCGCGTACCTCCCGTACACACTCCGAGGCCGCGCCGATCGCACGCAGCCGCTCGATCAGCAGTCCGCCGACTCTCCGGGCGTTGCCCTGCAGATCGTGTTCGAGGAGGTACGAGAGGTTGGCGAGGCCGGCCGCCATGGTGACCGGGGAGCCGCCGAAGGTCGAAATGGAGTTGGCGTCGAGGCAGTTCATGACGTCGGCGCGGGCCACGACACCGCCGATCGACATGCCGTTGCCGATACCCTTGGCGAAGGTGAGGATGTCCGGCGGCCCGTTCTCGCCGTGCGCCTGCCAGCCCCAGAAGTGTTCGCCGGAGCGGCCCCAGCCGGTCTGCACCTCGTCGGAGATCCACAGGATGCCGTGGCGGTCGAGGACCCGGCGGAAGGCCGCGTACAGCCCGTCCGGCGGTGAGGTGAACCCGCCGACGCCCTGGATGGGTTCGGCGATCAGGGCGGCGGGCTCGCGGGTGTGGCCGAGCAGGTCCTCCAGGTCGGCGACGCAGGCCGCGATGAACTCCGCGTCTCCGAGGTGCGCGTACGGCCCCCGGGTGCGGACGCCGCCGTGCACGTACAGCGTCTGCAGCGGCGACAGATTCGTGGGCGACCAGGCGCTGTTACCGGTGATGGAGACCGCGGAGAACGATCTGCCGTGATAGCTGTTGCGCATCGCGAGGATCTGGTTCGACCTTCGGTACGTGGTGGCGAGCAGCAGGGCGGTGTCGTTGGCCTCGGTACCGGAGGTGGTGAAGAAGACCCGGGCGTCCGGGATGCCGGAGAGCGTGGCGATGCGTTCGGCCAGCTCGACCATCGACCGGTTGAGGTAGAGCGTGGAGGAGTGGATGATCCGCCCGGCCTGCTCGCTGACCGCCTTGGTCACCTCGGGCAGGGCGTGGGCGGTCATGGTCGTGAGGATGCCGCCGAAGAAGTCGAGGTAGCGCCTGCCGTCGGCGTCCCAGACATGGCGGCCCTCGCCGTGGGTGATCTCCACGGGGTTCTTGTAGTAGAGCGCCAGCCAGTCGGGGCTGACGGCGAGATGGCGTTGGTGCAGGCTGCTCACGACTCCACCAGTCCTTCGTATGCGTCGGGTCGGCGGTCCCGGTAGAACGCCCACTGCTGGCGGACTTCGTCGATGAGCCCGAAGTCGAGGTCGCGGACGAGGAGTTCCTCCTCCTTGTCGCTGGCGACCTCGCCGACGAACTGGCCGCGCGGGTCGACGAAGTAGCTGGTTCCGTAGAAGTCGTTGTCGCCGTACTCCTCCTGGCCGACGCGGTTGATCGCGGCGACGAAGTACTCGTTGGCGACGGCGGACGCGGGCTGTTCCAGCTGCCAGAGATAACTGGAGAGGCCGCGCGATGTGGCGGACGGATTGTACACCAACTGAGCTCCGTTGAGACCGAGTTGACGCCAACCTTCCGGGAAGTGCCGGTCGTAGCAGATATAGACACCGACCTTGCCGACGGCGGTGTCGAAGACGGGCCAGCCGACATTTCCGGGCTTGAAGTAGTACTTCTCCCAGAACCCCTTGACCTGCGGGATGTGGTGTTTGCGGTACTTTCCGAGATAGGAACCGTCGGCGTCGATGACGGCGGCGGTGTTGTAGTAGAAGCCGGACTGCTCGATCTCGAAGACCGGCACGACGATCACCATGCCGGTCTCGCGGGCGAGTTCCTGCATCCGCCGGACGGTCGGCCCGTCCGGGACGGCCTCGGCCCAGCGGTAGTGCTCGGGTTCCTGCACCTGACAGAAGTAGGGGGCGTTGAACACCTCCTGGAAGCCGATGATCTTCGCGCCCTGACGGGCGGCCTCGCGCGCATGCTCCTCATGCTTGGCGATCATGGATTCGGTGTCGCCGGTCCAGGTCGCCTGGACGAGTGCGGCGCGTACGACTTGGGACATGAGCTGCTCCTTCGACGCGGCGTCAGAGAGCCTCTACGCATTTCTACGCCCGTAGACACGTGCGTAGAGGAGAACGTAAGCCCCGTCACACAGCGGGGCAAGACCATCGCCGTGAACCGACGGAGTCGATCATGTTTCACACCCGTGCGGTCCACATGTTCCTTCACCTTCCGGCTCGGAGAGCAGATGCCATGATGGCAAAATCTGTCGAGGACGGGCCGCTCGCCGCGCTGGCCCGCGCGATTCCGCCGGCTGTCGGGCGGACGCCCGCACAGTCCCGGCTCCCCGCTCCCGGGCCGTTGACCCCCCGCGCCGGTTTGTATTCTCGGCAGGCGCCACCTCATCGACGCGGCACCTGTGAGAGGAACCACCATGACCACCGAGCTGAGCCCCGACGCCCTGACCGGGCTCCTTGACCGGGCTCGCCAGGACTACCAGGACCTCACGGGACTCGGGCTCTCGCTCGACCTCACCAGGGGCAAGCCGGCACCGGAGCAGCTCGACCTCTCCGAGGACCTGCTGAGCCTGCCCGGGGGACGGCACACCGCGGCCGACGGCACGGACGTACGCAACTACGGCGGGCTGCAGGGGCTGCCCGAACTCCGGAAGATCTTCGCCGGGGTGCTCCAGGTGCCGGCCGAGCAGCTGCTCGCGGCCGGGAACTCCAGCCTTGAGCTGATGCACGACTGCCTGGTGCACGCCCTGTTGAGCATGCTGCCCGGCGCCGAGTCGCGCTGGGTGGAGCAGGAGCGGATCGCGTTCCTGTGCCCGGTACCCGGGTACGACCGGCACTTCGCGCTCTGCGAGCGGTTCGGGATCGACATGATCCGGGTGCCGATGACCGCCGAGGGGCCGGACATGGAGGCCGTGGAGCGGCTCGTCGCCGAGGACCCGGCGATCAAGGGCATCTGGTGCGTACCGAAGTACAGCAACCCGGACGGCGTCTGCTACAGCGACGCGACCGTGGCGCGGCTCGCCTCGATGAGCACCGCCGCGTCCGACTTCCGGATCTTCTGGGACAACGCCTACGCCGCCCACCACCTCACCGACGAGCCCGTCGAGATCGCCGACCTGCTCGCCGCCTGCACCGACGCCGGGAACCCGGACCGGGCGTTCGTGTTCGGCTCCACCTCGAAGATCACAGCGGCGGGCGCGGGCGTCGCCTTCTTCGGCTCGTCGCCCGCCAACGTGCAGTGGCTGCTCGGCAACAACGCCAAGCGGTCGATCGGCCCCGACAAGGTCAACCAGCTGCGCCACGTCCTGTTCCTGCGGGACGCCGACGGGGTGCGGTCCCACATGGAGCGCCAACGCGCCCTGCTGCAGCCCAAGTTCGAGTCGGTGGCACGAATCCTGGACACCCAGCTCGGCGGGACCGGCCTCGCGACCTGGACCTCGCCCAAGGGCGGGTACTTCGTGACCCTCGAGGTGCCGGACGGCTGCGCCAAGGACGTCGTACGCCGTGCCGCCGAGGCGGGCATCGTGCTGACCCCGGCCGGCGCCACGCACCCGTACGGTGACGACCCGCGCGACGCGGTCATCCGGATCGCGCCCAGCTACCCGGGCCTCGCGGAGCTGGAGCAGGCGATCGAGGGGCTGGCCGTGTGCGTCCGGCTCGTGGGGTACGAGCAACGGGCGCGCTGACGCCCTTCGTCCGGAAAGGGTGCGTCACTCCTGCGAACCGGGGAGCCGCCAGTCGAAGGGGAACAGATCCCTCTGCCACCCCGGCACTTCGGCCAATGCTCCGGCAGCCTCGGGAACCCGCAGAAGGCAGCGGTGGCGCAGTAGTTCACGCCGCTCGCCGGGGGTCAACAGCCTCTCCTCCGGGCTGAGGTTCTTGGGGTGATCCGGACTGAGGTCCTCGGAGCCGTCGATTCCGACGCGTCCTGCCGCATTGAGTCGCTGGGCCGTCGCCGTCCGGTAGTCGAGGCGAAAGTCGGTGGCCCACTGCGCATTGTGTCCCCAGCCGTGCGACAGGTCGACCGTCGGCCGGTGGCGTCGCAGGAACGTCCACTACAGCGGGGAGCGGTCGGCCACGCCGCGCTGGGCGTGGTCGGCTCCGGCTCGGACACGGACCCCGACCCGGCTGAAGAGCAGCTGTCCGAGCATCAGGCCCGGCCAGACGACCTGGGTGATCCGGATCGGGGCGTGCGGGTCGTCGGCTTGCTCGACGTCGACGATTTCGTGGAGGAACGGGTCGAAGACGGTGTCGTCGAACGGCGTCATGCCCAGCGCGGTGAACAAGTCGAGGTACTCGTGCTGTGAGAGCACCGGCCCTTGGTCCAGCGGACCGTGCCGGTCGGCCCACGGCCACTCGGGCACCTCGTCGGCAGGAGGCTGGAAGGGAAGGAGGAGCAGGTCGCTGACACGACTGAGAGCGTAGAGCTCCCGCAGCAGGTACCCGCTCCCCTGAGGCCCCTCCCCGGACCACCAGGCCCCGTCTCCGGCTGCGGTCGCGAGCAGGGCACGGTAATCGCCCCGGGCCCGAGCGAGCCACGGCGCGACGACCACGTCATGGGCGTCCGCCCCGTCGTGGTCGCACAATGCCTTGTAGAGCTCGCGGGCATCCACCTCGTCGTCCATGCGCGGAGACTAATTGCGATCCACGGGGTCGATCGACGGATTTTGCTGCATGCCACGGTCAACCGGCCGCCGGCGCGGCCGGCGTCGCCGCATGGACAGCGAGATCACGACCACGGTCGGCAGAGAGCCCTACTCCTTCGATGGGCGTGTGCTGGAGGTCTTCGGCGGCAGCCCCGTCCGCTTCCACGGGCGCCACATGCACCTCTGTGTCAAGGGCCCGGACCGCAAGGGGGCCAGGATCGTTGAAATCTGCCATGGCCGTCCGGAAGCACCGGGAGCACGTCACATATGGAGGTACTCCGCCGCTGAGTGGGGTGACCTGCCCGGCCTGGACGTGGTGCAGGCGGCCGTCGACTCCGCGGCTAGGCGGTGAGGCGGAGACCCTCCGCCCCCCACCGAGCGGACTGCATGGACCGTGCCGTCACGTACGCCGTCAATGCCTTTCGCGTCCCTTCCCGTTCGGGTGATGTGCGGCGCGTCGGGAGGATCTCGGAGCGGGCTGGGCAGTCTCCGGGAGACCGATCCTGAGAGGGGAAGTGGTGGGACTGTCACGCGAGTACGGGCGCGCCATCAGTGAGGGGCCGACGTCGGCCGATGCTGCGGGGACGCCGGCCCTGCCCTGTCCGAGCGGCTGGTCGGCGCTCGCCTTCTCCGAGGAGCTGCGGCCGGGCGCTGTGCTCACCCGGCCTCTGGCGGGGCAGGACGTGGTGCTGTACCGGCTCGGTACGGGGGCGGTCCGCGCCGTTCGTCCGTACTGTCCGCACCTCGGCGCCCATCTCGGTCTGGCGAAGGTCAACGGGGACGATCTCGTATGTCCCTTCCATTTCTTCGCGTTCGGCCCCGACGGCAGGTGCGTGCGGACGGGATACGACACAAAGCCGCCGAGGTCGCCGTTGACGCAGCTGCCGGTGCACGAGGTCAACGGTGCTGTCTTCGTCTGGCGTCACCACGACGGACGGGCACCGGACTGGTTCATCCCCGACTGGCACGAGATCGGCCACCGGCCTGCCCGTAGCGCCGCCTGGGAGCTGGCCGGCAATGTCCAGGAAGTCATCGAGAACTCGGTGGACCTCGGGCATTTCGCCACCCTGCACGGCTGGGCCAAGGCCGAGATCGGCGGGCCTGTCGTCTACGACGATGCCGCGTTCCACGTGTCCATGCGGGCCCACGAGTCGGCGCCGCTGCTGGGAGACTTCGTCGTCGAGGTGGAGGTGGACGGCTACGGACTCGGTTGCCTGCACGCGGATGTGTACACGCCTCGGCTCGGGCTGAGGATGTGCACGATGGTGATGCCGACGGCGATCGCGCCCAACCGGATGCAGTTCCGGCAGAGGAACCGCATCGCCTTCGCGGAACCGGCCCGGCTGCCGGCCCCGCTCGCACGGGTGGTGAGCAGAACCGCCGCCCGGCTGCTGGACCGCGCCGTCTTCCGTTCCAGTTGCGAGTTCACCGCTGCCGACTTTCCGATCTGGAATCACAAGCAGTACCAGCAGCCGCCCCGGCTCGCTCCCGGTGACGGGCCGATCGGCCCGTTCCGGCGCTGGGCCCGGCGTTTTTATCCGTCACCGGGGGAGATCGGGGGAACGCGGCTCGACCACTGCGGGCGAAGCGACGGAGCCGAAGTGCCGTGACTGTTCCGGAACCGACCGTCCTCCGGATGTGGCAGCCATTCGGCTCTCACCGGCTGATCTCCAGGACTCTGCCCGGCTAGGGCGCAGCCACGATGCCCGCCACCCGCAGCGCATGGACGACATCCCACTCCCGCGCCGGCGACACCGCACGGGCCGCCGCCAGAAGTTGCGGCACCAGCTGGTGCGGATCGCCCGCCGCGACCCGGGCGACGTCCTGCGGAGTCCGTACGCGGATGAAGGCACCCAGCAACGCCTGCGCCTGCGGTCCTCGCCCCGCCCGGTCCAGCGCCACCACCGCATCGGCGATCTCCGCGGCCGGCCGCGCCACCCCCTGGCGCAGCAACTGGTCGCAGTCGTCCGGGCGCCCCGCAGCGGCCAGCGCGCCCGCAGCCGCGGCGAGATCGGCAGGCGGCAGCGAGGACACCTCCCACAACAGGGTCGCCCAGTCCGCGTCGAGGCCCGCCCGGTGCAGCTCGACGGCGAGCACCGGCAGCTGGTCCGCGGGCCGGCCGGCCGCCTCGCACAGCACGACGTGCGCCTCGCCGCTGCGGCCTTCGGCCCGGAGCCGGAGCAGCCTTTCGACGGCACCGGCGGCGGCCCGGTGCGCCTCGGGGTCCAGGGCGGCGGAGGCCGGTTCCACGTGTGTGTCGTCGCCGGTCGGGGCAGCGCCGAAGCGGGCGCCGCGTGGTACGGAGGCCGTCGTCGGCGGTACGGGCAGGACGGGTGCGCCCAGAACTCCTTCGTCATCGGTCTCGTCGACGTCCAGGCCGGCGAACCGGGCGCCGCGCGGCTTCTTGCGCCTGGGGGCGGGCGGCCGAGGAACGCGCGGTGCCGCGTCGGGGCCGCTCTCGGGCTCGCGTTCCCGGTCCCGGTCCGGTGCCGGCCCCTCGGTGCGGAACCAGCCCTTCGGAACGGTCACCGCGGCCAGTCGCCTGCGCAGCTCCGTACAGCGGGCGGTGGCGCGTTCGTGGTCGTCCCGGGCCCAGGCCACCTCCTCCGCGTCCGGGGTCGTCGTTCCGCCCGCTCCGGCCGCCCGGAGTCGCCGGGCCGCGTACGTCTGCTCCCGCAGCATCAGCTCCAGCCGTTCGACGAGCACCTGCCGTCCGCCGGGCCGGCGGTCGTGGGCGGCCACCGAGGCGGAGTACAGCTCGGCAGCCCGTACCGACTCACGCTGTGCGTACGCTGTGCCGCGCACGGCCGCCAGGTCCTGGAAAAGCGACTCCATCACGTCCCAGGGCGGAATCTCGACGCCGTCGACACAGGCGCGCATCCCTGCTGGATCTCGTCGGCAGAAGACGCCGTACCAGCCGCTCCCGGGATCCAGCAGCGCCACCAGATCCCGTAGATACTGCGTGAACTCCCGTACTTCCCATTCGTCGTGATGCACCGTCATCGTCGCCCTCGCCAACGTCGACTGGAGCCTTCCAGTCCGCAGGCATTCGACCTCAGCCTTGTTACGGCACGGCTACGCGCGCTTTTCGACTGCGGTGCGGTCCAAGCACCGTGCAGGCCCCCTCGGCCGTCCCTGCGGGGACACGCGTCCCGGTGGCGGTCCGGTGCGAGTCGAGCCCGCAGTCCTCGCGGGCCCGTACGGCTGGATGGCGGGGGCAGGCAGCCGGGGGCATCGACAACCGCGCCACCGCCGCCAGGGCCCATCCGGCGCG
>NZ_FMDF01000134.1 GCF_900091955.1 Streptomyces sp. Ncost-T10-10d
ACCGTCGCCCGCCTCACTCGACTCACGGGCGGCACACCGGTGCTGGTCACCGGGGACAACCCGCGCGCCGCCGCCCGCCTGGCCGCCGAGGTCGGCATCGCCGACGTCAGGGCAGGTCTGCTGCCGCAGGACAAGGTGCACACGGTCAAGGTGATGGAGAGCGCCGGCCGGAAGCTGCTCGTGGTCGGGGACGGCGTGAACGACGCCCCGGCCCTGGCCGCGGCCCACACGGGCATCGCCATGGGCAGGGCCGGCTCCGACCTGGCCCTGGAGACCGCCGACGCCGTCGTCGTCCGCGACGAACTGGCCACCATCCCCACCGCCGTGGCGCTCTCGCGGCGGTGCCGCCGCCTCGTCGTGCAGAACCTGGTGATCGCGGCCGTCTTCATCACCGGCCTCGTCGTCTGGGACCTGGCCGGCACGCTGCCGCTCCCGCTGGGCGTCGCCGGGCACGAGGGCTCCACCGTCATCGTCGGCCTCAACGGCCTGCGCCTGCTCCGCGACGCCGCCTGGACGCGCGCCGAGCGCGACCGCTGAAGCCGGGGCGGGCGGGGCGGTACGGAACCGGAAACCCGGTGGGGGTATCGTCGGGCAGGCATCCCAGGGCCCGTCGATCTGTACAACGCGTCGACCACTACGACGCGTCGATCTGTACGACCCGTACGAGCGAGCAAGCGAGGCAGCCGTGGAACGCGGACGGACACGCACACCGGGAGCGTCCCGGCTGCTTGTGCTCTGTGCCGTCCTGCTCGGGCTGTTCCTCATGCACGGAGCACCCGCGAGCGCCGCGGAGGGCTGCCACGACGCGATGACCGTCACGGCGGCCGCACCCGCGCAGGCGACCGCCGGCCACGCGGCCATGCGGGCCGGGCACGGTTCCGCTCAGGCGACTGCCGCCATGCCTGCGATGAACGGCGAGTCGTGCGTATTCACCCATGCCCGTGACCGGGTGCTGCCGCTGCTGATGTCGCTGGGCCTGGCGCTCGTGACGGTCCAGACACTCGCCGGGCGCCTCGCGGCCGTACGCGGACCGGCCCGGCGGGGACCGCCGTTGACCGGCCGGGGACTGCTGCTCCAGGTGTGCATCGCGCGGACGTGACAGGAATCCGCCGGTCCACGGCCCTTCGAGGCCGGACCGGTTGGACGAGCCTGCCCCTTCCGCGCGCCACGGACGTGGCGCAACCCACCTGGAAAGAACCTCTGATGTTTGCTTCCCGCCACTTCGCCGCCCGCCGCCGCACCCTCGCGGCCGCCGGCACCCTCGCCGCCCTCGCACTGGCACTGACGGCCTGCGGCTCCTCCGACGGCTCGAAGTCCGACGGTTCGTCCATGCCCGGCATGGACCACGGCTCGGACGGTTCGGGAATGCCCGGGATGATGTCCGCCAAGGACATGAGCGACCTCCGGGCCGCCAAGAGCAAGGACTTCGACAAGAAGTTCGCCCAGCTCATGATCGGCCACCACGAGGGCGCGGTCACCATGGCCGAGGACGAGCAGAAGAACGGCAGCAACGCCGACGCGAAGAAGCTCGCCGGTGCCGTGATCACGGCCCAGACCGCCGAGATCGAGAAGATGAACAAGATCATCGCCAGGCTCTGACTCCTGGCAGGGGGTGCGGGCCTTTGTCATGCTGAAGGCTTGCACCCCTTCCTGTACGTACGAGGGGCCGGACAAGCCCGGCCTCTCGTACGTCCGCGGCCACTCAGTCCGCTTCCGGTGTTGCGAGCAGGTCGCCCACCTCCTCCACGGTGGTGTCCCGGAGCTCCTCCGCGAGGAGCAGCCAACGGGTGATACCGACCGATTCGAGGAACGGCAGGTCGTGGCTGGCGATCAGCAGCGCGCCCTCGTAGGAATCGAGTGCGCTGGTCAGCTGTCGCACGCTGGCGATGCCGAGATTGTTGGTCGGTTCGTCCAGCAGGAGAACTTCGGGATGCTCCAGCAGCAGTGCGGCAAGGCGCAGCAGGACGGTCTCCCCGCCGGACATCTGGCCCACGGTGCGGTCCAGTTCGACATCGCCGAGTCCGAGTGACCCCAGTGTCGCGAGGGCTCGTTCCTCGACGTCCCAGTCGTCGCCGATCGTCTCGAAGTGTTTCTTGTCCACATCCCCGGCATCGATGGCGCGCAGCGCATCGCGCCGCCCGGCGATGCCCAGGGCCTCGTCCACACGCAGCGTCGTGTCGAGGGTGATGTTCTGAGGGAGGTGGGCGAGGCTGCCACCGACGGTCACCGAGCCCTGGGAGGGGTGCAGTTGGCCTGCCAGCAGGCGCAGAAGTGTCGACTTGCCGGCGCCGTTGGTCCCGACGAGACCGGTGCGGCCGCGGCCGATGCTGAGGGAGAGCCCGTCGAGGACGGTCGTGCCGTCCGGCCACTGGAAGGACAGGGCGGAGCAGGTCAGAGAGGCGCTGGGGGTGGTGGGTGTCGCCATGGTGATCCTCGCAGTCGCAAGCGCGGTGAATGGGGGCTTCGCATGCGAGCACCACGCAGCGACCGAACCGAGAGGGAGGTGCGGCGGTCCGAAAAATCGAAGGACGGCTCATGCACCGAGGTCGCATCCACGCGGGGTCACGGGCAGGACTGAACACTGCCACTGCGTGACGGGCGTACGGCTGAAGCCGTACGGCGCGATGATCGCGAACCTCAGATGCGCAACGTCCACCTCTATCGGAGACAACAGAGCCGTTGAAAACGGTAACGACCCGGATGGCGAAAGGCAAAGCTCGATGTCGCGCGGGGGGAGCGCGACGAGCGGCCCGCGGACCGGTCGGTCGGGAGGTCGTGGAGTCCTGTCGGGTGTGGTCGTCCTGAGAGGGCCCGGACCACCGCACAAATGTCCAAGTATGAGTGATTTGCTTAGAGATGATCTCTTGGTCAATAAAGAGGTATTTAGGGAGAGTTGCGACTCTCGGGCGCTGACCGAATTGCCTGTTTTGTGAATCTCGTGGTGTGAGTCACATTCAGAGTTCAAGATGCCGTGGCGCGCTGCCCGGTTCCCTTCTGTGGGGGGAAATTCGGCTTCGCGGTGTGAAGTGGATTACTGCCAATTCCGCGATTCGATCTTGCGAATGAATTGTGATCCAAAAATGGGGGCTTGTTCCTTTCGGCGTTTCTCGCCTACGGTCACCGTCAATCCGGACGGAACGCCGAATCCTGCCGCCGTCCGGCAATCCGACCACTCATGTACGGCAGGAACGGGGGACCCAGGTAAGCCGCCGATCCGGTATCCGGAACGGCTCGGGGTGAAGCCGCATTCGCCTGCGGCCGGACGTCTCCAGTCCGAACCCGACAGCTCACCTCGTAGGCGACGGAGAGGAATTCGCTATGTCTGCTACGGGTAACCACCGTCGTCGTAAGTCCACTTCGCTGACCCGCGGTCTCATCGTCGCGACCACGGGCGGAGCCGCTCTCGTGCTTCCGCTGGTCGGTGCCGGCTTCGCGTCGGCCGCGCCGGCGCAGTCCAAGGCCGCGGCGGCGACCGTCGCCACCGTCAAGGAAAAGACCGGGCAGAAGGCCGCGCCCACCATCTATTCCGTGATCGCCGGCGATACCCTCTCGAAGATCGCGCGTGGGCATTCGCTCAGCGGTGGCTGGCAGAAGCTGTACAAGGACAATCGAGAGATCATCGGCGACAACCCCGCGGACATTCGCCCGGGCATGAAGCTGACAATCGGTGCCCAGGCCGATTCCAAGACTTCCGCGACTACCACTGCCGCCCCGGCTGCGACGCCCACGACGTTCACGAACGATCTGGACGGCTGGATCAAGGAGTCGCTGGCCGTCATGGCCAAGCACGGTATCCCCGGCAGCTACAACGGAATCCACCGCAACGTCATGCGCGAGTCCTCCGGCAACCCCCTGGCCATCAACAACTGGGACTCGAACGCCGCCAAGGGCACGCCGTCCAAGGGCCTCCTCCAGATCATCGACCCCACGTTCCGTGCCTACCACGTGCCCGGCACGCCGATGGACAGCTACGACCCGATCGCCAACATCACCGCAGCGTGCAACTACGCCGCCGACAAGTACGGCTCCATCGACAACGTGTTCGGGGCCTACTGACGCACAGCAGCGCCGATGGCGGTTCAGTACCGACGGGTGGCGAGGGGCCCAACAGACCCCTCGGAAGGGGCCGCACCCGTCGGTCAGGGACCGCCTTTCGGCCGTTCACCCGCGTGGACAGTATGCGGAGGCGACGTCATGCGGGGCGTCGGCGGGAGCCGGGAACGGTCACATGGCCGGCGAGCCAGGAGAGCAGGGGCTGCAACTCCTCCGCCGCTCGGAGCACGGTGTCGACCAACGCCGGCGTGTGCTGCGCGCAGTCCCCACCGAGCGGACGGGCAGCGGAGACCGAGCGGTACCGGAGCAGGTCGGCACGGGGATGGCCGGGGTCATGGCCGCGCGGCATGCGCTTCATGGTGTCACCGGTGATCTCGTACCCCTGAGCCCCCAGCGATTCGATGGCGCGCACCAGCTCGGGGCCACTGCCCTGCGCGGCAACGGCCGTGCGGAACAACGGGACCTGCCCCGGGTCCGGGTAGGTCCAGCCGCCCTTGATCCGGAGCCCGTCGAGGTCGAAGCGGAGGCCGATCTCGACGTTGCGAGCGATCCGGATCACTGCCACTTGGTGCTGCCACCACCACGGGTCCTTGCGGAACCCCCAGACGGAGAAGTCTTCGTACGCATGGTCCGCGTCGGCCACATCGTTCAGCAACGCGATCATGGGCTGCCGTACGAGACGCTCCCGTTCTTTGCGGCGCTTCTCGCGAGCTTCTTGCGAGGGCATGCCCTCCAACTGCAGAAGCAGCTCGAACGCTTGCTCTGTCCAGCCGCTGAATGCTCTTCTCACGCAAGGGATCCTAGTGATCCGGGACCGGTGCGCGAGCCGGGCCCGAAGCCGAAACCGTGCGCTGCCTGCCATCCGGTGATCCGGACCGCAACGCCCGGAGCGCGCCCGCCGACGCAGCCCTCACTCCTGGGCGCTCCCCGTCGGCTGCTCCGGCTTCTGTGGCGGAGGCCTCGGCACCGTGGCCGCCGCCCCCTCCCGGACGGACTCCACCACCGCCTCGTGAAGGCGCCGGCTGTCGTCCTCCGAGCAGCACGGCACCGGGCTGCCCGACATGGTGAACCAGTCGATCGCACCCGTGTACTGCACAGTGACCTGGGCCGTGTCATCGGCCCAGGTCGTGTGAACGGTCAGGTCTCCGGACAGGACGCCGACCTCCTCCGTGAGCACGCCACCGTGCCCGGAGAACACACCGCGAGTCGTCCATGACGCCCAAGCCATGACTCCAGGCTGGCATCAAGACCGTGGATGCGCGACCCGCGGCCATCCGTGCATCGCGGCGCTCCGGGACGTCCGCACCCTTCCGGGATTTGGAATGGACGAAACTTTGCACCGGTCCCTGCTGCGGTTCCCGCACCCGCCGATCCCCAAAGAATGACGCGCTCTTAACGCCAAATCGTCAGATCTGCTCGCTGAAACAACGAATTCCGAAGGTGAACAGCTCTTGACCTGCGGAACTCGTCAGGATTGCATGTCGCGCTGGGAGCGACGAAACCACTCACCACGTCCTCGTCTGGAGGCGATACCGCTCCCGCGCTCAGAACACCGCACCTGTTGATCGGAATCGCACGATGACCGAAACGCTCAGCGCTCCCCAGGCGCTCGCCCCAGCGACCGGCCCCACTCCACAGAAGCTCAAGCGTTCCATCGGCGTCGTGGGCGGGACGCTGCTCACGCTCTCCTGCGTGACGCCCGCTTCGACCCTCTTCGTGGTCGTACCCGACCTGTTCTCCAGCCTGGGCACGTACACCGCCCTCACCATCGCCATCGGCTCGCTGCTCTGTATCGCGGTCGCCTTCTGTTACTCGGAGCTGGGCACCCTCATACCGAGCGCGGGAGGTGAGTACGCCATGGTGTCGACCATGGCGGGACGGCTGGCCGGATGGCTCGTCTTCGTGCTCTCCCTGCTGGTCGTGATGATCGTGCCCCCGGTCATCGCCATGGGAACGGCCGACTATCTCGCTCCCGTCGTGCACATTCCGGCTCCCGCCGCGGGCGCCGGGGTCATGGTCCTCGCCACCCTCGCCGGCCTCCTGGACCTGCGCGCCAACGCGTGGATCACCGGGATCTTCCTCGTCCTCGAAGTGATCGCGGCGGGTGTCGTCGCCGTTCTCGGCTTCGCGCACTCCGAGCGCGGGGCCTCAGCACTGGTGCACGGGTCGGTCGCCTCGTCGGGCAGCACGACCTCCACGGTCACCGCGATGATGGTGGTCTCCGGGCTCGCGATCGCGCTCTTCATCACCCAGGGCTTCTCCACGGCCGTCTACCTCTCGGAGGAGCTGGAGAACCCGCGGCGCAACGTGGCCCGCACCGTGCTCGCCACCCTCGCCATCTCCACCGCGGTCATCCTCGTCCCGGTCATCGCCATCACGCTGGGCGCCCCGGACCTCGCGGCCCTGACCTCGGGCGACCTCAACACCATGGTCGCCGCCTGGTCGAACTCGGCCGTCGGTACGTTCGTCAGCCTCTGCGTGGCCCTCGCGATCATCAACGCGGGCATCGTCATGGTCATCCAGAACTCACGGGTCCTGTTCGCCTCCGCCCGTGACAAGGCGTGGCCCGAGCCGATCAACAACGCCCTGTCCCGACTCGGCCGGTTCGGCTCCCCGTGGGTGGCGACCCTGGTAGTCGGCGTCCCCGGCGCGGCGCTCTGCTTCGTCAACCTCGATACCCTGTACGGCGTCACCGGCGTCTCCGTCACCGGCATGTACCTGCTGGTCGCGGTCGCCGCCCTGCTCTGCCGCCGCGGCACGCACCGCGAGGCACCGGCCTGGCGCATGCCCCTGTGGCCTGCGATTCCCGTACTGCTCATCGCCGTGCTCGCCTACATCCTGACCCAGCAGGAGACCGAGTACCTGCTGTGGACCGGTGGGATCACAGCTGTCGCCACGCTCTACTGGGCGCTGTATCTGCGTCCCCGCCGGGAGACCCGCTGGCTGGTCAGCATTCCGGAGGACGCGCAGTCCTGACGGATGACCGGGACTCGCGACCCGCATCCGGCACTCTGCCCGGCCCGCTGAGCCGTCACCCCGGACAGGCCGGGGCGACGGCGGAGGTCATCAGCCGGCGGGCCGCACCGGGACCGTCGGCCGGGACGGTCCACAGGTCCGAGCCGTAGTCGCCGGGGAGGGTGTGGACGAGGGCGGAGTCGTCCGCCCACACCGCATGGTCGTCGATGTTGCGCTGCTCGGCGGTCGCGAGCTGCGACACGCGGCACGGTAGGGCCTGCCGTCCCTGGCGACGGTGTACGTCTCCAGGTTGCCGTCGCTCGCACAGGTGTCCTGAAGCGCGCCGTGCGGGCCTGCAGACAGATGCCGGTACCGGCGGCCGCGTGGAAGCGCGGGCACTTGACGCCGGACACGGTTCGCGCACCGTCCGGGCCGGACGGCGGGCACGACGGCGATCTCGTCGCGGTGCGGGCCCCAGGCCAGGTCCCGTACCAGCAACTGACGGTCTCCAGCCGTCCGGAGCGAGACGGTACCGCTCCGGACGGCTGGACCACCCGCCTGCTCCTGGTCGCACCTGGCGGACCGGCCCGCGGCACGCATGAAGAGCAGGCAAACCATTTCCCACCGTTCTGCCGCCCGGTGGACGGACCACACTGCCCCCGCAGTGGCCCGGTCACGCTGCTCTCCCAGGGGCCCGATCGCCTGACCGGGGACGATCTGTCGGCCCGGCGACGAAGCCGGCACACCCATGGACCATCAAGGTGGGACCAGGACATCGCGACATCGTCGGAATACGGAGCCGGAGCGAGATGAGTGTCGAGCGGGTGGGAGTCGTTGTCCACCAGGGCCGTCCCGAGGCCATTGCCGCGGCGCGCGTCGTACGTGACTGGTGTGCGGGCGAGGCCGTTCCCTGCACGGACATCGACGTGTGGCGCGACGACGCACGCCGGCGTGGCGGACGGGAGGAGGCCCATGTCGCGGGCAATCCCGATCTCGTTGTGACGCTCGGAGGCGACGGCACATTTCTTCGCGGCGCCAGGATCGCGGCCAAGAACCATGCCGCCGTCCTCGGGATCGACCTGGGCCGGGTCGGCTTCCTGACCGAGGTGCCGGCCGAGGACGTCGTCCGGGCGCTCGACGCCGTTCACCGCGGCCGGGCGGACGTCGAGGAGCGCATGACGCTGACGATGAGAACCTCCCGCGTGCTTGAAGTGCCCAAGGACATCGACGCCCTGATGGGCTACGGACGACGTCCGATGCTGCCGCCTCCCCATGTCGACCTGGAGGCGGAGGCCGCGGCGGAGGGCTGGGGAGTGGCGCTGGATGTCACGGCCCTCAACGACGTTGTCGTGGAGAAGCTCGCACGCGACCGGCAGGTGAGTCTCGGCGTCTATATCGGCGGCCGGCTTCTCGCCTCGTACTCGGCCGATGCCGTCATCATGGCCACCCCCACCGGGTCGACCGCCTACAGTTTCGCCGCAGGCGGTCCAGTGGTCTCACCGCGCATGGACGCCGTCCTGTTCACACCCGTCGCACCGCACATGACCTTCAACCGCACAGTGGTCGTCGCGCCGGACGAACCGGTCGCGGTCCGGGTCCTGCCCAACTCGGGACAGGGCGCGGTCACGATCGACGGCCAGTTGCGCGGCGTACTGGACGCCGGAGACTGGCTAGGGGTGTACGCGGCCCCGCGTCGTCTGCGCGTCATCAGGCTCGGCCCGCACGATTTCTACGGGCGGCTGCGCACCCGCCTTCGCCTCACGGACGCTCCGGCCGCTGCCGCCGAGGGGGAGACCGCGCCCCTGTTCCGTCCCGACGGCCCGATCCCGCACGACCTGGCCCATCTCCATTTCTCCCCGGCGGACAGGGACGAGGCAGCCGACGGTTGACCGGGCGGGGGAGAGCTGCAGGCCGAAAAATCGGACAGGAAGAGCCGACACGTCGTACGACAAATGGAGTTCACATGCCCAGAAGTGCCGACCTCCCTGCCGCCCCCGGAGTGACGGTGCCCGACACCAAGCTGGCCGCCGAGGCCACCGAGCTGGTGCGCGATGCGACCGACGACCTGATCTACCACCATTCCCGCCGTGTCTACTTCTTCGGCAGCCTGCAGGGGCAGAACAAGGGACTGAGCTTCGACCCGGAGCTTCTCTACGTCGGAGCGATGTTCCATGACCTGGGCCTCAACGAGGAGTTCCGTGGGAGCGGGCGCCGGTCCGAGGTGGACAGCGCCGACGAGGCACGGAGATTTCTGCAGAGCCACGGCGTGCCCGAGGACAGCATCCGCCGCGTCTGGAGGCGATCGCGCTCCACACGACGCCGGGAGTTCCACCATTCATGGAACCCGAGGTCGCCCTCGTGACCGCGGGGGTGGAGTACGACGTGCTCGGCATCGGGTACGCCGACATCAGCGACACGGACCGTGCGTCGATCGTTGCCCTCCATCCCCGCCCCGACTTCAAACAGCGCATTCTCCGGGCCTTCACCGAAGGCATCGAAGCCAAGCCGGACACCACTTTCGGCAATGTGAAGGCCGATGTGCTGGAGCGTTACGCAGCCGGGTTCAAGCGGGGCAACTTCGTGGACACCATCCTGGATTCCCCCTGGCCGGAGTGAGGCTCCCACCGGGCGCGCAAGTCGGTGGACGCCTTCGCCCGGGCGCACCATGATGGGCGGTCCGAGCTGAGGCTCTTCGTGGCGAGCGAAAGCCGTGGCCGCCACCCGACGGGGCATCCATGGGCGACAGGGCAGGTCGTACGGCTCCGAGCCCCGCTGCCCGCCTCTCGCGCCTCTACGGAAAGGCCACGGCTGTGCCGGTCGCCCTCGTGCTGCTGCTCTCGGGGACGTGGCTGCTCTCCGGCGCCCTGGTCACCGGAACCGATCCGCTGATCGTCGCTGTGGGCCGCACCGCGGTGTGCTGCGCGGTGCTCACCGCCGTCGCCACGTCCAGTGCGGCTGGCCGGGCCGATCTGCGCCGGGCCGCGGCCCGCCCGGGGACCGTATGGCTGCTGGGCCTGCTCGGCTTCGCCGGTTACGCGGCCGGTACCCTCCTGGCCATTCCGCGCATCGGCACCTCGCTCACCAACCTCGTCGTCGCGCTGATGCCATGCGCCTCGGTGGCGGTGGGGGCGGTGTTCTTCGGCGAACGGTCCGGGCCACGCAAGGCGGCGGGGGCAGTTCTGGCCTGCGCGGCAGCGTCCGGGTACGCGGCGCTGGGCGCTGACGCGGGGGACCTGGACGGGATGGGGCTGCTGCTGGTGGCGGCTGCGACCGTGGCGTTCGCGGTGTACGGGTTCCTGTACCGGGAACGGCTGTCGGGGCTGCCGCCCCTCGCCGTTCTGCCCGTGCTGCTCGGGGCCGCCACCTGTCTGCTGCTCCCGATGGCCCTGCCCGCCCTGGTCACCCACCCGCCGACATTCGCCGCGACCGGCGGCATCGTGGTGCTGGGCGCGGCCGTCTACGCGCCTGCCTACCTCGTACAACACCGGCTCATCCTGCTCCGCGGGCCGGTCTTCACGGCAGCTGTGCAACTGGCCGTTCCGTTCACCGTGCGCCTGGGCGACTGGGCGCTGAAGACCGCGCCCGCGCCCTCGACCGCCGAACTGATGCTCCTCGCGGTGTGCTGTGCGGGGATCGCACTCGTCACCGTCCAGCCGCACGACCGACTCGCCACTGCTGAGTGATCGCGATGCGGTCCTCAACGCCCTTGAACCGCAGCGGGCTCAGCCGGCCGGTCCGTCCCCGGTGAGAGGAGCGACCGGCATCGCCCGGGCACGGTTCCGGCCTCTTCGGAGGGCCACGCGTGCTTCTGAGCGGTAATCCGGTCGACAGGCGAGCCCGCGACGCACTGAGATGGCCTCCACTGCCCGCCGCACGGAGCGGGCCGGACGCAGGAGACGTTCTTGGCAACCGGGAGAGCCGCGGGGACGCGCCCCGCGATCAATGGAGCACTGGTCAGACGGCTCGTCGATACGCAGTTCCCGCAGTGGGCCGAGCTGCCCCTGAAGCTGCTCGATCCGGCCGGTTCGGACCATGTGATCCACCGGCTCGGCGACGAACTGTCCGTCCGGTTGCCCCGCCACGCCGGGGCCATCGGGCAGGCCAAGAAGGAGTCCGAGTGGCTGCCCCGGCTCGCCCCGCACCTGCCCCTGGCCATACCGGTACCGGTGGGAGTGGGGGAGCCCGACTTCGGCTACCCCTGGCCATGGGCGGTGTCCCGCTGGCTGGACGGCGAGGTGGCGACCGTCGAGGCACTGGCCGATTCGACGGGGGCTGCCGTCGAGCTGGCGGAGTTCCTGACCGCCCTTCAGCGGCTCACGCCCGCGGATGACACCCGCGACGACCTGACCGTACGGTCGCTGGCCGACCGGGACCGCGCCACGCGGGCCGCCATCGCGAAGTCCGACGGGGCATTCGACACCGGGGCCATGACCGAGCTCTGGGACGCGGCGCTGAGCGCTCCCGGATGGGATCGCCCTTCGGTCTGGTTCCACGGCGACTTCCACACCGGCAACCTGCTGACCGTCGACGGCCGCCTCAGCGCGGTCATCGACTTCGGCGAGCTCGGCATCGGCGATCCGTCCTGCGACCTGATGATCGCCTTCACCCTGATGTCCGCCGGGAGCCGGGCCGCCTTCCGTGCCGCGCTCGGCGTGGACGACGCCACCTGGACCCGGGGCCGCGGCTGGGCCCTGGCCACCGGCCTGAATGCCTACACCTCCTACGCTGCCGTCAACCCCCGGGTCGCCGCGCAGACCACCCGTCAGATCAACGAGGCCCTCATCGGCTAGGCAACCGGGACCCAACCCGCCGATGGCCGCTGCACCGACACAGGGGCATTCCTTACGCGGCTCGCAGCGCAATCCATACGTGCAGCGAACAGGCTCACCGCACGGCGGGCGACCACGCTCGGCCCGTCCGGCACCGTGTTCTCTGCAACGTCTGTCTGGCCCCTGCTCGCCATTCTCGCCGACGCGGCCCACGGCCCGGCGCGGAGCGAGTCCGAGGAAGCGGTCGGTATGCGAGCGGACGTCGCCACCGCGGCCGCGCGGGACCTGCTGACCGCGCTGAAAACGCGGACCGGAAGGCGCTCGACGCCTGGGCATCGGACCGCACGGACGGGCTGATCCGGTCGATGCCGGTACCGCTCGGCGAACACACCGACTTCGGGGTGGCGGCGAACGGGGTGCCGCCCGCACCGCGGTATCCGACCAGGCGCATCGAGGCCGCGTTCGACCGGCCGTTGGGGTTCCTGACGGTCCACCTGTTCATGCGCCGCCACGGCCGCGAGAGCACCCGTGTGTACCGTCTCGATCCGGGCGCGATCGACGAGGACGTCGAAGCGGACGGCGACCTGATGACGGATGACCTGCTCGGCCGGCTGAGCGCAGGCCGGGTCTGACGGACCCCGGCCTGTGCGGGGTCGCCGGAGCCGGGCGCGGGGGATCACGCGGACCGGGGCCCGTCGTCTCCCAGGAGCCGCCCGTCCCGCAGGTGACGTCGCAACGGCACCATCGAGGAACGGGGCCGGCCTCCCTCTGATCCGCCACGGAGAGCCATGTGCCGGGTGGCGGCAGCCGTACGGGAACAGGGCCTGGACGAGACCTGCTTGCCTGGTGGTGCAACCCGTTGGCTGTCGGAAGCGTCGTGTGCAGGCAGTACGACCGCACGAGCAGGAAGGCAGAAGATCTTGAAATCAAGCAGGGGTGCGTCACGCCGTACCGTGCTCGCCGGTGGCCTGGGGGTGGCACTGGCCGCTGTTCCCATCTCATCGGCCGCGGAGACCCTCGGCCCGGGGAGCGAGGCGGTGCGGAAGTTGCGCGACCTCGAACGGGAGCATGCCGCTCGGCTGGGGGTGTTCGGGTGGAACACGGTGACGGGCAGGAGCGTCCTGCACCGGGCGGAAGAGCGCTTCCCCATGTGTTCGACGTTCAAGACGTTGGCCGTCGGGGCCGTCCTGAGGGACCTCGACCATGACGGGACGTTCCTTTCGAAAATCATTCACTACACGAAGCAGGACATCAAGAGGTCGGGAGGCGCTCCGGTGACCGGTCTGCCCGAGAATCTTGCGCAGGGGATGACGGTTGAGGATCTGTGCGGCGCGGCCATCTCGTACAGCGACAACACTGCAGCGAACCTCTTGATGGAAAGGCTCTGCGGACCGACGTCCGTCACTCGCTTCTGCCGGTCGATCGGAGACTCGGTGACCCGGCTCGACCGCTGGGAGCCGGAGCTGAACTCGGCGGAACCAGGGCGTGTGTCCGACACCACCAGCCCTCGCGCCATTGGGAAGACCTACGCGCAGCTCGTCCTCGGGAACGCGCTGGAGGCGGGGGACCGGAAGAAGCTGACCGGGTGGCTGCTGGCCAATACGACCGGTGGTAAACGCCTGCGCGCCGGTCTTCATGAGGACTGGTCCGTCGGCGACAAGACCGGCACCGGCAGCTACGGCACCGCGAACGACGTGGGCATCGTCTGGCCGCCCGGCCAAGGGCCGATCGTGATGGCTGTTCTGTCCACCAAGCACGATGCCGACTCCGAGGCGGACGACCTTTTGATCGCCCATGCAGCCGCCGTCCTGGCAGCCGCCCTCAGCTGACGTCCGGCGCGGCTGTACGGTCGGGGCCGGCCGGCCGGCAGCCTCGCTCCGTCGGCGCAGCGCGAGGCTGCCGGCCCCTGGCGGGAGGCAGCCACAGCACCAGGAGCGCCCCCCTGTGGCCCGGGAGTGCGCTCAACCTGCCTGTCACCGTGAAGGTAGCCTCTCCTGATGCGTATCGGGATCGTTGGCACCGAGAACACTCATGTCGACCACATCGTCGGCCACCTCAACGTCCATGGGGCGGGCGGCGACGCCCGCGTCGTGGCTCTCAGCGGCGGGCACAGTCGGCGCAACGACACGCTCGCGTCCACCGGGGGGATAGAAAAGGTCGTCGACGAGCCCGCCGGCCTGCTCGGACTGGTGGACGCCGTCATCGTCGCGGACCGGCACGGCGCGCACCACCGCGACCAGGCGACCCCCTTCCTGGCCGAGGGGCTTCCGGTATTCGTCGACAAGCCGCTGGCCTGCACCGTCGAGGACGCCCAGGCCATGATCGACACCGCGCTCGCCCATGAAGCGCCGCTCACGTCATCCTCGGCGCTCCGCTGGATTCCCGACACCGACGCGCTGGTGGCCCGGACCGCGCGGGGCGGACATCCGCACGTGGTCGTCGCGTCCGGACCGGCCGATCCCGACGGCGAGTACGGCGGGATCTTCTTCTACGGCATCCACCCGGTGGAGGTAGCTCTCCGGCTCGCCCCCGGTGAGATCTCCGACGTACGCACCGACACCACCGACACCACCGTCACCGCGTCATTCACCGCGGGCGGCACCCGTGTCCTCGTGAACTTCGTGAAGCCGAACGACACGCACCAGATCCCCTTCCACGCAATGGCGCTCACTCAGGACACCGTGGTCGAGCAGACTCTCACCCTCGACGCCCACTACTGCGTGCCGGGTCTCGAAGCGTTCCTGGAGATGGCCCGTACCGGCAGGCCACCGATCGGGTACGGGGACTTGCTGCGCCCCATCGAGGTCCTGGAGTCCGTCGCCGCCGCCCTGCGTACGCAGTAGGGCCGCCTTCGGTGAGATGACGCACCTCGATCCACCTGGGCCTCGGCGGCCGCCGGGAGGTCTGACGACGTCGCTGTGTCCACCGACCGGTGGACACGCGGTTCAACCGGCAGGAGCTGTCGGCGGATTGGTCCTGCGGCGCGGCGTGGAGGCGGGGGCAACCGGCTATCTCCTCAAGGACGCAACCCGCGACCAACTCGTCGAAGCGATCCACTCGGCCTCCCGGGGTGAGACCGCCCTCGCCCCGCGCGCCGCACAACGGCTGGTGGCGAGAACGCGGCAGCCCGCGTCCGTTGCACTCACCCCGCGCGAGTCGGAGGTGCTCGATGCGGTGGCCGACGGACTGCCCAACGCGGAGATCGGCCGACGCCTGTTCATCGGGGAGGCCACGGTGAATACCCACCTCCTGCGGATATTCGCCAAGCTCGACGCCAGTGACCGCACACACGCGGTGGTTGTCGCCATGAACGGCGGCATCCTTCATCGGCGTTAGACCCCGCCCCGGGTCCGGCGTTTATGAGCCACAGCAGACCCGATCACGTCCCGCGAGTCCAGCCGTCCGATCGCGAGGCCACCACAGCGCTGTGGGCCCCGCTGCATCGTCACGACCCGGGCCGCAGCCACGTTGCCGTCCTGGCGGAGTCCGGCGAGATCCTGACCGGAAAGGAAGGCCGTTCCAGCCCGGGCGGCCTTTCCCTGGTCCCTTCGGCCTGCGCCGGCCAATCGAACGATCCTCGCCCGGAAAACAGGGATGCTATAAAGTCCCAATAGATTATCAGTATTACTGGTAACTCGCGTGGTGGAAGGTCGAATTATTCGCATTCCGCCCGGCTGGTCCGCCTGTTTCATTGAAGATTGGACGGGGTGGCGAATGCTGCCCTGACGGTCCGGCGCATCAGGACGAGGCTTGAATCAGACGGTTGAGGGCCCCGGAAAGGGAAATGCAAACAGAGCGGGTTCGCCCGGTGGCCCGCCCGGGTTCGCCGGGTCCGTAGGGCGGTTCACATCAGTCTCCAGATATAGGTTCTTCAATGCGTGACAACTGACGTCCGAAGTGTCGGTCCAGCGTGCCGAAAGGAAGTCGTCGGTTTCTCCTTTGTGGTCTGTGCATTCTTCTTTGCTGGTTCCTTCGTAAAGGTGCTGTGGATGGAAAATTGCGAACCACTGCCCGGTGGCGATTCGGAGAACGATTCCGGTCCGGTGCAGCGGGCGAGAGTGCTCGTACGCCCGGCGCGCGTTGTTCTCCGCGTGCTGGCTTATCCGTTCCTGCTGGTGGCCGCAGTTTCGGTGGCCGCGGCGGCGCTGTGTCTCGACTGGGATCCAGAACGCGTGAGCCCGCTCTTCCTGATCGGCACCATCACCTACCTCACCGTTCTCGAACGTCTGATTCCGTATCAGCGCGCCTGGCACCCGAGCCCCAGTGAATGGCGTTGGTACGGCATCTACTTTCTGCTGACGATGGCGGCCAGCGCCCTGGCACAATATGCGGTCACTGCGGCCGTCTCCGTGGTGACGCCCGACGAACCGGCGCTCACTCTCTGGGCCGAAATACCCGCAGCCCTGCTGACCGGATCGCTGGCCAGTTATCTTGTGCACCGACTGGGTCACGCCAACCCGATATTGTGGAGACTGCACGGTGTGCACCATGTGCCGCAGAAAGTCAACGTCGCCAATAACGGCGTCAATCATGTTCTCGACATCGTCCTTGCGCAGGGGGCAGTGCAACTGGCCCTGGCGTCGGTCGGGTTCTCCCATGGCTCCGTCTTCGTCGTGGGTCTTTTCGTGGCTGCCCAGGGCTATTTCGTCCATGCCAACATCGACGTGCGCATCGGCCGACTCAATCATGTGCTCGCCAGTCCCGAACAACACCGCCTGCACCACAGCACCGACCTGTCCGAGGCGGGCCACTACGGCTCGGATCTGTCGATCTGGGACCACCTCTTCGACAGCTACACCTGGCGGCCCGGCCGTGAGCCGATCGCGGTCGGAATCGGCGATCCCGAGTCGTTCCCCCCTACCGGCGAGATCGCCACCACGCTTCTCCACCCCTGGCGCCGTGCGAAGAGGGCCGGGCCCGGTTCCGCCTGACCGCCTCTCTTCTTCGGGAAACCACACCGCCCTCCCGCATCCATGCCGTGCCGCTGCGCCACGACCTGAGGAGTACAACCTTGCCCGACGTGAACAGTGCCCCTGTGAGCGACAAAGTAGCGATCATCGGCATGGGCTGCCGACTGCCCGGCGGTGCATCGGACCACCGCGCGTACTGGCAGAACCTCATGGACGGCAAAAACTGCATCACACCGACACCGGCTGACCGCTACGACGTCACGACGCTCGGCAGCAGATACAAGGAGAAACCCGGACGTCTGAGCGGTGGCCGAGGCGGATACATCGACGGTTTCGACGAGTTCGACCCCGGATTCTTCGGCATCAGCCCGCGTGAGGCCGACCACATGGACCCGCAGCAGCGCAAGCTGCTGGAGGTGGCCTGGGAGGCGCTGGAGGACGGCGGTCAGAGGCCGTCGGAACTTGCCGGAAGCAATGCCGCCGTGTTCGTCGGCGCGTTCACGCTGGACTACAAGATCCTCCAGTTCTCCGACCTGAGCTTTGCCTCACTGGCCGCGCACACCGCCACCGGCACCATGATGACGATGGTCTCGAACCGTCTCTCGTACTGCTTCGACTTCCGGGGTCCCAGCCTGTCGATCGACACCGCGTGCAGTTCCTCCCTGGTGGCGGTACACCTCGCCTGCCAGAGCCTGAACAACCGGGAGACCGATCTCGCGCTGGCCGGTGGCGTCCTGCTGCACGCGGCACCGCAGTACACCATCGCCGAGACGAAGGGCGGCTTCCTGTCGCCCGACGGCCGCTCGCGTACGTTCGACGCCACGGCCAACGGTTACGTGCGGGCCGAGGGCGTCGGCATGGTCGCGCTCAAACGGCTGGACGACGCGGTACGCGACGGCGACCCGATCCACGCGGTGATTCTCGGCACGGGGGTCAACCAGGACGGCCGCACGAATGGCATCACCGTGCCCAGCGCGGACGCCCAGGTCGCCCTCATCCAACGCGTCTGCGCCGGAGCCGGCATCACCCCCGGCGCCCTGCAGTACGTGGAGGCGCACGGCACCTCGACACCTGTCGGCGACCCGATCGAGGCGAACGCACTGAGCCGGGCGCTCGCCGTGGGCCGCAGACCCGGTGCCACGTGCTACGTCGGGTCCGTCAAGACGAACATCGGGCACACCGAAGCGGCAGCGGGCATCGCCGGACTGATCAAGACCGTTCTCTGCCTCAAGCACCGCCGTATCCCGCCCCACATCAACCTGGACCGGATCAACGCCGCCATCGACCGGGAGTCCTCCCCGTACCGGATCCCGACCGAGCCGACCGCCTGGCCCGAGCACGAGGGCCCCGCACGGGCCGGGGTGAACGCGTTCGGCTTCGGCGGCACGAACGCGCATGTCGTGCTGGAGCAGGCACCCGAGCGCGAGGCACAGCCGACCGCGCCCGGCGAACGGGCCTGGAACCTCCTTCCGCTGACCGCCCGGACCCCGGACGCCCTGCCGGAGCTGGCGGCGGGCATCCGCCGCGAGCTGGCAGGGGTCCACGGGTCCGAGGTGTCGCTGACCGACCTCGGATACACGCTTGCACGCCGCCGCCAGCACCTTGAGTCGCGGCTCTGCGTCGTGTACTCCTCACGGGCCGAACTGGACGAGGGGCTCGCCGCCTTCCTGCGGGATGAACCTCACCCCCGGGTGATCCACGGCAGACAGCTCGGCCTCGAACAGCGCGGCCTGGTCTGGGTATTCACCGGAATGGGGCCGCAGTGGTGGGGCATGGGCCGCCAACTGTTCGAGGGCGATGAGGCGTTCCGGGACGCCGTCACCCGCTGCGACCTGGCCGTCCGCAAAATCGCGGGCTGGTCCCTGATCGAGGCGATGACGGCCGATGAAGCCGGATCGCGCATGGGCGAGACCTGGCTTGCGCAGCCGGCCAACTTCGCCGTCCAGTTGGGACTCGCGGCCATGTGGCGTCAGTACGGTGTGCGGCCCGACGCCGTGGTCGGTCACAGCACCGGCGAGATCGCCGCCTTCTACGAGGCGGGGGTCTACACGCTGGAGGACGCGGTCAGGATCGTGGTGCACCGCAGCCGGCTCCAGCAGAGGCTGACCGGGACCGGCACGATGCTCGCCGTGAGTCTGCCCGAGGAGGAGGCACAGCTCCGGGCGGGCGCGTACGGGGAGCGCGTGTCCGTGGCCGCGGTCAACAGCCCCTCGGCCGTCACACTGGCCGGGGACCGGGACGCACTGGCCGAACTGGCGGACGGGCTTCGCTCCGAGCAGATCTTCGCCAAGTTCCTGACCGTGCAGGTCCCTTACCACAGCGCGGGCATGGAGGCGATCAAGGACGAACTGCTGGCCTCACTGGACGGGCTGGATCCCCGGGCAGCGACGGTTCCGCTGTATCTGACGGGTCAGGAGGGCACGGCGCACGGCAGCGAGCTGGACGCGGGCTACTGGTGGAAGAACATCCGCCACCGGGTCCGCTTCCGCTCGGCCGTCGACCGGCTCGCCGACGACGGATACGGGCTGTTCCTGGAGATCGGCCCCCATCCGGTGCTCGGCCATTCCATCCTTGAATGCCTCGACGACAGGGGGACGGACGGACGTACCCTTCCGTCGATCCGTCGCCAGGAGAACGAACCGGAACGCTTCGCCGCCTCGCTGGCAGAGCTGCACAACCTCGGCGTTCCCGTCGCGTGGGACACCCTGCACCCGGCGGGCACTCCGGTGGCCCTTCCCCGCTACCCGTGGAAGCGCGATCGCCACTGGACGGAGCCCGGCCCCGTGGCACAGGTGCGCCTCGGCCACGCCGACCACCCTTTGCTGGGCCGCCGCACGACACACATCGAACCGACCTGGCACACGGCACTGGACACCGAGCGGCTGCCCTACCTCGACGACCACCGCATCCAGTCCACCGTGGTCTTCCCTGCAGCGGGGTATCTGGAGATGGCCACGCAGGCGGTCCGCTCCCTGACCGGCGGCACCCATGCCGTACTGACGGACATCGAACTCCGCAAAGCGCTCTTCCTGCCCGAGGGCGAGGACCGGGCCGTGCGTCTGACGCTCTCGTCGCAGAACGCGGCGTTCACGATCGCTTCGGCAGGGGAGGCCGAGAGCGACCGGGCCGTGCACGCGAGCGGTGTCGTGCGCTCCGGGCAACCGCGCCCGGCCGGCCCGTCCGTCGATACCGCCGCCCTGCGGGCGCGCACCCTGCGCCGGCTGGACGGCAAGGGCTGCTACGCGGCGCTGGCCGCCCTGGGGTACGACTACGGCCCCGCGTTCCGGGCCATCGAAGAGGTGTGGATCGGTTCCGGCGAGGTGCTCGCCCGGCTCCGTCCGCCTGCGGTGATCGGTGACGACGCGGCCCGGCACCACATCCACCCCGTGCTGCTCGACGCCTGCTTCCAGTCGTTGCTGACGACGCAGCTCCTCGAAGACGGCGCGGACCGGCAGGCCTCCGGCATCCGCCTGCCCCTGTCGATCGACGAGGTGTGCCTCGCCCCGGTGGGAGCCCAGCCGATCTGGGCGCATGCCACGGTGACCCGCAGCGAGGGGGACGAGCTCGTCGGGGACATCGCCGTCTACGCGGACAGCGGTGAACATCTGGGCGGCGTACGTGGTTTCCGCGCAGCCGACGTGGAAAAGGCGTCCACGGCGGTCGGACTCGGCACGATCGATTCCTGGCTCGCCGAGACCGTCTGGATCGACAGGCCCTTCGACGCCGCCGAGGACGAGGACGACTCCGGCAGTCCCGATTCCACCAACAGCGACTGGCTGGTGTTCGCCGATCGGCAAGGCGTCGGCGACGCCCTGAGCGCCCTGCTCGCCGAGCGCGGCGAGCGCTGCCGCCTCGTGCGTCCGGGGGACTCCTACCAGAAGAGGGGCGACGGAAGGGAATTCACTGTCGTCCCGGGGTCCACCACGGACCTGGAGCAGCTCTTCGCCGACCTGGGTATGGACGGCGATGACGGCCGGCCGTCCTTCCGCACCATCGTGCATCTGTGGAATCTCGACCTGCCGCACCTTGCTGAGGCCTCGCGGCAGGACCTCGTACGGCACAGCGGTACTGGAGCGTACTCACTGATCGCGCTCGCCCGGACGTTGCTCGGCCACGGGGCCGACGGCCGGCTGCATATCGTGACCCGCGGCGCGCAGCACGTCGAGGCCGGCGAGACCGTCGAACCTCTGGGGGCGCCCGCGTGGGGGGTCGGCCGGGTGCTCAGGCACCAGGAGCTGATCTCCCACCGCGGCAAGCTGATCGATCTGGATCCCGGCCGCCCGCGGGGAGACGAGGGATACCTGGCCGAGGCGCAGGCGCTGTTGCGCGAGATCCTGACCGACGACGAGGAGGAGATCGCGTTGCGTGGCGCCGGCCGCCTCACCAGCAGGGTGCGGCAGGCCGAAGGACTGACCCGCCCCCTTCCGCTGAGTCTGCGCGCCGACGCGAACTACCTTGTCACCGGCGCCTTCGGGGCGCTCGGCCGGCTGCTCTGCCGGACACTCGTACGGCGTGGGGCGCGTAGTCTGATCCTGATCGGACGGACCGTGCTGCCGGAGCGCTCCGCTTGGCGCGGTCTCGATCCCACCACTGCCGAGGGCCGTGCCGTGGCGTTCGTCAAGGAGTTGGAGACGCTCGGGGCGCGGGTCGTCCTGGCACCGCTCGACATCACCGACGAGGTCGCGTTCACGGCCTGGCTCGAAGCTCACCGGCTCACCGACCCGCTGCCGGTCCGCGGGGTGTTCCATCTGGCCGGGCAGGTGCGCGACACACTTGTCGCGGACATGGACCGGCAGACGTTCGCCGAGGCCCACGATCCCAAGGCCGTCGGTGCGTACTTGCTGCACCGGCATCTTCGGGACGAACCGCTCGACCACTTCGTACTGTTCGCGTCGATCGCCTCGCTCATGACCACGGCGGGCCAGACGAACTATGCCGCCGGGAACGCGTTTCTGGACGCTTTGGCCCAGCACCGTCGGGCTCTCGGCCTGCCGGGGCTCAGCGTCGACTGGGGACCGTGGGCCACCGGCATGATCGAGGAGCTGGGGCTCGTCGGCCACTATCTCCACAGCCGTGGGATGAGCTCGCTCGCACCGGACGTCGGCATGGCGGTCCTGGAGCGCGTCATCGGCCAGGACCGGGCCCAGCTCCTCGTCGCCACCGTCGTCGACTGGCCGGTGTTCCTGGCCTGGTACCCCTCCCCGCCCTCGCTGGTGGCCGAACTCGCCGCGACGGCCTCAGCCGCGACGGCCGACGGGACGGGCGACGGCATCCTCGACACCTTCCGCAACGCGGACGCCGCGGAACGCCTCGCCCTGGTGACCCGGAGGTTCACCGCTGTGGCCGCCTCGGTGCTGCGGACGAACCCCGATCAGATCGATCCGCAGGCCGGCCTCAACGCGCTGGGACTCGATTCGCTCCTGGCGATGGAGCTGCGCGCCCGGCTCAGCTCCGAGCTCGGCGTAGCTCCCCCCGTGGTCGCTCTGCTGAGCGGTACACCGGCCGGCGAACTGATCGCACAGCTCCACGACGCCCTGTCCGAGTCGGTGGCGTCGGCAGTCGGCGGTGACGACTCGGCGGCGGTGGAGGTCTTCGAGGACGAGTTCCGGCATCCACTGACGCAGAACCAGCAGGCCCTGTGGTTCCTCAGGCAGCTCAACCCCGAGGGCTACGCGTACAACATCGGAGGCGCGGTCGAGGTCCGCGTCGCTCTCGACCCCGACCTGATGTTCGATGCCGTCCGCTGTCTGGTCGCACGCCATCCCGCGCTGCGGACCAACTTCCTCACGGTGGACGGACGGCCGCTGCAGCAGGTTTCGAAGGACCGGAGCCCGGACATTGCGCTGTTCGACGTGCAGGACCAGCAGTGGGAGGAGATCCACCGTGCGATCGTGGCCGAGTACCGCAGGCCGTACGACCTGGAGCGTGACCCGCTCTTCCGCTTCCGGCTCTTCAAGCGTGGCCACGACCGCTGGGTGATCATGAAGGCGGTCCATCACATCGTCTCCGACGCGATCTCGACGTTCACCTTCATCGAGGAGCTTCTCGCGGTGTACGAGGGGCTGCGCCAGGGCCGTGCGCCCTCGCTGCCGCCGGTCACCGCGCGCTATCTGGACTTCCTCAATGCGCAGAACCGCTTCCTGGCCGGTCCCGCGGCGCAGCGCATGCTCGACTACTGGCGCTCGCATCTGCCGGCCGAGGTGCCGGTCCTGGAGCTGCCCGTCGACAAGCCCCGGCCGGCCGTGCAGACACACAACGGGGCATCGGAGTTCTTCGTACTGGACACGGCGCTCACCGCCCGCGTTCACGCCCTGGCCCGCGAGCACGACGTGACCCCGTTCATGGTGCTGCTCAGCGCCTACTACATGCTGCTCCAGCGCTATTCCGGTCAGGACCACGTCATCGTGGGCAGCCCCGTCACGGGTCGTACCGAGCAGGAGTTCACCTCCGTCTACGGCTACTTCGTCAACCCGCTCCCGCTGCACGCGGATCTGTCCGGCGGGCCGTCAGTCGCCCAGCTGCTGCAACAGGTCCGTACGACCGTGCTGGGCGGCCTGGACAACCAGGAGTATCCGTTCGTCCTGCTGGTCGACGAGCTGGGGCTCCAGCACGACCCCAGCCGCTCCGCGGTGTTCCAGGCCATGTTCATCCTGCTGACCCACAAAGTCGCCACCGAGAAGTACGGCTACCGGCTCGACTACATCGAACTCCCCGAAGAGGAAGGACAGTTCGATGTCACCCTGTCCGTCTACGAGGACGAGGCGGAGCATCGGTTCCACTGTGTTCTCAAGTACAACACCGACCTGTTTCTGCCGGAGACCATGCGGCGGATGGCATCGCACTACACCACACTCCTGGACAGCATGACCCGGGCACCGGCCGATCACCCCACCACCCGGCTGGAGATGCTGGGCGCACAGGAGCGTGAACGGCTGGTCGGTGAATGGAGCGGCGCCGGGCGCGCCGCGCTGCCCCCTGGAGCAGGAGAACGCGAGGCGGACGGTGTCCGCCCGGTGCACCAGCTGATCAGCGCGGTCGCTGCCCGGTGCCCGGACGCCGTCGCCGTCACGGTCCCGGCGCTTCAAGGGACGGCCCTTCGGCTGACGTACGCGGAACTGGACCGTCGATCCGGGGAGCTGGCCCGGCGGCTGCGGGGGCTGGGGGTCGGATCCGGCTCGGTGGTGGCGTTGTGCCTGGACAAGTCGTCCGACCTCGTCGTCGTGCTGCTCGCGGTGCTCAAGGCAGGCGGCGCCTACCTCCCCGTCCCGCCCGACCACCCGGCCGACCGCGTCGCCCACACCGTGCGGACGGCGGCCGCCACCCTCGTCCTCGTCGAGGACGACGCCTGCAGGGACCGCATGGCAGGACTGCCGGCCGAGACACTGACCCTGCGGGAGCTGTACGAGGCGGCCGATGAGCAGGTGCCTGCGACCGGGGCCGAGCACCCGGGAGGCCTCGACTCACTTGCGTACGTCATCCACACTTCCGGTTCGACCGGGCACCCCAAGGCCGTCCAGGTCAGCCACCGGAACCTCGCCTCGGCGTACGCAGCCTGGCTCCAGGAGTACAGGCTGGACCGTGACGTCCGGGTTCACCTCCAGATGGCGGCCTCGTCTTTCGACGTCTTCACCGGTGACCTGGTGCGCGCGCTGTGCTCCGGCGGCAATCTGGTACTGGTCGACCGCGACCTGCTCTTCGACACCGAACGCCTCTACCGGACCATGCGCGAGGAGCACGTCGACTGTGCGGAGTTCGTCCCCGCTGTCGTACGCGGTCTCATGGACCACTGCGAACGCGAGGGCCTGCGGCTGGATTTCATGCGTCTGCTGGTCGTCGGGTCCGATGCGTGGAAGGCCGGGGAATACCGAAGGCTGCGCGACCTGTGCGGACCGCACACCCGTCTGATCAACTCCTACGGGGTCACCGAGGCCACCATCGACAGCGCCTGCTTCGAAGGACCCGTCGACGACCTGGAACCCGGCCGCACGGTGCCGATCGGACGTCCCCTGAGCAACAGCACTCTCCATGTGCTCGATCGGCACGGTGAGCCGGTGCCGCCCGGTGTGCCGGGCGAACTGTGGATCGGCGGCGACGGCGTCGCGCTCGGCTACGCGGGCGACCCCGCACAGACGGCCCAGCGATTCGTGACCCGGACACTGAGCCGGGCGCCGGGTGCCGAACCCGTACGCCTCTACCGGAGCGGCGACGCGGCGCGCTGGGACGCGCACGGCCGGGTTCATCTGCTCGGGCGGGTGGACGACCAGGTCAAGCTCCGCGGCCACCGGATCGAGATCGGCGAGATCGAGACACACCTCGCCCAGTGGCCCCAGCTGGCCCGGACGGTCGTCACGGTGCGCCCCGATGCCCGGGGAGAAGATGCGCTCTGCGCCTACTGTGTACCGGCGGACGGGGCACCGCTGGACCGGCGCGCGCTACGCCGGCACCTCGCGGGACTGCTGCCCGCACACATGGTTCCTTCGCACTTCATCGCCTTGCCGGAACTGCCGCTGACCGCCAACGGAAAGGTCGATGTCGCGGGCCTGCCGACACCCCGGTTCGACGCCGACGACGAGCCGGAGGAGATGCTCGGCACACCGTTCGAGGAGAGCATGGCGCGGCACTGGAAGGAGCTGCTCGGGCTGGAGAGGGTAGGCCCTGCGCAAGAGTTCTTCGAGGCCGGAGGCAGCTCCATCAAGCTGATCGAGCTGATCCACCGCCTGCGGCAGGAGTTCGGCGTCGGCATCCCCGTCAGCCTCCTGTACCGGGTCACGACCCTGCACGGGATGGCCGCGACGGTGGAGCGTCTGGCCACCGGCGGCAGCTCGGACGACCTGCCGTGCCTGAGCTTCAACAGCGATCGGGAACCGACAGTGTTCTGCTTCCCACCGGCGGGCGGCCACGGACTCGTCTACCGGACATTCGCCGCCCAGCTGCCCGAGTACCGGCTGATCGCCTTCAACTACGTCCCCGGCGAGAACAAGGTGGCCCGCTACGCCGACCTCGTCGAGTCCCTCCGGCCCGAGGGCAGATGCCTGCTGCTCGGCTACTCCCTCGGCGGCAACCTCGCATTCGAGGTGGCCAAGGAGCTCGAAGGCCGGGGACGAGACGTCGCCCATGTGATCGTCCTGGACTCGCACCGCATCCTGGAGCCCTACGTCCCCGGCCCCGAACACTTCGCGTTCTTCGAGGCGGAACTGGCCGAACACCTGTTCAAGCACACAGGGTCGGAGATCGTCGCCCGCGAAACCCTGGACCACGCCGCGGAGTACCTGGCCTTCTGCGGCCGCACACCGAACCTCGGTGTGGTGTCCGCGACCGTCAGCATCGTCACGGACCAGGAGAAGACAGCGCTGTACGGCGCCGGTGAACGCGGCACCTGGCACGGCAGCTCCACCACGGCCACGGCGGTGCTGCGCGGCTCCGGGATCCACGCCGACATGCTCGACCCCAAGCACGTGGCCCGCAACGCCGAGCTGGTGCGAGGCATCCTCCAGGAGGGCGGCGCCGATGACCGGTGACGCGGGCGACGCGTGGAGCGCCGTGGAACGGGAGGCGGACGGCAGCCCCCGTGTCATCGTGATCGGTGCCGGCGTCGCCGGAATGTCCACCGGATGTTACGCGCAGATGAACGGGATGCGGTCCCGAATCTTCGAAAAGCATGTGCTGCCCGGGGGCTGCTGCACGGCCTGGTCGCGCGACGGCTACATCTTCGACTACTGCATCGAGTGGCTGATCGGCACGGCCGCCGGCAACGACGCCCACCAGGTGTGGCGCGAACTGGGGGCGCTCGACGGCAAGACCATCACCAACTTCGAGATGTTCAACCGAGTCGTCGACGAGACCGGCCGGTCAGTGGTCTTCTTCAACGACCCGGACCGGTTGGAGCGACACCTGCTCGATCTCTCGCCCGCCGACGCCCGGCTGATCCACTCGTTCTGCCGAGACCTGAGGCGATTCATCGATATCGAGCTGTACCCGTTCCTGACCGCCCCCGACCTGCGGACCGTTCGGGAAAGAGCGGCGACGCTGCGCACGGTCCTGCCCGCGTTCCGTCTGTTCTGGCGTACGGCGGCGACACCGATGCACCGGTTCGCCGACCGGTTCCAGGACCCGCTGCTGCGGCGGGCGTTCCGCAACATCTTCTTCCAGGACCCGGAGGGCTTCCCGCTGCTGCCGTACCTGTTCAACATGGCCAGCGCCCACCACCACAACGCCGGTTTCCCGCAAGGAGGTTCGCTGGGCCTGGCTCGGTCGATCGAGGAGCGGTACAAGGCGCTGGGCGGTGAGATCAGCTACCGGGCACGGGTCGAACGGATCCTTGTCGAGGACGGGCGTGCCGTCGGCATCGAACTGCGCAACGGCAGACGGTACTACGCCGACCATGTCGTCTCGGCCTGTGACGGCCACACCACGATCCACGGACTCCTGCAGGGTCGGTTCACCGGTCCGCGGATCGACAAGCTGTACAACGACCTGCTGCATCGTCCGGGCACCCTGTTCCCCGCGGTGGTCTCGGCCTTCGTCGGCGTCCGGGGCGACCTCGGCCCCGACCGGGCGCACAGCACCACGTACCTGCTGTCTTCCGAGGACGCCGCCCAACTGCCCGGCGCACTGCAGAGCAGTCTGGTGGTCCAGTTGCGCTCCCACTACTCGGACGGATTCGCCCCGCCCGGAAGGTCGGTGGTCCACTGCACCTACTTCAGCGACTTCGCCTACTGGAACGCGCTGCGCGCCGTCGACCGCCAGGAGTACCGGGCGAAGAAGCGTCAAGTGGCCGACTTCGTAAGGAACTTCCTGGAACGCCGCCTGCCTGGCACGGCCGAGCGCATCGAGCTGGTCGATGTTGCTTCCCCGGCGACGACCCGCCGCTACACGGGCAACCACGACGGCTCCATCCTGGCCTGGAAGGCGTTCTCCGAGGCCGACGACATCGCGGCCAAGCTGGTGGGCAAGGACCGCATGCGCCTGCCCGGCCTGCGCGGATTCTCCATGGCCGGGCAGTGGGTCGGCATGGGCGGCCTGATCCGTGCCGCGTCGACCGGCCGCTTCGTCATCCAGTACCTCTGCGACGAGCTGGGACGCGGGTTCACGGCGTCCGAGAGCCAGGGCGACGAGCCATGGCATCCCGGAAAGCTGGGCCGTCTGCCACAGCTCGACAGATGGTCCGCGCGCGGGGACACCCGTACATGAACACCGAGGAGAGCAGGTTCGTGTCGCGTTCCGAACGACAGTCGATGATCATCATCGGCGCAGGGCTCGGCGGTCTGTCCACCGGCTGCTACGCCCGGATGAACGGCTATCGCACCCATGTCCTGGAGATGCATGAACTGCCGGGCGGCTGCTGCACTGCCTGGGACCGCGGCGACTTCACCCTGGACCCCTGTGTCAGCTGGCTCCTCGGCAGCGGCCCCGGCAATGAGATGCACCAGATCTGGCTGGAGCTGGGCGCGTTGCAGGGCAAGGAGGTACGGCATTTCGACGTGTTCAACGTCGTGCGCGGCCGGTGCGGCCGGGCCGTTTACTTCTACTCCGACCCCGACCGGCTCCAGGCCCATCTGACGGACATCTCGCCCGCCGACTCCGCTGCGATCCGGGACTTCTGCAAGCAACTGCGCGCCTTCCGCAAATGCCTCGCCGTCTATCCGTTCCTCAAACCGGTCGGCCTGATGCCGACACTCGAACGATGGCGGATGCTGGCTTCCTTCCTCCCGTACTTCAACGTCGTGCGCAAATCCATCAGCGTACTGATGACCGACTACTCGGCGAGGTTCAAGGACCCCCTGCTGCGTGAGGCGTTCAACTTCATCCTGTACGAGAAGCATCCGGCGTTCCCGGTGCTGCCGTTCCACTTCCAGCTCGCCTCGCACGCGAACCTCTCCGCGGGCGTCCCCGAGGGCGGATCGCTCGGACTGGCCGAGTCCATCGAGCGCCGCTACCGCAGGCTGGGCGGCCGGGTGACCTACAACGCCAAGGTCGAAAAGGTGCTGGTCGAGGACGATCGTGCGGTCGGGGTACGGCTGAGCGACGGAAGCGAACTGCACGCCGACATCGTCGTCTCGGCCTGCGACGGCCGCACCACGATGATGGATCTGCTCGGTGGCCGCTACCTCAACGAGGCCTACCACCGCCTCTACACCCGGACCATCCGTGAACCCGGCATGGTGTTCCCCGGATACTTCACACTCTTCCTCGGCCTCCGCAGGGACTTCCCCGACGCCGACCCCTGCACGACCTATCTGCTCGACGAAGCGGAAGCGGCAGGCCTGACCGGCATACGTCACCCGAGCATCAACGTCCAGTTCCGCAGCAGGCACTACCCGGAACTCTCCCCGCGTGGGACGAGCATCGCGTACGTCACCTACTTCTGCGACATCGCCCCCTGGCGGGCTCTGGACGAAGGACCGGAGCAGGCGACGCGGACCCGCGGCGGCCAGGAACTCCACACGCTGCCGGTACGCCACGGCCGCGGGTACTACGCGGCCAAGCGGCAGGCCCGCGACGTACTCGTCGCATTCCTGGAACGGCGTCACCCCGGCATCGCGGACGCGATCGCCGTGCGCGATGTGTCGAGCCCGCTCACGCAGGTCCGCTACACGGGCAACTACGACGGCACGGTGCTCGGGTGGCAGCCGTTCGTGGAGAGCGGGGAGACGTTGGAGACGCTCATCAAGAAGCACGGCCCCGGCCTGCCGGGACTGCGGAACTTCTACCAGTCCGGCGTATGGGCGACGACGGGCGGCCTGATCCGCGCGGCGGCGGCTGGCCGGCACGTCATGCAGTTCATCTGCCGGGACGACGGCCGGACCTTCACCGCGTCCGTCGACGAGAGCGGGCCGCCCCCCACCCATCTGGTCGTTCCGGTGGGGCCCCGACCGGACGCGCAGTCCGTCATGGGGGACCGCTCGTCTCCTGTGGAGAGAAAGGGAATGGGATGAGGGCCAGGAAATGGGTGGTACGTGAGCACATCGAAGGAGTTCCCGACGTCGAGAGGGTCTATGGGGCGGTCGAGGAGGATCTCGACGTCGACCTCGCCCCGGACGAGATGCTGCTGAGGACGCTTTACGTATCGGTGGACCCCTACCTCCAGGGCATCGCGCTGGACACCCCTCTCGGTGCGCACATGGGCGCCGACTCGATCATGGAGGTGTTGGAAGCGGGTCCTCTGGCGGCCCACCGGCCCGGCGATCTGGTGCAGGGGTTCGGCGGCTGGCGCACCCATCTCATCAGCAACGGTGCGGCCACCCCCTGGCAGACCGGGACGTTTCCGATGGTCTTTCCCGCCTTCCGCCGCCTGGACCCCTGCTGGTACGACGACGCGCTTCCGCTCCCCACCGCGCTGAGTGTCATGGGCGGCCCCGGCATGACGGCCTGGGGCACCCTGACCAAGTTCATGTCGGTCCGCTCCGGCGACACCGTCGTGATCAGTGGTGCCTCCGGCTCCGTCGGTTCGCTGGTCGGCCAGCTGGCCAAGCTCGCGGGTGCCCGCGTGGTGGGCACCACCTCGACAGCGGAGAAGGCGGAATATCTCGACGGGCTGGGATTCGACGCGGTCGTCGTCTACCGCCACGGGGACAGCTGCGAAGCGGTGCGGTCCGCTCTCACCCGGGCCGCACCGGACGGAGTCGACAAGTACTTCGACAATCTCGGCGGCACAGTGACGGATGCCGTGTTCTCCATGCTCAATGTCGGCAGTCAGGTGGCCGTGTGCTGGCAGTGGGCCACCCAGGTCGGCCGGGAGGTCACCGGGCCACGACTGCTGCCGTACATCATGTTCCCGCGCACATCCGTGCGCGGCATCTTCTCGCTGGAATGGTTCACCGAGCAGAACTGGCGCGCACTCCACGATGAACTCGGCGGCAGGATCCGGAGGGGCGAGGTCCGCTGCGGGCACACCCTCCACCACGGCTTCGAGAACATCCCGAACGCCTATCGGAGCCTTTACCAGGACACGGGAGCGAGCCGGGGCAAGGTGCTGGTCGAGCTCTGACTGCCGCTTCCCCCGAACCCCTCCTTTCAGCAGGCCCGCCCAGCCGCAGCCCCTCCCGTACCCGTACAAGCCAGGAGGTTCCGTGCCCCGATCCGACGACACCGACGCGATGACCGGCCCGCCATCGCTCCCTCTGCACCGTCTGAGGTTCGACCCTCCCGGACCACCCAGGCCCGTCGCGTTACCCGATGGCAGTCGGGCCTGGCTGGTGAGCCGGTACGCCGACGTACGCATGGTCCTGACCGACACCCGATTCGGCCGCGCACAGCTCCACGCACCGGACGCCCCGTCCCTGTCGGGCGAATCCGGCCTGGTGGGCAGCCTCGACCTGATGTTCAACCAGGACGGCGAGGACCATCTGCGCCTGCGCCGCACCCTGCGGCGTGCGTTCACGCCCAGGGCCGTCGCCCGCTGGCGGCCCTGGATCGCATCGATCGTGGAACAGCGCCTGGACGAACTCGCCGACAGCGCACCTCCGGTGGATCTGGTGGCCCGCTTCACCCTTCCGCTCCCGGTCGAGGTGATCAGCCGACTGATGGGTCTCGACGCCCCGGCACGGGAACGGCTGCGCCACTGGAGCCAGTACGCCTTCTCCGACGGCTCCCACCCCAAGGAGGAAATGGAATCGGCGCTGGCGGAGTTCGCCGCTTTCGGAAGCGCGCTGCTGGCCGAGCGGCGAAGCGCGCCGGGCGACGATCTGACCAGCGTGCTCGTCCGGGCGGCCGATGACGAGGGCGGAATCCCGGAGGGGCAACTCGTCGACCTCGTGTGCGGGCTGGTGGTGGGCGGACACGACAGCACGATGACGATGCTCGGCAACTCCCTGCTCTACCTGCTCGGCGAACGGCCGGAATGCTGGCCCCGTCTCGGGGCGGACGAACAGGCCGCCGGGTCGCTGGCCGAGCGGTTGCTGCACCTGGTTCCGCTCGGCGACGACCGGGGGACCGCGCGGCACGCCGCCGCCGATACGGAGGTCGGCGGCGTGACCATCCCGGCGGGCTCGGTGGTTCTCGCCGACTGCGGCATGGCCAACCGCGACCCCGATGTGTTCCCGGCCCGGCAGTTCGACGACCTGTTCGCTCCTCTGGAGGCCCCCACTCTGTCGTTCGGAGCCGGCCCGCACTACTGCCTGGGCGCCTGGCTGGCCCGGCTCGAACTCCAACTGTCCCTGCACCGGCTCGCCGCCCGCTTCCCCGGCCTCCGGCTTGCGCGACCCGCCCACGCAGTGGAGTGGCGGCGCGGCACCACATCCCGCAGTCCCCAGCGGATCACAGTCACCTGGTAGAAGGACGACATCCGCGCCGCCGACCGGGGGAGCCGGCCCACGTACGGCCCGCTGGCTCTGTGCAGGTGCCCTCAGGGTGTGCGCCCGCTCAGTGCAGGTGCACCGGCAGCGATTCGATGCCGTAGACGATCGACAGCTTGCGGAAGGCCAGGTCCTGGGGCGGGACGGCGAGGCGCATCCGGGGAAACCGCCGCGCCAGGGCCGGGTAGGCGGAGCGCAGTTCCATGCGCGCCAGTTCGGCGCCGATGCAGCGGTGGATTCCGTAGCCGAAGGCGAGATGCCCTGAGGTGTTGCGGTGCGGGTCGAAGCGCCCGTCGTCCATGACGTACGACGCGTCGCGGTTGGCACTGCTCAGTGAACAGAGCACCATGTCGCCCCGGGGAATGACCACCCCCGCTATCTCTATGTCCTCGCGGGCGAATCGTGGGAAGGCGATCTGCACCGCGGAGAGGTAGCGCAGCACTTCCTCGACGAACGGTGCGGCCATCGCGTCATCCGTGCGTATTCGCTCGAAGACGTCCTTGTCCTGAAGCAACACGAGGGAGCCGAGGGCAATCGTGCTGGCGGTCGTCTCGAACCCGCCGGTGAGCACGCCGTCGGCGAGGCCCGCGAGTTCCTCGTCGTCGACGCTGTCGCCGTGCTCCTTCACGATCATGCCGAGCAGTCCGTCGCCCGGTTCCTCGCGCTGCATCTTGACCACATTCCTGAAGTACGCCAGCGACTCCGACATGGCGCCGAAGGGTGCGGTCGTCCCACCGAAGAGGTCGAAGCGGTCCATGGCCAACTGCTGGAAGTCCTGGCGGTCCTCGTAGGGAACGCCGAGCAGCTCACAGATCGTGAGCGAGGGGATCGGCAGCGCGAACTCCTGCACCAGATCGACCGGGCCCTGACGGGCCTCCATCGCGTCGAGGCGCTCCTCGACGATGGCATCGATCCTGGGGGTGAGGCGACGCAGCCGGCGCATCGTGAATTCCGGGGTCAGGATGCGGCGCAGCCGCGTATGCACGGGAGGGTCGCTGAACCCGAGCCCGCCGGGGCTCTGCTCCGCTGCGACCCCGGCGTTCGTGGCGAGGTGGGCGAAGTCGGTGCTGAACCCGTCGGCCGATCCCAGGACGGCTTTCGACTCCTCGTAGCCGGTGACCACCCAGGCGTCCATACCGAACGGCAGCGAGACCTTGGACACCGGCGCCTTCGCCCGGAGCCCGGCCAGCTTGTCCACCGGGTCCAGGCCATCCCTGCGCAGCAGCATCAGCAGGTCTTCGGGCAGCAGCCTGATCGTGGAAGAACCGATCCCGTACTTCTGGATCCTGGACAGATAGGTGCGCCCGAACCGGGCGGTGATACGAGAACGGAACGTCGTCCTCAACGTGCACTCCATTAGTCGTCGCGCGGTCCGCACACACGGTGCGGACATGAGAAGGCTTTGCAGTAGTCATGGACACGGACATTGGCCGGCGCCAACACGGTTTGCGCCGAGAGACGTTGTGTCGCAGGGCAGGAGCCGGAAGAGCGCTGGTAGCACACGGTAGCTGAGCGGACGGAGTGGGCAGTCGGCATGTCTTCGAAGCCAGGACCGGCCGACCGCCGCTGCATCCGCTGCCGGGCGTGTTCACCGGCCACCGGAAGCCGGTCGATCAGCGTGACTTCGGCATCGGTGTGCAACAGCAGTTCTTCGGCCGCGTACATGCCTGCCGGGCCCGTGCCGACGACCGCGACCCGGTGCCGCGCGGGCCTACCCCCGTAGAGAATCCGCTCGATCGCCCCCGGCTGCCCAGGCTTTCGTCCCCCTCGGCCACGGTGCTGGCGAACCGCTACGTCACACTGGTGTTCCCGTCACCGTACGAGCGAGGCGACCCGATGGCTTTGCAGTTCAGCGCCACCAACCCCGAGCACCCCGCCTTCCTACTCGAACTGCCCTGGCACCTGCCGCTCGAAGAGTGGCCGGAGAAGCATCTGGTGACGCTGCCGCGCGGCATCTCCCGCCACGTTGTGCGCTATGCCCGAGCGGGGGCCGACGTGGTGGCGGTCAAGGAGCTTGCCGAACGGCCGGCGGTGCGCGAGTACGAGCTGCTGCGTACCCTTGCCCGGCTCGGGATACCCGCGGTGGACCCACTCGCGGTGGTCACCGGGCGCACCGGCAGCGACGGGGAACCGCTGGAGCCGGTGCTGATCACCCGTCACCTCAACGGGTCCCTCCCCTATCGCTTGATGTTCGAGACGACAATGCGCCCCACCACGGTGCACCGGCTCATGGACGCACTCGCCGTGCTGCTGGTCCGGCTGCACCTGGCGGGGTTCGCCTGGGGCGACTGCTCTCTGTCGAACACACTCTTCCGCCGGGACGCCGGCGCATACGCCGCCTACCTCGTAGATGCGGAGACCGGCGATGTGCACAGCCGACTCAGCACAGGGCAGCGTGAGTACGACATCGATCTGGCCCGGGTGAACATCAGCGGAGAGATGCTCGACCTGGAGGCCGCGGGCGCGCTTCATCCCTCGGTGGACCCGATCGCGTTCGGAGCGGAGATCTGCCAGCGGTACGAGGAGCTCTGGAAGGAACTGACCCGCACTTCGGTCTATCCGGCCGGCAAGTACCACTACATCGAACGTCGCGTGCGCAGGCTCAATGATCTCGGCTTCGACGTAGCCGAGATGCAGATCGTCAACTCCCCGAACGGAGACTCGATCACTTTCGTCCCCAAGGTTGTCGACGCAGGCCATCATCAGCGTCAGCTGCTGCGCCTGACCGGACTCGATGCCGAGGAGAACCAGGCCCGGCGACTCCTCAATGACCTCGAGAGCTGGATGGCGACCCAGGAGGACTACGCGCCGGGCGACCCGCTCGGCGCCCGTGCGGAGGTGCTTGCCCACCGCTGGGTCCGCGAGGTGTTCAGGCCCACGGTGCGCGCAGTTCCGCAGGATCTCCGGGGCTCCCTGGACCCGGCAGAGCTCTATCACGAGCTGTTGGAACACCGCTGGTACATGTCCGAGCGGGCGCAGCAGGACGTCGGTCTGGAGGCGGCCGTGGCGGACTTCAGCACCACCGTTCTTCCCGGGCGAGACACCGAAGCGCAGACAATGAGCGATTCTCCGTAACCTGCGTGAGTCCGTCCACCGAGCCCGACGTGCACGTCCTCGGCTGTCCGGCGTAGGCGTCACACACCCCGGGTGTCGCCGCGCCCACGTGCGTCAACCCGCGTCGGCCGAATCGGTCGGGCCCGTGAGGGCCGGAAGCGGGCGGGCCCCGTGCTCGGGCCGACTTGCTCCGGGCCGGCTCGCACCACCCTGCCCAAAGGCCCCTGCACGCTGTGCCGGACTGCTCGCCCAGCGTGTGCGGAGGGTGTACAAAGAAGGCATGACCGGACGGTACGGCCGCCGACGCTCGGTTCCCAGAATGCGATCCGTCGCAGGTCAGTTCTTTCTTCTGCAGGTGGCGATCGTCGTGTTGCTCGTGGCCGCAGCGGTCGCCGCGCTCGTGCTGCAGTCCCGGGCCGACAGCGAAAGAGAAGCCCGCAGCCGTTCGGTCGCTGTCGCCGAGGCCTTTGCCAGTTCACCGGGCATCGAGGCGGCGCTGAGGAGCCCGAACCCGACCGCGGTGCTGCAGCCGTTGGCCGAGCGGGCCCGGAAACTCTCAGGCGTCGACTTCGTCGTCGTGATGAACCGGGCCGGAATCCGCTACACCCACCCCCTGCCCGATCGGATCGGGAAGAAATTCGTCGGCAATCTGGAGCCGGCACTGAACGGCGGCATCGTCGTCGAGAGAGTCACCGGAACCATCGGCCCTCTCGTACAGGCAGTGGTGCCCGTCATCGGACGTGACGGCACCGTCGTGGGTCTGGTGTCCGCCGGAATCACCATCGAGCGCGTGGGCGGCGTCGTCGAGCAGCAGTTTCCCCTTCTGTTCGGATCCGCCGCGGGGATCCTGCTCCTCACCACGGCCGGGACGGCGCTGGTGAGCAGACGGCTGCGCCGCCAGACCCACGGCCTCGGCCCCACCGAGATGACTCGGATGTACGAGCATCACGACGCCGTTCTGCACGCGGTGCGGGAGGGCGTACTCATCATCGACGGCGACGGTCGGCTGCTGCTTGCCAACGACGAGGCACGCAGACTGCTCGGCCTGCCGGCGGACGTGGAGGGGCGCCTGCCGACCGAGCTGGGGCTGGATCCGGTCACCACGGAGTTGCTGGCCTCGGGGAGGACCGTGACGGACGAGGTGGTTCCGGTCGGCGAACGCCTGCTCGCCGTCAACCAGCGGTCCACCGACCGGGACGGCGGCCCGCCCGGCAGCGTGACGACACTGCGCGACACCACCGAGCTCCGGGCACTCACCGGCCGGGCCGATGTGGCACGGCGGCGGCTGGATCTGCTGTATGAGGCCGGCGCAGAGATCGGCACCACCCTCGACGTGGTGCGTACGTGCGAGGAACTGGCGGAGTTCGCGAGGGCTCACTTCGCCGACTTCGCCACCGTCGATGTGGCGGAGGCCGTACTGCGCGGCGAGGAGCCGACGGCCGCGGGCATGGATGCCGAGTGGCGTCGGATCGCGTTCAGCGGCATCCGGGAGGACACGCCGCTCCACCCCGTCGACTCGTTGATCCGCTTTCTGCCGACCACGCCCCTGGGAACCGGCCTGCGCCGGGGGGAGGCGGTCCTCGATCCGGATCTGGCGGCCTTCTCGGGGTGGCAGCAGCAGGACCCCGCACGGGCCCGGCAGCTCGTCGAGGACGGATTCCACTCGGTGATCGCGATTCCGCTGCGCGCCCGCGGTGCCATTCTGGGCGTGACTCTTTTCTGGCGTACGGCGCAGTCCGAGCCGTTCGAGGACGAGGACCTGTCCGTCGCCGAGGAACTGGTCGCCCGGGCCGCGGTGAACATCGACAACGCCCGCCGCTACACACGTGAGCACAACCTGGCGGTGACCCTGCAGCGCAGCCTGCTGCCGCACGGTGTCCCGGAACAGAGCGCCATCGACGTCGCCTACCGGTACCTGCCCGCACAGGCCGGACTGGGCGGTGTCGGCGGGGACTGGTTCGACATCATCCCGCTGCCCGGCGCCCGCGTCGCGCTCGTGGTGGGCGATGTCGTCGGCCACGGACTGCACGCCGCCGCGACCATGGGGCGCCTGCGCACGGCGATCCACAACTTCTCCACCCTGGACCTGCCGCCCGACGAACTCCTGTGGCACCTCGACGAACTGGTCGCCCAGATCGACCAGGACGAGGCAGCCGACAGTGCCGATGGGGGAGTCACCGGCGCCACCTGCCTCTATGCGATCTACGATCCGGTGTCCGGGCGCTGCACCATGGCGCGGGCCGGCCACCTCAAGCCGGTGATCGTCGACCCGGACGGCACCTCGGAATTTGCCGATGTGCCCGGCGGCCCACCGTTGGGGCTCGGTGGCCTGCCCTTCGAGACCCTCGAAACGCTGCTGCCCGAGAACAGTCGCCTCGTGCTCTACACGAACGGACTCGTCGAGGACCGGCACCGGGACATCGACGAAGGGCTGGCAATCCTGCGCCGGACAGTCGCCGAGAACGCCGACCGGACACCGGAGGAGACCTGCGAGGCGGTCCTGCGCACCCTCGTGCCCGAGCGCGCCCGCGACGACATCGCGCTTCTTGTCGGCCGTACACGCAGGCTGGACGCCGCGGACGTGGTCCAGCTGCACGTACCCTCCGACCCTTCGTCGGTGTCCCTGGTACGGGCCGAGGTCTCCCGCAAGCTGGCCGAGTGGGATCTGGCGGAGCAGGCGTTCACCACGGAGCTGATCCTCAGCGAACTGGTCACGAACGCCATTCGCTACGCCACGGGTCCCATCGGCGTACGACTGCTGCGTGACCGCTCCCTGATCTGTGAGGTCTCGGATCACAGCAGTACCTCGCCCCATCTGCGGCAGGCGGCCACCACGGACGAGGGGGGCCGCGGGCTGTTCCTCGTCGCTCAGTTCGCCGACCGATGGGGGACTCGCTACACGGACCACGGCAAGGTCATCTGGGCGGAACAGCCGCTTCCGGCCGCCCCGCCGCCGAGCAGCCCATCGCCTCCGTGACGCGGCCCCGGCGGCCCTTCGAACCCGTCACCTGCAGACCTCCGGCCGGCGTGCCGAGGCAGGAGCCGAGGTCCGGGCCCCGGGATGCCTACGTCAGGGTGAGAGCGATCACGGCCCGGTCGTCCTTCCCTCCGGTCGACCACTCGTCCGTGTCGGCCCTGATGAAGGAGACAAGAGCCTCGGGATCCAGGGCTCTGTGGCCGTCACCGAAATGAGCCGTCAGCCGGTCCAGCACCGGATAGAACTCGCCGCCCGCGTTCCGCGCCTCACTGACCCCGTCCGTGTACAGAAGGATCACTTCCCCTGTCTGCAGCGGGTGAGTGGTGACCTCGACGCTTCCGAGGCCCAACTCGCCCAGCCCCAGAGGCAGGCCAGGGGCGGTACGAAGCCGCTGCGTGCCGTGCGGAGTGAGCAGAAGCGGTGACGGATGCCCGCGATCGACGATCCTCACCGAGTCTCCGCCGGGCGGGAACTCCAGAATGAGAGCCGTGACGAACAGTTCGTCATCACCTGCCGGGGCTCCGGCATTGCGGGCGATGCTGAGCTCAAGGCGTTCAGCGAGACGGCTCAAGTCCGTCCACTCGTGGGCGGAGACCCGGAAGCTCCCCAGGACGGCGGCGACCGTCTGAACCGCATTCAGCCCCTTCCCGCGTACGTCTCCGAGGACGACGCGCACGCCGAACGGGGTCTCGCACAGCTCGTAGAGGTCACCGCCGACGAGCGTGCCGCGCTCACCCGCCTCGTAGAAGCCCGCCGCCCGAACCGGACCGAGTCGTTCCGGAAATGGGCGCAGCAGAGTCATCTGCATGGCCTCGGCGACCGAGCGGGCGTGGACCAGGCTGGCCTCGGCCCGGACCCGCTGCCGGGACAGTGCGACGCTGGCGATGCCGATCAGTGCGGTGGCGATGTACATGGCCACATGGTGTGGTTCCGCGAAGTGCCCCGGGCGCAGCGAGGCCATCCATATCTCCAGCCCCAGACATACGACGGTGATCCCGGCAGTGTGTCGCGGGCTCCGGGTGGCCGCCGCCAGGGGCGGGGCTCCGACGAGCAGGAAACTCAGCGGTTCGTGGCTGTGGAACAACGCCAGATCCACCACCAGGTCCACGGACAGCAGTAGGAGGGGGAGCCACCAGACCCACGTCCTGTAGCCGCCGGGCCGAGGGCGCCACCGCAGCAGGCGCTCGATCCCTCCCGCGCCGCCTTCACCGACATGTGACATAGGGGAACCCTATGCACATCTGGTGCCCTTCCTCCATTGCTGTGCAGACCCGCTGGTCGACTTCCGCGGCGTCACCCGCCTCCGTAGCCGCGGGTCGTGGAGGCCGCGCCGACGGCGTCGTACGGCCCACCTCGCGACCCGGTCGTTCTGCCCGACCGGCGGTGCCACGGGCATGGGGCAGGGATCACGGCGCGGGTGCGCCGGCGCAGCGCAGCGACATCGCCATCAGTTCGGCGACCAGATGATCGGCCGCGTCGCCCGTGGGAGCGGACAACGGGTCCACCAACACCTCTCCGATCGCGCCGGTCAGCGCGGCGGCCGTGACCTCCGGGTCCTGCTGGGGGAACAATCCGGCAGCGACGCCCTCGCGAACCACATCGGTGAACACTGCGCGATAGCGGCGACGGAATTCCGAACGGGCCTCACCCAGCGCAGGCTCGGCCGGGGCCGCGAGCAGAGCGTAGGCGAGCCCGGGGTGTTGCAGGGCGCGGCGGGCGAAGACACGGACTCCGCACGCGAGTCGTTCCGCCGCGTCGCCGCTGCCGTCCCGGAGCACTTCTCCGAGCACCTCGACCTCGCGTGCGGAGGCGCGCCGGAAGACCTCCACGGCCAGGGCGCCCTTCGAGGGGAAATGCTGGTAGACGGACCCGACCGACATTCCGGCAGCGGCGGCGACTGCGGTGACGGAGGCATTCGCCCAGCCGACGTCGGCGACGACGGACGTGGCGCACCGGATGAGGCGGTCCTTCGCGGCGGCGAGCCGGTCCTGCACTGCGGGGGTTTTGCGGTAGGCCATGAAAAGAAGTGGACCATTGTTCGGATCTTTCTGTCACCCTCCCTGCCGCCTCGTGGCTCTCCTTCGGGAAGTGGCTCTGTACGAAGGAGCATCCGATGATGCATGCTCCGAACAAGGATTCATATCTTCGGTGCGGCAGCACCCCCTTCCACTTCCGCATGCGATCAGGAGCCCGGAATGCACCTCAGTGCCATGCTGGACAGCGCGGTCCGCAAGGCCGGCGACAAGGAAGCCGTCGTCTACCGTGACCGGCGGTTGACCTATCGGGAGCTGGCCGCTGCCGTCCGGCGGACCGCTCGTGTGCTGAGGGATGCGGGGCTGCAACCCGGTGACCGGCTGGCAGTGATGACGTACAACACGCCATCGTCGCGGTCATCGGCCGGCCGCACCCGCAGTGGGGCGAGACCGTCGTCGCCGTGGTCGTACTGCGCGACGGCGCAGAACTGACCCTGGACGGCCTGCGCACCTGGATGACACCACTGATGGCCCGCTACAAGATCCCACGTGAACTCGTCCTGCGCACAGCATTGCCGCGTACCCCCTCGGGCAAGGTGACCAAGCCGGTACTGCGGGCCGACCTGACACGCTCCTGAGCATGTGCGCAGCGAGCAACGGTGCTGCCGGGCCCGGCTGACACGAGCACGGCGCGGGGTGCGGCGCGGGCCGGAGCAGCCGTCGGGGCCGCCGGTGGTTCGCGGGGCGGGACGCAGGTCGCGGCGTTACGCTTCCGGGGGGCCGCACACCCGACGAGTTGGCTGAACATTGCGTAGACTAGTTAGGTGACTGAGGCATCTAGTGGGGGAGACCGGTAGAACCCCTCCGTCCTCTTTGCGAGGCCCGCCATGGCAGACACCGAGACCGTCTCCTTCCCGCAGGACCGCACCTGCCCGTACAACCCGCCGGCGGAATACCGGCCACAGGACGACGGGCAGAAGCCGCTGAATCCGGCCAGGCTCTTCGACGGCCGCCGGGTATGGCTGGTGACCGGGCATGCCGAGGCGCGTGCGCTGCTGGTCGACCGGCGGCTGTCGTCCGATCGCGAGAACCCCGCGTTCCCGGTGTTCACCGAGCGGGTGGCCCGGAGCACCAAACGGCGTATCGAACTGATCGGTGTCGACGACCCCGAGCACAACGCGCAGCGCCGCATGCTGATCCCGAGCTTCTCCGTGAAGCGCACCGCCGCATTGCGGCCGAGGATTCAGGAGACCGTGGACCGTCTGCTGGACGCCATGATCGAGCAGGGCCCGCCCACCGATCTGGTGAGCGCCTTCGCGCTGCCCGTTCCCTCAATGGTGATCTGCGCGCTTCTCGGCGTTCCGTACGCCGACCACGACTTCTTCGAGTCCCAGTCGCGCAGGTTGCTGCGCGGTCCCGGGGCCGCGGACATCGAGGCCGCGCGGGCGGCGCTCGACGAGTACTTCCGGACGCTGATCGAGCGCAAGCGGTCCGACCGGGGCGAGGGGTTGCTCGACGAGCTCATCGCCCAGCAGCTCGACACCGGGGCCGTCAGCCGCGACGAACTGGTCCAGCTGGCCGAGATCCTGCTGGTAGCGGGCCACGAGACGACCGCGAACATGATCTCGCTGGGTACGTTCACTCTCCTTCAGCATCCGGACCAGCTGGACCGGTTGCGTACGTCCGAGGATCTGATGCCCGCCGCGGTCGAGGAGTTGCTGCGATTCCTGTCCATCGCGGACGGCATCTCACGGGTGGCGACGGAGGATATCGAGGTGGGCGGGGTGACCATCCGGGCAGGTGAGGGCGTCGTACTCTCCACTTCGGTGATCAACCGGGACGAAGCCGCGTACCCGTCGCCGGACGAACTCGACCTCGGCCGACAGTCGCGCCACCATGTCGCCTTCGGCTTCGGGGTCCACCAGTGCCTCGGCCAGAACCTTGCGCGGGCCGAGCTGGAGATCGCCCTGCGCACTCTCTTCGACCGGCTGCCGCAGCTGCGGCTGGCGGCACCCGTCGACGAGATCCCGTTCAAGCCCGGCGACACGATTCAGGGCATGCTCGAACTGCCCGTGGCGTGGTGACCGGATTCCTTCTGGAAAGGATGTTGTGGTGATGCGGATCAGTATCGACCGGGATGTGTGCATCGGCGCCGGCCAGTGCGCGTTGACCGCGCCGAAGGTCTTCACCCAGGACGACGACGGCTTCAGCGAACTGCTGCCGGGTCACGAGGAGGACGTGGACGACCCGATGGTCAAGGAAGCCGCCCGCGTCTGCCCGGTGCAGGCGATCACGGTGGAGTAGGGGAGTGGCGGAGCGTTCCGGCTAGGGCTGCCTCTGCTGAAGTCCCCTCCGCGGCTCGCCCGCGGGTGCGGGGCCGTCCTGCTCGCGCGCGGGGGCCGCGCCCGGTGCGGGCGCGTCGTCGGCCGGGGCGTCCGCCACCGACGGGACCACCTGCGGAGCGGGAATCGAGCGGACCAGCAGACTGACCGCGCACGCCACCGTGGTCACTGTCATCACCAGGTACATCACCCGGTAGTCCAGCACCCCGATCAGCGCCGCGCCCGCCGTGAGCGACAGAGTCTGCGCTCCGTCCTTCGCGGTGTTGACCGCGGCGTTGACTCGACCCTGCATCCGGGCCGGTGCGTACAGGTGCACCGCCGCGCCCAGCACCACGGCCACGAACGGCAGGCCCGCACCGATGAGTGTCGTCCCGACGAGGAAGAGCGCGACATCGCGTGAGACGCACAGCAGCAGCCCCACCGTGACGAGTCCGTAGCCGACGCAACTGGTACCGACGTCACCCAGACGCCGTATCACCGTCCCGGAGATCAGACCGCCGAGCGCGGAACCGGCACCCTGGATGGACGCCATGACCCCGACGAACGCCGCCGGGCGGCCCAGGCCGTGATCGACGGCGGCGAAGGCCGCGGTCTCCAGCATGCCGATGCCGCCGAGGAAGACGACCATCGCCAGCGTCAACCTGAACAGCAGCGGTGTGCCGCGCAGATACCGCAGGCCGGCGGAGAGGGAGGTGCCGAAGGATTCCTCGACGGGGTCCGGTTCCGACTCGACCACCTTCACCGAACCGATCAGCAGCGCGGCCGCGCTCAGTGTGAGCGCCCCCAGCACAGCCAGCGCGACACCGCCGAAGGCCACGTACACCCCGGCGCCCGCCACCGGGGAGGCGATGCGCACGCCCTCCCTGGTGGCGATGAGGAGCGACCTGGCCTGGACGGCGTCGGACGACGGAAGCAGGTCCTTCAGCAGCGCCTGACGGGCTGGTGTGGAGACCAGCACTCCGTAGGCGAGGGCGACCACATAGATGATCCACAACTGGCCGGAGCCCCGGACGGCCAGCAGCGACAGCACGAGAACCGCCATGCCGCCGTACATCCTGACCAGCAGCGGTTTGCGATGCACCCGGTCCACGAGGTGCCCCAGCAAGGGCGCGGACAGGCCCGGCACGGTGAGTGCCAGCATGACCAGACCGGCGGCGGCGTTCGAGCCGGTGAGGTCCTTCGCCCAGATGGCGAGTGACAGAAACATGGCGCTGTCCCCGAAGCTGGAGACCGCCTCGCCGGCGAACATCCGGCGGAACTGCGCATTGCGGCGAAGAAGCGCCCACACGGCTGACCTCCACTGCTGGCTGGGATACGACCGGGGAAGGCACCCGTACGACGACGGGTTCCCTCCCTGGCCCTCGGTCGGTGAGCTGTCAGTTCTCGCCCATGGCCACCCGCAGGCTCCTGGGGCGCATGTCCGTCCAGACCGCGTCGATGTGGGCCAGGCACTCCTCGCGCCCGCCGCTGAAGTCCGTGCGGTGCCAGCCGGCCGGGAGCGGCCGCCCTTCGGCCCAGAGGCTGTACTGCTCCTCGTCGTTGTGGACCACGCTGTACCGGGTGCCGGTCGTCTGCTCGCTCATGAGTCCGCTGCCTTTCTGACTGACGGTTGAATCGACTGGAAGGATCTGTTCGGGCGCACGACCGGTGACGGTGTGCCGTGCCTTGCTCAGGGGCGTCTCAGGCGCTCCTCGACGATCCGCCGCACCCCGTTGCGGTCGGTCTTCCCCGAGGCGTTGCGCGGCAGTTCGTCGAAGAACAGCAGCCGCCCCGGCCGCATGTGGACCGGCAGGTCCCGCCGCAGGCGTTCGCGCAGCGCGGCCTCGGCGGCCCCCGGGCCGACGGGTTCGCCGTCCCCGGCCCGGCACACCACGGCGAGATGCAACTCGGCCCGCCCACGCAGCGCTTCGGTGAGCAGGGCGACCGCCTGCGCGACGCCTGGGGTGCGCTCGGCGACCGACTCGATCTCGCCCAGCTCGACCCGGTGTCCCCGGATCTTCACCTGGTCGTCGATCCGGCCGTGGAAGAAGTACTGCCCGTCGGCGCCGACCCGCACCATGTCACCGGTCAGATAGGCGCGGGAGCCGTCGGGGCCCGTGGTGAAGGACCGGGCGGTGAGACCGGGCTCACCGACGTAGCCGCGCGCCACACCGACCCCGTAGAGGCAGAGTTCACCGACCTCACCCTCGGGCACGGGCTGCCGCGACCCGTCCAGCACCTGGGCGCGCAGGCCGGTGATCGGTACGCCTATCGGCAGCGGGTCCCGGTAGGGGGGACGGACCTCGGTGCACAGGCCGCAGACGGTCGTCTCGGTGGGACCGTACCCGTTCCACAAGGTACCGACGACCCCGTCCAACTCCTCGGCGAGCGCGGCGGGCAGTGCCTCCCCGGCGCTGACCAGGTGGGTGAAGGCCCGCTCACCGGCCAGGAAGGGAAGCAGCAGCCGCAACTGACTGGGTGTGGCGTACGCGGCGCCGGGCTCCTGGGCGAGCAGCCATTTCGCGAAGAACTCCGGGTTGCGCGCACACCGCGACGGAGCGACGGCGATCGTGCCGCCGCTCGTCAGCGGCACCAGCATCTCCGGCACCGACATGTCGAAGACGATGCTGCTGTGCGCGAGCATCCGGTCGCCGGGCCCCAGCCCCATGGACCCGGAGAAGTGGTCCAGCATGGTGAGCAGCCCGGTGTGCTCGATCTCCACCCCCTTCGGGAGCCCGGTCGAGCCCGAGGTGAACAGGATGTACGCGGCAGGCTCGGCCGCGTCCGGCGGGCCGACGGTCCCGGTCGCCCGCCCGGAGACCACGTCGGCGACGGCGGCGCGGACGATGCCGTCGACGTACGGAAAGGGAACAGCCGCCTCACAGCCCGCCTGTCGGACCTGGTGGCGGCGGCGCTCGGCCGGCGCGGCCGGATCGAGCGGCACCGCCACCGCATCCAGCAGCCACGTCGCCAGCAGGGCGACCACGTAGTCGGTGCCGTACCCGCACTCGACGGCGACCCGTGTACCGGGGCGCACCCCATCGGCCGACAGCCCGGCCGCGCGGGCGCGGGCGGCGGACTCCAGTACCGCATAGCTCAGTTCGCCGCTCTCGTCGACGATCGCCACGGCGCCCGGCTGGACCTGTGCCCAGTGCAGGAAGCGGCTCAGAGAAGGAGCGGAGCTCACAGCCCGCCTCCCGTCAGTTCCTGCCGTACGAGGGTGGTGAGCCCGCGCAGGGTGGGGTTCTCCAAGAAGTCGACCAGATCGATCGTGACGTCCAGTTCCTCGCCGAGGAGGGCCAGCAGCCGCATGGCCTTGATGGAATGCCCGCCCGCGTTCAGGAAGTTGTCCTCCGGCCGGACGCTCCCGGTGCCGAGCACCTCCTGCCAGAGCACGGCGACCGTGCCGTCGACCGGGTCGCCGTCCTGCGACGGATCGGCGGACTCCGCCGGAGCACAACCACCGGACCCGGCCGCGGCCGACGTCGACAGGAGTGCCTCGCGGTCCGCTTTTCCATTGGCGGTGACGGGGATGCGGTCGACGACGATCACCGTCGGCAGCATGTACTGCGGCAGTGCGCTGCGCAGTCCGTCCCCGAGCACGGTGACGTCCAGGGCCGCGTCCGGTCCGTCCCCGGCGGTGTCCGGTGCCACGAAGGCGATGATCTCGATGCCGTCGTCCGTCGGACGTGCGTGCACGACGGCGTCGGCCACCCCGTGCTGCCTCCGTACCGTCGCCTCGATCTCGGCGAGTTCGACGCGATGGCCGCGCACCTTCACCTGGTCGTCGAGCCGCCCCACGTACTCGTACCGCTCACCGGGCAGGACCCGTACCTGATCGCCCGTGCGGTAGAGCCGCTGCCCGGGACGCCCGGCGAACGGGTCGGGGACGAAGGCCGCGGCGGTCTGCGCCGGGGCGTCGAGGTAGCCGTGGGCGAGCCCCTCGCCGCCCACGTACAGTTCCCCGGTCCCGCCGGTACCGACCCGCTGCCCGGATGCGTCGAGGACGTACGCCGTGCTGCGCGGGAGCGGGCGGCCGAGGGGGACCACGCCCTCGGCGAGATCCTCGGCGGTCACCTCGTGAGTGGTGCTGAACGTGGTGTTCTCGGTGGGGCCGTAGCCGTTCACCACAGCGGCGGGCGGGGCGGCCGCGAACAGCTTCCCCAGCCTGCGCGCATCGTGCTTCTCACCGCCGAAGAGCAGCACCCGAAGATCCCGGAAGGCGTCCGGTGCGAAGTCCACCATCTGGTTGAGGAGCGTCACGGTGAGGAACATGACCGAGATGCGCTCGTCGGTGAGGAAGGAGCGCATCCGCCGCGGTGACAGCAGGACGTCCCGGTCCGCGACGACGAGGGTGCCGCCGCCGGCCAGCGCTCCCCAGATCTCCAGCGTCGCCGCGTCGAAGGCGGGATTGGAGACATGGGCGACCCGGTCGGCGGGGCCGAACGTCACGAAGTCCGCGTCCGGCACCAGCCGTACGACGGCACGGTGCGGCACCACCACCGCCTTGGGACGGCCCGTCGAGCCCGAGGTGCAGATCACGTAGGCGACATCGGCGCCGGTCACCGCCGCCGGGGCCACCGGGGCCCCGTCGGTGACGAGCAGCTTCTCCAGCAGGTGGGAGGGCACGTCCTCTGCGAGCAGCTCAGCTGCGGCGTCGTCCGTGACGACGGCCGCCGTCGCGGCGGTACGCACGATGTGCCGGGTGCGCTCGGCCGGCTGAGCGATGTCCACCGGCAGGTAGGCGGCGCCCGCGTACAGGACGCCGAGGCATGTGGTGACCGACGCGATGCCACGCTCCATGGGCACGGCCACCACCGCGCCGCGGCCGATCCCGGCCGTCCGGAGCCCCGCGGCCACAACGCCGGCCCGCCGGTCCAGCTCCCCGTACGTCAGCGTCGTCCGCCCGTGTCGCACCGCCACCGCGCCGGAGTGCTCCACGGCCCGGCGGTGAACCCTCTCGTGGATCGGTACGAACACGTCGAGCGCGTCCGTACCGCGCTCCGGCAGAGGGGTGTCCGGCTGTGCGAAGGCCTCGCCGACAGCCGCCACCATGCGTCGGTGCAGGGCGGCCGCCGCCTCGTCGGTGAACAGGTCCGTGGAGTACTCCAGTTCGCAGACCGTTCCGCGACCGGTCCGCGTGACCAGCCACAGCACCTCGTACTTCGCGGTGCCCGTGCCGATCTGCTCACGCTCGGCCCTGTGACCGTCCCACCGCAGCCCGCACCGTGTGGTGTCCATGTAGGTGAGGGCGGTCTGCGCCAGCGGGGCCCGAGAACGGTCGACGCCGGACCGTACCTCCTCGATGAGCGTCTGGAAGGGCACCTGCTGATGGGCCAGGGCACCGGTCACCACACGACGCACCAACCGCACCACGTCACGGGCCGTTGCCCCCGGTCGGACGGTGAACCGCAGCGGCAGCGTATCGACGAACATGCCGACCTCGCCCGCCTGGGCGGCACCCCGCGACGAGGCCGGCACGGCGAGCACCAGATCCCGGTCGCCCGTCACCGCGATCAGGCCGGTCACATAGGCGGCCACCCACGCCATGAACGGACTGAGCCGTTCCTCCTCGGCCGACGACAGGATCGTCGACACCTGCTCGTCCGTGAGCAGGATGCGATGGGCGGCGCCTTTGACACCGGGCCGCGCCGGACGGGCCAGATCGTGCGGCAGGGACAACGCACCCGGGCAGCCGGCGAGCATCGTCCGCCAGTGGTCCAGCGCCGCCCCGGCATCCCGGGGCCGTACGGACACGGCCTGCCGGCCGGCGGATTCCCGCTCCCACTCCGTGCCCTCTGAATCCGAGCCGTTCTCGTAGAGGTGCTGGAGCTGTGTTTCGAGGAGGTCCAGCGACACTCCGTCACACACCAAGTGGTGCACGGTCAGCACCAGTTCGGCGCCCGAGTCGCCCCGGTCCACGACGAGTGCGCGCAACAGCGGAGGCCGGCCGAGGTCGAACGGTGTGCGCACCTCGGTGTCGACGAGTTCGCGCACACTCCCGTCCGACACGCCCCGCGCGTCCACCCACCGGCAGGCCACGGAGGCCTTCTGCGCGGTCAGTGCGAGCGCCGGCTTCACGAAGCCGCGCCGCAGTGCCTCGTGCCGGGCCGCCAGCGTGTCGAGCGCGGCGCGCAGCCTGATGACGTCGAGACCGCCGGGGAAGCGGTAACGGACAGCGAGATGGTAGACGGCGCTCCCCGGGTGGAGCTGTTCGGCGGTCCACAGCCGTTCCTCGGCGGCGGTCAGCTCCCTCGTCTCCGGCGCTCCCTCATCGGGGCCCCCGCTCAACACCGCCGACAGTGCGCCGAACTCCGGGTACTCGTAGAGGATGTCCAGTTCGAGCTCCTGGCCCATGAGTTCGCGCAGCGAGATCGCCACCTCCACGGAGAGGACGGAGTCGCCGCCCTCGTCGAAGAAGTTGCAGTCGTCGCGGACGTCGTCCAGGCCGAGGGCGTTGCGCCAGATCGCGGCGACGGCCTCACGGAGCTCCGCCGCGGAACGTTCCCCTGCGGGGGCGGGCCGCTCACTCATGGGTCGCACCTGCGATCCCGGCGGCCGACGGCTGGTCGCGGGTCACCAGCCAGTCGCCGATCGCCAGCGCGTCCAGCGTCGAGCGGGCGTACGTGGCGACCGCGACGTCCGGCGTCCGCACGATCGGCTGGCCGCGCAGATTGAACGAGGTGTTGACCACCATCGGGATGCCCCGGTCGTCACCGACCCGGCGGATCAGGCGCCAGAACCTCGGCGCGCTCTCCCGGTCGACGGTCTGCACCCGGGCCGAGCCGTCGACATGTGTGATCGACGGCAGCCTGTCGCGGTACTCGGGCCGCACCTGTGCCACGAACAGCATGTGACGGTACATCGACTCCTGACCCGGCTCGATCTCGAAGTAGGTGGTCGCCTCCTCCGCCAGGACGGCCGGCGCGAACGGCCGGAACTCCTCACGCTGCTTCACGACGGTGTTCAGATGGGCACGCATGCCGGGCGATGCCGGGTCCGCGAGGATGCTCCGGTTGCCGAGTGCACGCGGGCCGAACTCCATCCGCCCCTGGAACCAGGAGACGACCTTCCCCGCGCCGATCAGCGACGACACCTCGGCCAGCAGTTCGTCCTCGGCCAGCTTCCGTACGGTGAATCCGGCACCCAGCCCACGCAGCTGCGCCTCGATGTCCGCGTCGTCGAACTCCTCGCCCCAGTACGGCATCGTCATCGGGGCCGGCGGCGCCGGTACGTGCCGCTGAAGCTGCCACAGAGCCGCGCCGAGGGCCGTACCGTCGTCCCCCGACGCCGGCTGCACGAACACCCGATCGAACAGACCGCTGCGGGCGATCACTCCGTTGGCCGTGCAGTTCAGCGCGACACCACCCGCCATGCACAGATTGCGGGAGCCGCCCGCGCCGTCGGCTGTCTCGCGCAGGACATACAGAAGGCTCTCCTCCAGCTTGCGCTGGACGGTCGCCGCGACATCCATGTGCCGCTGGTCGAGCGATGCCTCCGGATGCCGGGCCGGACCGAACAGCTCCTCCAGTCGTCGGATGGCTCCCCGATGCGTCTCGCGCTCCGTCGGCGACTTGTCGTGCGCCAGGACGGGGACCAGCAGCCGTCCGCCCGGAGCCCTGCGCACCAGCTCGTCAGCCACATTCGCGTACCGGCTCGCATCCCCGTACGGCGCCAGGCCCATCACCTTGTACTCGTCCATCCCCGGCAGGAACCCCAGGTACTGGGTGACGACGCTGTAGAGGATGCCCAGTGACGCGGATATGGAGTAGCTGCGCACACCGTGCAATGCGTCACCGCTGCCCCGCAGCACCGACGTGGACTCGGCCTCGCCCATCCCGTCGGCCACCAGAACCGTCGCGTCGGGGAACCCGCTCAGGTAGTAGCTGCTGGCGGCGTGGGCGACATGGTGGCCCACCCGGACGAACTTGCGCTCCCAGTCCTGGTCCGGATAGTGCGCGCGCAACACCTCGTACTGCACGTCCTCGCTGTACACCTCGCGGTACCAGCGCCGGGCGAACTCGTCGCGCTCGAACGCGACGGACGGCTCGTACCGGAAGCCGTGCGCGACGAAGTCGACGTCGTCCAGGGTCACTCCGGCCATTCTCAGGCACGCCTCGACCGCGTCGACGGGGAAGGCCCCCGTGCCCTTCACCCCGTCGTGCCGCTCCTGTGCCGAGGCGGCGATCACGCCCTGCTCCCCGACCAGGGCCGCGGCCGAGTCGAGACCCTGCACCACACGCTGTTCCCGCCGGTCCAGACCGGGCAGCATGTTCTTCTTGACGGACAACGATCGGTCGAGTCCGCTGACACCGAGCACCAGCACGTCGAGTTCCTTTCGAAAGGGTCCAGCCGGATTCGGATGTGTACGGCGGATCAGGACCGGCCGGACACGCCCCCGTCGGTCTGATCTGTCGGATCGTCCGGGCCGGCGAACACCTCGGCCACGTCCCCGATCCAGGGCTCCCGCATGAGCTCGTAGTGATCGCCGTCGGCGTACGAGACACGCAGCGTCCCGGCGCACCGCTCCCACCCGGTGATCTGGGCACGGACGGCCGCCTCCTCACTCCGGCGGGACACCACGAGGTGCACGGGGCCCGGGTAGGGGGAGGGCCGGTGTCGGGCCAGGCCGGACAGCATCCCCTGCCAGAACTCCATGAGTGACGCGGTGACGGGCCCGTTCAGCTCGGCCAGCGCCTCCGCGTCCACGCCGAGCAGCCGCAGCACGTCGTCGACGGCGTGCTCCGCCAGGAGCCGGCGCGGGCCCAGCCGCCCCACATCGGTACGCAGCCGCTCCAGCACCGCCGCGTCCGCCGCCGCGTCCGGTCCCTGCCGGGGAGCGGCGTCGATGACGACGACACGATCGGCCACGATGCCCCGGTCCGCCAGCCGTGAGGCGACCTCGTGCGCCAGCACACCGCCTGCCGACCAGCCCGCGATCACGGGCCGCCGCCCCCGGAGCAGGGGCGCCAGTTCGCGGGCGTAACCCGACGCCAGCGAGGCGAAGTCCGCCGTGTCCCCACCGCCCATCAGGTCCCCCTGGACCCCGAGGACCTCGAAGGACCCCGAGACCCGGGCCGTCAGATCCCGGTAACAGAAGAGCGTGCCGCCGAGCGGATGCACCAGCACCAGCGGCTGGAGCCCGGGAGAGCCGCCGAGGCCCATGACGCTGCGCGGGCCGCTGCTTCGGCCCCTGCCCTCACGCTCGTGCCGCACGTCGTCGAGGTACGCCGCCTGACCCGCCAGTGTGGGAGTGCTGTACAGCTGCGGCAGGGGAACCGTGGTGCCGAACGCGGCGCCCAGCTCACCCGCGAGCCGTACGGCCAGCAGACTGTGACCGCCGATCGAGAAGAAGTCGTCCTGCCGGTCGGCACGAAGGCCGAGGAGCTTGTGCCACACCTCGGCGACGCGCCGCTCCGTCCGGGAGAACGCCGACTCCGCCGCCCCACGGCCCGGTTCGCCCGGACCCCCGATTCCTTCAGACGTTCCGATTCCTTCGGGACCCGAGCCGGGTCCGGCGGTCAGCAGGGCGCCACGGTCCAGCTTTCCGGCCGGGGTGAGCGGCAACGCGTCGACCACGACGAAGTGCGCCGGAACCGCTGCCGACGACAGCCGCGAGGCGGCATGCCGTCGCAGTTCCCGCTGGTCCGGGGCGCCGCCCTGAGCCGGTACGACGTTCGCCAGCAGCCCCTCGTGGTCCGGATGACGGCCGACGATCGCGCCGGCCACGCCCGGATGGGCGCGCAGCACCGCCTCGACCTCCTCCGGCTCGACGCGCTCGCCGAGCACCTTCAGCTGGTGATCCACCCGCCCCAGGAACTCAAGGTCGCCGGAGTCGGTGAGACGGCCGATGTCACCCGTGCGGTAGAGACGGCTGCCCGCCGGGCCCCAGGGGTCCGGCACGAAACGCTCGGCCGTGGCCCCGGGCCGGCCGAGATAGCCCCGGCCCACCCCGGCGCCGCCGACGCAGATCTCACCCGCGGTGCCGGGCGGCACTTCACGCCCTGCGGCGTCCAGGAGATGGATCGTGGTGTTGGCGCAGGGCCGGCCGATGACGGGTCCGCCGTCGCCTGTCACCCGTGAGACGGTCGCCTCGACCGTCGCCTCCGCAGGCCCGTAACTGTTGAACACCTGCACCCCGGACCGTTCGCCCAGCGCCGCCCACAGGTCGGGCGGGCACGCCTCGCCGCCGAAGACGAGCAGCCGGGGCGGCCACGGAGCGTCCAACAGTCCATGCTCTACCAGGAGTTGAAGTTGGACGGTGGTCGTGTCGATGACGTCCACAGCCCGCTCACGGTCATGGGCGAGGGCGACGAGATGTCCGGGGTCACGCCGCTGCTCCTCGCTCAGGACGCACAGTGTGTGACCGTCGAGCACCAGGAGAACCTGCGCCAGCAGGAAGTCGGAGATGTACGCCGACGTGCCGGTCACCACTCGCAGCGGCTTCTCGGCCCCCAACGAACGGGTACGCGCCAGGGGTGTTCCCACCGCGTAGGCGGCAAGGCTGCCGTGCTCGATCATGACGCCCTTGGGGCCACCGGTGGTGCCGGACGTGAACATCACATAGGCCAGGTCCCGGGCGCTCACGGACGGCAGCGCGGAACTGTCCGGGCCCTCCCCGGACCACGAACCGGTCTCATTCTGCCCTGCCTCGTGCGTGATGGATGACAGATCGAACAGTGCGTGACCGCTCGGGGCCGCCTTCGGGTCGTCGGTGATCAGCACAACGGGCCGGGCCTGATCCAGCATCGAGCGCAGGCGGTGTTCCGGCAGCCCGGGATCGAGCGGGACGAACGCGGCCCCCGCCTTCCACACCGCCCAGAAGGTGGTCAGCGCTGCCGATCCGGGCCGCAGGAGGATTCCGACGAGATCACCGTGACGCACCCCGTCCCGGCGCAGCCGCCGGGCGAGGCGGTCGCTGTCCGCGTCCAGCCGGGCCAGGCTGATCCGTGTCCCGCCGTCCTCGATCGCGAGTGCGTCCGGGGTACGGGCGGCCTGCCGCCGCAGCAGCTCGTGCACCGGAACCCTGCCGGCCGCCCGGGCGTCCGTCGTGTAGTTCAGCATGTCGAGCAGCGCCTGCTCGGCCTCGCTCAGCAATGGCGCCCCGTACGCGTCTGCTCCGACGTCCGCCGCCACCGCCTCCAGTGCCCGCAGGTGGTAGTCGCGCAGCCGGGTGACCTGGTCGGCCGACAGCTCCGCGGTGTCGTACTCCAGCTCCATCCACATCCCGCCGAGTACCGATTCCCGGCTGAGCGTGACGCTGAACGGGAAGCTCGTGGGAGCCACGCCAGGGACGTCGCTGCCCGGTCCCTCCTTGGCCAGCGCACCTGCCTCGGCGAGCGCACCGAACTGCGGGAAGCTGTTGTAGGTGAAGTTGACCTCGAAGAGCGGTGCACCACCCAGCTCGCGCCGGAGTGCGGCCATCGGATACCTGCGGTGCGGCAGCATCTCGCGCTCGGCGTCGAACACGGCCCGCGCCAGATCGGCCCAACTGCCCTCCGGCAGACGGAGCCTGAACGGCACGGTGTTGAGGAAGAGCCCTCGTACCTCGGCCCCGTCGGTCTCCTCCAGCCGCCCGTTGGCCGTCAGCCCGGTGATGACATCCGGGCTCCCTGTCGCCAGGCCCAACGCGCGCAGATGGGCGGCCAGCAGCACTGCCTTGAGCGGAACACCGGCCTGCGCGGCACCGTGCTCCAGCGCGGCGAGGAGCTGCGGGGGCAGATGCGTGGTGACGTTGCGGTTGCCCGGCTCGTCGGACAACGCGGCCGAATCGCACGGGAGGCGGGTGTCGGGGCGGTCGGTGAGGAGGTTGTGCCAGTAGGTGGTGTGTGCGGGGTCGATGAGTGCCTTTTGCTCGGCCGCGATGTAGTCGCGGTAGGTGGAGCGGAGGGGCGGGAGTGACGGAGTACTGCCGTCGAGGAGGGTGTGGTAGGTGTCGATGATTTCGGCGAGGGTGGAGGCGAGGCTCCAGCCGTCGAGGATGGCGTGGTGGTCGGTGACGGTCCACTGGAAGGCGTCGTCGGACAGCACATGGACCGTCATCCGGCACAACGGCGCCGCATCGATGTCGAACACCTTCGCCCGCTCGGTACGGACGCACTCCCGCAGAGCCGTGCGCTGCGCGTCATCCCCGAGTCCCCGCAGATCCAGCACCGTCAGCTGCACATCGGCGTCCGTGTGCACCAGTTGGAGCGGCTTGCTGTACCCGGTCAGTGCCAATGACGTACGCAGAACGGGATGCCGCTTCACCACCAGCGCGAGAGCCCGCCGGAAGACCGGAGCGTCGAACGGACCGGCTACCGGAAGGGTCTCGACGTTCAGATAGGGGTTGCGGTCGGGGTCGCGTTGCATTTCGTAGACCATGCCGATCTGGAGTTCGGCCATGGGGTAGGCGTCGTCGAGGTGGTGGGGGAGGTGGTTGCGGTCGTGGGGTGTGAGGAGGGAGAAGGGTTGGGTGGTGGGTGGTGTGGTGGTGGGTTGTGTTGTGGTTGTGGTGGTGGCGAGGTCGGCGAGTGTGGGGTGGTGGAAGAGGTCTTGGAGGTGGAAGGTGAGTCCGTTGTCGCGGGCTCGGCCGAGTATCTGGATGCTGCGGATGGAGTCGCCGCCGAGGTCGAAGAAGTTGTCGTGGCGGCCGATGCGGTCGACGCCGAGGATGTTGGTCCAGATCGCTGCGAGCAGCTCCTCCTTCCCGGGGAGCGGAGCAATGAACTCGGCTGACAGGTCGGGGCGTTCGGCCGTCGGAGCGGGCAAAGCCCGGTGGCTGAGCTTTCCTTGCGGGGTGAGTGGGAGGGCGTCGAGGAGGACGAAGTTCCTCGGGATCATGTAGTCGGGGAGGTGGTCGGCGAGGGCGTCGCGGAGTTCGCTGGTGGTGGGCTTGTCGGTTCCCGGTTCCGGCACGAGGTAGGCGACCAGGTCCGTACGGCCGTTCGCCTCCTGATGTGGAAGGACGACGGCCTCACGCAGACCGGCCAACCGGGCCAACTGGGCCTCGATCTCGCCGAGTTCGATGCGGTATCCGCGGATCTTGACCTGGGCGTCGGCCCGGCCGAGGTATTCCAGGTCGCCGGAGGGTGTCCAGCGGGCGAGGTCGCCACTGCGGTAGAGCCGGGAACCGGGGGCCGGCGTCAGGTGATCCGGTACGAATCGTTGTGCGGTGAGTGCGGGTTGACCGGTGTAGCCACGTGCCAGGCCCGCGCCGCCGACGTGGAGTTCCCCGACCACTCCGATCGGGGTGGGGTTCCCGTACGGGTCGAGGACATGGAGTCGGAGG
>NZ_FMDF01000147.1 GCF_900091955.1 Streptomyces sp. Ncost-T10-10d
GGGCGCTGCCCGCGGGGGTCGCGCCGCTGCTGCTCGGCGAGGCGCTCGCCGAGCCGGGCGGCGCCGGCCCGGCGGACACCGACCTCACCGACGCCGACCGCCTCGCTCCGCTGCGGCCGGAGAACCCGGCCTACGTGCTGTTCACCTCGGGCTCGACCGGAACGCCCAAGGCGGTCGCCGTCACCCACGCCGGGGTGGCGAACATGGCGGCCGTACAGATCGACCGGTTCGGTGTGGACGCCGACTGCCGGGTGTCGCAGCTCGCGTCCTGGAGCTTCGACGCGGCCATGTCCGAGCTGTGCACCGCCCTGCTCTCCGGAGCCACGCTGGTACTGCCCCCGCCCGGCACCGTGCTCGCCGGCGAACCCCTCGCGCGCTGGATCGAGCAGAGCAAGGTCAGCCACGTCCAGCTGACGCCCGCCGTCCTCGGCACCCTGCCCGACGACGCGTTGGCCGGCGTCGGCACACTCGTGGTCGGCGGCGAGGCGTGCCCCGGGGAGCTGGCGGAACGCTGGTCCGCCGGGCGTCGGATGATCAACACGTACGGGCCGACCGAGGCGGCCGACACGGTCACCCTCGCCGACTGCGGCTCCGCGGCGGGCGCCGCCGTCGCACCCATCGGCCGCCCGGTGCCGCGCGTCGGGGCGTACGTGCTCGACGCCACCCTGCAGCCGGTCGCCGAGGGCGCCGTCGGTGAGCTGTACGTCACCGGCGCCGGGCTGGCCCGCGGTTATCTCGGCCGGCCCGCGCGCACGGCGGAGCGGTTCCTGGCCTGCCCGTTCGGGGAGCCCGGCGAGCGGATGTACCGCACCGGCGACCTGGTCCGCCGGCGGGCGGACGGCCAACTGGAGTTCCTGGGGCGCGCCGACCAGCAGGTGAAGATACGCGGGGTGCGTGTGGAGCTCGCCGAGATCGAGGCCGCTGTCACCGCGCTCCCCGCGGTGGCGCGGGCGGCCGTGGTCGTCCGCGAGGACCGGCCCGGTGACGCGCGCCTGGTGGCCTACGCGGTACCGGCGCCCGGCGCCCGGCTGGACGGGGCCGG
>NZ_FMDF01000137.1 GCF_900091955.1 Streptomyces sp. Ncost-T10-10d
GGCCGACTGCGGCGAGGTCTGACTGGGCAGCGGAGGAGCGGTTGCCCTCCGGTTACCGGTCCCGCGAGACCTGGCAGCCCCGATACACCGACGAACGGCATCGATGGTTGGGCGGCGCTTCCCTTGACGGTCAGCAGGTCCGAACTGAGCTGATCCCCGCCGGAGAAACACAGCCGACGCGGCCGGCTTGCGCCGTCGCCGGCGTGCCCCTTGCCCCTTGCCCCTTGCCCCAGGCCAACTCGCCGAACGTCGCGTCGCTGTTCACCAGGTCCGGGCTGGTGGCGGTGACACACTGCGCCAAACCCTGCATGAGCTGCACGTCCGCGGCGGTCACAAGCCGAAGCCGAGGGGCGACACCTCGGCAGCGGTCCTGAACTTCGTCGCGGGGGTCCCTGCCGCGACACGAGAGGCGAGACGCACGTCACATCCATTCCTGTCACATCTTGCCGCGCTGTTCCGTCGAAGAGGTACAACCACCATCAAGCAAGGAGTGCACCATGGATGCTCGCCTGAACCTCCTCGACAACCCGATCGCAGCCAAGTCCCTGAGGCACGTCATCTCGGCGGGCAAGGTCGTCTCGGACTCGACGCTGCCGGCCGCGACACAGGAGCTGGTGAAGATCCGCGCCAGCCAGATCAACGGCTGCGGCTTCTGCACCGACATGCACACCAAGGACGCCACGCACGCCGGGGAGACCTCCACGCGCCTCAACCTGGTCGCGGCCTGGCGGGAAGCCAAGGTGTTCACCGATGCCGAGCGCGCCGCTCTGGAGCTGGCGGAGCAGGGCACCCGCATCGCCGACGCGGCCGGTGGAGTCACGGACGAGGTCTGGGCGAATGCGGCCAAGCACTACGACGAGGACCAACTCGCCGCCTTGGTGTCGCTCATCGCCCTCATCAACGCCTTCAACCGCGTGAACGTCATCGTCCAGCAGCCCGCCGGCGACTACCAGCCCGGCCAGTTCGGATAACGAGCAGGCCGCCGGGATCGCCGGTGCCGTCCCGCACCAGCAGCACACGCCCCGGGCACCTCTCGCCGGAGCCCGGGGCACTGTTCCGGTACGCGCGGCCCGACTGATCCAAATGAGTCGGGCCGGGGGCGGATGGAACCGACTCAGCATCGACGGGCCCGCAGGATCACCGTCCCGTCGTCCGGCAGGCAGACAGACTTCGCCTCGATCCTCAACGTGACTGCAAGCGGTGTTTTCGACGTCGGCCTCCGGTCAGGCAGAAGGGATGCCCGGCCGGGTCGGTGTGGATCCGCCATCTGGGTGACGGAAACCAGCTGGGCAACCGGCATGCCATAGATCATTTACGGGATGTGCCTTGAGTGGTCGGACTGATCTGCCAGTGCTTCAGCACGGCCGGGGACAACCCGAATGATCTTCGAGGAGGTCATCCGAGGCGGAGACTTGCTGCAGGGCAAAGCAGCCCCGGTCCTGATCGTGAGACGTGGACGTGGCCGACCACAGATAAGACAGTCGAGGATCCGCAGGTCAGGTGGGCGGGTTGGGCCTGCCCGCGCCGGGTGGCCGTGGCTCAGCGGGTGCCCCCTGCGAGTCCGTCGGCCCAGGCGCGGACCGCCCGGGCCGTGGTGACCGCGTGTTCCTCCACGATCGTCCAGTGATCGCCCGGGACCTCCATGGTGTCGTACGGACCGGGCCAGGAAGCCTGCCCCGCGCGCCCGGCGGGGGTGCCACCGTGGGTGTCCGCCTCCGGCGGCCGGTCGGCGGCGCGGACCAGCAGGACGGGCACGTCCGGGGGTTCGGGGCGCCACCCCCGGAGCATCCGGGTGTAGGCGCCGAACACGGCCAGAGCCATGTCGTCCACCGCCGTGTCGAACTCCGCTCCCATGGTCAGGGCCGCGCGGGCGGGCATGGCGAGCAGCCACGGCTCGGCCTCCCGTTCGGGGGTCACGTGGTAGGTGTCTAGGAGGACCAGACCGGCGGGAGGAGTGCCGGTGGCCGCGAGCCGCGCGGCGACCGCGTGGGCCGGGCACCCGCCCATCGACCATCCCAGCAGGACGGGGCGGCGCCCGCCCAGCCGCTCGCGCAGGGTGGCCGTGTGCAGGTCCACCAGTGTCCGCCAGTCGCGCGGCGGTGCGTCGCCCGAGGTGACCCCCGGGTGCCGCATCTCCAGCACGTCCCGGTCCTCCTCGAAGTGGCGTGCGAGCGTGGCGTACCAGGGCCTGCCGAGGGCCGGTGAGAAGCCGGGGAAGCACACCAGCGGCGGCCGGCCGACCTCACCCTTGGCCAGGTGGAGCGGGTCCAAAGCGTGCGCGGCGGTGTCCTCGGGGCCGAAGCCGGGGACCGCCAGTGAGGCGGTCACGAGCAGGTGCATCGCCGAGACGACGTCACCCGTCGCGCACACGCGGCGGTAGAGGGAGGCGAGGGTCTGGGGGGACCGGGCCTTCGCGGGCGCGCCGGCCCGGCGGCGGC
>NZ_FMDF01000126.1 GCF_900091955.1 Streptomyces sp. Ncost-T10-10d
CGCCGGCCGGGTCGTCGCGGGTGTCCTGGCCGCCGTCGGGTACGTCGTCCTGGTCGTGGTTCTGTCCGGGCTGAAGACCGACGCGGCGGCCACCCCGGTGACGTTCCTGTCGGTGATCGTCGCGGCCGCGGCGATCGCGCTGCTCGGCCCGTCGCTCGCCCGGTCCGCGACCTGGGTGACGGGCGGGATCGCACAGCGGATCTCCCCGGCCTCCGGATTCCTCGCCGCACGGAACACCCGTGCCGGCGCCCGGCGTGTCGCGGCCGTGGTCACCCCGTTGAGCCTGGCCGTGGCGATGGCCTCGACGATCCTGTTCACGCAGACGACGTCGAGTCACTCGGCGGGCGAGCAGGCCGCGTCCGGCACGCGCGCCCCCTACGTCCTCACCGCCTCGGAGCCCGGTGTCCCGACCGTGGCCGCACAGGCCGTGCGCGAGCGGGTGCCGGGGACGACGGTGACGGAGGTCGTCCGCACCACGGTGCGCATCGGGCAGGACAAGTTCCCCGCCCAGGGCGTGAGTTCACCGGGTCTGGCCCGGACCCTCGACCCGGAGGTCACCGCCGGCACGCTCGCCGCAATGGGCGACGGAACGGTGGCGCTCAGCGACTTGGCGGCCCGTACCCGGCACGCGCAGGTCGGCGACCACATCACCCTCACACTCGGCGACGGAGTCAAGAAGGACCTCGAGGTGGCCGCCGTCTACGAACGCGGGCTGGGCTTCGGCGATCTGCTGCTCCCGCACCGGTTGGTGGCGGCGCATGTCGACCAGCCGCTCTCCTCATCGGTCCTGGTGGCCGGGGCGCCGAGCCGGTCGGCGCTCACCACCGCGCTGCGCCCCTTCCCCACGGTCCATGTCCTGGACCGCACCGCCGTGGCAGCGGCACGCCGCACCCAGGAAGGCGCGCAGGCCCAGGTCAACTACATCGCGATGGGACTCGTGATCGCCTTCACCGCGATCGCCGTGGTCAACACCCTCGTGATGTCGACGTCCGCCCGGCGCCGCGAGCTCGCTCTCCTGCGCATGATCGGCACGACCGGCCGCCAACTGCGCGCGATGCTCCGCTGGGAGACGCTCACGGTCACCCTGCTCGCGATCGCTCTGGGAGCGGCGGTGGCCTGCGCGACCCTGACCGCGTACAGCCTGGGCATGACCGGCGCCGCGACACCGTACGCACCACTCGTGCCGTGTCTTGCCGTCATCGCGACAGCCGTGCTCCTGGCCTTCGTCTCGACGGCCCTGCCGGCCCGTGCCGCGCAACGAAGCGGGGCGGGGACGCCGACCGAGGTGGAGTGAGCGCGCGATCGGCGGCGGACCGGCCGTCCGAGCACCAGGGCCGGCTCCGGGTCCGGAGCGTTATGACGGCTCTGTGCTCCGGCCGTCCGCCGCCGGTCCCCGCCCGTGCTGCGCCCGGACGAGCACGTCGGCCGCGGCGGTCCGGTAGCAGAGCACCGACCGCCCCGCCCGGCGCCGCTGTGCCAGCCCCGCGTCGAGCAGCACCTTGAGATGCCGGCCCACGGAACCAAGCCGCTGCCAGCCAGCGAGCGCCGGCATCGCCATTGTTCCGTCAGGCGGCCCACTCCAGTCCGAGGCTGGCAAGTGCGGTGAGTCTGTCGCTGGTGAGCTTGGCGCGCCTGCTCCTGGTGCTCTCCGAGCATTGAACTGCCTGGAGAAGCGTCCTGGCCCCGCACGAGCGCCAAGGCCGGAGCCGGACTTACGCACCCTGCCCCGTCCGCCCATCCACGAGACCTCTAACATCGTGTGGCGTTTCGTCGTCGGACGCCGATGCGTGCCTGGCCGTGTCCGTCGCCCAACGCCCACGACGTCCGCCGCACAGCGATGGAGTCGGGTATCGAGCAGTCGAGGAGAGGAACGTTCATGCGCGCTCGGAGCATCGGCGCGGCCGCCGCAACAGCATTGGCGCTGGTGGCTGCCCGCGACCTCGTCCAGAAGAAGCACGCACTGCTCAGAAACTTCCCCGTGATCGGGCACGCCCGGTACCTGTTGGAGACGATCGGGCCGGAGCTGCGGCAGTACGTCGTGACGTCCAACGAGGAAGAGCGCCCGTTCAGCCGTGACCAGCGCACCTGGATCTATGCGTCGGCGAAGGAAGAGAACAACTACTTCGGGTTCGGAACCGACGTAGACGTCGAGCACGTGCAAGGGCACGCGTACGTGAAGCAGCGCACGTTCGCCGGCACGCTGCCCGATCTGCACGACCCGCAGGGCCCGCTGCCCTCGGCCAAGGTGCTGGGCGGCCCGCGCGGGCGTGCCAAGGCGTTCCGGCCGGCGAGCGTCGTGAACATCTCGGCGATGAGCTTCGGATCGCTGTCCGGCGCGGCCATCACGGCGCTCAACAAGGGCGCGGCACTGGCCGGCGCGATGCAGAACACGGGCGAGGGCGGCCTCTCGCAGTACCACCGAAACGGCGGTGACCTCGTTCTCCAGATCGGGACGTCGTACTTCGGTTGCCGCAACGAGGACGGCACCTTCAACCTCGACAAGCTCAAGGACGTGGTCGCCGGCGCCCCGGTCAAGGCGATAGAGATCAAGCTCTCCCAGGGCGCCAAGCCGGGGCTCGGTGGGATGCTGCCGGGCGCGAAGGTGACCCCCGAGATCGCCAGGATCCGCGGCATCCCGGCCGGCAAGGACTGCGCCTCCCCCTCTCGGCACACCGCGTTCCACGACGTCGACTCGATGCTCGACTTCGTGGAGCTGCTCGCTACCGAGACCGGTCTGCCGGTCGGGATCAAGAGCGCTGTGGGGGAGATGAGCTTCTGGCAGGAGCTGTCCACGCTGATGGCGCGTGGTGATCGCGGGGTCGACTTCGTGACCATCGACGGAGGCGAGGGCGGCACCGGGGCGGCTCCCCTGATCTTCACCGACTCGGTGTCGCTGCCGTTCCGGATGGGCTTCTCCCGCGTCTACAGCACGTTCGCCGAGCAGGGTCTGACCGACGACCTCACCTTCATCGGCTCCGGCAAGCTCGGCCTGCCCGAGAACGCCGCCGTCGCCTTCGCCCTGGGTGTCGACATGATCAACGTCGCCCGCGAGGCGATGCTGTCCATCGGCTGCATCCAGGCGCAGAAATGCCACACCGACAAGTGCCCCACCGGCATCGCCACCCAGGACCCGTGGCTGGTGCGCGGCGTCGACGCGCCCTCGAAGGCCACCCGGGCCGCTGTCTACCTGCGCACCCTGCGTAAGGAGCTGCTGAAGGTCTCGGGAGCCGTCGGCGTCGCCCACCCGGCACTCATCACCACCACCGACATCGAGATCATGAACGGCGACTACGACGCCCGCACCCTGGCGAGCGTCTACGGCTACAAGGACGGCTGGGGCGAACTCGGCCCGGAGCTCGCCCAGGAGATCACCGCACTGCTCACCACCAAACCGACTCCTCTCCAGAAGCCTGTCGGCTGACGTGTGACGAGTTGCCAGTGCCTGATCTGCGAGATCGGGCGGTGCGGGGCGGTCGGCCGGGCCGACTGCGAGCCACGGCCTGTGGCATTGCTTCGCCGGGCAACGCATGAGGGCGGCCGGGACAGTCCGGATCTGTCCGGCCTGGTCGGGAGCAGTCCCGAGGGCGGGACGTGCCGGGCCGGGGGATCAGAGGGCGCGTTGTGGCCGGGACATCGACGGGCCGGACAGTGCCGGACGGTCCCGGACTGTCCCGGGGTGCCGGGGATCTTGCTGGACAGGTCGGTGCCGAAAAGGCTTCCCTGCGGGCCGCCTCGTCGTGCGGTCCCTGGAGGAGGTTGTGATGACGCAGACAGCGTAGAAGTCCGTGAGCCGTAGGGTCCCGAAGACGTCCGCGGCTGTACGGGGAAGGCACGCGCGGCCCGTTCAGCCGAGAAAGGCGCTCTTCGCGACGACGAGATGGGCACGGGTGGTGCCGGCGCTGTGCGTGATGGGGATGGTGTCGGTTCTCCTGGGCGCGATCGTCGGTATACACGGCTCGCAGCCGCCTTCTCCCGTCTCGTCTTCGACGGGAGAAGTGCTGCATTCTGACGGCTCCTCATATACCGGCCGCGCCGCTGATCGTGCGGCCCCAGGAGCGATGTTCAGGGCGCGGGCCTGTGGACTGACAATGTCCGGAGATTCCTCCCCCGTCCCACGGGATGGGACGAACTGTGACGACGATCTGTAGGTTGCCCTTCCGATCGGTTTTCGGCCCCGCTGGGACTCGGGCCCGCTGTCTTTTGATGAAGTAGCGAGATCCTGGCTGGCGTCGCCCTCACTTTCTGCTTGAGGGCGACGCATAGCCGGCTTCAGACGACCAGAACCCGGCGCCCGCGCGTGTGACCGGCCTGGCTGTCGATGTGCGCCGCCGCGGCCTCGGCGAGCGTGTACGACTTCTCGACCGGGATGCGGAGCTTTCCTCGCGAGATGAGGCCGACGGCCTCGGCGAGCGCTTCCGGCACGCTCCCGGCCACGCCGGAGAATCGGACACCGCACTCCGGCGCATCGAGATCGGCGATGGAGATCACCTTCTGCGCATCCCCGGTCAGCTCGACGAGCTCGCGGATCACGCCCGAGCCGGCCAGGTCGAGAGCCGCGTCGACATGGCCGAGCTCCCGCACCCGCTCGACCCAGCCCTCGTCGTACGTCGTGGCGAGGGCACCCAAGCTCCGCAGGTAGTCCTGGTTCGCGGCCCCAGCCGTGCCGATCACCGTGATGCCGCGTTCACGGGCGATCTGCAGCACCGCCGATCCGACTCCCCCGGACGCACCGCTGACCAGCAGCGTCTGCCCGGACTGCACACCGACCGCGCGGATGACGCGCAGCGCGGTCTCCACCACGGAGGGATACCCGGCCGCCTCTTCGAACGTCAGCCCCTCGGGCATACGGGCCCAGGCCGACAGTACGGCGAACTCGGCATACGTGCTCGAACCTTCGCCGAACACGCGGTCGCCGACCTCGACCCCTTCGACGCCCTCACCGACCTCGTCCACCACCCCGGAGGCGTCCAGCCCGACTCCAGAGGGCAGCTCGATCGGATGGGCCCCCAGGACCTGGCCTTCACGGATCCTCCAGTCGACGGGGTTCACGCCCGCCGCCCGCACGGCGATGCGTATCCGGCCGGGGCCCGCGTGGGGCTCCTCGGCATCTATGAGTTGCAGGACGTCCGGACCGCCGAACTCGGCGAAGCTCACCTTCTTCATGCGGCAACCGTAACACTAACCGATAGTGTTTTGGACCTGTTATGAATTTGCACCTGATAGCGTGAGAGCATGACCATGCCGACCGGCCGCCGTGAGCGCAAGAAGGCCGTGACCCGCCAGAAGATCGCTGACGCCGCCCTGCGGCTCTTCCTGGAACGCGGGTACGACGCGGTAGGCATCCGTGACGTGGCTGCCGAGGCCGACGTGGCCGTCACCACGCTCTTCTCTCACTTCGCCTCGAAAGAGGCCCTGGTGTTCGAGCAGGACGACGACTTCGAGCAACGCCTCACGCGGGCGGTCACCGACCGGGCGCCGCACGAGCCGCTCGTCCCCGCGCTGCGCCGCGAGATCCAGGCCCTGGTGCTCCACTGCACGGCGGACAGCGCCGCCCCGATCTGGCGCATGATCGACGAATCACCTGCCCTGCGGGAGTACGAAGAGTCGATGAGACTGCGCCACGCGGAGTCGCTGGCAACGGCCATCGCCGCCGATCCCGACCTGTCACGGACCACAACGGCCTGCCGGGCGATCGCGAGGTTCGTGATCGACGCCTATTCGCTGGCCCGTGCGGCGGCCGACCCGAAGGCCGCGGTGGACGAGATCTTCCGGATGATCGAGGCGGCCTGGGAGGCCACCTGCCCCTCCGCGAACTCCACCGGCACGGCTGGACCGTAGTCAGAACTCGACCCCGCCCGGCGCCGTTTCACCGAACCTCAGCGGCAGAGCGGATCAGTGCGCGAACCGGCCTTGATCGTTCTGTACCGAGGGCCCTCATGGCCGCACAGCCCTGCCGGCGGTCCGGCTGCGGCCGACCCCATGAGCAGAACCGACCAAGGCCCTTCGGGGCCACCTACCGTCCGTCATCGGGGCCGACAAAACTTCTTCGCAAGCTGCTGACCACCGGCTAGTGCGGCCGGTCAGGGGCGCCTCGCCAACTACCTGTTACTGGCAAGCAGGTTCTTGACGCCTTGCTCCAGCCGCGACAGTGGAGTTCGTCGGCGACGGCGAACATGCCGACCGCGACAAGGCCACCGTCGCGCGGGAACCGCGCACGTCGTCGCCGCAGGGCCGTTCGACCGGGCTAGCCGCGCTCGGGTTCGTCGTGGATGGTCAATGCTCCGGCGAGGTCGAGGTCGGCGACAGTGCCGTGTGCCCCGGCCCGGACGAGCAGCACTGCGCCGAGCGCGGTGCTCCAGAACGTCCTGACCTCCATGTCGAGCGGTCGACGGGCCTTCCAGTCGCGACCGCCGATGAGCTGGCTCACGAAGCGCTCGGATTGCCGGAACAGCAACTGGAGGTGCCGGTCGACCACGGGGGCGAGTTCGGGCTTGGAGATCCCGGCGGCGAGTGCTCGCGCGACCGATGGGAGCGAGGGCATGGCCAGTACGGCGCGGGCGATGTTGCGCCGAAATGTCGCCGCATCGGGGGCTTGGCGGCCGATGCGCTCAATCCGTCGGGCGTCGTGCAGCAAGCCGAGAAAGGCGGCGTGCACGAGGAGCGAGTCCTTGGAGCCGAAGTAGTAGGTGACCTGATTGGGGAAGGCGCCTGCCGCGTTCGCGATCTCCGCGACGCTCACCTCGGCGCCGGGCCGCTCCTTGCAGAGCCGTGCAGTTGCCTCAATCAGCCGGCGCCTCGTCGCGCGACCGCGGTCACGCGACCGGGTCGACGTCGATCGAGCTTCGGTTCGCTGCTTTTCCACACTCAAATTGTATGTGATACAACAAGGTCTGTTCGCTTGTATCGCATACAAGAAAGGTTGACGGGCATGCACCGGACTGAAGTCGTCGTGACCGGACTCGGCGCGATCACACCACTGGGTGGAGACGTGGAGTCCACCTGGAAAGCCCTGCTTGCCGGCGAGTCGGGCATCCGCGGCGGCGTCCTGCGCGGCCACGAGGATGCCGGCCTTCCCGACACCGTCGCGGGGACGATGGCGATCGACCCCGCCGAGTCGCTGCTGCCGGTGCAGGCCAGGCGGCTCGACCGCTCGCAGCAGGCAGCCTTCACCGCGGCGGCCGAAGCCTGGGCCGATGCCGGTGCCCCGCGGGTGGACCCGGACCGGCTTGCATCAGCGATCGGCACGGGCATCGGGGGCGTACGGACGCTGCTCAAGGAAGACGACGTACTGGAGGCGGCCGGGACGCGGCGCGTCTCGCCACGCACGGTACCGATGCTCATGCCCAATGCGGCGGCGGCGCTGATCAGTATCGAATACGGTGCACGGGCCGGGGTCTACACGCCTGTTTCGGCGTGCTCTTCCGGTGCCGAGGCGATCGCCCTGGGGGCCAGGCTCATCCGTGCCGGCGAGGCGGACGTCGTCATCGCGGGCGGGACCGAGGCCGCGATCACCCCGATCACCGTCGCCGGCTTCGTCCAGGCACAAGCCTTGTCGCGGCACACCGCCGAACCCGCTTCAGCGTCAAGGCCGTTCGCCGCGGACCGCAGCGGATTCGTTCTCAGTGAAGGCGCCGCCGTCGTGGTGCTCGAAAGCGCTGAGCACGCCGGCGCCCGAGGCGCGCGCGTCCACGCGGTGCTCGCGGGAGCCGGCATCGCCGCCGACGCTCACCACATCACGGCACCCGCTCCCGACGGCTCCGGTCAGGTCTCCGCCATGCGGAAGGCCCTTGCGCAAGCCGGTTTGGCTCCCGAGCAGATCAGCCACATCAACGCCCACGCCACCGGAACTCCGGTCGGCGACGTCGCCGAGGCACACGCGATCGGGGAGGTCTTCGGCCGCGCCACCGTGACAGCCCCCAAGGCGGCACTCGGTCATCTCTTCGGCGCGGCCGGCGCGATCGAGGCGCTCATCGCCGTCCTCAGTGTGGAGCACGGCGTCATCCCGCCGACCCGCAACCTCACCGCGGCCGGCGTCGGGCCCGACATCGATCTCGATGTCGTCGCAGAGCGACGAGACGTCCCCCAGGAGGCCGTGCTCAGCAATTCCTTCGGCTTCGGCGGACAGAATGTCTCACTCATCGTCACCGGCGCACGGCACCACGCGTCCCGTACGGCATCGACGACACCATGACCCACGCGAACGCACCATTGTCCGTGGAGGGTCGCCGCCGGTTGATCGAACGTTGCAGGACTCGTCCGGTCGCGCATGTCGTCGCAGAGATGGGGACTTCCCGAGCAATGGCGTCGAAGTGGGTGAACCGGCACCGGCGACACGGCGAACTCGGGTTCAAAGCTCGACGCCGCACCATCAGCCGAGTGCGACACCGGTCGACGTGGCCACACGCATGGAGGAGATGCGGCGTGCCCGCAAGCGGTCGGGCACTCGCATTGCCCACGACCTCGCTGTCGACGGGATTTAGCTGCAGCGAAGGGAGGTCACGGCGCGGAAGGAAGGGCTGCGTGCGCACGACACGTCGCGTCTGTTGGGTTGGCGGCGTAAGTGCCTGTCGGCCGATCGGTGTCTGTACTGGCCAATGGCCTCTTGGGACGCCGGATCGGTGTGCGACAGATGTCGTGCAGGGCCGGATCCCGACGGCGGTGAGCCCCAGCAGCGCAGTGGTGCGAGCCGCCCGTTCGACGAAGGTCAGCTCTCTGGCAGGGGCCGGTCGTCGATGACGTTCTTCATGACGAGGGTGGACGTCAGGCGCTGAACCCCGGGCAGCCGGGCGAGCCGCTGGTCATACAGCTCCTGGAACGCGGCCAGGTCGGCTGTCGCGACCTGCAGGAGGTAGTCGGGTTCGCCGAAGAGGCGCTGCGCCTGGAGCACGTGGGGAACGGCGGCCACGGCCTCTTCGAAGGCCGTGACGGTGTCAGGACTCTCCCAGCGCAGGGTGGCGAAGACGAGCGCTTCGAAGTGCAGGCCGACGGCGGCCGGGTCGACCACGGCGCGGTAGCTACGGATCGCGCCTTCGCGTTCGAGGTCGCGCAGTCGACGGTGGCAGGGCGAGATGCTGAGCTTCACCCGCGCCGCCAGCTCGGTGATGGTCAGACGGCCATCCAATTGCAGCTCGGTAAGAATCTTCCGGTCCAGGGCGTCCATAGAGAAGATTCTCCCTCCCAGCACGCGATCGTGGAGTAAAGACGCAAACACTTTCGGGCAAATCCGGCCTAGCGTTCCCTCCACGGCGAGAAATGCGAGAGGGATCGATCAATGGATACGACGACGCTGGTGGCCTTCCTGGCAGTGGACCTGCTCCTGGTGTTCACCCCTGGCGCCGACTGGGCCTACGCGATCTCCGCCGGGCTGCGGGAACGCTCGGTCGTCCCGGCCGTCACAGGGCTGATCGCCGGCCACGCGGCCTACGCGCTGGTGGCCGTCGCGGGCCTGGCGGTGATCGTGGCAAGCTCACCGGCCGCACTCACCGCCCTGACCGTGGCGGGCGCCGGCTACCTGCTTTGGCTGGGCTGGGGCGTTCTGCGGCAGCCAGCCGTACCGGCGGCGGCCGCGGAGAGCTCAGGCGCCTCACGCGTGCAGGTCATGCTCAAAGGGGCCGGGATCAGCGGCCTCAACCCGAAGGCGCTGCTGCTGTACTTCGCGTTGTTCCCGCAGTTCATAGACTCCGCCGACGGCTGGCCGGTCGCCGCACAGACCGGGCTGCTCAGCACGATGCACCTGGCCGCGTGCACCGTCGTCTACCTCGCCGTTGGCGTCCTGGCCCGCACGGTCCTCAAAACCCGGCCCTCGGCCGCCCGGATCGTCACTCGTGTCAGCGGTGCCATGATGATCGCCATCGGCGCCTTCCTGCTGGTGGAACGCCTGGCCGGCTGAGGGACCCGTCCCGCTCCATCCCACACGGCCCGAAGGAGAGCACGTGGAAGACCAGACGTGGCAGGAACAGGCCAGCCCCGCGGTCCACAAGCGCGTCCAGGACAGCTTCGACCGCCAAGGGCTCATGGCCCACCTCGGAGCGCGCCTCGCCCACATCGGCCACGGCAGGGTGCACATCGGGCTCCCGGCTTCCCCCGAGGTGACTCAGCAGCACGGCTACGTCCACGCCGGCGCCACCAGCGCCATCGCGGACACCGCCGGCGGCTACGCGGTACTCACACTGTTCGACAAGGCATCCGAGGTCCTCACCGTCGAGTACAAGATCAACCTCCTCGCGCCCGCCGCGGGCGACCACCTCGAAGCGATCGGTACCGTCCTGAAGCCCGGGCGCACCCTGACCGTGTGCCGGCTGGAGGTGTACGGAGTCCAGAGCGACGGCGCCCGGAAGCTCGTCGCCAACGGCCAGCAGACCCTGATTCGGGTGGACAGGACCCCCGGGTAGGCAGGTCAGCGGGGTCGGTGAGGGCGGCTGTTGAGCTGGTTCATCAACTCGCGGTTGGTGGCCCGAGCGGGCCACCAGGTCCTCGTCGCGTTCACCGAGCTGCGCGGCAAGATCGGCGACCTGCTGTTCGAGATGGGCGATCCTCTCCTGAAGGGCGTCGATGTCGGTGAGGGCTCCGAGCCCGGTGGCGCGCCAGGCGTCCTGGCCGAGAGCGTGGGACAGCCGTCGTTCGAGTCGGACAATGTGCTGGGCCTGGCGGGTGCTGCGGTCGGTGAGGTTGGCGAGGTCGGCCAGAAGCGACCGCTGGCTGACCATGGGGCCCGTGGAGCCCTCCTGCGGTTGCGCTGCACGGGCCGGCGCGACATCACTGCGATGCTCAAAGACCAGACCAGTGCCTGCAAGGCAGCGCGCGACGCCATCGCCGCCGGCGGCGAGGTCATGCTCTACGACGGACAGCCGCCACAGTGGATGGTCCTTGGCATCGCTGCGACAAGGCTGAGGCGGTCGTTGAAGATCGGCCTGACGACGCTCGGCCTTGAGGAGACCGTTGAGATCCTCCGCGCTCGGCACCGCGATGAGCAACTGCGTACCGGCAACATCGTCGCAGCAAACCGATCTTGGTTCTTCACCCTGTACTTCGACGCCGCCGGGGCCGAGCTCCTGGCGTGCAGCGGCGTCAAGAACGAGCGTCCCTCGCGGAGGGACGGTCAGAAGCTCCAGCTGTAGAGGCCGCCACCCGTATTCACCGCAGAGGCTGCGAGGCGGGCAACGCCTTGCAGGACTGCCAGCAGGTCGTCGTCGGTCATGTCGTCTCCGTCCTCGGATCGGAGGCGCGTGGTCCAGCGGCCTGCGAGTTCTTCGAGTTCGGCGGAGCTCGCGTTGGCCAGTGCTCGGGTCAGTCGCTTCGGCAGAGCGAACACCTCAACGCCATCGTTCAAGGGGGCGGTGACCCACTCCGGCCACGCCCACCCAAGAAGCCGCTCGACCGGCGGGGCCTCGGCCGAAGGCTCCTGGAAGTACATGTCCCACTCGGCGATGGCACTGTCCGGCTCAATGAAACGGCAGGTCACAGACTCAAAGGCTGCACCAGGTCCCCGTGGGCGCGCCGCAGCTGCAGCTTCGTCGTCGGGGGCAAGGAAGAACACTATGTCGTGGGCCATACGAGCATGATGACAGCCCGCCTTACTGACATGGGTGGCTGACATCGCGGTCCCGTGACCTCTGTCTCGACCAGTCACAGGCGGCTGAAATCCCGATCTGGACTGCACGCGCTCCTGCCACACCCATCGGGAGAGCAGCTCAGCCTGATCCGACCCACCCCACCCCGCCCCGCACCCGTCCTACCCGGAAGGTCACTATGAGTTGGGACGTTCTTCTCATGCGTCTACCCGCCGACGTCACCTCTGTGCACGAGATCCCCGCCGACTACACCCCGGACCCACTCGGCCGGCGCGACGACGTACGCACAGCTGTCACTCAGGCTTGCCCCGAAGCTGACCTCTCGGACCCAGCCCGGGGCGAGCTTTCCGGCCCGACTTGGTCCGTCGAACTCAACATCGGGTCGGAAGATCCGGTGGACTCGATCATGCTCCACATCCGGGGCTCCGGCGGCGACGTGCTGACGGACGTCTTCCGCCTTGCCAAGGCTCTGCGGTGCAAAGTGCTCGACTGTGCGAATGGGGACCTGATAACCCCTGGGCATACGTCAGGCTGGGAGGAATTCCAGGAGTACCGGGATCGAGCGCTCGGACCCTCTCAGTGATACCCCCTGGTCGCAGCACTGGCATCCGGCCCATGCATCCTGAATCCCGATCGAGCCTTGATGGCCTGCTCCCGCCCGGTCGGATGGTCACATCCGATGAAGGCGACGGAGATCGACAGCCCTTGTGGCTCAGTGACGTGCCAGCCGCGCCTGGGCTGTGGACGCGGATGTACACCGAACACGCACGTTCTGGCTTGTGGCCGCTGCTCCTCGACGCTCTGGACCCGAACGATGGCGAGTTCCGTCCTTGGGGGTCCGGGGAGGTCTTTCCTGAGCAGATGTCCTCCCCGGCAAGCCATGATCCTGCCGGCCTCCTCGCACAGTGGTGGGCGACCTACACGGCCGTCGATGACGACGACGACATGCTCGACGTCAAAAGGCGCCTCGCTGTTACGGCCCCCTTCGGACAGGTATGGCCCGGCCTTGCGGCCGGCCGGGAAACGGTAACGAACCCTGAGCAACTGGCCTCAGAGTTCGCGGAGGCGTTCCTCACCGACTGCCCGCGGACACGTCTTGGACTGGTTGCCGCTCCGTCCGGTGCCGAAGCGCTGACAGCCGTGGGCTGGGCTGGCCCCTGCAACTACGAAAACGACACCGCGAAATTCTCTGCAGTCGTCCGGGATTGGGAAAACCGATTCGGAGCCCGTGTCGTCGCGGTCGGGTTTTCCACGTTGCACCTCAGCGTCGCCGCGCCACCGTTGAGCGAGCATGAGGCTCTGCTGGTTGCAGCCGAGCACTTTGCGTTCTGCCCTGACAACATCTGGCAGGGCAGCAGACCGTACACACTGGCCGCGTATGCCGAGCGGATCACTGGCGCCCACCGCTGGGATTTCTGGTGGGACTGAGCCGGCACTCGCTGGGCGACAGCTCGCTGGCGCACCTGATTGGTGGCGACGGAGTCGGTCATCGGGGGCGGCGGGGCAGCAGGGTGACAGCGCGGGCATCGTGAAGGGCGGCGCGCAGGAGGCCGTCGTCGATGCTCAGGCGTTGGATGGCGGCGATGGCGAGTTCGAGCTGTGCGGCGAGGTCGCAGTTGTCCCGTCGCAGCCGGGCGTTGTTGGCCTGGACTTTGCTGCGGGCGTCGGCTGCGGTCGTGCCGCTTGCCGTGCGCGCGATGGCGGCGAGCTCGGCACAGATGTCTGGGTAGTTGCGGCGGAAGGTGGTGTTGGCGAGGCCGAGGCGGGTGGCGAGGGCCAGCAGGCTCGGGTGTCGGCCGGTCTCGGAGGCCAGGCTGTCGATGGCGGCGTGGACGTCGGTGCGGCTCGGCAGTGGGTGGCGGACTTCAGCGATCGTGCCGCCGTCGACGGCAAGGTACTCAGTCACGACATCTCCCAGGCATGGCTAACACTCTTAGCTAAGAGCTAATCCCAATAGCCAAACCTGTCAACGCAGCCGCCGCTACGGCCCCTGGTACCGGCTCCAGGCCAGTGACCAGCGACAACGCCCCGTTGATCAAGTCCCCGACCACCTTGGGGTCCGGGCCGGCGGTGCGTGCCCATGGGCTCGCTGGTTTCAGCTGACTCAAAGCCGCCTCGCGAGGCGGGCGCAGGTGTCGATGGCGCGTTCGGCCTTCGCGTGGCGATGCCCCGTTCCTGCCCACAGGTGGTTCAGTCGTGTGTCACCGGCAGCGGCGGCGGGAGACCGCCTCGCCACAACAATCCTCGAACGTCAGTTGGAGTACTACGTTGTACTTCGACGATCAAGGAGGAGACATGAAACCCTGCGCGGAGTGCGGTGCGTCCATGGACTCGCGATCCTGTGACGACCTGTTCCAAGCCTTGCTCGCGCTGGACCACGCACGGCAGGCACCATGGGGGCCGTTGCACGGCGTCTCAGTCTCTTGCTTCTTGTTCCAGCACCCCAGTCGGCTTCCCGCCGACGATGGTGCGATGGCTTGGGCGCTCCTGCACGCATATCTCGAAGGCGGCCTCGATGCAGTGAACCAGCTTGCCGGCCAGGCTCGTCGTGGCAACTCCCATCGCGTGAAGAGCATGCCTTCACGGGTCGTCCGCGACGCGGCGCTGCCGCGCCGGGACGCGCCGCCATCCCGTTTCTCTGTCACGATCGAAGATGTCGCTGTCGACGGGACGTTCCCCGCGGAAAAGTTTGCGGAACGCGTCAACGCTTGGGCTGCCGCCACGGTCGACGCATGGAGCCGCAGCACGTGACCGGAAGACCGTGGGCCCGCCGAAGAGCGGGCCCGCAGCATGTATGAGTTTTGCTGCGGCAGGACCGGAAGGGCAGGACGGGCGTGACGATCGAACCAGTGACCGAACTCGGGAGCGGGGGCGCGTTGCGTGTGCCGCGCGCCCGGGTGGTGCCCCTGTCCGCCCCTCCGGCTTCGTACACCGCGGCGGTCGAGCGCTACCTCACCGGCGCGGGCATCGCGAAGTCCTCCGCGCGGATCTACCGGATCTCGCTGACGACGGGGGGATGCTCGCCGGCGAACCGGCGCCGAACTGCTCGTCTCCGACGGCCGCGCCCGCACCAGCCCGATCGACGGCTTCCACGAGGCGGCCTGGTCGGACGGCAGCACAGGCCCCTGGCACGACCGCCTCCAGCCCCGCGAGCTTTCGAACTCACCAAGGACGTCGCCGCGTTCGCGAACGCCGGCGGCGGTCTGCTCGTGTGCGGCTTCAAGGCCAATAAGCGCCCGAGCAAGTTCTACGAGGTCGCGCAGAAGGTAACGCCCTTCGAGAAGAAGGTGGTGAACACCGACTTCTGCAAGGACGTCCTCACGGAGTACGTACGCCCGCTGCTCAAGGTCAAGTTCTTCTGGTTCGACCACCCCGAGGACGACTCGGAGAAGCCTGTGATCTGGCGAGTCGAGCATGGGGCGGGCAGCGTGTAAGGCAGCACAAGATCGTCCAGCCCGCAGGCATGGGACCACACGGTTCCTGCCTCAACTCTCTGTTGTCGCCCCAGCAGGCAAGGAGACGGAGCGTCTGCAGGGGCGCGCCCGCGGTCCAAGCGTTTTGCGCTGCCGAGCTCGCGTCAGCGGGAGGGTTGTGAGCTGCTGTCGGTTTGCTGAGCCGAAGTGAGTGGTGGTGTGCGGGAGTGAGTCCTGTCCGTGGGCCTGTGGGGGTGGGAACGGTGGTTCTGGGGCCGAATGGGTGATCTTGGCGGCTGCTGCTCGTTGGGTCGGGTGGCAGGTGTCCGGTCTTGAGGGCGGGGGTGACGTGGTGGGTGGTCTGCGGGAGTTGGCCGTGCCCTTCGTGGTGCCTGGGCCTTGCGGGGTGGCGGTCCGGGACCGTCTCAAGCCCCTCACTCCCCAGGACGAGATGGTGCTGCGTGCGGTCGGTGACCATCAGGGTGCGTTGGCTTCCCGTGATCTCAAGGCTCGCTGTGCGGACGGTCTGAAGCACGGTGCGGACACCTGGGCCACGCGTAAGCGGGACCTGACGAAGGAGTCGTCGTCGCGGATCGCGGGTGCGATCACCAAGGCCACACACGATCAGTGGGCGCTGGCCCGGCGTTGCCAGGCAGCGCACATCCAGACGCTGGAGGCCTGGATCAGGACGCTGCGGCGGCGTCTGTCCCTCCTGATCGGTGAATCCGGAACGAAGCGCGCCGCGGGCGGCTACCGCTCCAAGGGCGAGTGGTTCCGCAAGTCCCGCCGCCTGGCTGCACTGGAGGCGCGGCATGCGGCCGTTATCGCCGACCGGCAGGCCGGACGCGTGCGCGTGGCGCGGGGCGGCAGACGTCTGCTCAACACCCGCCACCACCTCACCGAGGTCCGGCTCATCGAGGAGCAGTGGCGGGAACGCTGGGAGGCGGAGCGCTGGCTTCTTGCCGCTGATGGGGAGTCGGGGAAGCGGTTCGGGAGCGAGACGATCCGCGTCACCCCGGACGGCGCAGTCAGCATCAGACTGCCTGCCCCGCTCGCGCACCTGGCCAATGCCCAGCACGGCCGGTACGTCCTCACCTCCACCGTGGCGTTCGCGCACCGGGGTGCGGAGTGGGCCAACCGCGTCGAAGCGAACCGGGCCGTCGCCTACCGCATCCACCTCGACACCCAGCGTGGCCGCTGGTACCTTACCGCGTCCTGGCAACGCCCCGTCGTGAAGACCATCCTGTTGGAAGCCGCCCGCGCCCGGGGCGTGATCGGTGTCGATACCAACGCGTGATCAAAGGCACGCCCAAGTGCGCACGTTGCGGAGGCAGGAACGAGCGCAGATTCGTCTCCAACGGAGACGAGACTGTGTGGACGTACACGTGCGACAGCGCCAAGTGCAACGAGGATCAGCAGGAGATCGCCAGGAGGGCGGCGAAGCACGGCATCACGTACGACAGGTACACGGAGATCCACCTGAATCAAGGCGGTCGGTGCCCAGTATGCGGAGAACACCTCGGGAAGTTCGACAAGGACGTTGTGATTGACCACGACCACTCGTGCTGCCCCAAGAAGACAACCTGCGGGGATTGCGTGAGAGGCATCCTTCATCGGCGATGCAACTCCGTGATCGGGTACCTCGGCGATGACCCAGACAAGTTTGAACGGATAGCCGACTACCTCCGGGGCTACTGAGGAGGAATATGGGCAACCATCAGGGCACCTCTCGCCTTGGCAATGAACCCAGTCGTTCCTGATCAGGGAGTCTCCGCTGACTACCTTTGTTGTCCAAGGCCGGTCGTCCACAAAAGACTCCCGTTCTCACATACATAGCCAGCTGCGAGTTCCGCAGAGACAGCTGCGACTGCCTCCGCGGAAAGGCGCTGCCACTCCTCCTCAGCCTTCATCGGTGGCTTTGCATACGAGAATGGGGTTCTGGCACACATTCCGTGAGCGATCTCGAGTCCGGTCTCACCGGACCCTGGTGACGCGTGGTCTGCGCGGCTACATGACGCGCGCCTCTTGCTGGCGGGAGCCAGCAAGATCTTTCACGGAATGTGTGCCAGAGCCCGAGTTTTGACAGCACCGGGCTCCGTGGGGGTCTGCCAGGCCCGCAGAGTGCTGTCAGCGGCTGGGGCTAGGGTCCGTGATGTGAGTGACTACTACGACCTGTTCCTGGCGGTGGACCTGCTGCCGGACCTGCCCGAGCCGGTGCTTCTGGAACTGAGGTGGCTCCTGGGGCAAGCGGACATGCCGACAGAGTTGAAGTCGACCGACTGGGAGTCATGGGGCGGTCCCTGGCGGGCCTTCGACGGTGGCTCGGCGAGCCACTCGTTCGACGGGGCCGATGTCTCCCTGCTGGTCCGTGCCACGGACAGGCCGAACCTGGACGGCAGCGAACCGTGGGCCCTGACCGTCCGGACGTGCGTCCACGAGGACGACTTCGGGGTGACGATGGACGTCGTTGGGTGGCTTCTTCGACACGCGACCACGCGAGGGTGGGTCGGGTTCGTCCGTGACTCCGGCCTGGGCCAGGTTCAGCATCTCGTGTGCCACGAGGACGGCTTCGAACTTGTCGATGTCCGCCGCCGCCCGGCCGGCCAGCAGAAGCGTGTTCCCTGGCCACCGCGATAGCCCGTCTGCAGGCGGGGCATGCGGAACGACTGGGCCGTCCTGACCGTCCGCCACGACACGTTGCACTTGCGCTCGATCTCCCGCATCGCCGTGCCGCCCCGGTGATTATTCGGACCCGCCCTGGACGCCCGCGTAGGCCAGTCCAACCAGACAGCGACGCCCCTCAGATCCCGAGAACCTGGGGACACGCCGCAGACACGCGGGGCACGAACAACTGGCTGGACCTCGTCGAACCCACCAAGGACAGCCAGACGGTGGCGCACCCGGATACCGCCGACTAGGGTCGGCGCGCAACCGAGTGGTTCCCAGCCGTGACTTCCCTGACGGGTCTACGCTGAATTCGGCGGCCCCATACCGCCCACGCCTCTGGGAGGCCCCGTGTCACAACCCGTGGAAGCCGGCCCAAATCCGAACCCGCCGTCGTACCCGTCGAAGACCCCGCCCCCGCCGAAGTGAAGAACGCATCACCAGAGGCGAACGAACCCGACTGCCGGACACCGTACCGTCAGCCGCGTTCGGTAGGTCAGGCCGGTGACAGCTTGCTGGTGTCGAGGTCCAGGCCGAATGGTTCGGGCAGGTGCAGCACAGTACCGAAGGGGTGGGGGCCGTCGACGCGGGTGTAGCCGAGCCTGCCGGGTTCGGAGAACAGGGTGACGCTGCCCTCGATCCGGTCGACGAGGAGGTACAGCGGGGCCCCGTACTCGGCGTACCGGCGTCGTTTCACGCCCCGGTCGGTTTCGGCGTTCGACTCCGAGGTGACCTCGACGATGAGGAGCGTCTGGTCGGGGAGGAGCGCGCCGCCGCCCTTCGCGAGGTCCTCGGGGACGACGGCGATGTCGGGGACGTACCAGTTCGACGTGCCGGGCAGGTCGAGGTTCCCGGATCCTTCGACGCAGCCGAGCTCGTCGACCCGGTCCTCGATCTGCCGCCGGACCAGCTTTGCGGCGCGTTCGTGGTCCCAGGTCGGTGTCACCGGCTCGATGATCCCCTCGATGATCTGGACACGGTCCCCACGGATGTGCTGGATGGCGTACTTGAGGGCGTGTTCGGTATCGATGCCGTGGCCGTAGTCCGGTGCGCTGGTCATCAGGTCACGCTCCTGTCTGTGGTGCTCAACAGCATCATGCCCCGATCGCGTGCGGGGACGCGCTGGGCACGGGCGGCACAGGCTGCCGCGCATCGCCGGGCTGGCCGTGGCCCCGCGTGCCGCATGGTGCAGAAAACGGCTCCGAGCTGGGCCTGAGCGCCTGTGCGCCCCACCTGGCCCCTCCCCGCGGGGCGGAGTCGTGACGGACCGTCGAACGCATGGGCGGATGCTGCGGGAAGTGCCATGGCCTACCGATGCTCGACGACCTGGTGAAAGTCGGTCCTGGGGAGTGGTGGTGCGAGAGGTGCCGTGAGGACTGGGCGTACGACGGCCTGGTCGAAGAACGGAACCTTGATGAGGACGAATCACCGACCATGCCGGCCGGGGACCCTGACGAGGCGCAGCACCGGCGAGGAACGGCGGCGTAGGGTCCGAGCCCTGCCACTACATGGGGTGGCAGGGCGCCCGGGTGGCCCGGTTCGCTGACTGGAACGCAAAGAGAGGCGCAGCGGGCGGGAAGCTCTGTCCTAGCGCCGCGCGGACCCTGGTGGGGTGTTGCCTTCGTCGCACTATGCCCGGCCTGATCGAGCTGTCCAAGGAGCTCCAGAAGCGCGGCGTTGGTCTGGTCGTCCTCGGTCAGGGCATCGACACCTCCACTGCGGTCGGCAGGATGTTCTTCCAGATCCTGGGCGCGATTGCCGAGTTCGAGCACGCCCTCATGCCGGAGAGGACGATGGACGGCTTGGAAGCCGCCCGAGCCCGCGGGCGTACCGGAGGACAGAAGCCCAAGCTGGGTCCTCGGCAAGTACAGCTCGCGCGGGAGATGTACGACTCCGGCGAGTTGACCGTCCAGCAGATCGCCGACGAGTTCGGCGTCACCCGCCCCACCAACCACCGCCATCTCAGCAAAGTCCCCAGCCAGTCCCAAGAGCCCGCGTAACCGAACGTCGCTGAGGCGTATCAGTGCAGGTCAGCGATATCCGTTGTTCTTGCGGCGATTACTGCGGGGACCCCCTGTCGGGCGCAGAGTAGATGTCAGTGAGGCGCAGGGGTTCGTCAGTGGCGCGCCGCAGGTCAACTGCTCCAGCGGGCCATGATGGCGTGATCGACGCGGAAGAGGGCGTCGCACTCCGCGCAGTACGCACTGCCGAAGACGTAGGTCAGATTGCTCGCGACTTCGTGCTGACCATCGGCGGTAGCACGCGCGTGGAGCCGCTTGGCTATCCCTTCCAAGGAGCAGGGGTCTGCGGGCTGCAACTTCCTACGGTGCCCAGCGTCCTCGTTCATGTAGAAGCCGTCGGTCGTTGAGAAGTGGCCGTATTCGCCGAACACCACGAAGTTCTCGGCCTCACACACAGGGCAGGGAACCTCGAACTCCTCACCGCTGAGACCGTGCAGCTCCTCTCCCCACACCTCGACTCCCTCGAAAGCCAGCAGGGCTTCCAGTAGTTCCACATAGCGATCTGGACTGTCGGTCAGCGACGGATGGTGCAGTGTCAGCTCCACCAGTTCGATCAGCTCAGCGATCTCGGCAGCGTAGGCATCTTTTGGATCAGGCGTCCCGTAGGGCCGGTCGGTGCTCGCGACGATGGAAGCGGCCAAGAGCAAGGGCATGGTTCGGTCTGTAGCCGTCAACTGGCGCGCCTTCTCAGCGAGCGCGGGCAGGGCGGCGTAGCTCGCGGGGTAGACCGTTCCTTGGTGGCACAGGCGGGACCAGAGCTCGTTCCACGCGGGACCCTCCGGGTCGGGCCCCGCTGCCTTCAGGAGGCCAGGCACGTCTTCGGCAGTGCCGTAGGCGTGGGTGAGTTGAGACCATTCCGTCATAGGGCTGATCCAAGCAGACGCTTCCAGCATCAAAGACTGCGCCCTGATGTCGGGCGATACGAGAGAGTCAGTGGTCGGCGACGTGGCGGGCCGTGGCTTCGTCGTACGCGGCCAGTGTCCGGTAGCGGGTGGAGCGGCCGACGCCGAGGTGTTCGGCGATGGCGGTGACGGACTCCTTGGCGTCGCGGCGGCGAGCATGTCGCCGTCGATGGCGGGGGCCGGCCGCCGTGCTTGCCGTTGGCTGCGGCGGTGTCCAGGCCGATCAGGGTCCGTTCGTGGATGCACTCCCGCTCGACCTCCGCCATCGCGGCGAAGACCACGAACAGCACGTTGCCGGCGCCCTGCGGGTCGTACATGCCGGACAGCGGCCCGGTGAGGATCTCCAGGCGGTGGTCGCGCTCCGCCTGGTCCTGCGCGGAGGTGATCAGCTCGATCATGTTGCGGCCGAGCCGGTCGAGCATGGTGACGGTGACGGTGACGGTGTCGGCCGGGCGGAGGTCGGCGAGGGCGGCGTTGTACTCGGGGCGGATCTTCTCCCGGGTGCCGATCTTCTCGACATAGATGCGGACGCAGCCGACCTTGTTGAGGAGGCGGACCTGTCCGGCGAGGTCCTGGCCTTTGCTGGAGACGCGGGCGTAGCCGATGCGGTCGCCGGACCGCGCGAGCGCGTCGCCGACGGTGAGGTCGCGTTCGGTGCCGGGCTGCCACGGCCGTCCGGGGCCGCGGGCGGCAGGGATGCGGATCGCGGGCCCGGACTTCAGCGCGCAGGCATGCTCCTCGGCGCCGCCGCCGACCACGTCGGTGTCCACCGGAACATCGCCACCCGCGCCGCCCGCACAGACCGGGACTTCGGCCAGGCCCTCGCCAACGCGAAAGCCGAAGGGCGGAAGGTTCGGGGGCCGGGAACCACCCTGGGCGCGGAGGCCGAGCCCAGGGCTTTGTTCACGGCTTGTATGAAGTACCGCAATCGGAGAGCCGACTGCGCAGGTTCGCTGGTTCCCGGTATGCGGGCTACGGGGTGGGGGTGGTGTCGAGCCAGGTGGCGAGGACGAGTTTCTCGCCGTTGCGCCAGTTGTAGCGGACGGCTTCCTGGTACCAGGTGCGGGGCAGGTCGGCGTGGTCGCTGACGATCACCGGGAAGTCGGGCGGGAGTTCCGTGACGACCTGGTGCATGAGCCGGAAGAGGTTGGTTACTGTCACGCGGTCTTCGTCCACGGCGATGTCTTCCAGCCGCCCCCGTGCTTTCGCCATGTCGGATGGGTAGTAGGGCTGTTGGCTGGTCGAGCATGAGGAAACGGGGGACCGGCCGTGCGTTCGCGGTGAAGTACTGGTGGAGCGCGAGATGGGCCGCCAGGTGGTAGCCGACGTGGTTCTTGCCACCAGGCGCTGGAGATGGCCGCTTTCGGTCGTGGTGCTGATTTGGCCCAGGTAGGCGCTGATCCTGCCGCAGGTGCAGGCCTGAGCCTCGGCTTGTCCTAGGAGGCCGGCCTGCTCGGAACGCTGCTCGGCGATGACGCCGAGGGTCGGACCGGGCCGCCCGCACGATCCGATGGTCGCTCTTCGCTGTCGTCTCCGTGCGGCAGGAGTTCGGCGATGATCTCGGTGCCGAGTGCGTACGCCGGCACGCCCGCGGTGATGAGCGCGGTCTCGGCGACGCCGATGAGGTCGGCGATGCCAGCTCCGGCGTGGAGTGCGCCCTGGGCGTGGATCCGGGCGGGGTGTGCCCGGCCAAGGGACAGCAGCTGCCCGAAGTGGACGAGCTGCTGCACCCGCGCTCCCAGCGGATTGTCGGTCAGCACGATGTGGCGCAGTGCCGCGATCGCCTCTTCGGTCGGCAGTCGGCCGAACTCCTGGGCCAGACGCAGCCGTTCCTGCACCCCGCCGGGAACGGTTCCGAGGGTGGAGCGGTAACGGTCGCGTATGGCCTCCGTACGGGAGGCGAGGGCGTCGTCCGTCATGACCTGACCCGCGTGATCGCGGCGCGCACGGCCTCCTGGGCGCCCGGGGGGAAGTCCACGGCCCCGCCGATCGCCGCGGCGGCGATCTCGGTTTCGGCGCTCTCCTCGATCGCCACCACGAGGTGGGCCGTGGCCGCCGAATCCGGGCCGAACACCAAGAGGCCGTGGTTGGCCAGCAGGACCGCGGCCGTCGTCGGGCACCGTTCCAGCACGTCGGCGATACCGCGCACCGACACGTCCGATCCGCGAGGTCCCCAGGGAACCACGGGGACGTCCTCGGCCTGTCCGAAGCGCAGCATCGGCTCGGTGCGGCAGGGCAGCGGCCGGTGGGCCACGGCGAAGGCGGTCGCGGACGGCGAGTGGGTGTGGATGATCGCGCCCACGTGGGGGCGGGCCTTGTACACGGCGCTGTGCATGGCGATGATCTCGGCGCTGACGGACTGCAGCTCGCCTTCCAGGACCTGCCCGTCGAAACCGACAGTCGCCAGTTGTTCGGGCCGCAGGCCGCGGACGAACCCCGGCGTCAGCAGAAGGTGCTCACCGTCAAGCCTGGCGCTCAGGTTGGCGTGCCCGGAGTGGGACATCACCCCGGCCGCGATGAGCTTCTCCGCGGCTTCCACCAGCTGGTCGGCCCGCTCTTTCCGTACGTACGTGTCGCTCATAGCGGTATCTCCGAGTTTGCTGCCAGCGGCCGCTCGTTCGCCGCTGTCCACGTGCCGACCACTCTTCAACTTGAACTAAGGTTTAAGTCAAATGCCGGGCTCGACGAGGAGCAGGAGGAGCGGAACGTGCGCATGCCGATCGGCCGACTCGCCGAGATCACCGGAGTGCCCGCTTCGGCCATCCGGTACTGGGAGCGCCACGGCCTGCTGCCCGAGCCCGAGCGTGAGAGCGGCCAGCGGCGCTATCCGCCGGAGGCCGCCGAGCGGATCACGGTACTGCGCAAGTGCCAGCAGGCCGGGCTGACCCTGCTCGAGATCAGCGAGTTCCAGCGGGAGCAGCCACGCAGAAAGGCGATGATCCGCGCCAAGATCACCGAGATTGAGCAGCGCTTGGTCGATCTCGACCACGCCCATCAGCTCCTGAGCCATGCCCTCAAATGCAGCGAAGAGGACATCGTCAGATGCTCGAAGTTCCGAGAGCAGATGGCGGCGTGGCAGACGCCGGATCCGGCGCCGTGAACTGTTCGAGGGGGACTGGCTGGTTGCGAAGTACCGGTTTCGTGCCAACGCCGGGCGAGCCCGGACGCCGCCTCGTGGCAGTGCAACCGCCAAGCGCCGACCAGCCACGGCGACCGTGGGTCACCGCACGATGGGATCGTTGAGGACTTCGGTCAGGACTCGGCCGTGGAAGCCCTTGAGCTCCGGGTCAGGCAGCCCAGCCATGGTGACCAATGACTTCCACAGGGCCCAGCCGCGGGCCCGCCGCCAGACGTCGTCCGCGAGACCGGCCGCCTGTCGGAAGACCTGCCGCTCTTCTCCGGTGAAGTAGGTCCAGGCCATGACGAGATCGCAAGCGGGGTCACCGATGCCGCAGGTGCCGAAATCGATGACCGCCGACAGCCGGCCGGCCGTCGTGAGCAGGTTCCCGACAGCCACGTCACCGTGGAACCACACCGGCGCCGACGGCCACGCTGATGTCAGCGCGGCAGCCCAGACAGCCTGGCAGGCACCGACGTCCACGGAGTCCTGGAGAACGTCCAGGGCGTGCTCGACCTCGTCCCCATACGCGCTGGGGTGGCAGCCGCGGAAGCAGGAGTGCCTGCCGCCAACCGGTCCCCGCTCGGTCGGGGCCTTGCGAAGCGCGACCAGGAAGTCACCGAGATCGCGCGCCAGAACGGTGCGTTCGACATCGACCGCCGCCTCCACCGTCGCCCCCGGCAACCAGCGTCGCACCGACCACGGGAACGGGTAGCCGGCAGCCGGCCGACCGACTCCCACCGGCACGGGAACCGGCACCGGCAGGTGAGGGCTCAGCAGCGGTAGACAGCGGTCCTCCTTCTCCACGCCTGCCATGTAGCCCTCTGCGCTGGGCAACCGGACAACCATTTCGTCGCCCAGCCGGAAAGTTCTATTGTCCCAGCCCTGACGCTCCACCGGGCGCACTGGCAGGTCGCCCCACTCGGGGAACTGATCACGGATCAGGGACAGGGTCAGGTCTGCGGTGATTTCGAGCACGGATCAAGTATCCGCAATGCCACCACGCTGAACCAGGGGGCGGGTCCCAGCCGACCGCGACTCGTCAGAGAGGCGGCCTCGGGACCCGCAGTCACTAGCTACCGGCGCTGCTTCAAGGCATCACCCGAACACTCCGCCGCCCCGAGCTGGAGGTCACCCGATCAGTGGCTCCCGATCTCACCGGAAAACACAAATCGTCTCCGCCGCCTTCAATCCCTGAAGCGTTTGGGGTTCCGAGACCAACCACCTGGGCAGTTCAACCGCCGGCCGTCATCGTGTCTCTTCTTGGTGGTCCGTCGCCCATGACGGGCGACGGACCGTCGTGGCGGGGTGGGGTCGGCCGGCCTGGGCGGGTTCTTCGGCTCGTGCTCGGGTGCTGGCAAGGCACGACCTCGCCCAGCCACTGAGCCGTATGCCGTCGACGTGCAGGACGCGGGCCAGCGTGAGTCCGCCGAGCCCGGCTCCGGTGATCGTGACGTGGTGCATGACGCCCCGTAGCTCTTGCGGCCGGCGTCGGCCGACCAACATGTTGGTGCACTGTTCCAAAGCGGGACGTACCCAGTTTGGTACGGCGCACTAAATTGGATCGCTGCACCAAATGCGGCATCATCGAGGTATGACGACGCGAGCGCGCCGACCACAGCGGCGCAACCAGGTGCTCTCCCGGGAGCAGATCATCGACACTGCCGTAGAGATGCTCGACGCGGGCGGCGAGAGCGCGCTGACCATCCGGGCGTTGACCGCAAGGCTGTCCACCGGTTCCGGGGCGATCTATTACCACGTGGGCACCCGTGACGAGCTGCTCGACACGGCGACGGAAGCCGTGATCGGCGCGGCGCTGGCGACCCGGCCCGCCGGGGCTGCGGCCACACCCGGGGACGAGATCCGTGTCGTCGCACTGGCCCTGTTCGACGCGATCGCCGCACATCAGTGGCTCGCCACGCGGCTGACCCTCCAGATCATCCGGTATCCGGTCGGCCCGGTGACGGTGGGGATCTTCGAGCGGATCGGCGGGCAGATGGGCGCCCTGGGCGTGCCGCGAGCCTCCTGGTTCGACGCGGCCTCGACGCTCGTGCACTACATCCTCGGAGCCGTCAGCCAGAACGCCCGCATCGAGGGGGACACCTCAGGGATCGGCCCCGACGGGGACCGCGACGAGTTCTTCGACGCGGCGTCGACGGCATGGCAGGGGCTCGACCCGGAGGCTTACCCGTTCATGCACGCCATCGTCGGCCAGATGAGAGAGCACGACGACCGCGAGCAGTTCCTCACCGGCATCGCCGTCATCCTCGACGGCCTCACACATCTGTGCTGACCCGGCCGATCTGGCCGGCTGACCCCATCGTTCGTTTCTCGAAAGGACACCTCTCATGCATGACGTCGTGATCGCGGGCGGCGGTCCGGTCGGTCTGTTCCTGGCCGGCGAGCTGGCCCTGTCCGGCTGCTCAGTTCTGGTCCTTGAGCGGGACCCGGAACTCACCTCGCCCCTGAAGGCATTCCCGCTCGGGCTGCGGGGCCTGAACGCCGGGTCGGCCGAGACGCTCTACCGCCGCGGCCTACTGGAAGCGACAGCGAATGCTTCCGGAGTCAACCCGGAGAAGGCCGGCGCGGATCCGGAAGCGGTCGAGGCACCCGACCCTCGCGAGCTGAGCCATTTCGCGGGCATGACCCTCAACGCGGCCGACATCGACACAGCAGCCCTCCCGTCTCGGCTGCCCAGCCCGGCGATGGAGGGGTTCATGACGAGCCTGGAAGCGGTCGGATCGGTGCTGTGCGAGCGGGCTACCGCGCTCGGAGTCGAGATCATCCGGAATGCTCCCGTCACGGCCGTGGCGCAGGACACCGGATCTGTCCTCGTCACGGCAGGCGGCCAGGAGTACCAGGGGCGCTGGCTGGTGGGCTGCGACGGCGGGCGCAGCGCCGTACGTCAGCTCACCGGCTTCGAATTCGTGGGCACCGAGCCGCTGTTCACCGGCTACGTCGTCAAGGTCACCTTCGCCGACCCCGAGCAGCTGCCGCTCGGTTTCAACCTGACGCCGAACGGCATGTATCTGCGTACGCCCCTCGAAGGGCACCTGGGCATGATGGACTTCGACGGCGGCACCTTCGACCGCTCTCAGCCGCTGACCCGCGAGCACCTCCAGACGGTCCTGCGCCGTATCAGCGGCACCGACGTGACGCTGAGCGAGGTCCATCTCGCCTCCAGCTTCACCGACCGCGCGATGCAGGCGACAACGTATCGCGAGGGCCGTGTACTGCTCGCCGGCGACGCAGCACACATCCACTCGCCCCTGGGCGGCCAGGGCCTCAACCTCGGCATCGGCGACGCCGGCAACCTCGGCTGGAAGCTCGCCGCCACCGTGCGCGGCTCCGCTCCCGAGGGCCTGCTCGACACCTACACCACCGAGCGGCACCCCGTCGGCGCCGCCGTCCTCGACTGGTCCCGCGCCCAGGTCGCGACCATGAAGCCGGGCCCCAACGCCCCCGCGCTGCGTCAACTCGTCCACGATCTGATGAGCACCACGGACGGAACGACTCACGTGTACCGAAAGACGTCGGGGCTGTTCAACCGCTACGACATGGGCAGCGAACAGCCCCTCGTCGGCTGCACCGCCCCGGACTTCCGCTTCGAGGACGGCACCCGCCTCGGCGAACTGCTGCGCCAGGGGCAGGGAGTTGTACTCGACTTCAGCACCGACCGTGCGCTGCAGGTCGCGGCCAAGGAGTGGGCAGGCCGGATCCACTACGCGGCCGGCCCGGCGCGCAACGACCTCGGGCTGGGTGCCGCGCTGATCCGGCCCGACGGCGTCGTGGCCTGGGCGAGCGAGCCCGCCCCGGATCGCGACGCGTTCGAGCAGGCGGCTGCCCAGTGGTTCGGTGCGCCGCAGAGCTAGAACGAACGGCGGCTCCCCGGTCCGTTCCAGACGCGGTGCCGTTCACCCGCTGCGGATCGACCGCCCTCCCCTGCGCCGGAGCGTCGGTCTGGAAGCGCAAGACCGCGAACGAGGCCCAGGCCCCTCCACCGCATCAGGCAAGGCCGCCTGACACCGAACTCGTCGAGCACCAACATCCTCAAGCACCGCCGCAATACCCGACAGCCGAAGGGTAACGACCGTGAACAGCGCCATCAACACCCCCTCCAGCTGCGAAGGTTCGGCCGCACGGCGTGAAGGTCTACGCCGCGACCATCGCCCCCTACGGCAGCTCGGAAATGTACTCAGCCGAGGGTGACAAGGCGCGCGAGCAGGTCAACTCATGGATCCGCACAAGCGGCACCTTCGACGGCGACTCGACTTCGATACCGTGTGGCGCGACCCCGCCGATCCCAGCCGTATCCGCAGCGATCTGCACATGGACGACAACCTCCACGGCAGCGACGCAGGCTATGCCGCCCTCGCGGAATCCATCGACCTCTCTCTCTTCGACTGACCCCTTACCGAGGCGGCTTCCGAGCGACCTCGCGGCAGAAGGAGCATCCCCCTGGACGCACCCGACAACGCCGCGGCGTTCGACACATGCGGCTGTGCGGCGGCGCGACGTGGCACGAGGAATCCCGCACTTACCAGGGCGGTGCCGCCACCCCCGCCTACAACGCGATGCTCGCCTACGGTCAGGCCGGCCACCGACCGGTTCACCGCTGAAGGCATCAAGGGGGACGTGCTCCAGAACTGGGTCTTCCTTCCGGACGGGCGCCAGGTGGCCGGCAACCGCATCCTCCGCGGCAAGGCCGCCCGCCAGATCGGGGCCGAACTTGCCGCCCGGGTCGCCGCCCGCGCCCTGGACGCCTCACGCATGGAGGTTGGCGGCAACCCCATTTACACGGTTACCCCCGAACCTGCCGACAGCGACCACCTGTTCTCTGCCGCGATGGAGGTCCTTGCCGACCCCGCTCTCACCCCCGAGAGCTGCGCCACCACCCGGTACTTGCTCTTCCAGGCCCCGCGCGCGAAGAAGGGCTCCGACGCAGTCACACGTACCTACACCGTCGCGGTCGGGGCCGGTCTGCTCGGCACCGACGCACCCGCCCTGCCCGCAGACATCGACCTGCGCTGCTACGTCCTCGGACAGGAGACCGCCCCCCGAACCGCTGTCAGCAACCCCGGGGCATAGCAGCCCGGACAAGCCAGCCCTCATGGGCCACGCTGGTACTGCACGGCCCGGACTGCCAAGTCTCACGGTGTCCCCGCGCCCGGATGACGCATGATGGGCCGTGCCACACACCACACGCATGACCGCCCCACCACAGGGCACCAGAACCACTGATCCGCGCTTGGCAGCACCCCCCGGACTGCTCAAGCCACCCGGCCCCACCAGCCCCCCCGCTGGTGGGGCCGACGCGTGCCACGACACGCCCTTCGCGAGAGCGACAAGAAAATGTGATGTGAGTTACTGCCGGGGTCCGTGGGCCTCGGAAAGACTCGAAAGATCTAGTGATGCGCAGTGCCAGAGAATCCAGCCAACGCTGTACTAGAATGTCTGGAATTTCCCCTTGGTGCTGTCAAGCCTTCTTGCAGAATCGTCGGCCTGACGCACCGTCCAACTACACTTCGCACCAACGCAAAAGGAGCCCCGCTTCCTCGACGCGGTTTCCTAGGCCATGGGTCGAGAGGGCTCCTTGCGCGGCGTCCAAGCATCAGCAAGACGGAAGGACTCCGAATGCAGCGTAACGCGAAAACACCCCTTGGGCCCAGCTTCAGTGCGGACAGAAAGCGTGGATCAGTCGCCCGCCACCTGCGGAAATGGCTGGTCAGCCGTGGACAGAGCGTCCATACAAGTTTCATGTGCGGCGTGGCGTACCGGGCCGGTGACTTCGCCACAGGCCTGGTTATCGCCTGGCTGATCGCCCGCTACTGACCTGATGCAGCTCTGGGGTCGGACGCCGCTTGTGCGCCGGCCCCAGAGTCCACGCCTACTTCACCGGCTTCCACGTCCTGCAGTCCCGCGCCGTGAACAACTCACCCGACCGGACAGTCACCGTGATCCGCCGTGCAGCCGTGGCGAACCGGTTGTCGACGATGTCCCCGCCCTGCGTGGTCCACCGAACGGGATCTGTACCTCTCGCCGGAGACCACCGAGCGGCTCAGGACGTACGCCGACGGGCACAACACCAACAAGAACTACCGGTCCCAGCGCGGCATCTTCGAGCGCTGGTGCGACGACATGGGCCGTGTCGCCCGTCCCTGCACCACCGCCACGTACGTCGAGTACGTCGCCTTGATGATCGCCCGGGAGGCATCCCCGAACACGATCGCCACGCACATGTCCGCGATCCGCACCTGGATGCCCGACGACAAGAAGCCCGGCACCATGGTCGCCCGACGTCTGCTCAACGACTACCGCAAGGACTGGCGCAAGCGGAACCGGGTGAAGAAGGCGCCGCCCATCACGGCCGAGATGAGCCGGGCGATGGTCGACACCTGCGACCGGCGGCACCCCATCGGGCTGCGGGACCGGTTCGTTCTCCTCGTCGGCCGCAAGGCCCTCAACCGGCGCATCGAGCTCGCCGACCTCCTCATCGAGGACCTGGAGGTCGACGACGGCGGCGTGGCCGAGTGGGTCGCGTACTCCAAGACCGACCAGGCCGCCAGAGGCGAGGAGACCTGGGTCCCCGCCGACTCGGACAACCCGCTGTACGACCTGGTGCAGGCCACCCGGGACTGCCTGCACAGCCTTGGGGTGCGCTCCTAGTCGCTGCCGCGCCGCACCGGTCGCAGGCCGGGGCGTCTCCGTTCCCCGCCGGTGCTGTACCTCATCAGGATCGCATGCGCTATGGTTGATCTTGAAAGTTCGCCGCAACTCGCGGTGGCTGACACTGCGTTGGTGGTCCAAGGAAAGACGCCCCGCTTCCCGTGGGGAAATGTAGGTGCAAGGCCTGCCCAGCGCTCACCCACAAGGCCCTTCTCTCCACCGGGGAAGGGCCTCGTCATGTTCCCCTGGTGCAACTTTCAGAGAACGTCACCTGGGCCCTGCCGCCTACTTCACCGCCGAAGACGCCCCCCGCACCGAGCGAGAGAACTCGTCCGCAAGACCGGTGTCGCCGAGCAGGAGCAGCGCCAGGCCACGGTCGGAGCCGCTCGCAGGAAGACCGCGACTTCTTTGTCGGACCTGCCTGGGATGCTCCGGGCATGGAGATTACAGTGCAGCTGACGATCGACTGCTCCGATCCGCAAGGAATGGTGGCTTTCTGGGCCGAGGCCCTGGGCTAC
>NZ_FMDF01000139.1 GCF_900091955.1 Streptomyces sp. Ncost-T10-10d
ATCGGTACGGCCGGCCTCGCGGCCGTGCTCGGCGTGTGCGGTGCGGCCGGGCGTCTGGGGGCGGACCGACCTGCTGTCCCCGGTACGGTCTCCGCCCGCTTCCGGCGACTTGACCGGCTCGCCTGTTCGCCGCTGTGCGCCGCACTCACGGACTCGACCGCGATCGCCACCCGGCGCAGTCGGTGGGCGGCTTGCCCCGGGGACGAGGTGGCGGCGGCAGCGGTCAGGAGCGGGGGCCGGTACGCAAGATCTGGAGCCGGACCCCTCGGTGCCTTCAGCGACACCAGCTCATGCTCCAACGGGCCTTTTGCGTCACAGCGTTGTTCAGCATCCGCAGCGGAACGAGGCCACCGTCAGACCAGGCAGAACTCGTTGCCTTCCGGGTCGGCCATCACCACATGATCGGGCCTGCCCTGCAATTCGTCCACGCGGATCACGGTCGCACCCGCGGCAGTCAGCTGCTCCACCGCCTTGACCACACGCGGCCATCGCTCCTCCCAGGGCGTGTCACGACCACCACCGACCTGCACGTCCAGATGCAGTCGGTTCTTCACCACCTTCGACTCCGGCACTTGCAGGAGGGACAGAGCAGGGCCCACCCCGTCCGGATCACACAGGTAGGCGCCCTGATCCCACTCGCCCTGCGGGATCTCATGATGCGCAAACCATTCCTGCCAGCTCCCGAACCCTGCCGGCGCGGGCTTTGTCGTATAGCCCAATGCCAATGCCCAGAACTCGGCCGACTTCGCCGGGTGCGCGCAGTCGATCGTCAAGCTCCACCTGGTCGCCATGAGTCCTCCTCCGTCCGATGTGCGAAACGTACCGCCCACCTCTGACACCTGAGGTCCCCCACATCGAGCCCGGCGCTCTCGGCTTGACGAGAACAGAGCAGCACCCGGAATCGGTGGCAGACGGTCGAAGCCCTCGTCGCCGTCCGGGCTTTTCGGTCCAGCGACACGGGATTGGCCTTGGTCTGCGGCTTTCCGCCGCACTTACGGTCACGCCATGAGGATCCGAATCGTCGATACGTTCACCGACCGCCCCTTCACCGGCAACCCGGCGGGAGTCCTGCTGCTGGACTCCGACACCTTTGCCGACGACGAACAGCTCCAGCGGATCGCCATGGAGCTGAACCTCTCCGAGACCGCCTTCGCGCACCCGCTGCCGCCGGGCGGCGACGCGGACTGGGCACTGCGCTGGTTCACCCCGACCGCCGAGGTCGACATGTGCGGGCATGCCACCCTCGCGACCGCGCACGTCCTGCACACCACGCAGACGGCGAGCGGCACGGTGCGTTTCGCGGCGCGGTGCGGCATCCTCACCGCGACCACCCACCCCGACGGCACGGTCACGCTCGACTTCCCCACAGCCCCACTGACACCGGAGACCGCCCCGGCCGGGCTGGCCGCCGCCCTGGGCGCGGACCCACTCTCCGTCCACGACACCGGCCCTCACATCGGCGACCTGGTCGTCGAACTGACCGACGAGGCGACCGTACGAGGACTTACTCCGGATCTCGCCGCACTGAGCCGACTCTCCCGGCGGGGCATCATCGCCACGGCCGCCGCCGAGGATCCCTCCCGCGGCTACGACTTCGTCTCCCGCGGCTTCTTCCCACGCATCGGGATCGACGAGGACCCGGTGACCGGCAGCGCCCACACCGCGCTGGCCCCCTTCTGGTCGGCCCGCTTCGGCCGTGACGAGCTGACCGGACTACAGGCCTCCCCCCGTCCCGGTCTGGTCCGCACCTCGCTGCGCGGCGACCGCACCCTGCTGACCGGCAACGCCGTGACGGTCATCGACGGCGAACTGCTCACTGCGCCCTGAACCGCCCGATGACAGCGCAGAGGGCGTACGGACCATTCCCGTACGCCCTCTGCGCTGAACACCGCTCAAGGACCACTCCCGGACGCCCCCGTCGTGAACACGACCCAGTGACGTCCCACCCCGCTCACGGCGTGGGCAGCCATCCCACCTTCCCCGCCAGCAGGGCATATCCGACAAAAGCCCCGATGTCGAGCAGTGCATGCGCCGCGACCAGTGGACCCACCCGGCCCCAGCGCCGGTACAGCAGCACGAAGACAACACCCATCACCATGTTGCCGATGAAGCCGCCGACACCCTGGTACAGGTGGTAAGAGCCACGCAGCAACGAGCTCGCCACCAGGGCCGCCATCGGTGTCCACCCCAACTGCCCGAGCCTGCGCAGCAGATAGCCGACGACGATCACTTCCTCCACCACGGAGTTCTGGAGCGCGGAAAGAATCAGGACCGGGAATTTCCACCACACATCGGGCAGTGATTCCGGGACCACGGTCAGATTGAAGCCGGCTGCCCGAGCCATCAGATAGAAGGCGAGTCCGGCGCTTCCGATACCCGCCGCGACCATCGCGCCGCGCCCCAGGTCCGGCCATGGCCTGGTCCGGTCGAAGCCGATGGCTCGCAGGCCGGCCCCCTCCCTCATCAACAGATGCGCGACGAGGGCGACGGGCACCAGAGCCGTCGCGATTCCGAAGAGTTGCCAGGCGAGATCCAGCCATGGACGCCCTGGTGCGTACGAGCTGTTGAGCATCGCGGCCTGTTCTTTCAAACCCCCTGGTTTCGTCAGCGATCCGACAAAACTGATCAGGGCAGACACCCCGCTGGCGCCCAATGAGAGAGCCAGTACCAGCACCGTTTCGGACCGCAAGATCCGTCGCGACACAGCCTCTTGGGAGAAAGATTCAGCCACGTGCCCCGCCTCCACCTGTACACCTGCCTTGAGTTGTGCATTCACGCCCCATCCCTCTTCCCGCCCCGCTAAGGTCTCGAATGCAGGTACGAAGATCATGCGCGACAGGCCGGGGGACAACCACCATGGGCGATGGTGTGGTCCCCCTTTTCCTTGTTCATCCTCAAGGAGGGGCACCACCGTCATGGGACGTCACAGCTTGCCCGACGACTACGCGACCGATGGAAGCGGGGACGGTCCGCCGCCGCGTCGTCGGCGGACCGTAGCGATCGCGACCATGCTCGTCCTCGCGGTGGCGGCGGGAACGGCAGTCGCGGTGCAGGGCGGCCTGCTGTCGTTCTCGAAGTCCTGCGAGGACTCCGCCGTACGTCTTTCCATGGTGGCCTCACCGGACATCGCCCCCGCCGTACGTGCCGTCGCCGACAAGGCACGCAAGGACGACCTGAGGTCCGACGGCCGCTGTCTGTATGTGCGGGTGGTGGCCCGCGACTCCTACGAGGTCGCCGATGCTCTCTCCTCCGGCACCCGTACCCCGGACTACCAGATCTGGCTGCCCGACTCCGACCTCTGGCTCGACCGGGCCAAGGGCTCCGGTGACGGCATCCCGATCACCCCCGGCGATTCCGTCGCCTCCTCCCCCGTCACCCTGGCCACGGTGCCGTCGGCGGCTAAGAGCCTCGGCTGGCCGAAGAAGAAGTACTCCTGGGCCGAGTTGACGGCCGCGGCCATGGACTCGGACAAGGTGCGTCTCGGCGCGGCCGACCCGGCACGCAGTGCCACCGGTCTGCTCGCGCTCTCCAGCATCGGCGCTTCCTCCGAGAAACAGGGCGGCGACAGCGACACCAGGGTCGCGGCGACCGCCAAGCTGCTGGCGCAGCGCATGTCGGACGGTGACGCCCAGGTGCTCGAAACGCTGGCGCAGGGCGATTCGGGCGCCGAGCAGGGCAATCCGGAGCGCAACCAGGCGGTGCTCCTCTCCGAGCAGGCCGCGTTCGCCCACAACGCGGAGTCGACCGACGGTGGAAGACTTGATCTCTTCTACCCCAAGGACGGCACCCCGCTGCTCGACTATCCGTACACGCTGGTGAACGAGACCAGGATGACCACCTCCGAGGGCCGGGCGGCCCTGCGGTTCATGACACTGCTGAATGAGCCGGGCGCGCAAACCATTCTGAAGGGGCACGGCTTCAGAAACGTCGACGGGACGGCCGGGGAGTCGGTGGTCGCATCGGCGGGCGGCAGGAAGCCCCAGCCATACGCCACCACGGCCGCCGCAGCGCCGTCCGCCGAGGCGCTCCAGCAGACGCTCGGCATGTGGACGATCACGGTGCAGAGCGCCCGGCTGACGACGGTCGTCGATGCCTCGGGTTCGATGGCCACGATCGTGCCGGGGCGCAACCAGTCCCGGATGGACGTCACGAAGGCGTCCCTGATCCAGGCCCTCAACCAATTCACCCCGAACGACGAGATCGGGCTATGGGAGTTCGCCACCACGCTCGACGGCGACAAGGACTACCGCAGGTTGGTGCCGACGGGCCGGCTCGGGGACCCGGCGAAGGGCGGCGGCACCCACCGCGAGAGGCTCGCCGCGGCCTTCTCCGCGCTGCAGCCGGTGCCGGGCGGCGCGACCGGTCTGTACGACACCATTCTGGCCGCGTACAAGGATGCCCAGGCAACCTATGTGAAGGGCAAGTTCAACGCTGTGGTGATCCTCACCGACGGCTCGAACCAGGACAACCGCTCCATCTCCCGCAGTGCCCTGGTCGCGGAACTGAAGCGGATCGCCGACCCGGAACGTCCGGTACCACTCCTCGCCATCGCGGTCGGCCCCGAGGCCGACCGCGAAGAGGTGAACGAGATAGCGAAGGTCACCGGCGGCGGGGGCTACCAGGTCATCGACCCGGCCGAGATCCAGGCCGTGATTCTGCAGGCCGTCATGACGGCCGGGCAGAGCAACCACGCCGCCCGGGAGTAGCGCTCGGCGCGGTCGGGAACGGCGGTGGCCGGCGGCGCCCGCCACGACGGGTCACAGGGCCGGGACACCCGTCGGCCAGCTGTGCACGGGTTCGCCGCTGTGCATCAGCTCGGCGTACCGGCGGGTGGTCGCGGCCAGTGCCGCATGCCGGTCGAGTCCGGCCTCCCGTGCCCGGTGGTAGGTGTCCACCTGCCAGGACGCTCCATTCACCCGCCGCTTGCAGCGCTCCTCGATGACCCCGAGGTAACGGTCGCGATCCGCGGGCTCGATGTTCCAGGCATCGAGCCCCGCAGCTGCCAGCGGCAGCAGTTCGTCGCGTACGAGCTTGACCGCCGGCACCCGGGCCAGCCCGCCCGAACGGCCGGGACGGGGCCAGATCAGCTCCGCGTCGATGCCGTGGCGGCAGGCGGTGTCGAAGTTCTCGGCCGCTGCTGCGAAGGGGAGCCTGGTCCACACCGGACGGGACTCCTCGGCGAGCGCCCGCACGAGCCCGTAGTAGAGGGCGGCGTTGGCGATCACATCGGTGACCGTGGGGCCGGCAGGAAGGACCCGGTTCTCCACCCGCAGATGGGGTATGCCGTCGGCCAGCCCGTACACGGGCCGGTTCCAGCGGTAGACCGTACCGTTGTGGAGCACGAGCTCCTGCAGCCGCGGCACCCCGCCCTCGTCGAGCACCCGCAGCGGGTCCTCCTCGTCACAGATCGGCAGCAGCGGGGGGAAGTAGCGCAGATTCTCCCCGAAGAGCTCGTACGCCGAACCGACCCAACGCTCGCCGAACCAGGTCCTTGGCCGCACCCCCTGATTCTGGAGTTCGGGCGACCTGGTGTCCGTGGCCTGCTGGAAGAGCGGCGGCCGCGATTCCCGCCACAGCTCCCTGCCGAACAGGAAGGGCGAGTTGGCGCCGAGGGCGATCTGGACCCCGGCGACTGCCTGGGCCGCGTTCCATACGGCCGCGAAGCGCGCCGGTGTCACCTGCAGATGCAGTTGGACCGATGTGCAGGCGGCCTCGGGAGTGATCGAGGAGGAGGTGGAGACCAATCGTTCCACGCCTTGGATATCGAGGGAGAAATCCTCGCCCCGAGCAGCCACCATTTGATCATTCAGCAGTGCGTAGCGGTCCACGTCCGAGAGGTTCGCCGCAACGAGGTCCTGACGGCCCAGGGTGGGCAGAATTCCGATCATCATGATCCCGGCATCGACCTCACCCGCCTTCCGGTGGGCATATCCGAGGCCGGTTCTGAGCTCTTCCGCCAGCTGATCGAAAACGCGTCCGTCCAGGTGGTGCGGGGCTATGTTCACCTCCAAATTGAACATCCCGAGTTCGGTCTGGAAATCACGGCTCGCGATGCGCGGGAGCACCTCCCCATTCATCATCTTCGGCATGCCGTCGGAGCCCGCCAGATTCAGCTCGATCTCCATGCCCATGAGGTTGCGGGGGCGGTCGAACCTCCGCTCTGCCAGGAGCCTCTCCAGCCCCTCCAGGCACTGGTGGAGCTTCCTCCGGTACCTCTGCCGATCGGACAGATCAAAGGCGCCCGCCACGACCTTCTCCCCCATCGAAGCGTCCCTCCCTCGAGTGGGCGGCCCGCGGCCCAGGCCGCTCGCGTCACGATCGATAATGCCCAGGCCGGGTGATCCATAACGCCCACATGAACGCCGCGCACCCAGTAATCTGAGGGCGGCCGCCCGGGCACATTCCCTCGGCATGGTGCAGTCCGCAGTTTCCGCGGCCCGGTGCGTGGTGAAAACGCCGAAGCGTTTCAGCCGACCGCGCCCAGGGAAAAATCCCTGGCGGTGGCTGCGCCGCTGACGACGAATCAGCAGAATCTCCGCATAATAAAGTCCTGATACCGCCTTGTCGGCAATACCTGCGACGGCTAGTGGAATCACTGCGTGAACACGTGTCGTATAAACTTCGCGGACGAGGCAGAGAGTTGACGCACCGGCCCAGTCACCGGCCTCCTCTGGCCCCGCACGCCGACAGCGCCGTCTGCACCCGCCCACGCATCACCGTGTCTCCGAAGTGAGAGGCGACCCACTATGCCGCTGCATGTTCCCCCGGCTCCCGCGCCCGCTCTGCGCAGCGTTCTCGCGGCACTCGGTTCACCCACCGCAGTCCGCGAGGCCCGCACACCTGCCCTCCGAGCCGCCCAGGGACCACTGAGCCCCGAACTCCCGCTCCCCGTCCATGTACTGGACCGGATCGGCCCGAGCGGGCTCGCACCCGCCACCCGGCTCGCCGCGTGGCGGTTCCTGATCCGCAGCTCGGAGCAGGCCGTCGCCGCAGCAGACACCATGCTCACTCCGGACGGCTGGACCTTCTCGCACTTCTTCGAGGGCCCCTACATCGCCTCTACCGAACTCGCCGTGCGCCAGGCCGAGACGGTGACGCCTCACTACCAGCCGCGGCTGCTGTCCATCCCGGAGCTCTACATGCTGGCACTGTGGCTGCATGCCGACACCGAGGCCGACGCCTCCGGCGGGGCGCTCGCCCCCGCCGATCTCCTGGTACCGCTGGCACCCGCGCCACCTGGTATCGCGGCGCATCACCCGCACCGGGTCGCCGATCTGCTCCGCGTGATGACGCTGCGCATCACCCCGGGCACCGGCCCCCTGCTCGGATCACCGGCCTGACGACGGCCGCACCCCACATCACCGCGCTGTGCCCCGCCACCGTCCCTGGTGGCGGGGCACAGCGCTGCGGGACGCACATCCTGCCCATCTGGACTAGCCCGGACCGGCCACCCCGAACCACCCGAAGTGACAGTGCAGTTGCGGTGAACCGTCCGGCCGGGTGACACGTCCTTGGAGTGAGGAGAAGTGCTGCCGCGAAATCCCTGCGGATTGACGCCCGTGGGGCAACACTGGGACCGGACCGATTGATACGGGGGGCGGCCATGAACACCTCATCAAGCCGCAGGACATTCACCACAACGCAGCGAAAGAACCCATCCATGTGCCAGCACCAGCCACCATGCCCGACCGCCGACTCAGCCGACCGGGAAGCCGCCCGCCTGACGGCACACCATCCGGAACAGGGCTGGAGCCTGCTGTGCAACGGCGTCCTGCTCTTCGAGGACACCGGTGAGCTGCTCCCGGACGGGCAGATCATCGCCCCGCACCGGCCCCTGGAGACCGGCCGGGTGATGAAGGCCGCCTGACTGCAGCCGGTACGAACTGGGGCCGGCCCGGAGAACTCTCCGCACCGGCCCCGACGCATGCCCGCGTCACGCCCTACCGCTCATGCCTCAGTTGTCGTACTCGTCCAGCGGCGGGCAGGAGCAGACGAGGTTGCGGTCACCGAAGGCACCGTCGATCCGGCGCACCGGCGGCCAGTACTTGTCGGCGGCCGAGACTCCGGCCGGGAAGACCGCCACCTCACGGCTGTAGCCGTGGTCCCACTCCCCGCCCAGCATCGCCGCAGTGTGCGGAGCGTTGCTCAGCGGGTTGTCGTCCGCGCTCCACTCGCCGGAGGCCACCTTCTCGACCTCGCCACGAATGGCGATCATCGTGTCGCAGAATCGGTCGAGCTCCGCGAGGTTCTCGCTCTCGGTCGGCTCGATCATCAGCGTCCCGGCGACCGGGAACGACATGGTCGGCGAGTGGAAGCCGTAGTCGATCAGACGCTTGGCAATGTCGTCGACGCTGACGCCGGTGGCCTTGGTGATCGGCCGCAGGTCCACGATGCACTCGTGCGCGACGAGCCCGGCCGGCCCGTTGTACAGGATCGGGTAGTGCGGTTCGAGACGCTTGGCGATGTAGTTGGCGGCGAGTACGGCGACCTGTGTCGCACGCTTCAGGCCCTCCCCGCCCATCAGGCGTACGTACGCCCAGGAGATGGGGAGAATACCGGCCGAGCCCCACGGAGCGGCCGAGATCGGTCCGACGCCGGTCTCGGGGCCCGCCGCGGGCTGCAGCGGGTGGTTCGGCAGGTACGGCGCGAGGTGCGCGCGGACACCGACCGGGCCGACGCCGGGACCGCCACCACCGTGCGGGATGCAGAAGGTCTTGTGCAGGTTCAGGTGCGAGACGTCACCGCCGAACCGTCCCGGCTTGGCGAGGCCGACCAGCGCGTTGAGGTTGGCACCGTCGACGTAGACCTGACCGCCGGCGTCGTGGACCTCGGCGCAGATGTCGGCGACGTGCTCCTCGAACACACCGTGCGTCGACGGGTACGTGATCATGAGCACGGCAAGCTCGTCGCGGTGCTTCTGGATCTTGGCGCGGAGGTCCTCTATGTCGACCTCGCCGTCGTCGGCAGTCTGCACCACGACGACCTTCATGCCGGCCATCACGGCGCTGGCGGCGTTGGTGCCGTGCGCGGAGGACGGAATGAGGCAGATGGTCCGCTGATCGTCGCCGTTGGCCCGGTGGTACGCACGCACGGCCAGGAGGCCGGCGAACTCACCCTGCGATCCGGCGTTCGGCTGGATCGAGACCGCGTCGTACCCGGTGACCTCGGCGAGGCGCTCCTCGAGCTCACGGATGAGGGTGAGGAAGCCCTGCGCCTGCTCGGCCGGCGCGAAGGGGTGGAGTGCGCCGAACTCGGGCCAGGTGATCGACTCCATCTCGGTGGTCGCGTTCAGCTTCATGGTGCAGGAGCCGAGCGGGATCATTCCGCGGTCCAGGGCGTAGTCCCGGTCGGCGAGCCTGCGCAGGTAGCGCAGCATCGCGGTCTCGGAACGGTGCTGATGGAAGACCGGGTGGGTGAGGATCTCGTCGGTGCGCAGCAGGCCCTCGGGCAGCGCGTCGGCAGTCGCGGCGTCCAGTGCCTCGATGTCCTCCCCGTCGGCGCCGAAGGCGGCCCAGACGGCGGCGATCTGCGTACGCGTGGTGGTCTCGTCGCAGGCGAGGGAGACCAGGTCTGCGTCGACGAGCCGCAGATTGACGCCGCGCTCACGTGCGTCGGCCACGACATCGGCGGCCTTCCCCTGGACACGCACGGTGAGGGTGTCGAAGTAGGCGCCGGTCACGACGTCGATGCCGGAGGCGCGCAGGCCCTCGGCCAGGATCGCCGCGTAGCGGTGGGTGCGCCGAGCAATCGTCCGCAGCCCGTCCGGGCCGTGGTAGACGGCGTACATCCCGGCCATGACGGCGAGCAGCACCTGAGCGGTACAGATGTTACTGGTGGCCTTCTCGCGGCGGATGTGCTGCTCGCGGGTCTGCAGGGCCAGCCGGTATGCCTTGTTGCCGTCCGCGTCGACGGAAACGCCGACGAGGCGACCCGGCAGGCTGCGGGCGAACTTCTCGCGCACGGCCATGAAGCCGGCGTGCGGTCCCCCGAAGCCCATCGGTACACCGAAGCGCTGCGTGGTGCCGACCGCGATGTCCGCGCCCAGGTCGCCCGGTGAGGTGAGCAGGGTCAGGGCCAGCAGATCGGCGGCGACCGTGACGATCGCACCGAGCTCGTGGGACTGCTCGATGACGGGCTCGATGTTCCGTACCGCCCCGGAGGCGCCCGGGTACTGCACCAGGACACCGAAGACGCCGCGCTCGGCGATCTCCGCCGGGATGCCGTCGGAGAGGTCGGCGACGACGACCTCGACACCGGTCGGCTCGGCGCGGGTCTCGATGACGGCGATCGTCTGCGGCAGGGCGTCGGCGTCGACCAGGAAGACACCGTTCTTGACCTTGCCGACACGCCGTGAGAGCGCCATGGCCTCGGCGGCCGCGGTGCCCTCGTCGAGCAGAGAGGCGCCGGAGGTGGGCAGCCCGGTCAGCTCGGCGACCATCGTCTGGAAATTGAGGAGCGCCTCCAAGCGGCCCTGCGAGATCTCCGGCTGGTACGGCGTGTAGGCCGTGTACCAGGCGGGGTTCTCCATGACGTTGCGGAGGATCACCGGCGGGGTGAAGGTGCCGTAGTAGCCGAGCCCGATCATCGGCGCCAGCACCTGATTGCGGTCGGCGAGGGAGCGCAGCTCCGCCAGGACCTCGGCCTCGGTGCGGGCGGTCGGCAGCTGCAGCGCCTCCGCGCTCTTGATGACATCGGGCACCGCTGCCGCGGTCAGCTCGTCCAGCGAGCCGTAACCGATCTGAGCGAGCATCTTCGACTGCGACTCCTCATCGGGACCGATGTGGCGCTGTTCGAACGGAATGCCCTGCTCCAGCTGGGAGAGCGGAGTGCGACGGGGGGTCATGGTGGAGGCCTCCTGGTCTGTCACGACCTGCGAGGGGCACCACGGCGCGGGTGCCCGAACGGCCTCCCCCTCTGTCATCTCAACCTGAGAGCTTCACCGGCGCGCCCTGCGGCGTACCGGCTTTCACCGTCGGTGAGGAAGGGAACCGTACCGGCACTCGGCCGCACGAAACCCGCCCTGCTTTCCAGAGTGACCTCGTCCGTGCGGTACGGGGGCCTGAGAGATTCCGGGGAGGATTTGCTCCTTCGGCGCCTTCGGATTCGCTCCGGAGGACTCTCCCGCACGGGGTCAGCAGCCATCACCAGCCTACCAGCGGGGTTCGCGGCGGAATTCTCGAGTGGCCAACCCCTCGGATCTGCACTTCTGTAGTGCTTGTGGAGTAGCCGCGACCAGTGGGAGGGACCGTGCAGACCGACATCGATCCGCGCAGCCTGATCGGCCGCAAGGCGTTCGACCGCAAGGGCATCAAGATCGGAACCGTGGACGAGGTGTACCTCGACGACGCCACCGGTGTGCCCGAGTGGGCGGCCGTACGTACCGGACTGTTCAGCCGGGACGCGTTCGTCCCGCTGGAACCCAGTGAATTCGTGGAGGATTCGCTCCGCGTCCCCTTCGACCGTGCACTGATCAAGGACGCACCAGACTTCGGCGTGGGCCGCCACCTCTCACCGGAACAGGAACTCCAGCTCTACCGGCACTACGGTCTGGACTCGCCGCCCGAGGAGACCGGCCCGGACAGGGACTTCGGCAGGCTGGCCGGCCAGGACGAGTAGTCCACCGGGTCCCGCACCAGCGGCAGTGGATCGGCCGGCTGCAGTTCCGGATCGTCGATGCGGAACGTACGCACCCGGCCGGGCGCCGATTCGGGTTCTTCGAACCGCACCGTCACCCGGCCGACACCGCTGCCCTGCACCCAGCCATGGCCGTAGGTGTCATGACGTACGTCATGCCCGGCAGGCCAGCGCCGTGCGGCGAGCTGCTCGGCGGTCTCCTGGGCCTCCTCCCGCGCACTGTCCACCAGCTCGTCCCCGTCGCCCGCCGCCGCTGTCTCCTCCTCGGCCGCTTCCCCTGTTGCGGCCTGCTCACCGGCGGCCTGGGCGAAGAGGTCCTCCTGCGTATAGTCGGCAAGTCCCGTGACGCCCACCCCCAGGAGCCGTACCCCTCCGGTGGTGTCCACGGCCTCCAGGAGCCGCGCGGCCGCCTCCCGGACCACTGCCGGGTCGTCCGTGGGCCCACGCAACGTCTCGGACCTCGTGAGCGTGGAGAAGTCGTACCGCCGTACCTTCAGCACCACCGTCCGCCCGGACCGCCCCGCGCCGCGCAATCGTTGTACGCATCGGTCGGCCAGCCGTTCCACCTCCGTCCTGACCCGCACCCGGTCGTGCAGATCCGCGTCGAAGGTGTCCTCGACCGACACCGATTTTGCGTCCCGCTCCGCGACCACGGGCCGGTCGTCGTACCCGAACGCCATGCGGTGCAGCGAGCCGCCGTGCGCCTTCCCCAGCAGGCGTACGAGCTCCGCCTCACCTGCCTCGACCAGGTCATTCACCGTCGTCATCCCGGCGCGGCGCAGATGGTCCGCCGTCGCGGGACCGACGCCGGGGAGGATCCGTACCGACATGGGCGCGAGCAGTTCCCGCTCCGTCCCCGGCTCTATGAGCAGCAGCCCGTTCGGTTTCGCCTGCTCCGAAGCGATCTTGGCCAGCATCTTGGAACCGGCGAGCCCGACCGAGCCGGTGAGCCCTGTGACTGCCTTGATGGCCGTACGCAGTTGCTCACCGATCTCCAGCGCGGAAGCGGTGTCATCGGCGATGCCACCCGCTTCGAGGTCCACAAAGGCCTCGTCCAGGCTGAGCGGCTCCACCAGCGGGGAGAGCCGCCCCAGCAGCTCCATCACCTGGTCGCTGACCGTCCGGTACAGCAGGAAGCGGGGCACCAGATAGGCCGCGTTGGGGGCCAGCCGTCGCGCCTGCGCCGTGGGCATCGCCGAGTGCACCCCGAAGCGCCGTGCCTCGTACGACGCGGTGGCGACGACTCCGCGCGGTCCCAGCCCGCCCACCACGACCGGTTTTCCGCGCAGGCTGGGCTTCGCCGCCTGCTCGGCAGAGGCGTAGAAGGCATCCATGTCCAGATGCAGGATGGTGGGCGCGGCTCTCACATCAATCGATGCTGCCCTACGGCACTGACAATCGCCGCGCCCGATTACCCGGCCGGGTCAGCCGGCGCGGTTACGTCGACGCGCGAGCTCATCGGTGGGGTTGTTCCCGACCAGTGTCTCGCCGGTGTCCACCCGCTCACCGTGCAGCTGGGACAGCGCAGCGTCGACGTCCTGCCACACCACACCCACGGCGATACCGAAAACCCCCTGGCCGCCCTGGAGCAGACTGACGACCTCGTCGGGCGAGGAGCACTCGTAGACCGTCGCCCCGTCGCTCATCAGCGTCATCCGCTCAAGATCCTGGAAGCCGCGGGCCCGCAGATGCTGAACCGTGGTGCGGATGTTCTGCAGGGCGACGCCCGTGTCCAGGAAACGCTTCACGATCTTCAGCAGGACGACGTCCCGGAAGCTGTAGAGCCGCTGTGTGCCCGAGCCGTATGCCGGACGCACGCTCGGCTCGACCAGCCCCGTGCGCGCCCAGTAGTCGAGCTGTCGATAAGTGATCCCCGCGGCCGCGCAAGCTGTCGGCCCGCGATAGCCGATGTCGTTGGCCGATGCCACGCCGCCCCCCGCCACCGCCGCCGGTTTAACCGGTTGCCTGATGGTGTGGCCGGCTGTACTCCCCTGCTGCGGATACGGCCCACCCGCTGCCGTACCGTCGCCGCTGCTTCTCACGCCGACCTCCGTCCTTGACCTGCCATCTCGAAGGTAGGCAGTCACTCGGGGTGCGTCAACGATCGCCACACTCGGCACGCCGAGTGATAATCACCCTGAGAGTGGTTTCCCGTGACTTGCAAGCGGGAAGGGCTTGTCGGATGCGCTGACTGCGACCCCGTAGAACGGTCACTGACTGTTGGTACCGAAGTCCTCCGGTGAGATCTGGTCGAGGAACTCGCGGAACTTCTCCACCTCGTCCTCCTGCTCGTCCGGGATGGCGATGCCGGCATCGTCGAGCACCCCGTCACTGCCGTAGATCGGCGTTCCGGTGCGCAGTGCGAGCGCTATGGCGTCGGACGGCCGCGCGCTCACCTCGACCCCGCTGGCGAAGACCAGCTCCGCGTAGAAGACCCCTTCCCGCAGGTCCGTGATACGGACCTCGGTGAGCTCCTGGCCGACGGCCTCGAGCACATCTTTGAAGAGATCATGGGTCAGCGGCCTGGCCGGAGCCATGCCCTGCTGGGCGAAGGCGATCGCGGTCGCCTCACCAGGACCGATCCAAATGGGGAGGTACCGGTCGCCTCCCACTTCACGCAGGAGCACGATCGGTTGGTTGGAGGGCATTTCCACCCGGACACCCACAACGTCGAGCTCGTTCACACAGCAACCCTAGGACGTGCTCGGCAGGTTTGGGTAGTCGGGCACCGACGTGATCAGTGGAGCCGGACCCGCAGAGCAGTCTGCACAAGCGCCGAATGAAGCCGTACGGACAGCTCTGCGAGCTCCCTCGCAGTGGCCTCCGCATGTGCTCTGGTCTGCGGATTCCGATGCCGGCGCAAGGGCGCGACCACCTGCTCGATGAGTCCCGCCTCACGGTCCGCGGCCGCCCGAATGGCACGCAGGTGACGTGGTTCCAGACCGAATCGACCCAGATCCGCCACAAGCTTGGCCACCGTGACCATCTCCGCGTCGTAACCGCCCTCGGCGGTCGGAGCGACCAGGCCGTACGACTCCCACTCATCCAGGTCACTCTCGGTGACCTCAGCAGCCGCCAGCAGCTCGGCACGGCCGATACGGGCCGCGGTCGCCCGTCCCGAGCCGACGTCCCAGCCGCCGTCGGCCAGATCTCGCGGGTCGCCCCCGGACGGCAGGGCGGACTGTTCACCGCGGGCGAGGGCATCCAGATGCTCTCGGATGACCTTCAGCGGGAGGTAGTGGTCCCGCTGCATACGTAGCACCTGAGCCAGCCGCTCCACGTCGGCCCCACGGAACTTGCGATAGCCGGAGGGGGTCCGCTGCGGCTCGACGAGACCTTCGGCCTCCAGGAAGCGGATCTTGGAGATCGTGACTTCCGGAAACTCGTCCCGCAGTTGCAGGAGCACCGTGCCGATGCTCATCGGGCGGTCGTCGGCGGTGGCGGTGCCGTGACCGGCACCGCCCGTCGGTGTTCTCAGCATTGACCTTCCCTGACGGGTCAGATGCCCCGCTGGCTCGCGTAGAAGACCAGCCGGTACTTGCCGATCTGCACTTCATCACCGTTGGACAGGGCGACGGAGTCGATGCGCTCACGGTTGACGTAGGTGCCGTTCAGGCTGCCCACGTCCCCGACCGTGAAGCTGCCGTCGGGGCTCCTGCGGAACTCCACATGCCGCCGCGACACCGTCACGTCGTCGAGGAAGATGTCGCTCTGCGGATGGCGGCCGGCCGTGGTCAGCTCACCGTCCAGCAGGAAGCGGCTGCCGGAATTCGGCCCACGTCGCACCACCAGGAGTGCCGAGCCGAGCGGAAGCGCCTCGACTGCGGCCTGCGCCTCGGGCGAGAGGGACGGTACGGGTGTCTGCCCGGTGGCCTCCGCCTCGTATGCCTCAAGACCGGAGATGGAGATGGTCGAGGTCGTCTCCGAGGCACGCTCGGGAATTCCACCCTTTAGCGGCGCACCGCAGTTGGAGCAGAAGCGACTGGCCTCGGCATTGCGATGCCCGCACCTCGTACAGACCGGCATGGACGAACCCTCCTGCCTCGGGGTGAACCCTCCACCCGTACTTGAGGTTGACGGTTCTGTGAAACCTATGCGGCCGGCACCGGCAGGGTCAACAGACGACGCGCCGGAAGCGCCCGAATTGTCACTGCCCGAACCGGACACCTGATCCCGGAAGAGCGGGCGCTCCGAGCCCTGCTCCTCCGCCTGGCCATGGCGCGGTGCGCGATGGCGGGCAGCTTCATCGCGAGCGCTCTTGCCGAACAACTTCCCAAACAACTTCACGGGCGATTCCCCTTGACCGAAATAGACCCGCCCGTGGGGCAGGACGAACCCTGAACGAACACACCTGCCGACCCGGACATCTTCACAACGTCCGTATCCACTCGACAGTTTCCACCACGCACCACCATTACGATGCGGCGACCCCCCGCAACCTCCTGCCCGTGTCCTTCGACCCCTCCATGGCGCGGCCTCACGAGGATGACGACCGAGCGTAGTCAGGCCGCTTCGCCGGTCGCAAGACGTCCACGACGATGTCGTCGGCCTGATTCACATGCACGGTGGCCTGCTCCTTCTCCAGTGTCTGCACCACACCGCCAGGGATGTTCAGCGCCGGCTCCAGATCCTGGGGCTTGCCGATCACCTTGAACACGTACGGCGCGGTGATCTTACGGCCGTCAACCTTGACGTTGCCGCCGTCACCGGAGAAGAACGTATGGGCCACCACTCTCACTCCGTTGACCTCGATCGCCTCGGCACCCGCCGCACGCAACTCCTGCAGCGCGTCGAGCAGCATGTCCGCCTTGATCCCGTCTCCCGGGTCATTGACGGTGAGTGTGATCCCGGGCCCGTGTGCCGCCACGGTGCCCGCGAGAATACCGAGTTGCCGTTCCTTCTCCACTGTCTGCTTGCGCGCCTCCTCAGCCTGGTCGGAGCTGTTCTCCAGCTCCGCACGCTGAGCGTCGAGGCGCTGCTTCTCATCCTCCAGACGCTGTGTTCGGTCGTCCAGCTCATCGAGAATGCGGACCAGGTCCTCCTGGCGGGCACCCCGCAGCGCGCTGTTGTCACTGTTCGAGCGCACCTGAATGGCCAGCCCGAGCCCCAGGACGAACAGCAGCACCGCGACGATGAGTTGGGCTCGCGTCACCCGCGGCGGCCAGAGTCCGGCGATCAGCCGCTGACGTCCGGTGAGCTCCTTGGCGACGTCGGTCGGCTGCTCGCCGATGCGGCCCTTGTCGCTGGGAAGTTCTTCGTTGCTCATCGGCGTCAGGCCCGGAAGACGTGCCGGCGGATGGCCGCGGCGTTGGAGAAGATCCGGATTCCGAGCACGACCACCACGCCGGTGGAGAGTTGCGCTCCCACGCCCAGCTTGTCGCCCAGGAACACGATCAGTGCGGCCACCACGACGTTCGACAGGAACGACACGACGAACACCTTGTCGACAAAGATTCCGTCGAGCATGGCCCGCAGCCCCCCGAAGACTGCGTCGAGGGCTGCCACGACGGCGATCGGAAGATAGGGCTCGACCACCGCCGGCACCTCGGGTCGGACCAACAGTCCGACCACGACTCCCACGACGAGGCCCAGTACGGCGATCACGATGTGCCCTTCCCTGTGTCTGCCGCACCACTGCCGGTGTCTGCGGCCTTATGAGGCTCTGCTGTTCGTACGATCAGGCTCGGCGCGACCGGGAGGTTCACCTTCTCCTGGACGGACATGCTCGTCCGGATGTCGAAGGTGTCCTTGAGCGCCTGCAGATACTGGCCGTCAGCACTGTCCTGGAATGCGGTGCCGAGCTGCTTCCCGTTCCCCACCGCCAGCACCGTGTACGGCGGCACGAGCGGCCTGTTGTCGACCAGTATGGCGTCGCCGGCCGCACGGATCGCCGACAGGGCTGTCAGACGCTGTCCGTTGATCGCGATCGCTTCCGCACCGGACTGCCAGAGTCCGTTGACGACCCGTTGCAGGTCCCGGTCGCGGACCCGCCCGGTGTCGGCGAATCCGCTGGTCTCCCTCGGCCCACCACCGCCCTGGTCGGTGTCCTTGGCGTCGTCGACGACGAGTTTCACCCCGGGCCCCTCCACCGCTGTCGCCCCGGCGAGCAGCGCCACCAGCTCCCCCTGGTCCCCGCCGTGCTTCTCCAACGCCTTGCGCTGGCGTCTGCCCACGTCGTCCCGAAGCTTGTCGACCTGCGACTCAAGAGTGTCGGCCGCCGCCGTCTCCCCGTCGATACGGTCGATCAGCTCCTGGCGCTCCTTGGCGAGGACCGGAGCGGAGACACGTGCCTGCGCAGCCCCGAGCGTGACCACAAGTGCAGCGAGCACCAGACATGCGGCGAGGCCGAGTCTCGACTTGAGCGTGCGGGGCATGCCCGCGCTCCCGTCGGCCTTCCGACGCGCCGACGCCTCGGCGTATCCGTCGTCCAGGCTGTGGTCCATCACATTGGTCAGCAGCGACATGGACGCGTCGGGACGCGCAGGAGGCGAGGCGGTACTCCGATCGGGGGGCTGCTGCGACATGCCGCACATCGTCGCACGTCGCCACTGCTACCGCCGAATGGCCCCACCGGTGTGCCCAAAGGCGTCGCCGGACGCCGCCGGGAACACCGGTGGAACCCTCAGTGACCTGCGCTCTCCACGACCACCGCCCATTCGTCCAGCAGCGCCTGCGCGGAGGCGTCGTCCGGACCCTCGGCCCACAAATGAGTGACCGCTTCGGCCGGGTCCGGCAGCACCATCACCCATCGCCCGTCGGCCTCCACGACCCGTACACCGTCCGTCGTATCGACACTGCGATCCCCGGCCGCCTCCACGACCCGTCGCATGACCAAGCCCTTGACGGCCCAGGGTGTCGCCAGATCGCGGCGCAGGACGTGGGCACGGGGAATACGGGCATCGATCTGGCTGAGAGTGAGCTGGGTCCTGGCGACAAGCCCGATGAGTCTCACGAAAGCAGCCGATCCGTCGAAGACGCTACTGAATTCGGGAACGATGAATCCACCGCGGCCGTCTCCACCGAAGATGGTGCCTTCCTCGCGTCCCACACGCGTCAGATCGTCTGGCGATGTCGTCGTCCATTCGACCTGCGTGCCGTGGTATGCCGCGACCTGCTCGGCGACCCGCGTCGTGGTCACCGGCAGCGCCACCCGCCCGCTGCGCCGCTCGGCCGCCACGAGGTCGAGCATCACAAGAAGCGCCCGGTCGTCCTCCACGATCCTGCCCCGTTCGTCGACCAGGGAGAGCCGCTCACCCACCGGGTCGAACCGCACGCCGAACGCGGCCCGTGCCGAGGAGACGATCTCGCCCAATCGCACCAGTCCTGAGCGCCGGGTCTCGGCAGATTCGGTGGGCCGTGATTCGTCGAGGCCGGGGTTGATGGTCAACGCGTCCACGCCGAGCCTGCCCAGCAGACTGGGCAGCACAAGCCCGGCACTGCCGTTGGAGGCGTCGACGACAACCTTGAGGCCCGCGTCGGCAATTCCCGCGGTGTCCACGTTCCGCAGCAGCGATCCGGTGTACGAGTCGAAAACGCTGGACGGGAAGTGCAGGTCCCCGATCTCCCCCGGGAAGGCACGGCGGTATTCCTGACGTGCGTAGACCCGGTCGAGCTTCCGCTGCCGCGCCTGAGAGAGGTCCGCGCCCCGCTCGTCGAAGAACATGATGTCGACCGAGTCGGACACACCGGGGGACGTACGGATCATGATCCCGCCGGCGCTGCCCCGCGCCGTCTGCTGGCGTGCGACGGGCAGCGGTACGTTTTCCAGGTCCCGGACATCGATGGCACTGGCCTGGAGCGCCGAGATCACTGCTCTCTTCAGCGCACGGGCGCCGCGGGAGTGGTCACGGGCGGTGGTGACCGTCGAGCCCTTCTTGAGGGTCGTGGCATAGGCTCCGGCGAGCCGGACCGCCAGCTCCGGCGTAATCTCGACGTTCAGGATCCCGGACACACCGCGGGCGCCGAAGAGGTGGGCCTGTCCGCGAGATTCCCAGATCACCGACGTATTGACGAAGGCACCGGCCTCGATGGTCTTGAACGGGTAGACGCGAACATTTCCCTGAATGATCGATTCTTCACCGATCAGGCACTCGTCTCCGATGACCGCGCCGTCCTCGATGCGGGCGGCCCGCATGACGTCGGTGTTCTTACCGATCACGCATCCGCGCAGATTGCTGTGCTGGCCGATGTAGACGTTGTCGTGAACCACTGCCCTGTGCAGGAAAGCGCCGCTTTTCACGACGACGTTCGACCCGATGACCGTGTGCTCGCGAATCTCCGCTCCGGCTTCGACCTTTGCATAATCACCGATGTAGAGCGGTCCCCGCAGCACCGCGTCGGGATGTACTTCCGCACCTTCCGCGACCCATACACCTGGCGAGATCTCGAATCCGTCGATCTCGACGTCGACCTTGCGCTCAAGAACGTCTGCCTGGGCCTTCACATAGCTCTCGTGGGTACCGACATCCTCCCAGTAGCCCTCGGCAACATAGCCGTAAATGGGCCTTCCTTCCTTCATGAGCTGCGGGAAGACATCACCGGACCAGTCCACGGAGACGTCGGCCTCGACATAGTCGAACACCTCGGGTTCCATGACATAGATGCCCGTATTGACGGTGTCCGAGAAGACCTGGCCCCAGGTCGGCTTCTCCAGGAAACGCTCGACCTGGCCCGCCTCGTCCACGATGGTGATGCCGAATTCCAGAGGATTCGGCACACGGGTCAGGCACACCGTCACCAGCCCGCCCTTTTCTTTGTGGAAGGCGATGAGGTCGGTGAGATCGAAGTCGGTGAGCGCGTCACCGGAAATAACGAGGAAGGTGTCGTCTTTCAACGCTTCCTCGGCGTTCTTCACGCTCCCCGCAGTGCCGAGCGGTTTCTCCTCATTGGCATAACTGAGCTCCATCCCGAGCTCTTCGCCGTCCCCGAAGTAGTTCTTGACCAACGAGGCAAGAAACTGGACCGTTACGACGGTCTCGTTGAGCCCGTGCCGCTTGAGCAGCCGAAGCACATGCTCCATGATCGGCCGATTGGCGACGGGCAGAAGCGGCTTGGGCATGCTCGAGGTCATGGGGCGAAGACGAGTGCCTTCGCCGCCAGCCATCACGACGGCCTTCATGTCGGAAACGTCCTCCTTGCAGAGACGACGGTTTAGCCGACTTCGCCCGTCAGGGCACCACCCGGGTCATCAGCGGCGGGCCGGCCACACTGCGCGGCACCCGCATCAACGAGCTCAATCGGCTGCTACATCCGCCTTGACGAGCCGGCGGACCTGAACCACGTAGAGGATCCCTGCCCACCAATAGAGCGTTGTACCCCAACCTGCGAACGCCCATCCGAAAATGGCGGCCAGCGATGCAAGCCAACCACTTCCGTCGCTGAGCAGCAACAAGGGGAACGCGTACATCAAGTTGAACGTGGCAGCCTTCCCCAGAAAGTTCACCTGGGGCGGTGGATAGCCGTGGCGGCGGAGGATTCCCACCATTACAAGGAGCATCAGCTCGCGGGCCACAAGTGCTGCAGTGAGCCAGAGCGGCAGGATCTCCCGCCAGGTCAGGCCGACAAGAGTCGAAAGGATGTAGAGGCGGTCTGCAGCAGGGTCCAGGAGCCGACCGAGACTGCTGATCTGGTTCCACCGGCGGGCGAGCTTACCGTCGAGGTAGTCGCTGATGCCACTGAACATCAGCACCAGCAAGGCCCAGCCATCGCTTTGGGGGCCGCCGAACACGGGGCGAAGAATCAGCCACAGGAAGAGCGGAACCCCGACAAGGCGAGCCATGCTGAGGATGTTGGGGATGGTGAGTACCCGGTCCGTCTGAACCCGAGTCTCCTGGACCTCCACCCGGGGGCCTCCTGTGTGAAGAACGTGCCAATGATGCCCCCTGACCTTACCCTCAGCCACCGCCGGCCGGTGCACAGGGGTAACACAAGACCTCGTGAACGCAGAAAA
>NZ_FMDF01000242.1 GCF_900091955.1 Streptomyces sp. Ncost-T10-10d
CCCGGTACGACACCTCCACACCCTCAAACACCATCGCCAACGCCTCCGGCGACCGCACCACCTGCGCCTCGAACAACCCCGGCAACGTCGACGGCTCGACCTCCACCGCCGTGTCATTCCACTCACTCACGACCCGATGCAGCCCCACCTCGTCCAGAACCCGGACAGAGCCCAACGGCATCTCCGGACCACCGTTCAGCGCCACCTCCAACGCCGACACCAGACTCTCCACAGCCGTACGCACCAGCACACCGACCGCCTCCGGGTCGATCGGGCAGACCGCGTCGACGGCCAGCGACAGCCCCCGGCCCTCACCATCGTCATCGACCGCGACAGCGAGCGGGTAATTGGTCAGCTCGCGTGAAAACACCAGCCGGATGCCTTCGGCCGCGCCGGTGCCGTCCTCCACGGCCGCGTCGAGGCTCTGATCGGCCTCCTCGGCGGCGCGCTGGTCGGCGTTGTGCCGGTAGTTGAACAGTGCGGTGAACAGCGGCGCGTCGCCGGAGATCCCGCTGGCGCTCTGGGCCACGGCGAGCGGCGCGTGCTCGTGTTCCAGCAGCTCCGCGAGCTGGCCCCGCATCGCCGACACCGCGCCCAGCACACCGAGTTCACCGGTGCGCACCCGCACCGGCAGCGTGTTGATCAGCGGACCTGGGACGCGATCGGCACCCATACCGGCGTTCATGCGGCCGAACAGAATCGTCCCGAAGACCACGTCGTCACGGCCGCTGACCGCCGCCAACGTCCGGGCCCATGCCACGTGCAGAACGGTCGCCGTGCTCACGCCCAGGCGACGTGCGACCTCCCGCAGCCGCGCCTCGGCGGCCGGCGCGAATGGTACGACCTCACGCACCACGTCGGCGCCGGCTCCGCGCACGTCCACCAGCCCGTACGGGGCGGTCGGTTCCGTGACGTCGCCGAGCAGCTCCGCGAAGTACCGCTCGTGGGCGGCGCGTTCGGTGCCGCCACGTGCGTGTGCCACGAAGGTGCGGAACGGCAGCGGCTCCGGCAGGCCGGCGCCCCGGCCGGTGAGGAACGCCGCGACCTCGCCGAGCAGAACCTCCAACGCGGTGTGGTCCTGAACGAGATGGTGCACCCGGACCAGGCCCAGCCACTGTTCACCGTCCGGCGTGGCCGCCGCGTGGACGCTGAACAGCGGCGCCCGGTTGAGGTCCATCGAGGAGCCGACGGTCGCGACCAACTCGCCCACCGGGTCGGTGCTCTGCGGGTCCAGCGTCAGCTCGACGACGGGCAGGACGGCCTTGCGCCACACCACCTGGACGGGCTCGCGCAGCCCCTCCCAGACGAACGAGGTGCGGAAGATGTCGTGCCGGTCGAGCACGCTCTGCAGCGCGTTCGTGAAGGCGTCCAGCTGCTCGCGCGAGGAGAACTCGAGTACCGACGGGAGCACATAGGCGTCGTCGCCGCCGTCGGCG
>NZ_FMDF01000141.1 GCF_900091955.1 Streptomyces sp. Ncost-T10-10d
GGTTGTCGGTCACGTCCGGCGGGAGCGGCCGGCCCGGCCACTCGAGCGGCGGGTGGTGCGGCGAGGGCAGGTAGGTCGGGAAGTAGGACACGAACACGTAGGGGATGCCCAGCTTCTCGGCCACCGACCGCGCGGCGGCCGCGGCCGGGATCAAGCCGGTCGCCACCACTGCATCACCTCCCTCGGCCACCGCGGCGACCTGTTCGTACGTCGCGGCGACCATCCGGGCCGCGCGCTGGGACAGGCCCGCCGCCGGCAGCGGCTTCGTTGTCCCGGTCACCGCCCTGGTTGCCATCTCGCGCACCGACTGGCCGAGTGGTACCAGCGGGAGGCCGAAACCGTCCAGCAACTCCGCGAAGTCCGGCGGCGCGCACACCTGCACCTCCACGCCGAGTGCTCGCAGACTCAGTGCGAGCCCCACCATCGGCTCGACGTCCCCCCGCGACCCGTACGCCACCAACAACACCCGCATTTCGCGACTCCCGTGCCCTCGTGTTCCGGCTTCGGTCAGCGATTCTGCGGCACGACCCGGGTCTTGCCACAAGCCCCCCGGCACGCTATAAGTTGATCAAGGAAGGGGTGGGTACTCCCCTTTTCCCTTCATCGTCCGCAGTGGACGGACAAGTCCCTTGCGAACTCCTGTCGCAACGAAGCCAACCCGCTCACCGCGGGCGTCTGTAGTGACGTGATCCCGCTCGCAACCGGGCTTCTCAAGGACTGCGGCCGGAACATCAGCCAGAAGCAAAGAAGTTGGGCCTCAAGTGCCGGAAAGTCCATGGGAATGATGTCCGGTCGCTTGTCTGGGTCGCAGCAGGTCGAACCGGACGTCGCGCCACAAGGCGCGGAGCCCGGACGTGTCGTCGTCGGCCAGGTGGTCGCCGGGGACGGCCCAGGACTTTACTGGCGTGGTGTCGGCGGTGACCGCCGGCCAGCCCGGGTCACCGGTGGCCGCAAAGCCGGCCCAGGAGCGGAGCATGCGGCGGGACAGGGCGCGGTCGTGGTCGTCGGGGGCACCACCGATGAGGAAGTCGGCGCCGACGGCGTCCAGGTTACCGAAGGCGAAGGGGATGTCCGCGGTGTGCCAGGGCCTGGCCTCTTCGCGCCTGCGGGCGAAGCGGGCCAGGTACGCCCGGCCGCCGGCCCTCGCGTGGTGCTCGGCAAGGCGCGTGGTGTACTCGCCGAATTGCGCGTCGCCGAAGATCGCGAGGTAGCGGTCGAGTACCGGGGCGTCCGGCATCAACGCACAGTAGCCGTCCCCGAGATGGGCTGGGAGGTGCAGGGCCTCGGCGAAGTCCGCCAGTTCCGCCTCGGTGGTGACCTCCCGCACGGCTCCCACCGCGTGGAGGAACCAGTACTCCTCCAACGTGTGGCACACCAGCAGGTCCACCTCCCGCGCCGTCCCGGAGGCGAGCACACGGAGTGGATCCGCGGGCAGTACCTCGCCGTCGACGACGGGTTGAAAGATCACCGGGTCAAAGGTGTGGACCGCTGCCACGGGGTCGGTCGCGCAGTGCGCGGCAGCCTTGTCGGAGGCGGCCACCAGCGCCTCGGGCGACACGGACAGCAGTCCCTCCGCCGTCGGGGCAACCCCAGCCTCCGCCGCGATCCGCTCGCTGACCGCCACTGCGAGCTCGGCTGCGAAGAAGGCATTGGGCACGCTGTGGGCGACGGCCCGCCGGAACAGCCCCCGTGTCTGCTCCATGGCCATCAGACAGACCACCGAGCCTCCTCCGGCAGAGTGTCCGGCGACGGTGACGTTTCCGGAGTCGCCGCCGAAGGCCGCGATGTTCTCCCGGACCCAGCACAGCGCGGCTACCTGGTCCAGCAGCCCGCGGTTGTCGGGAAAGCCGGACACATGCCCGAAGCCCTCGAAGCCCACCCGGTAGTTGCAGCTGACCACGACCAACCCGGCGCGGGCCAGGGCGGTCCCGTCGAAGTCGGGCTGGGCGGACGAGCCGAACGTGTAGGCGCCGCCATGTATCCAGAAGAACACCGGCAGCGCGCCGCCGTCCGCACGCTCCGGCACCCACACATTGACGGTGAGGATGTCCTCGTCCCCGGGGTGCCACACCGGCGCTCCGGGCAGCTCCGCCGACTGCGGGGCGATGGGGCCGAAGGCCGTACAGTCCCGGACCCCGTCCCAGGCCGGCGCCGGCTGTGGCTCCCGGAACCGGCGGGCGCCGAAAGGCGCGGCTGCGTACGGGATACCGAGCACGGCGGTGACACCGTCGCCGGCCCCTCTGCCCCGCACACGGCCGCTCGTCGTCCGAAAGGCTGCTTCAGCACTGCATGGTTGCTCACTCATTGCGCGTCAGTCTCGCTCGTCAACAGGCACCCGCGCCACCAGGTTTGGACTCCGCCGATGACAGGGCGGCCGTCGGCGGCAAGGCGCACCGGAGCAAGTACGGGGAGCCTGTCCGCGCCCAGCTGTGAGCCTCGGCGGCCCCGTGATCGTTTGCCTTCACATGTCGGAACACCGACCTCGACCAGCAAGACCTTCATGCTCTCGGGGATCCGCCGGCTGGACACAACCGCGGGATCAGCTCGCGCGACATGCCCGTCGGCCCATCCGGCGAGCTGGTCATACATCATCATGGGCGAAATCCGCGCAAGGAGGAAGAGCGGTCGTCATTCCCCTGCTGGTCGGGCATCGACTGGTCCCGGTGCGATGAAGGTGGAACGGGCTGCCGACAGGGCAATCCGGAACGAAGAGCCGCTCCCCTCGGGCCCGTGCAGACTGCCCTGCCCTGCCGTTGCGGGCACGGCGAGGCGGCTCGCGGGGCCCGAATGGCTCACGTGCCGGTGCGGGAGGTCGGGATGTCGTCGGTCCGATAGGCGACACGCTCAGCGACGGAAACCACACCGTCGACGCTCCGGCACAGCCGTTCGATGATGGGGATCAGGCTCTTGAACTCGACGGATCCGCTGAGGACGACCTGTCCCTGGCGTACTTCGACCGTCACCTCCGAGGGGGCCAGACCCATCGTCCGCTGTAGTACGTCCCGGTTGATTTCCTCGTAGATGGCGTCGTCACGGCGCAGGAAGACCCGCAACAGGTCACGACGGCTGACGATGCCCAGCAACTTGTCCGTCTCGTCCACGACGGGCAGCCGTTTGACGTTCTGCACTTCCATGAGGCGGGCAGCCTCGACCACGGTCCACTCCGGACGCGCACACACCGCGGGAGCCGACATCAGTTCCTCGGCCCTGGCCCCCTCGGCCTTGGCCCGCTCCCACGCCTCCAGATGCGGAATCGGTGTCCGGCCGGACGGATCGACCTGGTCGGAAGACTTACGCAGCAGGTCGGCCTCGGACACGACACCCATGGGTCGATCCAGTTCATCGACCACGGGTACCGCTGTGACATCGTTCTCTGCCAGCAGCTTGACGATCTCTTTGAACGGCAGGTCACGCCGTGCCCGGACGACGTCTCTGGTCATGAGCTCTGCGACCGATCGGTGGTGCATGCGGCTTCTCCTTTCGGGATGTGACGGCCGGTAATGGCCCTGTGCCGAGCGGGTCGGGACCTGCCGTCCGCGAGCCGAGCAGACGGCCCGGCCCGACTCGTCGGTGGACCAGCGGGCCCGATACCAGCCCGCTCGGCCCCGCGGACTCACGGTTTCTCATCCCGTGCGGCGACACGTCATGCGTGGCACGTTGGGTACAGCAACATGATGAGGAAACGGCGGCGATCATGCGAGCTCACCTCGGCGATCGGCTTGTTGTCGAAAGCCCGGCCACCGGCGCCAGCAGGCGCGACGGCGAGATTGTCGGACTCCACCATGAGGACGGAACCCCTCCCTACGACGTGCACTGGTCGGATACCGACCAGGTGACGCTCGTGTTCCCCGGGCCCGACGCCCATATCCGGCACCTTGAGCACCGGACCGGCAGATCCCGCGAGCCGTCCCGGCCGGGCATGGCCGAGGCCGGGGCCGAGTCCGCCGGGGTCCGGCTCGATGGGGCACCCAACCCCGGCGACATCGGCCGGCGCGTGGCCATGGAGCGCGAGCGACAGGGGCTCAGCCGCGCAGAAACAGCCCGCCGCGCCAGAATGGCGCCGGACTACCTGGCCTACCTCGAACAACGGCCGGCTGACCCGAGTCCGGCGAGTCTCATCAGCCTGGCCGACGCACTCGGCACCACCGCCGCAGCCCTGCGCGGAGGCGGCATTGATCTGCCACCCGGCCGGGGCCAGGCGCTCCTGCACCCCCGGCTGCAGGACCTGGACCCCGACGAATGCCGCGCCCGGCTCTCCACACACGGCGTAGGACGCATCGCGGTGTCGACACCCGATGGCCCGGCGGTCTTTCCGGTGAACTACGAAGTCATCGATGACACGATCGCTTTCCGGACCGCGCCCGACTCGGTGCCTGCGACAGCCGGGGGAACAGATGTCGCATTCGAGGTCGACCATGTGGACGAGGCCATGAGCCAGGGTTGGAGCGTGCTTGCCGTAGGCCCTGCGCGGATCGTTACAGAGCCCGACGCACTGCGGCAGCTTGCCGATCGCGCCCATACCACGCCCTGGGCAGGAGGCGAACGCAACACATGGGTGTCGGTCCGGCCCACGCGCCTCACAGGGCGGCGCATCAGTCCCGCTGATGAGTGACCGACAGCGCGGGTAGGGAGGCTTTGGTGACCCAGGCCCCTGCTCGGCGACGAGCGTGTGACAGCGCCGGCCTGCTACGGCGTTGCGTCATCCCGTCCATGCGTGGCGCGTAGCCTTGACACTTTGTCCTTGATTCCGGGGCTGCCTTGCCTTCTGTGCACGGTCATGTGCGACCGGGGCGTACCACACGCCGAACCCGACAGCCGCGCCGTCCACATCGCGGTGGCGTCGCCCTGCTCACCCTGTGATTCTCGGTGATCCACGACGAGGGGCATGCCGCACCGGGTCCGCGCAGCGAAGCCCGTTCGGCGCTGACACTTGACTTCGACCATGGTCTCCTCCATAACGTCATCCCATGTCGGACGACAAAGACTCGGGCCAGCCCGGAAAGCTGCAGCGCTCGCTGTACGAGCGGGAGCTGTACCGGCTCCAGACCGAGCTCGTGAAGCTCCAGGAGTGGGTACGCGCGGAAGGCGCACGGCTCGTCGTGGTGTTCGAGGGACGTGACGCGGCGGGCAAGGGGAGCACGATCAAACGGGTCACCGAGCACCTCAATCCCCGAGTGGCACGTATCGTCGCTCTGCCGCGGCCCACCGAGCGCGAGCGCGGCCAGTGGTATTTCCAGCGCTATGTCGAGCATCTTCCAGCCGCGGGGGAAGTGGTCCTGCTCGACCGGAGCTGGTACAACCGCGCCGGCGTCGAGCGCGTCATGGGGTTTTGCACCATGGAGGAACACCAGCGGTTCCTTCGCCAGTGTCCGATCTTCGAGCGGATGCTGGTGGAGGACGGCATTCTGTTGCGCAAATACTGGTTCTCGGTGAGTGACGCGGTGCAGGAGGAGCGGTTCCGACGCCGACTGCAGGATCCCACCCGCCGGTGGAAACTCTCGCCGATGGACCTGGAATCGATCACCCGCTGGGAGGCCTATTCACGGGCGAAGGACGACATGTTCGTCCATACCGACATCTCGGAGGCTCCGTGGTACGTCGTCGAGAGCGACGACAAGCGCCGGGCCCGCTTGAACATGATCGCCCATCTCCTGTCGACCGTGCCGTACGAGGCAGTCGCTCCCCCGGTGATCGAACTGCCTCCGCGGCCTCCGGTCACCGGGTACCAACGACCACCGAGAGACCTTCAGACGTACGTCCCCGACCACGCGTCGCAGCTCAGGAAGTGAGGCGAGGGGTCTCGCACGAACGAGCCGCCAGAGGTACGACAGCCACTGGACAGTCGGCGTGGTGGAGCAGGGTATGAGCAACTCGGCCGAGTTGGAGTCCGAGGTGGCGGCGGCGGCGATGCGCTCCGACAACGATCAGGTCTGCAGCGGCCGAACGCTGGACCAGCACTTTTGCGGCCGTTCCCTCGACCGCCGCCGAGTGCGGCCGGACCGTCGGGTGATCGCGTACGGACTCGGCCACCGCTTCGTCGATCAGGGTCGCCGCACGTTCCTTGCAGGAGAGGTGCGGCCCACCGGCAGTGCGGCGGATGATCGGCGCGGTCGCGCGAGGGACAGCACCGGGCATGTACGGCATCCAGGTCTCAGCCCCTCGCCCCAGCCTCGTGGAAGGTGAACCGGACCGCCGCCGCTCCTCTCTCCGGTTCCCCGATACGTTCGTGAGGACCGGTTCGGCCCGGATACGGAACGTTCGGCCCCCTCCGTTGTCCGGCCGGTCCGCACGCACGACGTGCTCTTCGGCAGCGGCAGAAGAGACTCGGCGGCGCTGGTTGCCGCCCCGGCGTCCGGCTGGCCCACGAGACGCAGGAGGCCGATAGTGGAGGGAGGAGTGCGGGGTGGTGCACGAGCGCGCGGGGCCGGGCGGAAGTCCCGGAAGGGATGACGCGACGGGGAGGAAGGTGCCGTCGATGTCGAATGCAACGAGCACCGACCTCTACGAGGTCACGATGGCTCAGTCGTATCTGAACGAGGGCATGACACGTTCGGCGACGTTCAGTCTGTTCGTGCGCATTCTGCCGCCGGACCGAGGTTTCCTTGTCTGTGCCGGGCTGGATTCGGTCCTCGATTTCCTCTCCGCCTATCGTGTGGACGCAGATGACGTGGATGTCTTCGCCTCCGTGCTGGGACGACGGCCCGAGGATCTGGCACCGCTGCTCGGCCTGGAATTCAGAGGCGAAGTCAGGGCGGTACCCGAAGGGCACATCGTGCTGGCCGGAGAACCCCTGCTGGAAATCACTGCACCCCTCCCGCAGGCCCAGCTCGTTGAAACGTACGTACTCAACCAGCTCAACCATCAGACCTCCGTCGCCTCCAAATGTGCCCGGTGCGTTCTGGCCGCGGACGGACACCCGGTCGTGGACTTCTCCCTGCGCCGCACTCATGGCATCGAAGCCGGACACCAGGCCGCCCGGCTGGGTGCCATGGTCGGCTTCGCCGGAACCAGCAATGTGGCGGCGGCTCACTCCGAGGGCCTGACCGCTGTCGGCACGATGGCCCACTCGTACATCGAAGCGTTCGGTACCGAGGAGGACGCGTTCCGGGCCTTCGCCCGGTCCCATCCGGGCCCGGTGACGTTTCTCGTGGACACCTACGACACCGTGCGAGGCGTGGCGACAGCAGCGCGTGTACTGCGCGATCTGGGCCTCGGCCCGGGGTGCGCCATCCGGCTGGACAGCGGTGACCTCGGAGCCCTGGCCGTGCAGGCGCGGACCATCCTCGATGCTGCCGGCCTCCGGAAGACACGGATTGTGGCGAGCGGTGGTCTCGACGAGTTCTCCGTTGACAGCCTGGTCCGCTCCGAAGCGCCCATCGATACGTACGCCGTCGGCACCCGGATCGGCGTCTGTGCAGATGCCCCCTACCTGGATTCCGCATACAAGTTGGTCGAGTACGACAGCCGGCCCGTGATGAAACTGTCCTCGGCCAAGGTGACGGCGCCGGGGCGCAAGCAGGTGTTCCGTAGACCGGGATACGCGGATCTCATAGCTCTCGTCGACGAGCAGCCGCCGCCGGATGGCGTCCCGCTGCTGGAGTCGGTCATGCGGGAGGGGCGACGCGTTTCAGAACGTGCAGAGCTGGACACGGTCCGGCAAAGGTTCATGACCGACCTCGCCGCACTGCCGCCCGGGGCCCGCACCATAAGGGCACCCACCGTGCCAAAAGCGGAACTCTCACGACGCCTCAGCTCACTCACCGCGGATGTCCGCCGGTACATCGAAAGGAATCTGCTGGGGGGCACTCACGAAGCCTTCTGATCCGAACTCGCGATCGGGCGCGAGGAGTGACTCGGCGGACAGAGCCGCCAAGCGCTCCGAAATCGCCAAGCTTGCCCGCCCAGGGCCGGACGGGACCGCGGCAGGGGCCGGTGGACCCATGTCCGTGAACCGACTGCCCAGCGATGCTGAAACCGGAGGCTACAGAGGAGGCCACCGATGAGCGTTTCTCCGACTCGCATCACCGCAGCCCTGCCTGCCCAGTACCGTGCCCGCCTGATGGGGATCGGGCAGGAGGTCAATTTCGCCCAGGGAGCCCGTCTCTTCCAAGAAGGAGACCACGCAGACCGCTTCTGGATCCTGCGCTCGGGCACCGTCACGCTGGACATCCGCGTACCGGGCAGTTCCCCGGCAGCGATCGAGAGCCTCGGCTCCGGCGAACTGGTCGGCTGGGCCTGGCTGTTCGAGCCCTACATCTGGCACCTCGGCGCAGAGGCGATGACGCCTGTCCGCACCCATGAGTTCGACGCGGCGACCGTACGCATGATGATGGACGCGGATCCTGCCTTCGGTTCGGCCATCGGTCATTGGGTCGGGCATGTTCTCGCCCACCGGTTGCAGGCCACTCGGATCCGTCTGCTCGATCTCTACGCCCCTCATGGCAGCGGCGGCTTTGTGTGATGCACCCCGCCATGCCACCGCCCAGGATGCCATCGGCCCGAGGAACACCCCGCTGTCATCTCCGTAACCAGCGACCACAACGCACATCTCAATCAGCAGCCAGGGTGCCCAAGAGAGCCGGACGGCCACTCCTCGGGAGCCACTGAAGGCAAGACCCCAAAAGCCACATCCGACCCTCCCGGGCCACCCAACAACTTGCGGAGCACCCCATGGCTGCATTCCGGTACACCGTCAGCGACGTCATGACCCACACGGCTGTAGCCATCGGCCGCGAGGCCTCGTACAAGGAGATCGTCGAGTTGATGCATCAGTGGAAAGTCAGCGCCGTGCCGGTCCTCGAAGGCGAGGGTCGCGTCGTCGGGGTCGTGTCCGAGGCGGACCTGCTGCCCAAGGAGGAGTTCCGGCAGGACGACCCGAAGCTGCCCGGCCAACTGGAGGAGGCGTCCAAAGCCGGCGCCGTGCTGGCCGAGGAGCTGATGTCGAGTCCGGCCGTCACCGTCCACCCCGACGCCACGCTCGCCGAGGCCGCCCGCATCATGGCGCGCAAGCGAGTGAAACGACTGCCCGTCGTGAACGATCTCGGCATGCTGGAGGGCGTCGTGAGCCGCAGCGACCTGTTGAAGGTGTTCCTGCGCCCGGACAAGGAGATCGACGAGGAGATCCGATCCGCTGTTGTCGCCGAACTCTCTCCCCCGGACCGGGTGGAATTCTCTGTGCTGGATGGTGTCGTCACCCTGCGGGGACCTCTCCGGAACCGTTCCCTGGTGCCACTTCTGGCTCGGGCCATTCGCGCGGTCGAAGGCGTCGTGGACGTGCGCATGGAGCTTGGCTGAAGCGCCCTCAGGCACTGCGTCCCGCAGCAGCCGGTCGGTATCCCAGACGGCGTGGTCCCGGCTAGGACGGCTCTGAAGGCAGCTTCCCGAAGGGCGGTTCGGCGCAGCAAACAGTGCAGCTGCTGGAACCCAGCCGTGCCGTACCGCTCTCGCCCTGGGCGGGCGGGGTGCTGCTCGATCGAGCCGACTGTCGCCACCGTCGTAAGCCATGCGCCGTGAACGCCGCAGAGTGTGGGGAACCGGGCGAGCTGAAACGCTGCACGCGCACGAAGATCTCGGCCCACGACGTTTCGAGTGGCTCTTCTTCGTTGTGTCGGAAACACTGGAACGGTTTCTGGGACTGCAGCCGATGGGGGGCCGTGTCCAGGAGGGCTCAGATGGCCACAAGGCGACAATTCATCAAGGCCGGCCTCGTCGGCGGAACGTGCCTCTTCATCCCGGCCGGGTCTGCCTCCGCGCGGGCCTGGCCGGGGATCCCCAGCCGCGTCCTGGACCCGACGCACGTCGACAAGTACGTCACCGAGCTCGCCGTCCCGCCGGTCATGCCCTGGGCCGAGAGGGACGAGGCAGGACGCGTCGACCACTACACGATCGGTGTTCGGCAGTTGCGGCAGCAGATCCTGCCAGCCGGTATGCCGGCCACAACGGTGTGGGGATACGGGTCGACCCGGCATCCGGGAAGCTTCTCCTATCCTGCATGCACCGTCGAGGCGACCTTCGGCAGGGCCATACGGGTCACGTGGGTGAACGAGCTGATCGACCGCCACGGCAATCATCTGCCGCACCTGCTGCCGGTGGACCCCACACTGCACTGGGCCAACCCCCAAGGCGGCATTTCACGGCGCGATACGCGGCCGGCCTTCACCTCGACACCCGGCCCCTATACCGGGCCCGTGCCGATCGTGACCCACCTGCACGGAGGGCACAACACGCAGGAGAGCGACGGCTACCCCGAGGCGTGGTATCTACCCCGCGCTTCCGACATCGCCGGCGGATACGCACGGACGGGCTCCTTCTATGAACAGTTCAGGAACATATTCGAGAACCAGTTCGATGTAACTTGGGCGCCTGGAACCGCCATATTCCAGTACGCCAATCAGGAGCGTGCCGCCACCTCCTGGTTCCATGACCACGCCCTGGGGGTCACTCGGCTGAACGTCTACGCGGGGCTGGCGGGCTTCTACCTCCTGCGCGGCGGGCCCGCCGACCTCCCGGACGGTGTGCTTCCAGGGCCGGCGCCGAAACTGGGTGACCCCCCGGGAAAGCACTACTACGAGATCCCGGTCGTCATCCAGGACCGGTCGTTCTCCACCGACGGCAGCCTGTTCTACCCGGCGAGCCGCGCATCCTTCGACCACTTCACCGGGCCCTACATCCCCGGCAGTGACATCTCCCCCATCTGGAACCCGGAGTTCTTCGGCAACACGATGGTGACCAACGGCCGTACCTGGCCTGCTCTCTCCGTCGAGCCGCGCCGATACCGCCTGCGGTTCCTCAACGGCTGCAACGCACGCTTCCTGATCCTGAAGATCGTCACAGACCCGATGGCCCCTCGTCCCGCAGACCCGGTGCTCCCCTTCTGGCAGATCGGTTCGGAGGGAGGCTTCCTGCCCGCGCCTGTGCAGCGCGACCAACTGCTCACCGCCCCCGCCGAACGCGCCGACGTCGTCGTCGACTTCACCTCGATCCCGGTCGGAACTGATCTGTACCTCATCAACGAGGGCCCCGACGAGCCGTTCAGGGGCGGGAGGGCGGGCACGGACTTCCGGCCGGCGGCCCCCGGGACCACCGGACAGGTCATGAAATTCACGGTGGCACGACCGCTCGCCACGCCGGACAGGACCGTACCCCCAGCACACCTCACCCTTCCGCCGTTCGAACCACTGGGTCCAGCGAGCCACACGCGGCAGGTCTCCCTGCAGGAGCAGAACTCCGCGGTCCTGCGGGGCGTGGGTCCCCGCGTGGTGATGCTCGGCACCGTGGACCGGCACGGAAACCCGACCCCCATGGGATGGGGCGATCCCATCACGGAGAACCCGGCACTCGGGGCGACCGAGATCTGGGAAATACACAACTCCACCACCGATGCCCACCCGATCCATATCCACGAGGTTCAGTTCCAGGTCGTCGACCGGCAGAGCACCGGGCACAGAGCAAGACCTCCAGAGCCCGGGGAGAGCGGTTTCAAGGACACGGTGATCGCCTATCCGCACGCCATCACCCGGGTCAAGGCCACCTTCGACCGGGCGGGACAGTACGTGTGGCACTGCCACATGCTGGAACACGAGGACAACGAGATGATGCGGCCATACCGTGTCGGCCCTCGCTGAACACCAAGGCACCTCGCTCCACGCTGCCATCGCCATGTGACGGTGACCGATTCAGTCACCCGGTGTGGCGGTCGGCGCCGGCCGCGATACAGATGACGAGTTCACGGCGTTCGCCGGTGCCGATCACGACTCGCTCCCACGCCCGGAACCGTGCCGCGGAATGAGCTCCACGGGGCAGTGCGCATGGTGCAGCAGGCTGTGCGTCGCCCGCCCGAGGGTGGGGCCGATGAAACCGGGCGATCGCCGTCCGCCCATCACCAGCAGATCCGCATGGCGCGATGCCTCCACCAGGACCCGGCGACGGTCAGGCTCTTCTCAGCGTCCGCCTGCACGTTCAGGTCCCGGAATTCGGCGCGGATCCGGTCCGTCACGGCCATCAGGTGGTGGACGTGTTCTCCGGCGATCGCTTCGACATCGTCGAGCATGGTCACGACGAGTCCGGCGGATTCGAGAATGTTCCACACGTGCAGCAGCCGCAGCGACCCCTTACGGATCTCGGCTTCGCGCGCCGCGTACCGGGCGCATTCGGCGTCGTGCTCGTCACGGACCGCGGCGAGCACCACTCCGGTCCCGGCGCCGTTGTCGGTGCCCCTGACCACGACGACGGGCGTCGTGGCGCCTGCGGCGACCTTCAGGCCGACGGATCCGAGCATGAGGTTCTTGAACCCGCCGAGACCGCGGTTGCCCACCACGACAGTGCCACGCAGTCCGGCCGTCCGGTGCAGGCTGGGGACGGGTGCGCTGCGGCTGAACTCCGTCGTGACGTGCAGACCTGAATACCGTTCTTCGACGGCAGCGGCGGTTTCCCGCAGCAGTTCGCTGCCCGCGCCGTGGACGCGCTCGATGCTCTCCGCCGAGAGATGGAGGACCCGGCCGTCCGTGTCTGCCGCGTAGACGATGCGCAACGGACTGTCACGACGCGCAGCCTCGGCCGCTGCCCACAGCGCTGCCCGGCGGGCCGGGTCGGAGCCGTCGACGCCGACGATGACGGATCCCAGTTCCGGGCTGTCGGCGGTGCCGTTCATGGTTCCTCCTCGTCGAGGCCACTGAAGGGTCAGCTTTCACACTGGCACCGCTCACCCCTGCGGGGAGAGGGCCGCTCAGGACCGCCCGGGGGCCCAATGGACCTTTCGAGAGAATCCTGCCGTGCCCAGGTGCTCAGGTGCCCAGACGTCCGAACCGGGTCCGACCGGTCCCGGCCACGACCCATTCGGCCCTCCTCGTCTCCATACGCCCCGGTGGATCGTGGTTCCTGAACAAGCTGCGACATCGCGTCCGGGTGAATCGCCGTGAGACGGCTGGAGGTGCCTCCATGAAGCACATCAAAGTGGGAGACCTGATGACCGACGAGGTCGTCTCGGTCGTCTCGCTCACCCCCTTCAAGGAGGTTGCGAAACTGCTCGCCCAGCACAACATCAGTGGACTGCCCGTACTCGACGACGAGGACCGGGTTGTCGGTGTCGTCTCCGAGAGCGACCTGGTGAACCGACAGGCGGCAAGGCATCTGGTCACGGGCGGCGCTCCTGACGCCGATACCACGACCATGACCCCGTCCGGAGCGGAATTCACCGCCGCCGAGGTCATGTCGACGCCGGCGGTGACCGTCCGCGCGGAGGAGAGCGCGCCGGAAGCGGCCCGGCTGATGATGCGCGGTGGCGTGGAGAGGCTTCCGGTCGTGGACGACGAGGACAGACTTGTCGGCATCGTCACACGCCGGGACCTGCTATGCCTCTTTCTGCGACCCGACGCGGAGATACGACGACGCCTCGTCGAGGACGTACTCGTGGGCACCATGGGGCTCGGAGCCGATGTGGTAACCGTCCAGGTCGTGGACGGCGTTGTCACTCTGGAAGGCCGGCTGAAGAGCCGGAGCCAGATCGCGATCCTGACTTGCCTTGCCGAGCGACTCGACGGGGTGGTCGCGGTCGTGAGCCATGTGACCGCACACGTGGATGACCCCGTACCCACCTTCCCGCAGTGAGTCACACACGGACCGTCCGCAGAGCAGTGAGGCCTCGCTGCTGCCATCACCGCTCGCGACGATGCGCCGCAGTGTCTCCTTGAGGATTTCGGAGCGAGGACAAGGACCCGGCCATGGACTATCGCATCACCCACAAGCAGCCCGGGCCCGACCCGAGGCCGCAGCGGGCGCGGACCTCGTCGTCGATCGGCACCCGCGCCGCTCTCCTCCGGGTGCCCGCCTCGGGCCGGTGGCCCATGCCGTCCTGCATCACGCCGCCGCCCCCGTTGCCGTCGCCGCCCACGACCGGCTCCCCTGCACGAAAGGGAAATCGGACCATGATGCACCGCACTGTCGCCGAAGTCATGACCCGGGACGTGGCCACGGCCAGCCCCGAAGCGTCACTCAAGACGGTCGCCTGGAGCCTCGCCTACAACGACGTCTCGGCCCTTCCCGTCGTGGACAGCCACCACCACCCCATCGGCATCGTCTCCGAGGCCGACCTGCTCCGCCGGCAGGCCGGCCTGCCGGAAGCAGAGGGCCGTGACCAATTGCGCGGGACGGCGGCCGTGAACCACCGCACCATGGATGCCCGCACCGCCGGTGATCTCATGTCCACTCCCGTGCTGACGGCCCGGCCCGCGTGGAGCATCGTCGAGACAGCGCGCTTCCTGAACGAGCGGGGCGTCAAACGCCTTCCGGTCATCGATGACACCGGCACGCTCGTGGGCATCGTCAGCCGGTCGGATCTGCTGCGCCCCATGCTCCGCCGCGACGACGCCATACACGAAGAAATCGTCGACGAGGTACTGGGCCGTATTCTCCGGATGACGCCCGGGGGTGTGACAGTGGTCGTTCAGGAAGGAGTCGTCACCCTGAGCGGAAGAGTGGAGGAGCGTTCAACCATTCCGATCATCGAACTCCTGTGCCTCTCCGTGGACGGCGTCGTCAGTGTCGACCAGTCCCTCGAATACGCCGTGGACGATCTGCCGCCGGATCTCGATCCGGCGCGTGACGCCGGCAACCCCTGAGCGCTCATGTCATGGGACGGAAGGAGCCAACCGCTTCTCGCGGTTCCTGATCGTGCGGTGCACGGCCGTCAGCCGCTTCTCCGCATCCTCGCAACGGCTCCTTCCGCCTCTTTCACGAAAGCACCGTTCGTACCGGGCCAACAGGGCCGAACGGCTCCCTGCGCACCCCGTGGGCGTCGTGTCCGAAGCCGTCCTGCTCCGCAGACACGACTCCGGGAGCGGCGCGAACACCGCCGGCGATCTCAGGAGCCACCCGGCGATCACCGCGGCTCCCGAGTGGAGCGCCGTCCGCGTCATGGAGCAGCACAAAGTCAAGAGGCTCCCCGTAGTCGACAGCGAAGGCCGGCTGATCGGGGTCCTGAGCCGCAGAGACCTCGTACAACTCTTCCTGCGCAGGGACCACGCAATCCAGGAGGAGATCCTCGAAGATGTCCTGACGCACACGCTCCGGCTCAGTCCCTCGTCACTGACCCCGCATGGGCCGGTCGGTCCCCACCGGGGCCTGTCGGGCCCATCCCGCCCCAGGGTCGGGGGTGTGATGGTGAAGAGGGCTGGCTGCCACCCGCCGAAAAGGGGCGGCGATGTCCGAGGCGGAATCCCCCGAGATCAGGCCCGAGATTCTCGCCCGGGGCGAACAAGCGCCTATCCGCCCCACGGCAGCAGTCGGCCACTCGCCCGCACTCATCGGGGAACCTGCCATGACCTCCGCCCGGCACACCGTCAACGACGTCATGACGAAGACCGTCGTCACCGTCACCCCCGACGCTGAATTCAAAGAGATCGCTGCCGCCCTGGAACGGTGGAACGTCACCGCCGCGCCTGTCGTCGAAGGCGGGGGCCACGTCGTCGGCGTCGTCTCCGAGGCCGACCTGCTCCCGAAGGAGGAGTTTCACGAGCACGGGCCCGGCATGATGGACCACATGCACCGCCTGGGCGACACCGCCAAGGCCGGCTCGGTCCGGGCGCAGGAGTTGATGACGAGCCCCGCCGTCACGATCGAGCCCGGCGCGTCCCTCCCGCAGGCCGCCCGGCTCATGGCCGACCGGCGCATCAAGCGCCTCCCGGTCGTCGACGCCGATGGCAGCCTCAAGGGCATCGTCAGTCGCGCCGATCTCCTCAAGATCTTCCTGCGTCCCGACGACGACCTGGCCGCCGAGATACGCCGTGAGGTCGTCGACCGGCTGTTCCCCGCCTCGCGCCGAAACGTGAAGGTCAGCGTCACCTGTGGTGTGGCCACGCTCACCGGTCGCGTCCGCGACGCCACCCTGATTCCCGTCGCCGCCCGTCTCGCTCAATCCGTGGAAGGCGTCGTCAGCGTGGACTGCCGGCTCGAAAGCCAGGCATCCGCCTAGACCTCGAAGGCCCGGCGGCATCCGCCGGGACAGGGAACGGGTGCCCCTGCCGAGTAGCCACCCGGATCCGAGCAAGGGACGAACGGCCCATACGTGCGGGGCGGCGATCCGCTTCATGCTGGAGCCATCGAATTCCGTTTTGGACCACGCAGCACGGCCGAGCACTCCTGCGAAAGCACGCATATCGTTCAGAGCAGGCGGACGGGTATACATCGCCGACCAGGCACGGAGGTTCATGTCAACGGCCAGGAGCCTGCTCGACGTGATCCCGCCCGAGAGCCGGGCCCGCTTGCTACGACAAGGCGGCTGCGAACTGCCTCCGGTCCTCGACGCACGCGGTGGACCAGTACGTCGCCGAGGCGGTGGAGCGCCTGTACGGAACACGGAAAATGCTCCTGAGGCCTGAACGGTCCGGAGCATGGGACCGTTCGACCCTGGTGTTTTCCTCTTGTGCGAACTCACCATGACGGGGCGGGACTGCGCAACTCTTGACAGCGAGGAGGGCCACCATGAGCGACGACACGGGGTTCTCGGCGCAGAAACCGATCCGCGTGTTCCTGCTGGACGACCACGAGGTCGTCAGGCGCGGCGTCCAGGATCTGCTCGACGCGGAACCCGACATCGAAGTCGTCGGCGACGCCGGCACTGCCGACCACGCTCTGGCCCGCGGCCCGGCACTCCGCCCCGACGTCGCGATTCTCGATGTGCGACTGCCGGACGGCGACGGGATCACGGTCTGCCGTGAGCTGCGCTCGCGGATGCCGGAACTGGCCTGCCTGATGCTCACCTCGTTCGACGACGACGAAGCACTGCTCGACGCCATCATGGCCGGCGCGGCCGGCTACGTACTCAAGGAGATCAAGGGCTCGGACCTCGTCACCGCCGTCCGCACACTGGCTTCCGGACGCTCGACCCTCGACCCGTCGACCACGGCACGGCTGATGACCAGCCTGCGCGAGGAGGAATCCGGCACCGGCTCCGAGGAGGACGACGCGCTGTCGGAGCTGTCCCCGAGGGAGAAGGACGTCCTCGCACTGATCGGTGAAGGACTGACCAACAGCCAGATCGGCAAGCGTCTCTATCTGTCGGAGAAGACGGTCAAGAACCACATCTCCCGTCTGCTGGCCAAGCTCGGTGTCGAGCGCCGCATCCAGGCGGCCGTCATCGCCGCGCACGCCACGGAACCCTCCCTGCACGGTGCCGGGCACCATCAGGTCTGACCGCACAGCCCCTCGCAGCCACGGCCCCCGAAACACCCCGCGAAGCGTCAGGAGAGTCGCAGCGGCACCCGCCAGCTCAGTCGGGTGCCGCCCCGCGCGGATGTCCCCACGTTCATCTCGCCGCCGAGTCTCTCGGCGCGTCGTGCGAGGTTGTCGAGCCCGCTTCGGAGACCACCGTGCTTGGGCATGCCCACACCGTTGTCGGACACGACCAGGTTCACCGCCCCTTCTCCCACCACCAGCGAGATGTCCGCCGTTGTCGCCCGTGCGTGGCGAGCGACATTGCTCAGCGCCTCTCCGAGGACCGCGATCACCTGGTCGGCGATCTCGGCCGGCACGTCCGTGTCGATGAGCCCTCCCATCCGCAGGGACGGCTGGAAGCCCAGGGTCCGTGCGGCCTGCTCGACCGTGGTCGCCGTCCGGGCACGCAGCCCCTGGCCGGCCCGACCCGAGTCACGGGCGCGGAGTCCGAAGATGGTGGACCGGATGATCTTGATGGTCTCGTCCAGATCGTCCACCGCGCGCAGCAACCGCTCCCTCGCCTGCGGCTGTTCTACGAGCCGCACCACGCTCTGCAGCGTCATCCCGGTGGCGAACAGCCGCTGAATGGCCAGGTCGTGCAGATCCCGGGCGATGCGGTCCCGGTCCTCCAGCAGGGCGATCTGCTCGGCGGACTCGCGCCGTTCGGTGAGCTCCATCGCCAGAGCGGCCTGTCCGGCGAACGCCAGCAGGGGCGCGGTCTCCGAATCGGTGAAGGCGGGACGCTCCCGTACCCGGGCCAGCAACAGCACTCCACGGGTCCGCTCCCCCGTCACCATCGGGACCGCGACAGCGGGGCCGAGGAGCCCCGTCCACCTCGGCGGGCCCCCGGTGATCCTCGGATCGTGTGCGACATCCAGGCTGGTGATCGGCTCGCCCGCGTCCAGGGCAGCGCCGGCGAACGATCCCGCTCGCGGCAGGACCAGACCGCGATGCGTCTCGGCGTCCACCCCGGACGCCAGTGCCACACGGAGGGACTTCCCCTCCGCGGGCAAAGCCAGCACACCGAGATCCGCGGCGAGAATGCGCGAGGAGTGATCCACGATCATCTGCAGGACGTGTGCCACGTCCGCTCCGCTCAGCAGAGCCGCGACGATCTCGCTGTTGGCCTCCTGCCAGCGTTGACGGTCGCGCGTCTCCGCGTACAGACGGGCGTTCTCGATGGCCACTCCCGCCGCCACCGCGAGCGTCGACAGCACGGTTTCGTCCTCGGCGTCGAACACCCGGCCGCCCCGCTTCTCCGTCAGGTACAGATTGCCGAACACCTTGTCGCGGACCCGGATCGGAACCCCCAGGAACGAGTGCATCGGGGGATGGTTCGCCGGAAACCCGTAGGACGACGGATGCTCGGAGAGTTCGACAAGCCGCAACGGCTCGGGGTGACGGATCAGCTCGCCGAGGATGCCATGTCCTTCGGGCAGGGGGCCGATGGCCTCACGCTGCTCCCCCGTGACACCCACCGGCAGGAACTGCGTGAGCCGGGTTCCCTCACCGACCACTCCCAGGGCCCCGTACTCGGCGTCGACCAAGACGACCGCGGACTCGACGATCCGACGCAGCACCTGGGGCAGGTCGAGCCCTCTGCCCACCGACATGACGGCGCCCAGCAGCAGGGCCGCCTCGGCTGGACCCCGCTTCACCGCGTCCAGCCGATCCTGGAGATCGCCCGGCAGCGTGCCCAGCCGACGGTGCACCTCTCCGCAGTGGTCAGATACCTTGTCGCCCACGGTGCCTCCGTCGTGACCCGCGCGTAGCGGGGCGGGCCACACCTTCACGGTAGTAGCCGTACGCCGAGAAGCACCTGGTGGACGGCAACAGGCCCGAACGAGCGTCACGGGTGTCGTTTCAGCTTCAAAGAATTCGCCCGTAAGCCGTTCCTCACCCACGCTGGAATCGAGGAATCCGGCCGAGGGAAGTGATCGGCATGATGTGGTACGACGGTGGCTGGGGCCGGGGCGGCTGGTTCGTCATGACCGTGGTCATGGTGCTGTTCCTCGCACTGGTGATCACCGGCATCGTTGCCCTTGTCTACTACCTGACCAGTGCCCACCGTGGCCACCAGCCCGGCTCGCCTCCTCCCTCCGGCGAGTACGGGTGGGGAGGCAGGCGAGCAGAGGACCTGCTCGCCGAGCGGTTCGCCCGCGGGGAAATCGACGAGGACGAATACAAACGTCGCCTCGCGCTGCTGCGGGAACAGCGGTGAACGCGGACCGCGACGCCGGATGTGGCTGGTCCTGGGCGGTGCCGCCGCGGCGCCGCATGGCATTGCCACGACGGCGCTGTTGGCCACGACTGGCGCATTCCGCAGTCCCCACACCGTCAACCGATACCTCACACACGATGTGATGGTGTTGCCTCTACCGTCTGTGGTCACACCCGCTCACCGTCGTACGCGCGGCATACCCAGACCGATCCATGAGATGATCTCCCGCTGGATCTCATTGTTGCCGCCGCCGAAGGTGAAGATGACCGCGGACCGGTATCCGCGCTCGAGTTCGCCGTGCAGTACGGCGCCCGCCGACCCTTCCTTCAGCGGTCCCGCCGAGCCGACCACCTCCATCAGCCAGGCGTAGGCGTCGCGGCGTGCCTCGGAGCCGTAGACCTTGACGGCGGAGGCGTCCTGCGGGGTGAGGGTTCCATTCTGGACCGCGGACACCATCTGCCAGTTGAGGAGCTTCATGGCGTCGAGCCTGGTGTGGGTGCGGGCCAGGAGGGCGCGGACCCAGCCGAGGTCGATGACCCGGCGGCCGTCGGTGAGCCGGGTGTCCGCCGCCCAGTGCTGGACGTCGTGGAGGGCGCGGATGGCCATGGTGCCGTGGGCGGCGAGGGTGACGCGTTCATGGTTGAGCTGGTTGGTGATGAGCCGCCAGCCCTTGTTCTCGTCGCCGACGCGGCGGGAGACGGGGACGCGGATGTTCTCGTAGTAGCTGGCGGTGGTGTCGTGCGAGGCGAGGGTGTTGATGACGGTGCAGGAATAGCCGGGGTCGCTCGTCGGGACGAGGAGCATGGTGATGCCCTTGTGGGGCGGGGCGTCCGGGTCGGTGCGGACGGCGAGCCAGACCCAGTCGGCCGTGTCTCCGTTGGTCGTCCAGATCTTCTGCCCGTTGACGACATAGTCGTCGCCGTCGCGCACGGCCCGGGTCTTGAGCGCGGCGAGGTCTGTGCCCGCGTCGGGTTCGCTGTATCCGATCGCGAAGTCGATCTCGCCGGCGAGGACCTTCGGCAGGAAGTAGTCCTTCTGTTCGTCGGTACCGAACTGCATGATCGTCGGGCCGACGGTGTTGAGGGCCATCAGCGGCAGCGGAACGCCCGCCTGGGCGGCCTCGTCGAAGAAGATGAACTGTTCCATCGGGGACAGGCCGCGGCCGCCGTACTCCGTCGGCCAGCCGACGCCGAGCCAGCCGTCGGTACCGAGGCGCCGGATCGTCTCGCGGTAGAAGTTCTTCTGCGAGGCGGGGTCGGCGTAGCGCGCGTAGGCGTTGTCGGGCACCAGTCCGGCGAAGTACGTACGCAGTTCGGCGCGCAACTGCTGCTGTTCAGGCGTGTATTCGAGGTGCACGGCCCCTCCAGGAGTCTCGCGGTCGCGTCGCCCGTGTGCGGCGGCGCACACAGTAGAACGTGTTGCAAGAATCCGGAAGGGCCAGGACCTCTCCGGTGGGCGTCAGCGCTTCACGGCGCGCAGGACGACGAACTTCGGGTCGCCCGCGACCGTGATGCAGTTGCCGAAGATCCGGCGCAGCTGGGTGTGGTAGCCGAGATGCCGGTTGCCGACGACCCACAGCTCGCCGCCCTGCCGCAGAGCGGCGCGCGCCCCGTGGAACATGTTGCGGGCCGTTGCGTCGGTGGTGGCCTGGTGGGAGTGGAACGGCGGGTTGTTGAGCACCAGGTCCACACTGGCGGGCGGCAGCTGCGCCGGCCCGTCGCCCACCACGAAGTCGGCCTTGGCGTCCGGGCCGGTGTTGGCCCGGAAGGTCTCCTCGGCGGAGGCGACCGCCTGGTACGACTCGTCGATGAAGGTGACCGTCGCTTCGGGATTGGCGAGCGCGGCGGACAGCCCGACGACGCCGTTTCCGCAGCCGAGGTCGACCACCCGGTCGGGGCCGCTGCGCGCGGGGAGATGGCCGAGGAAGAAGCGGGTGCCGATGTCGAGGCGCTCGGCGCAGAAGATCCCGGCATGGTTGGTGACCGTCCGGCCGGAGACCGGACCGACGCCCTCGGGCAGGTCGTAGCGGTACGGCCAGGGGCTCGGCGTACGGGCCAGGGCCGGGTCCGGGGTGCAGAAGACGAGCCGGGCCTTCTTGACCGCGAGGGAGGTACGGGTGGGGCCGATGATCCGCTCGAAGAGTTTGAGGGTGGAGGTGTGGATCTCCTTGGCCATGCCGGTGCCGATGACGACGGTGCCCGCATGGACGCCCGGCGCGAGCCGGTGGAGCTGGTCCTCCAGGAGCGCGAGGCTCTTCGGGACGCGTACCAGCAGGACGTCGATACGGTCCGGCGGTGTGTCCCTGGCCGACAGGAGACGTACGGCATGCGCGTCCACGCCGTTGCGGTCCAGATTCGCCAGGGTCGCGCGCTGCGCCAGGTAGGAATCGGTGATCTGCACGGGGCGGTGCCCGGCGAGCACTGTGCTCAGGGCGCCCCAGCGGTCGCCCACCACGACCACGGCGCCCGACAGGTCGACCGGCTCCGACTCGTCGGTTCCCTCCAGCCGCCGCAGCAGATACTCATCGGCAGCGTCCCAGGCACGGAACGGGTCGCGCGGGTCCTCGGGAAAGCGGGCGAGGTCGTACCCCGCCCCTGACGTAGTCAAACGGTTCATCGTGCACCCAGGCTAGCCGAGCCGCGGGGAGTGCCCACACACTCCCCGGGCCGGCCGCCGGGCCATGCGCTACGGCAGCGCCTTGTCGATCGCCGCCCGGCCCTCCCGGGCGAGCCTGCGCTCCGCCCACTGAAGATTCTTCGGAGTCAGGTCCCGCCCGGAGGCGAGCACCAGGTCCTCTGCCGACGGATTGTCGCTCCCGCCGGTGTGCAAGAGGCTGTCGGGGGTAACTCCCCGAGCTGCGGATACGGATTCGGGCTCGTCGCTCATGCCGCCTCCTCGTCCTTTCGGTCATTCTCGCGCCGCGCCCGGCTCGCCGCATCCGATACCCGCCCGATCCGCTCCGGGCGCCGCCGACAGGCCCCCACTTGACCTGCACATGATAGATACACAGCGTTCACACCAGGGTGACGGTGCGTGTGGAAGGCTCCCGCTGACCACATACCACACGACCGCCGCGGCGCCACCCCTCACCTTGTGGCGGCTTCGTGGTGCCCGCATTTTCGGAGAGGACACCCCACATGTCCCGTCGTCACCTTCACTACCGGCGCCCCCTGCTGGCGACCCTGGCCGCGTTCGCGGTACTGGCCGGCACCGCGGCCGCCGCGCCCGCCGCCACGCCCCAGGCCACGCCGGTCGCCGCGACACCGCTCGGCGCTCTCGACGACACGTACTACCAGGACGCGCTCGGCAAGTCCGGAACCGCGCTCAAGGGTGCTCTGCACACGATCATCAGCAGCCAGACCAAGATCTCCTACAGCCAGGTCTGGGACGCCCTCAAGAACACGGACGAGGATCCCGCCAACCCCTCGAACGTGATCCTCCTCTACTCCGGGCGCTCCGAGCCCAAGAGCGACAACGGCGGCTCGGTCGGCCAGTGGAACCGCGAGCACGTCTGGGCCAAGTCCCACGGCGACTTCGGCACCACCACCGGCCCCGGCACCGACATCCACCACCTGCGCCCGGAGGATGTCACCGTCAATTCCATCCGCGGCAACAAGGACTTCGACAACGGCGGCAGCGCGGTCAGCGGCGCACCGGGCAGCTACACCGACAGCGACTCCTTCGAACCGCGCGACGCGGTCAAGGGCGATGTGGCCCGCATGATCCTCTACATGGCGGTGCGCTACGAGGGCGACGACGCCTTCCCCGACCTCGAACCCAACGACCGTGTGTCCAACGGCTCCGCACCGTACATCGGCCGCCTCTCGGTACTGAAGGCGTGGAGCCAGGTGGACCCGCCGGACACCTTCGAGAAGCGGCGCAACGACGTCATATTCGACCGGTACCAGCACAACCGGAACCCGTTTATCGATCACCCGGAATGGGTCGAGTCCATCTGGTAGAGGGACAGACCCGGACCAGCTCCTTCCCTGTTTCAGTCGGCCAGGCCGCTCGCGCACCAGGCCACCGCCTCCTCAGGGGAGTCGAAGGGCCGAAGGGCCGTGTGTTCGTCCTGCTCCCCGGTGCCGGGGAGCAGGACGAGGTGGCCCGCCGGGTCGGCCACGGCGGTACGCACTCCGCCTTCCACGAGCCGGCCGAGTCCGCTCTGCAGCACCGCGCGGGCCACCGAGTCGATGCCGGTCACCTGCCGCAGATCCAGCACCGCGGCCCCCGTCTCTGCGGTCGCGCCTCGTCCAAGGCATACAGCACCCGTTCGACCGCGGTGAAGTCGAGAGCGTAGACGAACGGTTTCGACACGGACTGCATGGTGAACGGGGCGTCGGCGTCACCGGTGCTGTAGCAGTGGCCGTCCATGCTGATCAGCGCCAGTCCGAACGCATCCGGGTCCGCCAGCGCCAGTTGTGGGATGTAGTCGGCGAGTTGGCCGTCCCGCAGCCCGGCGAACCGCGTGTGCAGTTCGCGCAGGGCATCGGTGACGGCTTCGGCGGCGCTCACCCGGCCCGGCCGTCAGCTGCGCTCGGCCTGGGCGATCCGGGGGAACGTCTTGACGCCGGCCGCCTTGCGGCTGTTGGCGTGCTGGCTGACGGTCCCACCGGGCGGGACGTCCGCGAAGCCGAGCACCACGGAGTCGAGCACCTTCCCGGACGAGTCGACGAACTCCACCTTGACGGCGTAGAAGGCGGCCTTGTCCGTGCGGTTGGTGACGCGGACGAGGGCGCTGCGGAACTGCTCGGACTTCGCGACCGGCAGTCCCGTCACCGAGACGTCCGTGACCGCGTTGCCCCGTCCCTTGACGCCCGTGAGCTGCTTGGCGGCCTGCTGCCGGTTGCGCTCGGCGGCAGCGGAGACCGAGGCCGCGAATTCCTGCTGGCTACGCGGACTGGCGCTCGCGGACCCGGTCATGGCCGGTTCCGGGGACACCGTACGGGTGCTCCTGGCCGTGCCCTGCGAGGAGGTGCCGGTACCGCCGCAGGCGGCGGTACCGGCGATGATCGACACGGCCAGCACGGCTGGGGTCAGATTGCGGGCTGCGCGGCCGCCGAGGGCGTGCCGCAAGGGGCTGGTCGGGTTCACGGACGCTCCGTCTGCTCGGAAGGGCGTAAGGGAGTTGGAGAGGCAGGGAGAGATGAGGAAAAAAGGGGTGAGGCAGAGACGGTACGGGGAACCGGACCGCCGGGCTCGCCGGTCGGTCAGGCCGCGTCCTCGCCGAAGATCTCGCGCAGCCGCGCCTCGCTCTGCGTGTCCAGGTTGCTGTGCAGCAGTTCGGCGCCGCCGTCGGGCATGGCGTCACTGATCCGCTCGGGCACCTCGTTCACGGTCAGCAGGAACAGGGCCGAAGTCCCGGGCGTCACCTTCTCCTTGACCTCGGCGATGAAGTCGTCGTCGATGCCGACATCGGCCAGCTTGCCGCCCAGCGCCCCGGCCGCCGCACCGATCGCGGCACCCAGCAGCGGCATCAGGAAGATCAGCCCGAAGAGCATTCCCCAGAACGTGCCGCTCAGTGCGCCGGCACCGACGAGGTTGATCAACTGCTTGGTCCTGGGCTTCGCCCGGTCGGCGGGCCAGCTGACCACGGCCGCGTCAAGGATCTTGATCAACCCCTGCTTCTGGAGGGACTTGAGCGTGGTCTCCGCGTTCTCCGCGCCCTCGGCCGACTGGAACTTCCACACGGTGAGCGTGGACATCGCGCGTACCTCCTGAGACCGACAATGAAGAACTCGCCCATATTAGGATCAAAAGGTATGAATTGACTCGTCGAATTCACCCGCTTCACTCGGAAGCGGATGCCAGCCGAGGCCCTGGGAGAGAACGATGGATGCGGACGCCCTGACAACCGGCCTGCTGCAGGAACTGCGGGCGGCCAAGCCCTATCCGGCCGTGTCCCTGACCATGCCGACGCACCGCCGCGCCCCGGACAATGCCCAGGACGCCGTTCGGCTGCGCAACCTGGTGTCCGGGGCCGTCAGCCGGCTGGAAGCGGATCCCGCGGTCACCCGCGAGGCCCGGAACGCCATCAAGGAGCAGCTCGACCGGACAGTCGACGAGGTGGACCCTCGCCGGGCCCTGGACGCCCTGGTCGTCCTCGCCACCGCCGACGAACACCAGATCTGGCAGCTTCCCCGGACCGCACCCGAGCGGGTGGTCCTCAGCGACACCTATCTCACCCGCAACCTGGTCGCGGCGAAGGCCCAGGCCCAGCCGTTCTGGGCGCTCACCGTGTCGGCCGAGCACGCCGCCCTGTGGAGCGGTACGGCGGACGTCCTGCACGAGGAGCAGAGCGGCGGATTCCCGCTGACGGCTCCGAGGGAGGCTCCCAACCCGCAGCGCGAGGAGCGGATCGGCGACACACCGAGCACCTTCAGCGACGAGGAGACGCGCAACTTCCTGCGCACCGCCGACGAGAAGCTGCGCACGGTACTGGCCACGGACCCGCGCCCGCTGTATCTGGTCGGCCTCGCCCCCGCGCTCGCCCTGCTGGACGAGGTCGGAGAGGGCGCCAAATCGGCCGTGGGCCGGGTCACCAAGGGTGTACCGGCCGACATGACACCGGCCGACCTGCTCAAGGAACTGCGGCCGGCGCTCGACGAGCGCCGGCAGCGGTTCGCGGCGGAGATCGACGGCAAACTGGACGAGGCACGCGGCCGTCGCGCCTTCGCCGGTGGTCTCGACGAGGTGTGGGCCGCGGTGCGGGAGGGTCGCGCCGGACTGGTCGCGGTGGAGGAGCACTTCCAGCAGACGGTGCGGGTGACGGACGAGCACCTCGAACCGGTGAGCGGCGAAGCCGCGGACCTCACGGACGGCTCGGTCCGAGAGGACATCGTGGACGAGCTCGTCGAGGCGGCGCTGGACAGCGGCACCGACGTGGTCTTCCTCGCGGACGACTCGCTCGCGGAGTACGGGCGGATCGCTGCGGCCCTGCGCTACTGAACAGGCCGGCAGCACGCCGCTTCGGGCAGGTGGCAGGCATGCGGGCTCCGGGGGCCGCTGGGACACTGGGGAAGGGCCCGATCCGCCCCGGACCGAGTCCCGGGGCGGATCCCAGCGAGAGGAGCGCACCATGCCACGCGGATCCAACCCCAAACGGGAACGACAGTACGAACACATCAAGGAGAGCGCGCAGGAGCGCGGGGTCAGCGAGGAGCGGGCCGAGGAGATCGCGGCCCGCACGGTCAACAAGGAGCGCGCCCGCGCCGGCGAGTCGAGGACCGCAAGCCGTACGTCCATCGAGGACATGTCGTCCTCACGACGCGGCGGTCTGCGCTCCCACAGCGGAGCCGAGGGGCCCACTCGCGACCAGCTCTACGAAGAGGCGAGGAAGAAGAACGTCCACGGACGGTCCCACATGACGAAGGCCCAGCTGGCAAAGGCCGTCGGCCGCTGAGCCCACGTCACGGGGACCGGGGGCGGTGTCAGCCGCTCCAGGTCCAGTCGGCCACCTCGGGCAGGTCCGTGCCGTGTTCACGGATCCAGGCGTGGTGGCGGGTACGGACATCCGCCATCGCCTGGCGCACCGCCACGGCCCGGACGCCGAGGCCGGGTACCCGGTCGATGGCATCCATGACCAGCCGGTATCGGTCCAGGTCATTGCGGACCACCATGTCGAAGGGCGTGGTGGTGGTGCCCTTCTCCTTGTAGCCCCGCACGTGCAGATGGGCATGGCCGGCCCGCCGGTAGGCCAGTCGGTGGATCAGCCACGGGTAGCCGTGGTAAGCGAAGATCACCGGGGTGTTCCTGGTGAATACCGCGTCGTACTCGGAGTCCGGCATTCCGTGCGGGTGCTCCCCTTGGGGCAGCAGCCGCGTCATGTCGACCACATTGACCACCCGTACCGCCAGTTCCGGCAGATGCCTGCGCAGCAGATCGGCTGCCGCCAGAGTCTCCAGCGTGGGTACGTCACCGGCGCAGGCGAGCACCACGTCGGGTTCGCGGCTGCCGTCCTCCGTGCCCGCCCACTCCCACACACCCGCTCCGCGGGCACAGTGCGCCCGGGCCTCGTCCATGGTGAGCCAGTCGAAGCTCGGCTGCTTGCCCGCCACGATCACATTGACGTAGTCCCGGCTGCGCAGTGCGTGGTCGGCGGTGGAGAGCAGGGTGTTGGCGTCCGGCGGCAGATAGACCCGTACGACTTCCGGGCTCTTGTTGAGGATGTGGTCGACGAAGCCGGGGTCCTGATGGGAGAACCCGTTGTGGTCCTGGCGCCATACGTGCGAGGTGAGCAGGTAGTTGAGCGAGGCGATGGGGCGGCGCCAGGCCAGCCCACGGGATGTCCTGAGCCATTTGATGTGCTGGTTGACCATCGAGTCGACGATGTGGGCGAACGCCTCGTAGCAGGAGAAGAGGCCGTGCCGACCGGTGAGGAGGTACCCCTCCAGCCAGCCCTGGCACAGATGCTCGGAGAGCACCTCCATGACACGTCCGTCGCGGGAGAGGTGCTCGTCGGTCGGCAGGATCCGCTCCTGCCATGCCTTGCCGGAGGACTCGTAGAGGGCGTCGAGCCGGTTCGACGCGGTTTCGTCGGGGCCCACGACCCGGAAGTCGCGGCGTTCGGCGGTGGCGGCCATGACGGCCTCCAGCAGACCGCCGAGCACTCGCGTCGGCTCGTGCAGCACGGTGCCGGGCTTGTCGACGTCGACGGCGTGGTCGTCCAGCGGCGGGATGGGCAGATCGCGCAGGAGCAGACCGCCGTTGGCGTACGGGGTCGCGCCGAGCCGGGCGGTGCCTTCGGGCACGCAGTCGAGCACCTGGGCAGTGGGGCGCCCCGACGTGTCGAAGAGTTCCTCCGGCCGGTAGGAGCGCATCCACGCCTCCAGCTGGCGCAGATGTTCGGGGTTGTCCCGGACGCCGGGCAGCGGGACCTGATGGGCGCGCCAGGTGCCTTCGACGGGCGCCCCGTCGACCTCGACCGGGCCGGTCCAGCCCTTGGGGGTGCGCAGCACGATCATCGGCCAGTGCGGGCGCTCGGTGTCGCCGCCGGTACGGGCTGCGGCCTGGAGCTCCCGGATGCGGTCCACGGCCCGGTCCATCGCGGCGGCCATCGCCCGGTGGACGGTGAGGGGGTCGTCGCCGCCGACATACAGGGGGTCGTGCCCGTATCCGCGCAGCAGGGCGTCGAGTTCCGGCTCGGGAAGGCGGGCGAGAACGGTCGGGTTGGCGATCTTGTAGCCGTTGAGGTGGAGGATCGGCAGGACGGCTCCGTCGTGCACCGGGTCGAGAAATTTGTTGGAGTGCCAGGACGCGGCAAGTGGTCCGGTCTCGGCCTCCCCGTCACCGATGACGCAGGTGACGAGCAGGTCCGGGTGGTCGAGGGCGGCACCGTATGCGTGGGTGAGTGCGTAGCCGAGCTCGCCGCCCTCGTGAATCGAGCCGGGAGTCTCCGGTGCCACGTGGCTGGGCACCCCGCCGGGGAAGGAGAACTGTTTGAACAGCAGCCCCATGCCCTGGGCGTCACGGCTGACGTCGGGGTACGTCTCCGAGTAGCTGCCCTCCAGCCAGGAGTTGGCGAGGACGGCGGGTCCGCCGTGGCCGGGACCCCAGACGCACAGGCCCTGGACGCCGCGGGACTTGATGACGCGGTTGAGATGGGTGTGGACCAGGTTCAGTCCGGGTGAAGTTCCCCAGTGGCCGAGCAGGCGCGGCTTGATGTGCTCCCGGGTGAGCGGCCGGGTCAGGAGCGGGTTGGCCATCAGATAGATCTGCCCCACGGCCAGATAGTTGGCGGCACGCCAGTGCGCGTCGAGGGCCGCGATCTCTTCGTCGGAGGGGCTGGGCGTCACTGCCGGGTGGGCGGCATGACTCATGTTGTGTCTCCTAGGACGTGGCGTCGACGGGATCGGGGCCGTACCAGACCGTGGTCGCGTTGCAGAATTCGCGGATGCCGTGCCCGGAGAGTTCGCGTCCGTAGCCGGAGCGCTTCACGCCGCCGAAGGGCAGCGCGGGATGGGACGCCGTCATGCCGTTGAAGAAGACACCACCTGCCTCCAGATCGCGCACACAGCGACGGGCCTCGTCCGCGTCGCGGGTCCATACGTTGGAGCTGAGCCCGAAGGGGCTGTCGTTGGCGAGCGCCATGGCTTCGTCCAGCCCTTCGACGCGGTAGAGCGTGGCGACGGGGCCGAAGGTCTCCTCGCGGTGGATGCGCATGCCGGTCGTGATCCCGGTGAGGACAGTGGGTGCGTAGAACCAGCCCCGCTCCAGCTCCGGGCCCAGGTCGTCGGGCCGGCCGCCTCCGCAGAGCACGCTCGCGCCCTGCCGTACCGCGTCCTCCACCAGCTCCTCCAGGTCTGCGCGGCCCTGTTCGCTGGAGAGCGGTCCGACGTCGGTGGATTCCTGCAGCGGGTCGCCGACCGTCAGATCACGCATACCCACGGTGAACCGCTCGGCGAACTCGTCGTACACCTCCGTGTGCACGATGAACCGTTTGGCGGCGATGCAGGACTGGCCATTGTTCTGCACGCGGGCGGTCACAGCGGTCCGGGCGGCCCTGGCGACGTCCGCCGACGGCATGACGAGATACGGGTCGCTGCCGCCCAGTTCCAGCACGGTGTGCTTCACCTCGTCGCCGGCGATCGACGCGACCGAGCGGCCGGCCGGCTCGCTGCCGGTGAGGGTGGCAGCGGCGACCCGGGGATCGCGGAGGATCGACTCGACCGCTCCGGATCCCACCAGCAGTGTCTGGAAGCATCCCGCAGGGAATCCGGCCCGGCGGAACAGGCCCTCCAGATACATCGCCGTCTGCGGGACGTTCGACGCGTGCTTGAGCAGACCGACGTTCCCGGCCATCAGCGCGGGGGCGGCGAATCGTACGACCTGCCAGAGCGGGAAGTTCCACGGCATCACGGCAAGGACGGCGCCCAGTGGGCGGTAGTGGACATAGGCCCTGGAGGCACCGGAGTCCTGCACATCGTCCGGTGGCGGATGCTCGTCCGCGAGCAGTTCTTCGGCGTGGGCCGCGTACCAGCGCATCGCCTTCACACACTTGGCGGCCTCCGCTCGGGCCGCTTTGACGGGCTTGCCCATTTCGGTGGTCATGGTGCGCGCGATGTCCTGCACGTCCTCGTCGAGAAGACCGGCGGCCCGGTTCAGCAGGCCCGCCCGCTCGTCGAATCCGGTGGTGCGGTACTGCCGGAACGCGGTGTCGGCGGCGTCGAGCTTCTGCTCGATCTCCGCCTCTCCCAGTGCGTCGAACGTTCTGAGCGTCTCGCCGTTCGCGGGGTTGACCGTCGCGATGGGCATGACTGCGGCCTCCTTGCCTCGGTACTTCGACCGTGCAGCGCCGCGCGCCGTGCCGCAACGCGGGCCCTGCCGGGCGGATACCCGACCGGCGCGGACCATGCGTGCGGTGTGCACGCCGTCCGCGCCGGGAGGTGAGGCGTTCAACGGGTACGGAGGCCGGCAGTACCGGTCCTGGTGGCCCGGCTCAGACGAGAGCGGGGGCGGAGTCGGACGCCGTCGCGGTTTCGGGAACGGGGTCCGCAACGGCGACGGGCGGACGACGGAACTCGCCCGCACCGGGCAGCGGCGGCAGCGGCACCAGGTCGACGGTGCGCGGCTCCTTCGCGTACCGGGTGAACCAGACAACTTTGCCGTCGGCCGTGCGGCAGGTGCCCCAGCTGTCGCTCAGGGCCATGACGCGGCTGAGACCACCGCCGCCGGTGCTGAGCAGCCGCGGCATCTCGGAGCCGTTGTCGGCGACGGAGACCGTGAGATGCCGCCCGGACCAGCGGAGTTCGACGACACAGTTGTTGTCGTCACCGACATGCCGGTGGACGTTGGTCAGCAACTCCTCCACACCTCGGCACACCGGCCGGATATGAAGTTCGAGACTCCAATGGCGGAGGTGCGCGGCGATTATCCGCCGCAGCTGCGAAACACGCTCTGCCGAAACCTGGAGTTCGACCAGATAGTGCCGGTCGAATTGAACGGTCATCGTCGAGGCTCCTCAGATCGAGGCCCACTGACTTCGCCCCATTGAACCAACGACCCCCCGAATACGAAGAGTGAGCAGATGCCACTTCTGGGTCACTCAACAGAGTGACCCAGCAGACCCGGGTGCGCAACACGGAGGCCGACAGGTCTGCCATACAACCAGCATCTGCCCAGGTCAGAGCAGATACGGCAGGAGCGTGTCCGGGGTGAGCGGAAGGCTGCGCAGCCGGACGCCGGTGGCGTGCCGGACAGCGTTGCCGACGGCCGCCGCGGCGCCGACGATGCCGATCTCGCCGATGCCCTTGCTGCCCATCGGGTTGAGATGCGGGTCGCCCTCGTCGATCCAGTACACCTCGATCTCCGGTACGTCGGCGCAGACCGGCACATGGTAGGAGGCGAGATCGCACTCGGTGAAGTCGCCGAAGACGGGGTCCATGGTGCTGCCCTCGGTCAGGGCCATGCCGATCCCCATGGTCATCCCTCCGATGAACTGGGAGCGTGCGGTACGGGGGTTGAGGATGTGACCGGCGGCGAAGACACCGAGCATCCGGCGCACCCGCACTTCTCCGGTGCGGGAGTCGACAGCGACTTCGGCGAATTGAGCACCGAACGCATGTCGTGCGTACGGAGACTCCTCGGAGGTCTCCTGCCCGGTGTCCGCGAAGATCGTCAGTCCCTCGGCGGGCAGTGGGCCGGTGCGCTCGCGCAGCTGCCGCAGGAGGGCAGTGGAAGCCTTGTGCACGGACCAGCCCCAGGAGGCCGTGCCCGAGGAGCCGCCGGCCAACGGGGCGTCGGGCAGTTCGCTGCTGCCGATGTCGATCCGGACGTTCTCCACCGGGGTGTCCAGTACGGAGGCCGCGATCTGCGCGAGTACGGTGCGGGCGCCGGTGCCGATGTCGGTGGCGTTGACCTGGATGCGGTACGAGCCGTCGGGGGCCGCGTGTGCAGAGGCGCTTGAGCCGGCGATGTACACGGGATACGTGGCGGACGCGACGCCCGTACCGATCAGCAGCGGACCCTCTTCGCGGACCGCGGGACGCGGATCGCGGTCGTACCAGCCGAAGCGTGCGGCACCCTCCTCCAGACAGGCGGCGAGGCCCCGGCTGCTGAACGGGCGGCCCGAGTCGGGGTCGTCGGCCGGATCGTTGCGCAGGCGCAGTTCGACGGGGTCGATGCCGAGGGCCGTGGCGAGTTCGTCCATGGCGGATTCCAGGGCGTACATGCCCGGGGCTTCGCCCGGTGCGCGCATCCAGGAGGGGCTCGGCACGTCCAGGGCGGTCACACGATGGGCGGTACGGCTGTGAGCCGACCCGTACATGATGCGGGCCGGAACGGCCGCCTGCTCGACGAACTCCTTGACGGTGGAGGTCTGGGTGATGACCTCGTGGGAGACCGAGGTGAGGGTACCGTCGAGTTCGGCACCGAGCCGGAGCCGCTGCACGGTGGGCGGGCGGTGGCCGACCACGGCAGCCAACTGGCGCCGGGGCAGGGCTACCTTGACGGGGCGTCCGGTGTGGCGCGCGGCCATGGCCGCCAGGACGGCCTGCGGGCGTGTGGTGCCTTTGCAGCCGAAGCCGCCCCCGACGTGTTCGGAGACCACGGTGACCTGCTGCGGCCGGATCCCGAAGGCGGTGGCGAGGCTCTCTCGGACCGTGGTGGAGCCCTGATTCGAGTCGTGGACGTGCAGGTGCCCGTCCTCCGCCCACTGCGCGGTGGAGGCGTGTGGCTCCATGGGGTGGTTGTGCAGGGCGCCGATGGAGTACGTGGCGTCGACCTGTACGGGTGCCATGGCGAAGGCCCTGTCGGCGTCGCCGCGTTCGCGGACGGCGGGGTACTCGCCGTTGACGGTTTCCGGCGTGTACAGGCCGGGGTGGTTCTCGGACAGGAGGACATCGTGCTCGATGGCCTCGTACGCGATCCGCAGTGCCTCGGCCCCGGCACGGGCCTGGTCGAACGTGTCGGCCACCACGAGCGCGATGTACCAGCCCCGGTGCGGGACCCGGTCGCCCTGGAGGACGGCGAGGATCGGGTCGTCGGGCTGCTTCAGCCGCGGGGCGTTGTCGTGGCTGAGGACGGCGTGCACGCCCGGCAGGGCCAGCGCCTCGCCGGTGTGGACGGCACTGACGCGGCCGCGGGCGATGGTGGCGGGGACGGGCCAGCCGTACAGACAGCCCGGCGGGGTGTGCTCGGCGGCGTAACGGGCGGTGCCCGTGACCTTGTCCCGGCCCTCGCGGCGTGCGATGGGGGTGCCCAGGGGTGGAGTGGCCTGGCTCATGACGGGGTCCTCACGTCTACGGGTCGGCGTTTGTGCGGTTGCTCAGCTGTCAGCGGCGAGTTCGGCCAGCGCGTCGACGGCCAGACTGCGGGCGAGACCCACCTTGAACGCGTTGTCGCGCAGCGGCCGGGCCGCGGCGAGTTCGGCGTCCACGGCCCGTTCGAAGGTCTCGTCGGTCGCCGGTGCGCCCCGGAGTGCGTCTTCTGCGGCGTGTGCGCGCCAGGGCCGGTGGGCAAGCCCGCCGAAGGCCAGCGCCGCATGCTCGATCCGGCCGCCGCGGACGCTCAGTACCGCGGCGACGGACGCGAGGGCGAAGGCGAACGAGGCGCGGTCGCGGGCCTTTCGGTAGAGGGAACCGGAGCCGTCCGGGCGCGGTGGCAGGACCACCTCGGTGATGAGCTCGCCGACCCGGATCTCGGTGTCCCGGTGGGGGGTGTCACCCGGCAGCCGGTGGAATTCGGTGGCGGGTACGGTCCGTTCGCCGTCCGGCCCGTGCAGCTGGACGGTGGCGTCGAGCGCGGACAGGGCCACCGCCATGTCGGACGGGTGCGTGGCGACGCAGTGCTCGGAGTGGCCGAGTACGGCGAGATCGCGATGGGCGCCTTCGAGGGCGGGGCAGCCGGTGCCGGGTTCCCGCTTGTTGCAGGGCTTGGAGGTGTCCTGGAAGTAGAGGCACCGGGTGCGCTGCAGCAGGTTGCCGCCCGTCGTGGCGGTGTTGCGGAGCTGCCCGGATGCGCCGGACAGCAGTGCCTGCGACAGGACGGGGTAGCGGGTGCGTACAGCGGGATGGGCGGCCAGGTCGCTGTTGCGTACGGTCGCGCCGATGCGCAGTCCGCCGTCGTCGGTGTCACCCACCTGGTCCAGGGGCAGTCGGCTGATGTCGATGAGCAGGTGGGGGGTTTCCACTCCGAGCTTCATCAGGTCGACGAGGTTGGTGCCGCCGCCGAGGAATCCGGCGCCTGGGTGGGCGGAGCTCTCCCGGACCGCTTCGGCGGTGGACCGGGCGCGGAGGTAGGCGAATGGTTTCACGGCGCCACGTCCTCGATCGCCTCGACGATACGGGGGTAGGCGCCGCAGCGGCACAGGTTGCCGCTCATCCGCTCGCGGATCTCGGGGGTGTCGAGCGGCGCCGGGGTGGATACGGGTGCGGTGCGAGCGGTGACATGGGACGGGAAGCCGTCCGCCGCCTCGCCGAGCATGCCGACCGCCGAGCAGATCTGGCCGGGTGTGCAGTAGCCGCACTGCAGGGCGTCGCGGTCCAGGAAGGCTTCCTGGACGGGGTGGAGCCGGTCGCCGTCGGCGAGGCCCTCGACGGTGGTGATGCGGGCGCCGTCGTGGGCGACGGCGAGCAGCAGGCAGCTGTTGGCGCGCCGTCCGTCGACGATGACGGTGCATGCCCCGCACTGTCCGTGGTCGCAGCCCTTCTTCGCGCCGGTGAGGCCGAGGTTTTCGCGGAGCGCGTCCAGGACCGTGGTGCGGTGATCGAGCGTCAGGGTCTGCTCGGTTCCGTTGATGTGCAGTGTCAGGGTGGAACGGTCGCCGGTTGCTCCCGGCTGTTGCGCACCGTCGTCCCGCCCGCGAGAGGGGTCCACTCACTCGCACCTTTCAGGGGTGGCCTTTTGTCCACTTTCTATCAGATATGTATTACCTTCCTGCTTCATTGCTCCGTCGCCGGGCCGTGACCTGTCGGCCTCTCGGCTCTCTCGGCTCTCCCGGCTTCTCAGCTCTCCCGGCTTTTCAGGCGGAGGCGTACCTCTTCCTCCTGGTCTCCGGAAACCGTCCCGACGACCCGTACGTCGAAGGCATGCGCCAGGCTCCGCCGGAGCCGTTCGACCGCCCAGTAGCCGCCCTGCACATCGATCGACACGGGTCCGCCGAGTGAGACCGGCCCCGAGACCACCCTCTCCTCGGTGACATCGACGGTCGCCACCCATGCGGTGGGGCGCCTTTCCGCGAGTTTCTTCGGTACGTCGGCCGAGGCCCGGTCGGTGGTGAAGGCGGCCCGCAGCGCGTCGAAGACCATCCGCGCGTCGCCCGTATCGCACCCGCAGATGACGACAGACACGTCTTCGACGTGCAGGTTCTCCTCCGTCTGCTTCTCCTTGATGCTGTTCACCGCGGTTCCTTCCGCTCGGCGTTGTGTGGCGCGTCCCCGCGCTGGGGGCCGACGGCGCAGACGGGGTCCTCGGTGGAGGCGATGCCTGCCGCGAAGATCCCGAAGCGTGCGCACGCCGAACCGGCGAGCACGGCGAGCCCGGCCCCGACGGCGGCCGGTCGGCCGCGGCCGCCGAAGAGCGCCGCACCCACCCCGCCGGAACCATCCCCGGACCGGCCGTCGGCTGAGCGGATTCGGCACTCCCATCGCTTCCCTCCAGCGATTCGAGGATTCGATCCTCTCCAGGCTCGCCCCACGGCTGGGTGACGGCGACACGAAGCCGTCGGCGAGCGGATGGTCCAGGCGCCGAGGACCCCCTCCGATCGCCCCTCGTGGGACCGAAACACTTTTAGGTTTATATCCACTTAAAACATGAATTCACAGTCATTGCCGAGTGATGCCTCCGCCTCGGGGTATCCGGGAGGCATGGACGTAGTCGAACGGAGACCTCAGTGCGCTGGCCCTCACCCTCGCCGACGG
>NZ_FMDF01000178.1 GCF_900091955.1 Streptomyces sp. Ncost-T10-10d
AGGTAAGACGATCACCACCGCTGCGTGCGCTCTGGAGTACTTCCCGGAGGGACGGATCCTCGTCATGGTGCCCACGCTGGACCTGATCGTGCAGAGTGCCCAGTCCTGGCGGTGGGTCGGGCACCGCGCGCCGATGGTCGCGGTCTGCTCGGTGGACAAGGACGAGATCCTGGAGCAGCTCGGGGTGCGCACGACCACCAACCCGATCCAGCTCGCTCTGTGGGCCGGGACCGGGCCGGTGGTCGTGTTCGCCACGTACGCCTCTCTCGTGGACCGCGAGGACCCCACCGACGTCACTGGTCGCCGGACTGTCCCTGGGCCGTTGGAGTCGGCTCTGGCGGGCGGGGAGCGGCTGTACGGGCAGCGGATGGCTCCGTTCGACCTGGCCATCCTGGACGAGGGGCACATGACCGCGGGGGACATGGGCCGGCCGTGGGCGGCGATCCACGACAACAGCCGGATCCCCGTCGACTTCCGGCTCTACCTGACCGCGACCCCGCGGATTCTCGCCGCGCCCCGGCCGCAGCGGGGCCGGGACGGGCGGGAGGTGGTGATCGCGTCGATGGAGGACGACTCCAGCACCTACGGCGCCCGGATCTTCGATCTTGGGCTGGCGGAGGCGGTGGAACGGTCGATCCTCGCGGGGTTCGAGATCGACGTGCTGGAGATCCGCGACCCGGACCCGATCCTGGGCCTGTCGGAGGACGCGCTGCGTGGCCGGCGCATGGCCCTGCTCCAGGCGGCGCTGCTGGAGCACGCGGCGCAGCAGAATCTGCACACCACCATGGTGTTCCATCAGCGGGTGGAGGAGGCGGCGGCGTTCGCCGAGCAGATGCCGCGCACGGCCGCCGAGCTGTATACCGCCGAGGCCTCCGCGGCGGCGCTGGTAGGTGCGGAGGAGCTGCCGAAGTCGTCGATCGACGCTGAGCTGTACGAGCTGGAGGAGGGCCGTCACGTGCCCCCGGACCGGGTGTGGGCGGACTGGCTGTGCGGGGACCATCCCATCGCGCACCGGCGTGCGGTGATCCACCGGTTCGCCAACGGAATCAACGCCCAGAACCGGCGCGTACACCGGGCGTTCCTGTCCTCGGTACGGGCGCTCGGGGTCGGGGTCGACATCACCGGACTGCGCGGGGTCGAGGCCGTGTGCATCGTCGGCTCGCGCAGCTCCCAGGTCGACGTCGTCCAGAACATCGGACGCGCCCTGCGCCCCAACCCCGACGGCACGACCAAGACCGCACGGATCATCATCCCCGTCTTCCTCCAGCCCGGGGAGGACCCGAAGGACATGGTCGCCTCCGCCAGCTACCAGCCCCTGGTCGACATCCTCCAGGCCCTGCGCTCGCACTCGGAACGCATGGTCGACCAGCTCGCCTCCCGCGCCCTGACACGCGGTGAGGAACGCCGACGCATCCACGTCCGGCCCGCCCCCGCGGCCGGCCCGGAGAACGAGGACATGCCCGAGAAGACCAGCGAGGCGCAGCAGGAGGTCAACCGGGTCACCTCCATCGTGGTCAACTTCGCCTCCCCCCGCGACGCCGCCGACATCGCCGCCCTGACCCGCTGCCGTGTCATCCGGCCCGAGTCCCTGGTCTGGCTGGAGGGCTACCAGGCCCTCATCCGCTGGCGTGCCGAGAACGGGATCACCGGCCTGCACGCCGTCCCCTACGACGTTGAGGTCGAGGTCGGCGTCACGAAGGACTACCCCCTGGGGCGGTGGGTACACCAGCAACGCCGCGCCCAGCGCACAGGTGAACTCGACCCCCACCGCAAAGAACTCCTCGACGACGCCGGGATGGTCTGGGAACCCGGCGACGAAGCATGGGAGAACAAACTCGCCGCACTCCGCTCCTACCACCGCGCCACCGGACACCTCGCACCCCGCCAGGACGCCCTCTGGGGTCAGGGTCAGGGTCAGGGTCAGGGTGAGGGTGAGGCGATGGTGCCCATCGGCCAGCACATGGCCAACCTCCGCCGCAAAGGCGCGAAGAACGGCCTGGGCAAAGAGCCGGAGCGGGCCGCCGTACGCGCGGCGCAGCTGACAGAGATCGACCCGGACTGGAACTGCCCCTGGCCACTGGACTGGCAACGCCACTACAAGGTGCTCGCAGACCTGGTCGACGCCGACGGCGTACTGCCCGGCATCCAGCCCGGCGTGCTCTTCGAGGGCGACGACATCGGACGATGGCTCCAGCGACAGAAGAACCCAGGCACCTGGGCGCAGCTCTCCACCGAACAGCAGGAACGGCTGACAGCGCTGGGCGTACAGCCCACTGAGACGCCGGCTCCCGCCCCAGAAGCCAAGGGCGCGGCCAAGCAGCGCCCGAGCAAGGCGCAGCAGGCATTCCAACGGGGTCTGGCGGCCCTCGCACAGTGGGTAGAGCGGGAAGGCGCGGACCGGCCGGTGCCGCGCGGGCACAGTGAGGAGATCGCGGTCGACGACGAGGCGGAGCCGGTGCTCGTGAAACTGGGCGTATGGGTCTCGAACACCAAATCGAGGCGGGACAAACTCAGCAGCGAGCAGCGCGCTGCGCTCTCGAAGCTGGGTGTGGAGTGGGCATGACCGCCGTAGATGGTGGTGTCGCTCAGCGGGCCGTGTTCTCGGTGCGGATCATCCGGCGCAGGCTGGTGCGGGCGGCAGTCAAGTCTTCTTCGAGGGTGGTGATGCGGGCGCGCGACGTGGCGTTCTCTGAGACGGCTTCCTCTAGCCGGCGGGTGAGGTCCTGGTTCAGAGCGTTCAGCTGGTCTGCTCTGGTTGCTGTGTCGGGGGTGTGAATGGCATCGAGTTGCTGGCCAAGTCGGTGGCGCAGGGCTGCCTGGAGCCGGTCGCGTTCGTCGCGGAGTTCTCTGATTTCCTGCCGGGCGATTTCGAGTTCGGTGCGCAGGCTGAGTTGGGAGGGCGGGCTTGCCGTGGCAGATAGCGGGGTGCTGTGGACTTGGCGTAGTTGGGCTGCCTCGACGTGCTCGCGTACGCCAGGGGCATAGGTGAGCCAGGTGGAGACTCGGGCTGCTCGGGCGACTGCGGCGAAGGTCAGCGGCTTCCCCTGTTTCTCGAGAGTGGCGAGGACGGTGAGGACACGGGCTCGTTTGTCGAGGCTGTGACGGCGTCTGGCTTCGGCGAGGGGGGCGGGGTTGCCGCGGGGATTCATCGCGAGTCTTTCGGTCGGGCAGTGGTGAGGGGTAGGAGGGTGTGGTTGTCGCCTGCTCGTGCTTTGCGCAGCGCAGTGCTGGCTTCTTCGATCTGGGCGCGTTCGGAAGCGGGGAGGGATGCCAGGTGTGTGTTCATGCGGTCGATGACGCGCTGGTAGGCGGTGATTTGTGCGGTGAGGGCGGTGGTGACGAACTCGGCTGCGCCCATGGCGAGTGCGGTTTCGCGGTCTGCTCGCAGTTCGTTGATGTGGTGCTCGATGGCGGGCAGGTAGGAGGGGTCAGGGCGGTAGAAGCCGCAGCCGGCGCATTGGAAGCGGATGGGGCAGGCCTGGCCGCCGGCTTTGACGTTTGACGGCTCGGTGCAGCCGCCGTAGGGAACGGCGACGGAGCGCATCTCGTAGGCCGTGCTCGAGCTGGGGCTGGGGTGGCCGTGCTGGTCGAGGACATGTGCGCTGAGTTTGGCCACGGCTTCGCTCTTCCGTTTGAGGGAGACGGTTAATGGTGGAGTCGGGTATTGGAACTCCCGGAATACCCCCGCGATCAGAGGGGATCGAGGAGCATCAGGACCTCGTCCCGGGTGTCGTCGGGCGTGAGGCGGAGGGCTCCGGGCCAGCGACCGACCTCACGCCATCCGAGCCGGCCGTAGAAGTCCTCCAGCCCTTCTTCTCCCCGGGCCGCGAGATGGAGCTGTTCGAGTCCCAGTTCGTCGCGGGCGATCTTCCGGAGCTCGCGCATGAGAGCGGACCCGACACCACGGCCGCGGAATTCGGGGTGGGTCTGAAGGTGGTGGACCGTGCCCCAGTGCTCGACGAGTCGGTAGGGATCACGGTTGAGGACGACCCATCCGGCAAGGCCGTCATCAAATCTGGCGGTGATGAGTCGGCTTTGCTGTGGGTGGAGACGGCCGAGGAACTTGTCCGTGACGGGCGCGACGTCGTCGTCCTGGACGGGAGGGAAGGGGAATCCGGCGGCGCCGCCCGAGTTGGTGACCGCGATCCAGCAGTTGATCAGCTGGCATCGGAGTTCGGGGGTGATCTCGCGTGCGTCGGTGATCTGGACGAGGTCGGGCATTTCTGCGTGCGTCATGAGAAGGAGCATGTCAGCGGGGTCTGACATCGGGATGGGTCAGGCTTTCGAGTTCCGGCGGCTGATCTCGGCTGCGTAGGCGGCCCAGTCTCCGGCGGCGGCTCGCTGCCATTTGACGGCGACGGTGATGTCGATGCCGAGGGTGCGGGCAAGGACCGCAGCCGGTAGCTCGGTGGCGAGTTGGAGGAGCGCGGTTGAGCGGGCTTCCGCGAGGCGGATGCCAAGTTTGCGGAGGCGTTCGCCCATGGCCCAGGCGCTGATCGGGCGGCCGGGCTGGCCACCGGGGAAGAGCCAGGGTGAGTCCGTCCGGGCGAGGGTGGCATGGCTGTGGCGGACTGCGACTTGTTGGAGGACGAGGTCAGCGACGGGTGCCGGGAGTTCGACCGGGACGGCGCCGAGGTGGATGTGGACGGCGCCGTCCGTTTCCTCGATGTGGTTGACGGTGAGCCGAGAGATCGTGGCGGGCCATTGGGCATAGAGGAGCAACAGCAGGCCGGCGAGGCGGTCTTCGGGCTTGAGGGTGTCGTCGTGCAGCAGGCGTCGCGCGGTGTCCCAGCGGGCCTCGTCGTCCATCAGCTGGGTGGGGCCGTTCCATCTCACGGCCGGGAAGCTGAGATCGCGGGTGATCTTCTGGGCCAGAGCCCAGCGAACGAAGTGGCCTGCCTCTGTGCGAAGGAGGACGTCGTCGCTGGTCATCCAGCGATCAAGGTCGGCCTGTCGACAGGTGATCAGGGTCAGATTCTGTTCCTCGAGCCAGTCCAGGAGATAGACGGCCGCCCGAAGGTGCTGCCGCGCGGTCGCGAGCTGGTAGTGCGTGATCTCCTTGCCGCGGCTGCGTCGGCGAAGCCGACGTAGAAGGTGCCACGTTGCGTACCGGTGCAAGATTTTCCGTCCCTCGACCGTCGTATGGGAGGCAACGAGGTCCTTCACGTGCCGTTCGAGACGGACCATCTGCTCGTCGCGCTGGGGCAGGACGCCGGTGGCGACGAGAACGCTGCGGATGTGCTCGACGACCTTGCCCTCCGGGAGCTCATCCAGGGCCTGGTGGGTGAGAGGGCGGCGGCCGGAGCCAAGATCGGACAGGACGGTGGACACGATGCCTTTGGAGAGCCAGCTCATCGCGGTGCGGGCCCGTTCGGTGCTGGCCAGGATGTCGTAGAGGGGCTGCAGCTTCGAGGGTATGGAGCCGGTGTCGTCGGCGAGGAGATCGTGGAGCCGCAGCTTGAGAGTGCAGCGAGGACACGGACCCGGCGCGTGCAGCCGCTCGGCTTGTCCGCAAGTGGGACATGGGCGCCAGAGCTCGGCGTCCGGTGTCGTGCACGGACCGCAGATGGGCGCGTCGGCAGTGCCGGAGTGGATGCCGCAGAGTCCTCCGCAGATGGTGCAGTGAGCTTGCCGTTGGAAGCAGCCGCGGCAGCGGGGCAGGCCGGTGAGCTTCGAGAGTGTGCCGGGTGCGGTGCGGCCGCAGATCGCGCAGACCAGGACGGGCAGAGGGCAGCAGTTGGGGCAGAGAGGACCGTCGGCGGTGCGGTTCTGCACTCGGCGTCGTTCGCCGCAGCTGATGCAGACCTCGGTATTCGCGGGGTCGGTGATCAGGCAGTTCGGACACAGCGGTCGCCCCTGGTCGTCGCGGGTGGCCGGCTCGCGCCGGGCTCCGCAGCGTACGCATTCTTCGACGCGGGACTTGGCGATGCAGTTGCGGCAGACCCGCTGCCCGTCCAGCGGCTTGTCGATGCGGACCACCCGACGGCAGCGAGGACAGGCAGGCCGGACGATCCCAGCGACACCGGCCTCGTGCAGCAGATCGATGAACTTCAAGATGGCGCGATGCGGCGCCAGGTAGCCCTCCCCGGCCAGCAGCCGGGGATTCTCCTCCAAGGCCCAGACCACTCGCTGGCGATAGTGGGGACGGTCGGGCGCCGTCCGGCGGAGAGCCTCGGCGACCGCATCACGGCCGGCACCCGGGGCGATCGCGCTGATCAGGTCGTGGACGACGGTGACTGGATCACGGTCGTCGTGGTCGGGACACATCTTGCAGCGCGGCAGGCCCTTGCGGTCCCGGAAGCTGACGCGCCGGACGTTGCCGCAGGCGATGCACTCGGCGGTTTCCTGCCCGCAGACTCCGCAGTACCAGTCCTGGCCCCTGCGTTGGAGGGTCCGCAGCGTCTTGCCGCACTCAGCGCAGACCGGCGGAGCGATCGCCGATGCTCCGGCCTTGCGGAGCTCAATGAGCAGATCGCCGACGGCCCGTGGCGCCGGAGATCGGCCGTCGGTCAGGACAGCGGGCCTTATCGCCAGGGCCTTGGCCAAGCTCCGTGACTTCGCTCGGCCACCCGCGACCGCGGTCACCACGGTCCGGATGGTCTCGCTGTCGAGAGCGTTCTCGATGTCGGCGACGAGGTCTGCGATCAGGCCGACCGGATCGGCGACGGCGCGGGCGAGCTGGTCCGCTGTGGTCATGGCCGGTCAACGCCCCTGATCCGGGCCCGCTTTGGCCGCAGCCCGCCGACTCCCTCCGTATCGGGTGCCGAGCCGCCGACGGCTGCCTTCTTCGACTTCTTCACGGCGCCGGCCGCCGCGATGGGCTCGATGAGGTCGTCCATGGCGCAGTCGAGGATGTCGAGTAGGGCCATGAGAATCTTCAGGCTCAGTCGCTCCGGTCGCTCGACGACGAGCCGGTAGACCTGGCTCGACGACAGGCTGATGCCGCGTTCGGCGAGCGGAGAGATGAGGTCGGTGGTGGAGAACATCCCGCGGTCGGCCATGACCTTGCGCAGGTGCCAGTGGTAGTCGAGCTTGGCGGCCATCGCCGGATCCCTCCTCGTCAGGCTCCGGCGAATGCCGGGGCCAGTGCCTTGTGCAGGGAAGTGTTCATGAAGTCGTCGCTGACGTGCGTATAGATGGCCAGGGAGCTGTCGCACTCGTGGCCGACCTGCTGCTGGATGAACCGGCGGTCGACTCCGTCCTCGGTCAGATGCGTGACGTAAGAATGTCGGATTGAGTGGGGAGATAGGTCTTTTGGGAGCTTTAGGGCGTCGCGGTATGCCTCGAACCGGTCGTTGATGGAGCCGGGCTGGAGGCGGCCCCCGCGTTCGGTGATCCACAGGGCCGGGTGATCGGGGAATCCGAAGCGAGGCCGGACGTTCTCGACGTAGTCGGCGACTGCCTCGACGGCCCAGTCCATCACCGACAGCACGTTCCGCCGCCGCGGCGGCTGCCCCTTCTTGGCCTTGCCGTAGCGGACGTTGAGCGTGCCGTACCGGCCGAACTGCCGGGCCTGCGGATTGCGTCCGAAGTCGACCACGTCAAGCTTGGATGTCTCGGTCCGCCGAAGCCCCCACCCGTAGATGGCCTTGAACAACGTGGCGTCCCGGTAGGCAGCGAGGGCCCCCTTGCGCTTGGCCTTCACGGCGCGTGCGACCTGGTCGTCGGCGTAGTCGAGGAAGCGCTGCAGCTCTTCCCTCGTAAACGGCCTCGCCTCCGGGCTGCCTTCGTAATCCTGCAGGTGAGGGAGGGTGTTCCACTCGTGGCAGATCGCCACAGGGAAGGTGCCGAAGGCTTCTTCACACGCCGGGACCCAGCCGTATCGGGCGTCGATGAGGAGCTCGGTGAACAGCCCAACGGTTCCCTGGTAGCTGCGGATCGTGGAGGGCGCCAAGTGGCTCTCGCTCGTCAGCGAGGCCGACCACTCGTCCAGGTGGGCGGGCGTCCATCGCCACGGGTACTCGTTCGTGAACTCCAAGAACCGGCGGATCAGCCGTTCCCTCGGGTCAATCGTCTCGTCCTTCAGCCCTCGCGACTTCTGCTGAGCACGCCAACCACGCAGCATCGCGTCGAACATCGCGTCCTCCGGACGCAGCTGAACGACCCCGGAGACGAGCTCCATATGGGCCGACCCGGCCAGGGCCACCTTGCGCTGATGTGCCACTCCAGACCATCCCTTCTGGAGAGCAGATCATGCATCAGAAGGGATCGCCTCGGCAACACCCCTGTTCAGGAGGCCAGTTCGTAGAGCCTACGAACACCTTCCGCTTCCCTCCATGATCAGGCGACCTGCGACTTCTCGCCCGCCTGATGCAATTCCCGAGGGTTGTAGTAGCGCTGGGTCATGGCGATGGATTTGTGGTCCATCAGCTCGCGCAGCACGTCGACGGGGGTGCCGGCGTCTGCGTGGCGCTGGGCGTAGGAGTGGCGGAAGGCGTAGGGGTAGATCAGAGACCGGTCGAAGAGCAGGCGTTGTCCTTTGGAGTCGGTGCCCTCGGCGTGGAGCTGGGGCAGGGCGTCTACCCAGAGCCTGAGGGCGTCGCTGAGGTAGGTGCTGGAGATGTGAGGGGCGTCGCTCAGGGCGGTGAGGGACGGAAAGAGGTATCGATCCCCCTTGGCGGGAAGATGCAGCTGGTCGCGACAGGCTTGCCAGGTTCGGATGGCGTCGGCGGTGGAAGTTGTGATCGGCAGACGTCTGCGGTGGCGTTTCCTCTTGTGGTTGTCCCAGATCAGGGTGGGCTGGCCGTTATGGATCTCCAGGCAGTCACGGGCCAGGGAGACGATCTCGAGCGGGCGGCGCCCGGTGTCGCGCAGGACGATGTACATCGTGCGGTACAGCAGGTGCCGGGCCTCTGGGGCGATGTCGCGGCAGCCGTAGGTGTTTCCGGTGCCCAGAGTGTCGAGGTGAGCGTCCAGTTGCCGGATGACGGACTCGGGGATGGCCTTGCCGATGAAGTCCTCGTTGGGTTCTTCCACGGAGATGACGTGCTCGACGGGCACGCGGGTGAAGGTGCCGGCCAGGTCATCGAGGGTGCCGCAGCGGCGGCCGTAGGCGATGAGCTGGAAGAACATCCCCAGCAGGCTGCGCCGGAAGGAGGAAGAGTAGGGGGTACCGTCTCTTTTGTGTGCGGCGCGGAAAGCGTCGACGGCCAAGGTGGCATCGGCGAACGTCAGGGCGGCGGGATCGTCGCCGGCGTCGGCGCGCTGGGCGAGTGCCGTGGAGGCGATGGTCGTCGCGTGGAAAGTGCGCTTGAAGTCTTCCGTGGTGGGTCGGGCGGTGGTCACCCAATGACGCAGCGCCTGGCGCAGCCAGGGCTGGCGGACTGTGCGGAGATCGACGCGGCCGGGCAGATGCCGGCGCTTACCGGAGGCGCTGTGGCGCAGCCCGAGGACGCGCAGATCGATGACGTCCTGGTCGATGAGGGTGATCCCGGAGAACTCGCTGTATCCGGCGCGGGCGGCGGACTGCAGGTTCTCCACTGTGCGGACGGCAGACTGATGCGGCTTGGTGAGCCGGGCCGTGTTGGTGACGTCCAGAAGAGTGTCGGCCGTGGTGAGGTGGCTGATCACGCCGCGGATCCAGTGAGGTTCCAGGGCACGTACCCACTGGTCCATCTGCTGCACGGCGTAGAGCACTTCCCAGCGCAGCAGCTCGGGCAACGGGGCGAGATGGAACTGGTGCGCCAGCAGATACAGCGGCTGCCCCGGCGCCCACTGCGCAGCAGGGACGGGGGCGGTGCTGGAGCGGCATTCTGCCCTCCAGGCACGCCAGTGATAGTTGCACAGTCCCCGGGAATTCATGGATGCGCCGGCACAGTCGGCGACCATGCAGACGGGCACGTCGGTGAAGGGCATAGCGCGCTCACGGAGCCAGCGTTCGAACGTGCCCCTTGCCGCGGGGTACTTACGGGAGTTGTCGTGAGCCGCGCACAGGCCTCCCGATACCTGGGGCCGTACGCACCGCACGCCGTCCCGGGTGAGCGTGCACGGCCCGACGACCGTCAACGGCAGGGATCTGGAACGAGCGGGGATGAAAGTGGCGGCGAACTCTTCCCGCGGCAGACCGCTCTTCCTGCGCTGGTCCGAGCAGTAGGTACAGAACGTCTCCTGAGCGCGCACGATCACGTCGCAGCGCCGGGTGCGGCACCGCGAGGACGAGGTGCGCGGGTTGTCGAGGTCTCCGGTGAACAGCCATCTGGCGCTGTCCCACTCCCCCGGCCGCCACACGGGATCGATGTGGGCACGCAGCCACGTCTCCCACGACTTCTTCGTGGCCTTCGTCGGTGCGGAAAGTGCGACGGCAGGCGCACCAGCCGTGCTCACTGGTCCTCCCGCCATGCCTGGGCCCGGTCGACAGCCGCCCGGGTCTCGGACTCATCGACGTGACGGTAGCGGTCCATGGACAGCGGCGAGGCGTGACCCAGCAGCTTTTGCACCACGTCCCGGTCCACTCCCTCACGCAGCCAGTGGGTGGCCGCGGAGTGGCGCAGCATGTGCGGGCGAGCCGGGTGCCCGGCGCGGCGGGCCAGACGGTCGAAGACGTTCTTGGCGTTCGGGTAGGTCATGGCCCGCCCCAGCGGGGGCCGGAAGAGGTTCACGAACACCATGCCTGTCTCAGCCGCGGCGGCCACCGGGGTCCGTTCGTGCTGGTAGTCGGTGTAGAAGGCGACGATCTCGGGGGTGACGGGGAGGCAGCGGGAGTGTCTGGACTTGGCCAGGGCCCGGTTCGGGTTGTCGGTGCGGCGCCGCACATGAAGGTGCGGGCCCTCCACCGGGCAGCCCAGCGAGCGTGACGAAGCCAGGAAGTGCAGATCCTCCTGGCGCAGACCCAGGGCCTCCCCGATCCGCAGGCCGGTCGCGGCGAGCAGCGCGATGAGAAAACGGTCCCGCGCCCGGGGCGTATCCGCGATCATGCGGCGGATCTGCTGTGGGGACAGGGCCTCGTAGCCGGGCTCGCTGACCTGGAAACGAAAAGCCGACACCTGTACCTGACGCCACTGGCCACGCTCACCGTCGTCGTAACCGGCCGGCAAGAACCGCAGGAACTTCGGCTCCGACAACAGGCCAGCCGTCTGGGCAGGGACCCAGCCGTGGAGCGCGCCGAAGCGCAGGAAGTCCGTGACCGCCGTCATCACCGCGTTCGCCGTTCCCTGCGCGCGGTAGCGGGGCGCAGCCGTTGCCGGGGAGCGGCGGCTGCGGGCCGGCAGCGGCGTGGTGACCAGCCACTGCTGCAGCCCGGACAGCGCCATGAAACTCGGACGCCACCACTCGATGCGGCGCTCCGCGCAGTAGTTCAGATAGAGGGCGAGACGGCCCGCGTAGACCCGCTCCGTGTTCGGCGACCGGCCCTTACTACGCAACCCGGCCAGAAACGCACACGCCTCGGCATGCAGGTCGAAGGTGCGTGTATCGGCCACCACCCACCGCTCCACACCGGTCGACGGAGAGATCGAACGCTCAGCCACATAGCTCTGCTCCACCCGCCAAACAGACCAAGCTCCGACGCGGGCCGGCGCCGCTTCCGGACATCCCCTACACGACCAGGTGGGAACCACACCGAACACACCCCACGGTCCTGTGCGCCTATGGATAATGGCGCGCTCGGCAGCGGGAACACCTCGCCCGACGGAGTGTGCTCCGCCTTCCACTTCGAATCAATGCAGTCCTCCACCGTGGCCGTCGGGATCTCCGCTTCCGAGTCGAGGTCGACGACCTCCGTCTCGTGCCCGAGCGTGACGGTACCGATCGTGCCGCTCTTCTTCATATGGGCCAGGTCCACCTCGAACGTCGACAGGACGTCGAGCGTCGCGTAGTCCTTCAGGCGCGTGCCCTCGGGCGACGCCACCCGGTAAGCCTTCATCTGCTCCACCCACATCGCCGAGTACGAAGCCAGCACCGCGACTTTCACCGCCGCGTCCGGATCCGCCGGAGACACCGACACGGTGGACGGGGCTGAGGAAGCCCGACAGCGCCACCACGCTCGTGAGGGGCCGTGTCTGTCGAGCCGTCATCAGGTCTCCCACTACTTGCCGTCCGAAATCGATCACCGGGCCAACGAAGACGGCCCCACCAGGTCACCGGCCCAGGCGTCGGTGCCGAGGGAATCAGCTCCGGTTCAGGGACACCACCGTGGCCACGACCAGCCCGGCCAGCGTCGCGATGCCCAGGGCCACCGTCAAAGGTTCCTTGAGCACCGGGTACGCATGGACGAGGAACGCCCCGAACGCACACGCCATCACCACAACCACCACCCCGATCACGGACACCGGCAACACCCACGCCGCCCGGTCGGGAACGGCAGGCTCTGGCACCGGTGCGGGGGCGCCGGGCTGGGTCGGGTTCGGAACAGTGGTCATGGTTTCCCCCTGAAATGGACGGCGGGCGGAGCGACTGGTGCTCCGCCCTCTGGTGCTCGGGCTGGGTGGGCAAACAGCAGCGCTCCGCACCCCGGAACGGACCGGGGGGACGGAGCGTGTACTGGATAGCGCGACGGCTCCAGACAGGGGAAGGCCCGTCTGGAGCCGTTCAGGGAAAGACTGTTGCTGGGCTTGGTCCGCGCTTCAGCAGCGCATGGAGGCCCAGGCGGTTGCCTGGGCCTTTATGCGGATCCTGTGGCAGGGAGGAACGAGGAACACGACCTCGTCTGCCCTCACCCTGCGTCCGGCGATCGAAACCGTTTCTCCATGGGACAACGATCGCGGTCTACCACCTGGTCCTGAACGAGCCCCTGAAGCTGCAGAGTTGAGGGACACGACCTCTCCCTGGGGCCTCTCGGCTCGTCCTGGAGATGAGTAGAGCACGGCGCGGGAGCCGTTGCCAAGTCCCTTATTCTTTGCACCCAGTTGGAACCCCACCCTAGCGCCGGTCGAACACGTTTCCAGCCCGGTTTACCACCTACGCTAGCGCCGGGCTGGTTCTGCTCTAGAACCCGGCACTACAGTACTCAATTAACTAACTAATTCTCCTACTAACTATGACTGCGGGTGACCCGATGCAAGCACCGGAAGTTCCGCCCACCAAGTCGGCGAGCCGGACGCTGGCGGCGCCCAGCGCCCAGGCGTTGAGGATGGCCGAGAACGCCGGGCGAAGTGGGCGACGCCGGGCGCAGGTTCGCTACAGCTTCGTTGAACGGGTCTCGCTCGAGAACGAGGTTCCGCCCCTGGCCCGGATGCTCCGAGGCGGCGGCCGCGGCGGACAGGTGCGGCTCAAGCTCTATCTCAGCTACCTCTGGGTCCAGCGCGACGACCAAGCTCGCGAGCTGTCCATCCGAAACGGGGCCTGGGCCACCCTGTTCGACCTCAACGCCCCCCAGACCGCCGGCGCAAGGCGCATCAGTGACGCCCAAGCGTGGCTGGAGGAGAACAACTTCATCAGCATCGCCAGGACAGGACGCCAGAACCTGGTGACCGTGCTGTCCGAGACCGGGAACGGCGACCCGTGGATCGCGCCCGGAGCCGCTGCAAAGAAGGAGAAGGAGGAAGGCCTCCTCGGCCTGGGAGCTGTCGTCCACCGGTACCTGCAAATCCCGCAGACGTTCTGGACCCGCGGCCACATCGCGGTCCTCTCGGGGGCTGGCATCGCGATGTTCCTCGCCCTCCTGGCCGAGAACGGGGGCCTGCAGGAGAGAGCGCTGTGGTTCAGCCCACGAGAGGCAGACACCCGGTTCGCGCTCAGCGAGGACACACGGAGCAAGGGGCTGGGTGAACTGGCGGCGGCCGGGCTGATCACCACGAAGCGACGGCCCGTGAACGAATCAGACTTCGAGGCAGACGCTCTGCACATGCGTAACGTGCACTACCTCCATCTTGACCGCCTGAACGAGACGGCCGAGATCAAGCGGCGCCGCGTCATCCGCGTGACGAGGAAGAAGGCCGGGGCGAGCACGGAGGAGAGCTGAGCCGGACGGCTCGTGCCCGAGCTGGACGCGACAGCACTCCGGCCGGTTAGAGCGAGGGCCCGCCCGATCCGCATCACCCGCCTCTCCCCGGCTATCTCGTGGAAAGAGGTGTCGGTGCACGAACCCGGACCTGGCCCACGCCTGAGCAAGCCCGGGCTTGCTCAGGCCGGCACAAGGCTTGCCCGCCCCGTGGAGGGTCTGCCCCGGTCATCGGATGGCGATCGGGACGACGCAGGCCACCATGAGGGCCGCGCCGCCCGTGGCGACCACCAGCGGTGTCGCGGCAGCCGGGTGACGGTGCGCAAGGTAGGCCATGAAGCCCACTCCCAGAACCGTGACGAGGACCAGGAGCAGCACGACCAGCAGAACGAGCGAGGACACGGAAATCTCCTTCTTGCAGGGGCGCTCCGGTTGAGCGCGGAGCCACAGTCCGCGATCCGGACGGCTGGATCGAGTGCTCGCGAAAATCCGTTCCGGCCCCTCCGCAGAAGGGCTGTGACGGGCCGGAAGGCGGATTCGCGAGGACTTGACGGACCGGGGTCACGTGGTGGTGGGCAGCACGATGCAGGGGGCACTACCTAGCGGCGCAAGCCCCGGTCGACGGACCCCACGATTAAGGCGCAGCAGGCCCCGTTCAAGAAATCGGGCCGACGAGGTTCCTGACGCGGATTCCTTGAATGGACGCAGCAGCGGTGCTACGGGCTACGCCCACGAAGTCGTCGAGCGAGTGGAACGCCCGGTACACCGAAGGGAGTCAGATACCCGCGCGAGCTCCCGAACCCGCCCGATGATGTCCGCTTTCTCGGCCTCCACCCGGCGCAGCAGTCACGACCGGTCAGCGCCATGGTTGAGGTCCAGACCCTGCGGGCGGACGTCCACGACCATCCGCCCGGCCTCGATGGGCGCCCCATCTCCGGCGCAGCCCGGGCCATCTTCCGGAGCCACGGCCGAGTCTGACGGCGCGAGTTCTCCACGTCGACGAGCATCGCCTTGTCCGGCCGGATCCGGGCCTTCTTCCAGGGGTGGAGCCCGGCGGCCGCACGGACCAGGAGCTGACGCAGCAACAGGGATTTGCCGCCGCCTCACCGCCGGTCACGATCATCCGGTCCCACCGGGCCAGCACACCGGGAATCACCCAGTCGTCGTCCTCATCGGCCTCCGCGATGAAATCCAGCAGATCGGTCGACGGCTCGTCCGTCGCGGGCAGGCCCCGGTCCCGGGCCGCCTGCATGTCGGCGACCGAGGCCTCCGCGATCTCCTGCGGGTCGCCACCGGCCATGGCACGGGAGACCGCCCGCAGCTGACCCGCCTCGCGCAGCTCCGCCGCGTAGCTCACCGCGTGCGCAGCGGTCGACACCTCCTGGACCAGCTGGTGCAGGTACGGCGCCCGCCTACCTTCGCCAGCACGCCCCGGCGCTGGAGCTCCGCCGCCACCGTGATCGGGTCGCACTGCGCCCGTCGCCCGCATCGAGCCCGGGCCCGGGTGTCAGGTCCCGGTTCCGCACCGCTGACAGTGGACCAGGCGCCCGTCGCCCTCCAGGGCAATGGCGCGGACGCCGTCCCCCAGCACAGTCACCCCGCTCACCTTCGGCAGCCGTTCGCACATCACCGTCGCGCCGGGCACCCAGCTGCTCAGCAACCCGGTGCGCCTCCCGGTCAAGGAAGTCGAAGAACGCCAGCAGCTCGTCCTCGTCGTCCGTGATCCGCTTGACGACCTCCTCCAGGGCAGACAAGGCAAACATCCCTCACGGTTCCCGACCTCTAGATAATCGACACCCGCAACTGCGACTCCGTGTACTGGGCGGATGTGCGCGGCTCGATGCCCGACCTGGTCCAGGCCGTGGGCCGGGCGCTGCGGATGCAGCCGGGCGAGGGCAAGATGGCATCCCTCGTGGTGCCGGTGCTGCTCGG
>NZ_FMDF01000148.1 GCF_900091955.1 Streptomyces sp. Ncost-T10-10d
CGGCCGGCCGCCTCACGCGACACCGACTCGCGCTGCTGAGCGAGCAGTTGCTGGGGCAGCAGGACGACGACGCCGGTGCCGCCGCGCGACGAGGGGCGGTAGTTGACGCTGATGCCGTACTTCACCGCGAGCCGTCCGACCACGGCGAGGCCGAGCCGGGTGCCCTGGAGCGAGGCGAGGTCGGTGATGTGACCGGACACCGCTTCCTCGGCGCGGCGCATGGCCGCGTCGGCCATCTTCAGGCCGCTGTCCTCGATGGTGACAACCAGACCGGCGCTGCGGTCCTCGACGTAGACGTGCACCTCGTCGATGGGCGGGGAGAAGTTCGCCGCGTTGTCCATCAGTTCGGCGAGCAGATGCATGACGCCCTCGGCCGCGAAGCCGGAGATCCCGGCGGTGGTGGAGCAGTGCAGGCGCACCCGCTGGTAGGCGGCGATTCGGCCGACGGCGCCGCGCAGGATGCTCTCCATCACGATCGGCTTGTTCCAGGCGCGGCTGGACCGGCCGCCCATGAGCAGCGCGAGCCGGTCGGTCATCAGGCCGAGCTGGGAGGTGCTGTGGTCCAGCTTCAGCAGGTCACCGAAGACCTCCTCGCCGTATCGTTCCTGCATGTCCCGCAGGTCGGCGAGCATGCTGACGGACTTGGCCTGGACGCGGCTGAGCGCCCTGGCGGAGGCGACCTGTGCCGCGGCGGCGCGCCGCTCGCTGTGGGCGAGTTCGCGGACGAACGACTCGGTCGGGGTGCGGACCATGGGCAGCCGCGGCAGGTCGAGTTCGGCGAGCACCGTGTCGGCGGACTGGCCCTCGCGCAGCCGGGCGACCACGGCGGGCAGGGTCTCCTGCGCCAGCCGCTCCAGCGCGGCGGCCGCCTCGTTCAGCTCGTACAGGGCCTGCCGGCGCCCGCCGTCCAGGGCGGCCGCGTGCTGCACGCCTTCCTCGACGGCGGCGGCGAAGATGTGCACGACCCGGCCCAGCTGCGGGTCGGACGGCGGGGGCACGCTGCCCAGCGCGTCGGCCGCGCTCGTGCCGTCCCGCAACCGCTTGACCACGGCGGGCAACGTCACGTTGACCAGGTGCGCGGTCTCCGCCGACAGCTGCACCGACTGCGCCTTGAGACGGCCGGTCTCGGAGGTCTGCGCGGCGACCGTGCGCCGGGCCCGCTGGACGAGCCGGTGGCTGACAATGGCGGCCGCGGCCACACACACCCAGGCGACCGCCGCCACGGTCAGCGCCCAGGTGCGGGCGCCGGACGGCGCCAGGGCGACGGCCACGCCGCCGGCTGCGGCACTCACCACCAGCACGACCAGGGGCGTGGTCGGCGAGGTGCGCGGCGCCTTCGCCGGACGGTGCTGACTGAGCGGTGCAGGCACTGACATTCCGCGGTCCCTCGGTCCATGAGATCAGAAGAAACGGGGCGGCCGACTCATGGCGGCCGCAGGTCGGAAAGGGGGTCGCCAAGAGGATGACGATCTTCCGACCGGGTACTCGCTCATGCTAGCCACACTGCCGCGCGAGAAGATCTGACTATCTGCACAGTCTGCCGGTGACCCAAGTTCGTCGTGAACCAGCCTCCTGAATGCCCGGCTGTGATATGGGAAATGGATTCCCCTCAGCCCGGCTGATGCACAGGGACAGGCTGCAAATGCGTTGACGATGTGTCGAATTTGTAAAAATGAAAGCCGTCCACACGTCAACTCCGAACATCAACAGCCGCTTTCCAGCCAACCACACGCTGCCGAAACCAAACTCACCCAACTTCCAGGGCTGTTGGGACACCCGACGAGGGCGGAGGCGACTGAGGTGAACCCCGGTCAGCGGAAGGGCGGGGCGTGGTCAAAGGTGTCAGCCATGGGCACAGGATGCAGGACTGGGCTGACTTGATCCGTCGGGCGCGGTCGGCGTTCAGGTCGGCCCGCCAGGCTGGTGAGGACCCGCAGCTCGACGGCGTCCTCGTCGTCCGGCCTCAGCACGGTCAGGTCCCGGCGCATCCGGGCCTGGTCGGCGATGACGGTGGCGTCCTTGGCATCGGCCTTGCCCATGCCCCGGTAGCCGGCCGAGGCCCGGTTCACCGCGAGACCGGGGATGTAGAGCAACTGCTGGCTGTGATTGAGCAGCACGCTGATCAGCAAGGCCGCCACACCGTCGGCGACATCGACTGCCCACACGGCGTCCTCGTCGATCGCCAGCACGTCGGCGAGCAGAGCCAGCAGTGCCGGCTCGTCGTTCAGCACGCGTCGCGACAGCAGCCGCTTGCCCTCGGCGTCCAGGACCACGCAGTGGTGATGGGTCTTGCCGATGTCCACGCCCGCCCATATCTGGGGCACGGGTTCCTCCGGTTCGTCGGTGACTGCTGTTCTCCCGAACGACCTCGCCAGCGTGGTCCTACTCAGCGGTACACCCGCAGGTGCTCGCAACTCCTCATCAGCGGCTGAGTCGTCGTGAGACTCCGGGCGGCCAGGTGGGGCAAACCATCGAGGGCAACCGCTTGAAAGCCATAGCCGGAGTCTCTGGGCCTCTGGACCTTACGACTGGCCCGTCCAACCCACCGACAAGGTAGGACCGCTTGCCCCCCATGCGCCGTGGTGGCACGGCTTCGTTCAACTCCGGCTGGAAGGCCGTCAGGGGGCAGCGACGTCTGCCCCCGACGTGACGTACGCCGTCCGCGGCGAGGGCTGCGTGTTGCTTCCGGCGCCGGTCATTCTCGGTTGGGCCCAAACACGGGCTCAAGAGCCGATCACAGGGCCGCGACCATGGGTACGATTGCGGCCGCGGTGGTCGACGCGCCGCGTCCTCGCGCGGTAAGCGGGGTGGCACGCCCACGGCTTCGGTGGGCCCAGCGCTCGGCACGGCTGCCGGGGTGAGGATCGCAGCCCAGCAGGTCCCTCTGCCGTGGGCAGGGGGCCCGATCGCTGACATCGTCACCCGCCCTGGCACGGAGAGCCTCATGGGCCCCTTCATCAAGCACCTCGCGGATGGTCGTACTGCGTACGTCACCCCCTGATCACAGTTCTCGGGGCGGTCAGCTTGAAGGCCGTCGACGGTGACGGCCAACGGATCTCCGACGGCTGGCTGTACGACGCGGCCCAGCGCGGTATTGCACAGAAAGACATCCCCACCGGGTGCACCCACCTGATTCCGGCGGCCCCGCCGCTGTGGTTCACGCCCTGTGTCCTGCGCCGTGCGGCACCGCCCCGCGAGCCCGGCGTCCGGGGCCGTCCGCCTCGCCATGGCGGCGAGTTCGTCTTCGGTGACCCCACCACCTGGAACATCCCCGACGCGCAGACGGTGACCGCAACCCGTCTCTACGGCACCGCCACCGTCCGGGCCTGGGACCGGCTCCATCCGAGACTGACCCACCGTTCGGCCTGGACTGCCCAGCTGGGGTCCCTGCCGGTGATCGAGGGGACCGTGATCCGCCTGCAGGTCGAGTACCTGCCCAGTGGCGCGACACCGAAGCCGGTGTGGCTGTGGTGGTCGGGCACCGACGCCACCACAGCCGACATCGACCGTCTGTGGCAGGCGTTTCTGCGGCGTTTCGACATCGAGCACACCTTCCGCCTCTTCAAGCAGACCCTCGGCTGGACCTGCCCGAGGATCCGCACCCCCGAAGCCGCCGACCGATGGACCTGGCTGATCGTCACCGTCTTCACCCAGCTCCGGCTCGCCCGCCCGCTGGCGGCAGACCTCCGGCGGCCGTGGGAGAAGCCGGTCCCGCCCGACAGACTCACCCCCGCACGAGTCCGTCGCGACTTTCGGCACCTCCGGCCGAAGGCCGCCTGCCCAGCCGGCGCACCGAAATCCTCTCGGCCCGGCCCAGGACGGCCACCCGGCCGAAGGAACAACCAGCCCACTGCACGCTATGACGTGCACATCGTCCGCAAACCCGACCTCACGAAGCGACGCACGAAGAAGACAACGACTCCACGTCCCCGCCGCACAGGTTAAAGATCAAGCTAGGAGGGGGCCATCCGGTCGCCCTGTCCGGGACTTCAGGAACGGAAGCCGATAACGCCAAAGCCCGGCCGTCCCACCGCATGCCGCATCCAGCCGAGACACTGCATAACGGCCTCCACGACTTCAGGCTCCAGCGGGGGCGCCTGGCCCGACTCGTCGACCGCCCGCTTGGTGGCCTCGAACTGCTCCAACGCCTGTGCGATGTGATCGGGCGTCCACTCGCCGCGCCCCGGTATGAATGTGTACGGCAGAGGATCGGGCAGGTCGCTGTAGCTGAAATCCTCGACAGACACGGCAGTGACGCCCAGAGCATTCAGACCCTCGTCGACCACCGACAGCCAGCCACCCCGGTGCGGCGTAAGAAGCCGTTGCCATACCGATCACGGAGTCTGTCCGGGAGTCTCGATCGGGTGATCGCGCGGGCCCTGCCCGGCATGAGAGCAGAGCCTGGCGATATACGGGGAAAATCCAGGGGAGCGGACGGCCGCGCGCTGCTACGGTCGGGCGCCATGAGCTGGCTTCCCGATGACTTCGTCCACCCCGTCCTGGTACCGCTGCCGGGCGGTGGTCATCACCTGCGGCCGGTCCGGGAGGCGGACACCCCGCTCGACTATCCGGCTGTGATGGGTTCGCGCGAGCGGCTGTGGACCATCTTCGGCCCGGCCTGGGGCTGGCCCGCGGCCACCATGACCTACGAGGCCGACCAGGCCGACCTGTTGCGGCACGAGAAGGAGATCGCCGCACACCAGTCCTTCAACTACGCGCTGTTCGACGCGGCGGAGACAGCTCTGCTCGGCTGCGTCTACATCGACCCACCGGAGAGGGCCGGCGCGGACGGCGAGATCTCCTGGTGGGTGGTGGACGAGCTGGTGGGCAGCAAGGTCGAGCAAGCCCTCGACGCGCTGGTGCCGCAGTGGATCGCCGCCGACTGGCCGTTCGAGCAGCCGCGCTTCCTCGGCCGCGAGATCTCCTGGTCGGGCTGGCTCGCCCTGCCGGAGCATCCCGACACGTAAGTGGTTGTTGCCCGTACCGATCTCGAAGGCTGTCGATCGAACGGGAGTCTCGATCGGGTGACTGCGGCGGCCGCCGCGCGTGAAAGCAGGGCCTCCTGGTAGCTCAAAGGGTGTCTACGCCAACAAGCTTTCCAGGAGGCCCTGTTGACGCAGTTCTACGGCACCACGTGGGTGGAGTCCACTTCTGCCACCCTTGCGTGTGACTGCCTGGCTCACCGGTTCGGGAACGCCGGCGACCACGGGGGGCGCGAGCGCCGCTACCCGACGGACATGTCCGACGCGGAGTGGGCGGTGGCCAGGCCGCTGCTGCCGGTGCCGGGCTGGTTGCGGGGCCGGGGCGGGCAGCCGGAGGCGTACTGCCACCGCGCGACACTGGACGCGATCCGCTACCTGGTCGACAACGCAACGAAATGGCGCGCGATGCCGGCCGACTTCCCGCCGTGGGACCGGGTCTACGCCTTCTTCCGCCGCTGGCGCGACCACGGCATGGTCAAGGAGTTCCACGACCGGCTCCGCCGCAAGGTCCGCGAGCAGGCCGGGCAGGATCCAGAGCCGAGCGCGGGCGTGATGGACTCCCAGTCGGTCAAGGCAGACGCCGTCGTCGGCGCCGACAGCCGCGGCTTCGACGGCGGCAAGCTGGTCAACGGCCGCAAGCGGCACGCTGTGGTCGACACCCTCGGCCTGCTGCTCGCGGTGATGGTCACCGCCGCTGACACCCAAGACCGCGCGGCAGCCCAGGTCCTGCTCGCCCAGGTCGCCGCCGCGCACCACCTGCTGGTCCTGGTCTGGGCCGGCGGCGACTACACCGGCAGCCTCGTCGAGTGCTGCCTCGCCACCCTCGCCCTGGTCCTCGCCATCGTCAAGCGCAGCGACGACATGCGCGGCTTCGTCGTGCTTCCCAAGCGCTGGATCGTGGAGCGGTTCTTCGCCCACCTGATGCGAAGCCGCCGCCTCGTGCGGGACTTCGAACGGCCCACCAGCAGCGCGGAGGCGATGGTCTACTGGTCGATGACGCAGCTCATGTCCCGCCGCCTGGCCCGGCCACGCTCTTCGCGAGCGTGAACCGGCCCGGCGCCGGCTCGGCCAGCCACCCGCGCGCTGTCAGCCGCTTCGCCTTCGACCGCAACGCCTCGATCTTCGCGGGCACCAGGTCCAGACCGAAGCAGGCGGCCATCTCCTGGCAGGTCAGCGGGCCTTGACCGAGACGGTTCCGGTCCGCGAGAGCCTGCAGGATCCGCTGGTAGTCCGCCGACAGTGCCAACCAGGCCAGCCCCGCACGCCACATCGGCACCACCGATTTCGGCTTCGCCGCCTCCGAAGATGCAGGCCGCACCGGCGGTTCACCGCGATCCGACGGCTCCTCGACGGCATCCGGGTCGGCGGCGTTTCCTTCGCCCGGAGACAGCACCTCGTCGACGCGTGAACGGGCGATGACCCACTCGTTCCACTCCCGCTCGGCTACGACCAGCTCGGCCTGGATACGGTCGGCCTCCTCCCGCAGACCGTCCATACGACGGCGAGCGGTGAGCTCACGCTGTTCCAGCAGCCCCACGACCGAAGGCATCCCCGACCTCCTCCAGAGCGACAACTCGACACGTCACCACTCCCCGAGACCGCCGAACCTACGCCTGACCAGCGGAAACGCAGCCCTCAAGCCCGGAAAGACAACAGCCACTGACTACAAATGAAACGGACAACAAAGAATCAAACGCTCACTCAGTGGGCGTTCAGAGATGTTCCGTGCTCGTATGCGAGTTTTACGGCTGTCAGGATTGCGGCATTTGCATCGAACGTACTCCCTCGCGCCTGTCGAACTGCCGCCATGGCCGCCCGTTTGCTCCGCTCCTCATACACGAAGTCCGTCTGATTTGAGGATGTGGCAGAAACGCCCAGTAGCAGCGGAACGGCA
>NZ_FMDF01000096.1 GCF_900091955.1 Streptomyces sp. Ncost-T10-10d
CAGGAGTGGGATCGAATCCCTGCCGGGGGCTGCCCAGTGCTGCTGCGTGGTGCTGAATTTCCTGGTCAGCGTCGCGCGGCAGACCGGCCGATCCTCCTCATGACGTCCCGTGCCGGACCGTCCGCTCACGCATCGCTCACGCGCGGAAGCTCGCGCTGGTGATGCTTGAGCGCTAGGTCAGAGCCGGCCGAGGTCGATCTCCACGGTGAAAGGAGCGGCAACTTTGACGACACCGGTGAACATGTCGCCGGTCCGGTAGCTCCTGGTCGCCGGGTCGAGGACGTAGGTGTAGATCAGCGGGACGCCGGTGGCGGCCTGCTCGATCCGCCAGTAGAAGGCGATACCGGCCTTGGCGTACTGGTCCACCTTCACAATCCGGTCAGTGGTCTCCGACCCCGGCGAGACGACCTCGGCCACCAGCAGCACGTGCTCGGGGCGGGTGGGTGTGACGTCGATGGTGTCCGCTCGGTAGACCACGACGTCCGGGCGGCGGTTGGTGAGCGGCACGTCCTGTAGGCGGACGTCGAAGTCCGTGTCGGCGTTCCAGTCCGGTCCGGCCGCGACATCCAGCGCGTTCGCCAGAATCCGGGCGAGGCGGTTGTGCCGCTTGGACGCACTGGGACTCACGACGACCATCCCGTCCACAATCTCGATCCCCGCACACTGCTCCTCGGACCAAGAGTCGTACTGCTCCGCCGTGATCTGCTCATGCATCCACGCAGGGGCCACCGTCTCGGCAGTCATGACGCTCCTCCCGGACATCCGTCGGGCGGGCCCGATCCCGCTGGAATCAGCGTACTGTCCCCGCGGGCCCCGGACACCGGACACATCATCTCTGGCATACGATCGCGGTCATCAAAGAGGCCGAGCGCGACGGCGTGGGGGAAGCCGGTCCAGAGTCCGTGCCGAACGGTGCTGATCCGTTGCGTGGCAGCGCGGATCCCGGTAGCGCATCCGCTCAAGCACCGCTCACACAAACGGCCCCGGATGAGGAGTCCGAGGCCGAACAAGGCGCCTTCCTGGGGAAGAAACCCCAGGTCAGCGGCTTGACGCTGTGTGCCCCCGGCAGGATTCGAACCTGCGACACCCGCTTCAGGAGCGAGGTGGCGCCTGACCTGCGTAACACGGACTTCGGCGCCTGCTGGCTTTGGCCCCCGCAGACAGCCGCAGTTCCCCGTGAGTCCCCGCCCGATCTGGCGCGGTTGTGGCACAGCGCCGCATCCCGGTGTTCCCCAAGTGTCGCTTCAGTCGCTGCGATCTCGGTGGGTGATCAGATCGGGGGCGGCTTGAGCATGCTTATCAAGAGCCCGTCGCATCTGATATCCGGTGTGAGCGGTGTCCTCGCCTACCGTGACACAGCGAGCGCGGCTCGGAGCATCCCCAGCCCACAGCAGCGACGTGCGCACGCACTCCTCACCGGCATACGCCAAGACCAAAGACGTCTCGACGGTGACATCACCCCGGTGGTACCGGACATGCATCACCAACGGATACGCGCCCTGACTCTGATCCACTTCCGGGCTGGCAAACCCCAACCCCTCCAGGGCGACGCCGAATCGGCTTCTGGCCTCAGCCACGAAGGTCTTTACCCGTATATCCACCCACCCAGTATGAGTCCACGATGAAGATCACGATGTGTGGCTGGATGTGCGACTCACCGATCAGTGTCCTGCATGCAAGCCGCCGAACTTTGCCAGCCGGCCTCATCCTTATCAGGGTCGATCGAGCCGGTCTCTCGACCTCACTCAACTCCGGCCGTCCCCCGGTCCGCCTGCCGCTGAGGTTCGGGGTCGATCGGCGCCGTTCGGGCTTGTTGGTGTCAGCTGCTGATGTCAGGCTCTACCGACCTGGTTGACAGACCTGCTGTCGGTCAAGCACCGCCTCATTGATGAGCTTCGCGACCACGCTCTCAAGGCGGAGAAGCGGCGGACATACTAGCCGCATGACCGCACAGCCACGGATCGGTTCCGTCTGGGCCCGGCGCTACCCGGACGCTCCGCAGCACGACTCCGACTTCCGGGTGACCGGGGTGTTCACCATAGGCACTGTCACCTACATCGAGACCGAGGAGATCGAAAGCGGCGCACTCTGCAGGGGACGTCTTGAACACATCCTTGAATACGCCAAGCCCGTCAGCGACTAGGCCCTCCACGACGTCGACACCGCACCCACGACCCCTCAACCCACCACTTCGCTGACGCATACCGAGGCGGACATCTCACGCGGCCAGTGGGAGGACCCGGACAAGGGGGCTGTCCCCTGCACCGAGTACGCCGATGCCTGGCTGCGGGACCGCAAGCTGGCCGACCGGAGCAGGGAGCGGAACGAGGCAGTGGTCCGGCTGCACATCACG
>NZ_FMDF01000033.1 GCF_900091955.1 Streptomyces sp. Ncost-T10-10d
CCGACCGCTCCGCGAGCGCCTGACAACGCTCCAGGAGCGCTGCGGCCACCGGTCCGTGGCGCAGGGCGCGCAGCGCGGCGAGGTCGTCGGGACGGGGGTCGTATCCGCCCGCCAGGGCGTCCTGGAGAAGCTCCAGATAGCCGCTGGCGGAGCCGGGGAGGGCGCTGCGGTAGCGGACGAGGTCGGCGAGGAGGAACGTGCGCAGCCGTCCCGCCTCGCCGACCGCCTCGTCCACAGCGCCTGCCAGCCGCAGGCAGTCCTGGACGTCCTCGTCGGGCAGGGGCGTGGGGTGAAGGGCGATGGCGAGGGCGCGTCGGAGCACACGCAGCTCGTCCGCGCTGAACGCCATACCGCCGCGTGATCCGTAAGGCGTGGGCATGACGCGACAATACGTGCTAAATGGACAAAATCGGCTTAGCTGGCCGTTGACGGCGCGGCGGCGGCCCCCGTTCCGCCGAACCGTTCCCGCAGGTACGCTCCGTATCCGCTACATCCGGGACACATTCCGCTCGTACACCAGACGCAGACCGATGAGGGTGAGCCAGGGCTCGTGCTCGTCGATGACGGAGGACTCGCCCAACACCATCGGCGCAAGGCCGCCCGTCGCGATGACGGTGACGTCGTCGGGGTCGGCCGCCAGCTCCTTCTTCATCCGTGCGACGACACCGTCGACCTGGCCCGCGAAGCCGTAGATGATGCCCGACTGCATCGCCTCGACCGTGTTCTTGCCGATCACACTGCGCGGCCGGGCCAGCTCGATCTTGCGGAGCTGGGCGCCCTTGACGCCCAGTGCCTCGACCGAGATCTCGATGCCGGGGGCGATGACACCGCCGCTGTACTCGCCGCGGGCGGAGACCGCGTCGAAGGTGGTGGCCGTGCCGAAGTCGACGACGATCGCCGGACCGCCGTACAGGTCGACGGCGGCGACCGCGTTGATGATGCGGTCCGCGCCGACCTCCTTCGGGTTGTCCATCAGGATCGGCACCCCGGTCTTGATGCCCGGCTCGACGAGGACCGCGGGGACGTCGCCGTAGTAGCGGCGGGTCACCTCGCGCAACTCGTGCAGGACGGCCGGGACCGTGGAGCAGATCGCGATGCCCTCGATGCCGTCGCCCAGTTCCTCGCCGAGCAGCGGGTGCATGCCCATCAGGCCCTGGAGCAGCACCGCGAGCTCGTCCGCGGTGCGGCGGGCGTCGGTGGAGATCCGCCAGTGCTCGACGATCTCCTCACCGTCGAACAGGCCGAGGACGGTGTGGGTGTTGCCGACGTCGATGGTGAGCAGCATCAGACGCCGGCCCCGTCGGTGTCGCGGAAGTCCAGGCCGATGTCGAGGATCGGCGAGGAGTGGGTGAGCGCGCCGACCGCCAGATAGTCGACGCCTGCTTCCGCATAGGCGCGTGCGGTGTCGAGGGAGAGCCGGCCGGAGGACTCCAGGACCGCGCGGCCGCCGACCAGGGCAACCGCCTCGGCCGTCTGCAGCGGGGTGAAGTTGTCCAGCAGGATCAGGTCGGCGCCCGCGTCGATGACCTCGCGGACCTGCTGCAGGGTGTCGACCTCGACCTCGATCGGTACGTCCGGGAATTCATCGCGTACGCGCTTGAAGGCCTCGGCCACGCCGCCCGCCGCGACGACGTGGTTGTCCTTGACCAGCGCCGCGTCCGACAGCGACATGCGGTGGTTGACGCCGCCGCCGCAGCGCACCGCGTACTTCTCCATGGCGCGCAGGCCCGGGGTGGTCTTACGGGTGTCGCGGACCTTGGCCTTCGTGCCTTCGAGCGCATCGGCCCAGGCGCGGGTGGCGGTCGCGATGCCGGAGAGCCTGCACAGCAGGTTGAGTGCGCTGCGCTCGCCGGTGAGCAGGTCGCGGGTGCGGGTGGTGACGGTCAGCAGCTTCTGGCCGGGGGCGACGCGGTCGCCGTCCTCGACGTGGCGCTCGACCGCGAACTCGTCCGTGCAGACGATGGACAGGACGGCCTCGGCGATGCGCAGACCGGCCACGACGCCCGCCTCACGGGCGGTGAAGTCGCCGGTGGCCACGGCGTCCTCGGAAACGGTTGCGACGGTGGTGACGTCGACACCGCCGTCGAGGTCCTCCTCGATGGCGACGTGCGCGACGTCCTCGACCTGGACCGGGTCCAGGCCCGCGTCGGCGAGGAGCTGGGCGAGGTCGGGGTCGAGGCCGCACTCCAGGGGGTCGAGCTCGTAGAACTCGTCCCCGCCGCAGCCGCAGCCGTCCCCGCAGCCGCCCGCGGACGGTGCGGGCGCGCCGATCTGGATCAGCGGTACGTCCACGGGTGTGGGGCGCGGATTCTCTTCGGGCGTGCTCACGGTTACGGCTCCTCGATGACGTCGGCGGGGTGAATCAGTGGTGCTGCTGCGCAGTCTGGTGCCTGCGTCGGGCGTACGGGCCCGAATGCCTCGGTCTCCGTCCGACGGAGGACCGGTTGACGCTCCGGGGTGAGCCGGACGACGAGGTGGCGGCGCCAGTTCTCGTCGTCGCGCTCGGGCCGGTCCTCGCGCCAGTGGCAGCCGCGGGTCTCCTCGCGTCGGCGGGCGGCGGCGACCAGGACACGCGAGACGAGGAGCAGGTTGGTGGCCTCCCACGCCTCGACACCGGGCACCGCGACCTTGGGCTCGGCAGCCCCGGCGGCCTCGGCAGCGCTGTTGTGCAGGGCCTCCAGCTCCTCTGCGGCGGCGGCCAGGCTCTCGGCGGAGCGCAGGACTCCGGCGCCCCGGGTCATGATCCGCTGGATCGTGGCGCGTGCCTCGGGGGCGAGCAGCGGCGACGGGGCGGGAACGGTACCGGCTGTCGCGGCGCCCGCGCCGGGCCGGTCCTCGACGATGTCCGCCGCGATGCGCTCGGCGAAGACGAGGCCCTCCAGGAGGGAGTTGGACGCCAGCCGGTTCGCACCGTGCACGCCGGTGCAGGCGACCTCGCCGCAGGCGTACAGGCCGGGCACGGTCGTACGTCCCCGCAGGTCGGTGCGGATGCCGCCGGAGGCGTAGTGCGCGGCGGGGGCGACCGGGATGGGTTCGGTGACGGGGTCGATGCCGTGGGCGCGGCAGGCCGCCAGGATGGTGGGGAAGCGCTGTTCCCACATCGCGGCGCCGAAGTGGCGGGCGTCGAGATACATGTGCTCGGTGCCGTGCAGCTGCATCCGACGGGTGATGGCCTTGGCCACGATGTCGCGCGGGGCCAGCTCCGCCAGTTCGTGCTGGTCGGCCATGAAGCGCGTGCCGGACGCGTCGACCAGATGGGCGCCCTCGCCCCGTACCGCCTCCGACACCAGGGGCTGCTGGCCCTCGGAGCCGGCGCCGAGGAAGAGGACCGTCGGATGGAACTGGACGAATTCGAGGTCGGAGACCTCCGCGCCGGCCCGCAGCGCCAGGGCCACGCCGTCACCCGTGGAGACCGCCGGGTTGGTGGTGGCGGAGAAGACCTGGCCCATGCCGCCCGTGGCGAGGACCACCGCGGGGGCGCGGACCGCGCCGACGCCGTCGTGCTGGCCCTCGCCCATGACGTGCAGGGTGACGCCCGCGGTACGGCCTTCGGCGTCCGTGAGAAGGTCCAGGACGAGAGCGTTCTCGACGGTGTGCAGCGCGGCTTCGCGGACCGCTCCGACCAGGGCGCGGGAGATCTCGGCGCCCGTCGCGTCACCGCCCGCGTGGGCGATACGGCGGCGGTGGTGGCCGCCCTCGCGGGTCAGCGCGATGTCGCCGCTGTCCGTGGTGTCGAAGTGGGCGCCGGTCTCGATCAGCCGGCGTACGGCGTCGGGGCCGTCGGTGACCAGGGTCCGTACCGCGGCCTCGTCGCACAGGCCCACGCCCGCGACCAGGGTGTCGTCCAGATGCTGCTCGGGGGTGTCGCCGTCGCCGAGGGCAGCCGCGATGCCGCCCTGCGCCCAGCGGGTGGAGCCGTCGTCGAGGCGCGCCTTGGTGACCACGACGGTGGCGAGGCCCGCGGCTGCGCAGCGCAGCGCGGTGGTGAGACCGGCCACGCCGGAGCCGACCACCACGACGTCCGCGTCGATGGACCAGCCGGGGGCGGGGGCGGTCAGCCGTATTCCGGTCACGTGGTGGCTCCGAAGGTCAGCGGGATGTTGTCGATCAGGCGGGTCTTGCCGACCTTCGCGGCGATGGCGAGGATCGCGTCACCGGTGGTGCGGTCGTCGGGGATCTCGGTGAAGTCGGCCGGGTCCACGAGCGCGAGGTAGTCCAGGGCGAGCGGCGGCTGTTCGGCGGCCGCGTCGTCGAGGATCAACTGCGCGGCGGCGCGTACCGCCGCGGGTCCGTCCACGGGGCGGGCCAGCGCCACCGCCTGGGTGTCGGCGGCCGCGCGGGTCTCACCGAGCGCGGTGAGCGCGGCGGCCCTGCCGGTGGTCGCCGCGGTGGTCTGCGCGCGGGCGTGCAGCGCCTGCTGGGCGGCGAGCCTGTCCCGCGCGGCGAACAGGGCCCGGGACACGGCGAGGGCGGTGTGCCGTTCCTCGATGTCCAGGAAGCGGTTGCGGCTGGAGAGCGCGAGGCCGTCCGGTTCGCGGACCGTCTCCACACCGACGATCTCCACGGGGAAGTTCAGATCGCGCACCATGCGGCGGATCAGCGCCAGTTGCTGGGCGTCCTTCTGCCCGAAGAACGCGGCATCGGGGTGGGTGAGGTGCAGCATTTTGGCGACGACGGTCAGCATCCCGTCGAAGTGCCCGGGGCGGGAGGCTCCTTCGAGCCGCTCGCCCATGGGGCCCGCCGAGATCCGGACCTGCGGTTCACCGCCGGGGTAGACCTCGTCGACGGACGGCGCGAAGACCGCGTCCGCCCCGGCGGCACCGGCCACGGCGAGATCGGCGTCGAGGGTACGGGGGTAGCGCTCCAGGTCGGCGGCCTCGCCGAACTGGAGCGGGTTGACGAAGACGGTGACGACGACCTGGCCGTCCGTGCCCGCGGCCGCACGTGCGGTACGGATCAGGGTGGCGTGGCCCTCGTGCAGGGCTCCCATGGTCATGACCACGGCCCGCTGTCCCTTGAAGGGGGCGAACGCGGCGAGTTCGGCGGCCGTACGGAGAAGGGTGGCCGCGGGGGCGGTGCCGGGCGTGCGGGGCGGGGCGGCGGTGTGGGGCGTACCGGACGTGCCGGGCCCGCCGGTCCTGTTTGTCATCGGGACTCCTGTGATCCGGGGCCGCCCGTCGTGCCGGCGCCGTCCGCCAGGACTCCGAGCAGGTCCTCGGCCAGCTCCGGCTTGAGCATGCCGTGGGCGAGCGCGCGGTCGGCGGTGGCGCGGGCCATCGCGACATACCCGGCCACGGCCTGCGGAGCGTGTCTGCGCAGCTCGCCGATGTGCGCGGCGACCGTGCCCGCGTCACCGCGAGCCACTGGGCCGGTCAGCGCGGCATCGCCGGAGCGCAGGGCATTGTCGAGCGCGGCACCCAGGAGGGGGCCGAGCATCCGGTCGGGGGCGGCGACCCCGGCCGTACGCAACAGCTCCATCGACTGGGCGACCAGGGTGACCAGGTGGTTCGCGCCGAGGGCGAGCGCCGCGTGGTAGAGCGGGCGGGACTCCTCCGCGATCCATTCGGGCTCGCCGCCCATCTCGATGACCAGCGCCTCGGCCGCGAGCCTCAGCTCCTCGGGGGCGGTCACGCCGAAGGAACAGCCGGCCAGCCGCTGGACGTCGACCGAGGTGCCGGTGAACGTCATCGCCGGGTGCAGGGCGAGCGGCAGGGCGCCGGCCCGCAGAGCCGGGTCCAGCACCTTGGTCCCGTAACGCCCCGACGTGTGGACGATCAGCTGTCCCGGCCGCACGGCGCCGGTCTCGGCGAGGCCCTCGACCAGGCCGGGCAGGGCATCGTCGGGAACGGTCAGCAGCACCAGCTCGGCGCGCGCGAGGACTTCGGCGGGTGGCACCAGCGGTACGTCGGGGAGGAGGGCGGCAGCCCTGCGCACGGACGCGTCGGAGACACCCGACACGGCAACCGGTCGGTGCCCTGCGAGCTGCAGGGACGCGGCGAGAGCAGGGCCGACGCGGCCCGCGCCGACGACGCCGACCGTGAGGCGGGCGGGGCGGTCCCTCGCGTCGAGGGGCTCCTTGGGGACTGTTGCATTCACGCGGCGGTGCCTTCCGTTCCAGTCCGCGGGGGGTACCGGACGATTTCTCTGCATGCTACGCCAGCGTTTCGTCCTGACTCCTGGCTGTCCACAGCCTGTGGGAAAAGTCCGGGCAGGGGCGCGGCCCGAGGTCCGGGTGAACCCGGAAATCGTTCGGGCCCGAGCTGCACTCTGCGTGATGATCGTCCCATGACAGACATGGCGGACAAGGCCGAGCAGGCACAACAGCAGCAGGCGCAGGACGGCGCGCGGAGCGACGCTCAGGAACCGGAGCGGCCGAAGGAGGACGCGCAGCGGCTGCGCAGGACACATGCCTGGCGCGCGGCCGAGAGGGTCCTGATGAGGCCGCCCGTGTACCGCTCGCTCGGTGAACGGCTGGCCGCGCTGGCGGCGGGGGCCGGGTCGGTCACCGATCCGGACCGCCCTGTGGACATCTACGGCGACGGCGTCGTCGCCGAGCTGGAGGGGCGGATCGCGGAGCTGCTGGGCATGGAGGCCGCCGCGTTCTTCCCGACGGGGACGATGGCCCAGCAGGTCGCGCTGCGGTGCTGGGCCGGGCGGACCGGCAATTCCACGGTGGCGCTGCATCCCCTGGCGCACCCCGAGGCGCACGAGCGCGGCGCGCTCGAGGCGGTGAGCGGGCTGCGTACCGTCCATCCGACGTCCGAGCCCCGGCTGCCCACGGCGCAGGAGATCCGTGACTTCGCCGAGCCGTTCGGCACGATGATGCTGGAACTGCCGTTGCGCGATGCCGGTTTCGTCCTGCCGACGTGGGAGGAGCTGGAGGCCGTGGTGGCGGCCGCACGGGAACGCGATGCAGTGGTGCACGTCGACGGCGCACGGCTGTGGGAATGCGCCCCCCATTTCGGGCGGGAGCTGCCGGAGATCGCGGCGCTCGCGGACAGTGTGTACGTGTCGTTCTACAAGACCCTCGGCGGAATCTCCGGGGCCGCCCTGGCCGGTCCCGAGTCGCTGATCGAGGAGGCCCGCACCTGGCGTCACCGGTACGGCGGGCAGATCTTCCAGCAGTTCCCTGCGGCACTCGCCGCCCTGATCGGCCTGGAGCAGGAGCTGCCGCAGCTGCCGTCGTACGTGGCACAGGCGAAGGTGGTGGCCGGGGCGATGGCCGAGGGCTTCTCGGCGGCGGGCATCGGTTGGTTCCGGGTGCATCCTGAGCCGCCGCACACGCACCAGTTCCAGGTGTGGCTGCCGTACGAGGCGGATGTCCTGGCGGAAGCGTCGGTGCGGCAGGCGGAGGAGACGGGCGTGGCGCTCTTCCGCGTCTGGCACCCCGCGGCTTCCGGGCCGCCCGGGGTGTCGTTCACCGAGGTCACGGTGGGGCGGGAAGGGCTGGAGTGGACGGCGGCGGATGTACGGGCCGCGGTGGAAGAGTTCGTGAAGCGGCTGGCTTAGCCGGGGGGGGTGCCAGGCGGACCGGGAGCACCGGACACGTTTGCCCCGGGGCCCCGCCCGGACGGTTGCGTCCTCAGGCCCCGGACGGACCGGATCCGCCGGGCCGGGCGGGCCGTGTGCGGCGCCAGTGGTCACGGATGGCCCGCAGCACGGACCCGTCGTGCCGGCCCGGCGGTGGCGGCGGCGCTTCCCCCCGCTGAGCCGCGCGATAGCTGTCGATCATGTGCTGCTGAATGGCGTCCATGGCCTCAGCGTGGGGCGGCCCCGGCTCTCCCGCCCGTCGATTGACGACCACCGTCAAACGGCGCGTGGCCTGCTGCGCACACCCCGCACTATGGAGGGGTGAGCGTGCACATCGACATCGCGGGGCTGGCGCCCGAGCGCATCGTTTTCGAGACCTCCCCCCTCGCCGAGCTGGGGCTGGCCCTGCACGCCCTCTCCGAGCCGGGGCACCACCCGGGCCTGCACGGCTGGGCGACGGCGACCGCGAGCGCACTGGAGCCCGATCTCGCCGACCGGCTGCACGAGGCCGACTTCCTGTGGCGCCACACGTTCTCCGACGTCTTCATGCCGTTTGCCGGGGTCCGTGGCGGCAACGGCAGAACGGGGGCGAACCTCGCCGAGGACCTGGACATCCTCGACCGGCTGGACGACGAGCGGTTCGTCTCCGCCGCACTGGAATTCACCTGTCACAGCCTGTACGGGACGGGCGCGCCCTCGCCGCTCAGCGACGCGACGATGCGAGCCCGCGCCCTGGACATGGCGGCGGCGCGCGGCCCCCGGCAGGTGGAGTTCACCGAGCAGCTGCTGACCGACCCCACCTCTGTGCGCCGCTGGGTCCGGCGCCTGTTCGAGGAGTGCGACCAGGCGTTCTTCGCCGACACCTGGCGGCGCGTGCAGGTCCAGCTGGTCGCCGACGCCCGGCACAAGACGGATCTGCTGCGGCGCAAGGGGCTCGGCGAGGCGGTGGGCGCGGTGTCCCCGGCCCTGTCGATCGATGAGGCCGGGACCCGGATCAGTGCCGACAAGCTGACCGAGGGCCGGACCGACGCGGCCGACCCCGCCGTCGGCCCCGGGCTCACCCTCATCCCGTCCACCTTCGGCTGGCCGCACCTGAATCTGCTGCACGCGCCGGGCTGGCGTCCGGTGATCCACTACCCGGTGCACCACCCCGAGCTGCCCTCCCCCGCCTCCGTGGAGCTGCTCCAGCTGCGCATGGAGGCGCTGGCCCACCCGATGCGGATGCGCCTGTGCCGCCATCTCGCCCGTTCCGCGCACACGACCGGTGAACTCGCCGACACGTACGGCATCACGGCGCCCGAGGTCTCCCGGCATCTCGCTGTGCTGAAGAAGGCCGGCCTGGTCACCACCCGGCGGCGCGGCCGGTATGTACTGCATCAGCTGGACCTGACCGTGGTGGCACGGCTCGGCAGCGACTTCCTGGAGGGCATCCTGCGCTGAGCCGTGCCGGTTCAGTCGAAGCGGATGTGCTTGATGCCCGTCCAGGTACGCCGCACCCGGTGCCGCAGCGCGCTGTCCCTGTCCGGCAACGCGGTCAGCCCCGCCGATCCGGCGATCCGGTCGGCGACCTGCGGGATCGTCAGCCGGTCGGTACGGAGGTGCTCGGCGAACTCCGGCTCCACGAGCCGCTCCAGGCAGTGATCCAGCTTCCGTACGGCGAAACTCTCCCGCTTCAGCCCGCGCCCGAGCCCGCGTTCGGACAGCCGGCGCAGCACCGTGGCCCGCTCGGCGAGCAGCGCGAAGTGGTGCACCGTGTGCCCGTCGTCGCGCAGCCGCCCGATGATCTCGGCGAAGTAGCCGGGGTCGACGAGCGTCATCGGAACGATCACCGGCCCCGGATGACCCCGCAACGCCAGTTCCAGCACCTCGCGAACGCCGTCGCGCCAGGCCGTCAGATCCTGGAAGTCACCGCGCAGTCCGGGCGGCAGCATCCGGTGCAGCCCAAACCCGACGTGCTCGGGGTCGCAGACCACGCTGCCGGGCAGCCGCCGATTCAGCTCGTACGCCGTTTGCGTCTTGCCGCCGCCGAACGGTCCGTTGATCCAGAGCAGCGCGCCCACGGGTCAGCCCACTCCGCCGCCGCCGGCCCGGACCAGCCCCGTCTCGTACGCGAGGACGACGACCTGCACCCGGTCGCGCAGGCTCAGCTTGGTGAGGATGCGGCCCACGTGCGTCTTCACGGTCGCCTCGGAGAGCACCAGGCGGGCCGCGATCTCGCCGTTCGACAGACCCTGCGCGACCAGCAGCATCACTTCGCGTTCGCGTTCGGTGAGCTTGCCGATGCCCTTGTGCTGCGGTTCGCTGTTGCCGCTCGGCAGCAGCGGTGAGAAGCGGTCGAGCAGCCGACGGGTGGTGGACGGGGCGACGACGGCGTCGCCGCTGTGCACGGAGCGGATGGCGGCGAGCAGTTCGGCGGGCGGCACGTCCTTGAGCATGAAGCCGCTGGCCCCGGCCTTCAGCCCGGAGAAGGCGTACTCGTCGAGGTCGAACGTGGTCAGGATGAGCACCTTGGGCGCATCCGGCTGCGCACAGATGCGCCGGGTGGCCTCGACGCCGTCCAGCCTCGGCATCCGGACATCCATCAGCACCACATCGACGGCGGTGGAACGCAGGATCTCGATCGCCTCCGCGCCGTCGCCGGCCTCGGCCACGACCTCCATGTCCGGCTGGGCGGCAAGCACCATCCGGAAGCCGGTGCGCAGCAGCACCTGGTCGTCGACGAGCATCACGCGGATGGCCATGAGGTGTCCTGTCTCCCATCTGTCCTGCAAATCTGTCCTGCAAAAAATCCGAAGACCTAATGGGCCGGCTTGAGCGGCAGCAGTGCGCTGATCCGGAACCCGCCGCCGGGCCGCGGCCCGGCATCCAGCGTGCCGCCGACCATGCCGACCCTCTCGCGCATACCGATCATTCCGTGGCCCGCGCCGTCGGCGCCGCCGTCCTCGTACAGCTCGTGCGCCGCGCCCCGCCCGTCGTCCTCGACCAGCAGCCCGAGCCCGTCGTCGAAGTAGACCAGCCGCACACTGGCCCCGGCGTCCGGGCCGCCGTGCTTGCGGGTGTTGGTCAGGGCCTCCTGCACGATGCGGTACGCGGTCAGCTCGACCCCGCTGGGCAGCGGGCGCGGCGTGCCCTCGATCTTGAAGTCGACGACCAGTCCGGTCTGTCTGACCTGCTCGATCAGGTCCTCGATCTGCCCGACATCGGGCTGCGGGACGTACTCCCCGCTCTCCTGACTGTCGCCGGTCCGCAGCACCCCGAGCAGCCGCCGCATCTCGGCGAGGGCCTGCCTGCCGGTGCTGGAGATGGTCTCCAGGGCCTGCCGGGCCTGGTCCGGGGCCGCGTCCATGACGTACGCCGCACCGTCGGCCTGCACCACCATCACGGAGACGTTGTGCGCGACGACGTCGTGGAGTTCGCGGGCGATACGGGCCCGCTCGGCGGCCACCGCGACCTTCGACTGCGCCTCGCGCTCCCGCTCCAACCGGGCTGCGCGCTCCTCCAGCTGGCTGAAGTAGGCGCGCCGGGTCCGCATCGAGTCGCCGAGCACCCAGGCGAGCACGAACGGCACGGTCATCACGATGACGATGAAGACCTGCTGGGGCCAACTGGTCTGCGGGACGTCCTGCGGCCAGCGCAGTTGGGAGATACCGGCCGCACCCAGGCTGCAGACCAGTGCGAGCCGGGACGCCCAGCGCTCCCCCCGGGTGGCCACGGTGAAGACGATCACCAGCATCGCGAAGTTCGCGATGCCCGGCTTGACCCCGAGCGCCAGTTGCGCGACGCCCATCGCGACGGTGAGCAGCAGCATCTTCTCCGGCGCGTGCCGGCGCAACGCGACGACGGTGCAGAGGCCGACGACGATCGGCAGGGCGGCGAGCCGCTCACCGGCGCTGTCCGCATGCGCCACCATGGACAGGCCGGAGAGCCCGAGGAGGCAGACAGCCCAGAAGCTGTCGACGCCCGTCGGGTGTCTGCGGATGAAGTCGTAGAGGCGCTGCACGTAACCCAGCGTAGGGACAGGCGGGAGGTGCATGGGTCAGCCGAAGGGCCGATCCAGCTGCTGGGACCGTACTCCCCAAGGTGGAGACTTGGAAACGTGACGGATGAGTGGCGTGGGTGGCAGGAGGCGACAGAGACCGCTTTGTACGGAGACGGGGGGTTCTACCGGAGCCCCGAAGGACCGGCGGGCCACTTCCGTACCTCCGTCCACGTTTCCCCGCTGTTCGCCTCCGCCGTCGCCCGGCTGCTGGTGAGGACGGCGCGGGAGCTGGGCACGGACTCGGTCGACCTGGTGGATCTGGGGGCGGGGCGGGGCGAACTGCTGACGGGGGTGCTGGCGGCGCTCCCGGCCGTGGGCGCCGACGGTCTCGCCGTACGGGCGTACGCCGTGGAGATCGCCGCCCGCCCGGCCGCTCTGGACCCGAGGATCCAGTGGTGCGCCGAACCACCGCCGGGGACGCACGGTCTGCTCTTCGCCAACGAGTGGCTGGACAACGTCCCGACCGACGTCGCCGAGACCGACGCGGACGGTGTCGACCGGTATGTCCTCGTCCGGACGGCGGACGGTACGGAACGGCTGGGCGAACCGGTGACCGGGGCGGACGCCGAGTGGCTGCGCCGCTGGTGGCCGTCGGCCGGACCGGGCAGCCGTGCGGAGATCGGCCGACCGCGCGACGAAGCCTGGGCGCGGGCGGTGTCCACGCTGTCCGGGGGGCTCGCGGTGGCGGTGGACTACGCCCATGTGAGGGAGGCACGGCCTCCCTTCGGCACGCTGACCGGCTTCCGGTCCGGCCGCGAGGTGCGGCCGGTGCCGGACGGCAGCTGCGACCTCACCTCGCACGTGGCGCTGGACGCGTGCGCGGCGGCGGTGGACGCCGGGGCCGGCGCACCGCCCGAGGTTCTGACGCAACGCGAGGCCTTGCACCACCTCGGCATCGACGGCGAGCGCCCACCACTGGCCCTGGCGACGACCGACCCGGCCGGCTACGTACGGGCCCTCGCCTCGGCGGGCGAGGCAGCGGAACTGACGGCCCGGGGCGGCCTGGGCGACTTCGGCTGGCTGCTGCACCGAAAAATCGGCCCCGCCGGCGATTGAGGCGCGGAGCGAAATCCAGCCCCGCCGACGATTGAGGAGCGGGCCCGGGGCAGGGCCCCGGTCGGACCGGCCCCGCCGGCGCTTGAGCCGCGGGGCCCGCGGCGGAGCCCCGGACGCTCAGGGAATACTGGCTGTATGACGGAGACGACAGTCGGCATCGGCGGCGCAGCGGAGAGCACCGACATGGTGCTCAACATCGGCCCCCAGCACCCCTCCACCCACGGCGTGCTCCGTCTGCGCATCGTCCTCGACGGCGAACGCATCCAGCACGCCGAACCGGTCATCGGTTACATGCACCGCGGCGCGGAGAAGCTGTTCGAGGCCCGCGACTACCGGCAGATCGTGATGCTCGCCAACCGCCACGACTGGCTGTCGGCGTTCTCCAACGAGCTGGGCGTCGTGATGGCCGTCGAGCGCATGCTCGGCATGGAGGTCCCGGAGCGCGCGGTCTGGACGCGCACCCTGCTCGCCGAGCTGAACCGGGTCCTGAACCATCTGATGTTCCTCGGTTCGTACCCGCTCGAACTCGGCGGGATCACCCCGGTGTTCTACGCCTTCCGCGAGCGCGAGGAGCTCCAGGCCGTGATGGAAGAGGTCTCCGGCGGCCGGATGCACTACATGTTCAACCGGGTCGGCGGCCTCAAGGAGGACCTCCCGGCGGGCTGGCTCGGCCGCGCCCGGGACGCCGTCGCCTCGGTCCGGTCCCGGATGGACGTGTACGACGACCTGGTGCTCGGCAACGAGATCTTCCGGGGTCGTACCCGCGGCGTCGGCGTGCTGTCCGCCGAGACCGTGCACGCGTACGGGGTGTCCGGTCCCATCGCCCGCGCCTCCGGGGTCGACTTCGATCTGCGCCGCGACGAGCCGTATCTCGCGTACGGGGAGCTCCAGGACACCCTCAAGGTCGTCACCCGCACCGAGGGCGACTGCCTGGCCCGCTTCGAATGTCTGCTGGAGCAGACACACAACGCCCTGGATCTGGCGGACGCCTGCCTGGACCGGATGGCCGGCCTCGCGCCCGGCCCGATCAACCAGCGGCTGCCCAAGGTGCTGAAGGCCCCCGAGGGCCACACCTACGCCTGGACCGAGAACCCGCTCGGCATCAACGGCTACTACCTGGTGTCCAAGGGCGAGAAGACCCCGTACCGGCTGAAGCTCCGATCCGCCTCGTACAACAACATCCAGGCACTCACCGAGCTCCTGCCGGGCACGCTGGTCGCCGACATGGTAGCGATCCTGGGCTCGCTCTTCTTCGTCGTCGGCGACATCGACAAGTAGGCCGCCACCCAGGCCGACTCGCGCAGCGCCTGCGCGCGCCTACGAGATCGCGCTGCGCAGCTCCACCACGTCCAGCTGCTCGGTCTCGTCGTGCGCGGTCAGGTCGATGACCTTGCCGACGGCCCGGTTCTCGGCCGTGCCGGTGCGGTGCGCGGCCAGTGCCTCCTCGCCCACCACGTCCGCGAGGTCCTCGTTCTGCACCGACTCGATCGCGGCGCGCGCCTTCTGCGTACCGAAGAAGTCGAAGCTGCCCTGCGGCACCAGATGACGGCGGGACGCCGCGTACGGAGCGACGGCGCTGGCGGCCGGCACGGTGCGCGCCGCGGGCAGCGCGGGAGACGGCCGGGTCGCGGGAAGGACGGCCGGCGGGCGGAGGTGCTGCGCCGCGGACGCGTCCGCGGCCGCCGCGTGCTTCCCCTGCCGCTCCTCCGCCTCCCGGGCCCGCTCCGCGAGATCCCGCTTCCTGGCCTGCTCGGCGGTACGGCGCGCCTCCTGAAACGCCCCGTTGCGCGAGAGGTCCTCCAGCGCCTGGGCAGCACGCAGATAGGCGGCCGGTGTCGGTGTGCTGCGTGCGGCGGGCAGCTCCCGGGGCGCGGCGGCTTCGAGCGCGAGTTGCCTGCGGCCCTCCAGCGCGCTGGCCCGCTCGGTCTCGGCGTTGGCGTACCGCCGCAGCAGCGCGGCGTGCTCCCCGCGCAGGCCGGCAAGCTCCACCCGCTTGCGGCGCAGCTTCGTCTCCAGCCGTACACGCAGCTCCCGCGACTCCTCCAGGTCGGCCTCGAGCTCGGCCACGCGCTCCTCGGCCCGCCATTCGTCGCCGGCACGGGCACGCGCCAACTCCGCGACACGACGGCCCGCTTCCCGGTCCCAGCTGCGCATCAGATACGCGCCGGTCACGGCAGCGGCCGCCGCGGCGGCCACCAGGCCGCGCAGGATCAGGGGCTCGGCGAGCAGCCAGGCGCCTGCGGCACAGACGACCGAGACTCCGACGACGGCCGAAGACGGAAGGATTCTGTGCAGAGGTGGCGAATGGCGATGACGTCCACGTGGCATGGCCTGAAATTTACAGTGCGTACGGGGCGCTTGGGGGGCCGCCCGCCAATCTGTTCCCGGCCGGTTACCTGACGGCCCCCGATCCCCCCAATCCCTACTTCTTGATGAGGCTCTTCGACTGCAGATAGTCCTTGGCCACATCGGCGGGCTTTGCGCGCTCGGCGTCGACCTTGCGGTTCAGTTCCGCCAGATCCTCGGTCGTGAGGGCCTTGGTGAGCTTGCCGAGTGCGTCGGCAATGTCCTGGGAACCCGCGTCCTTGGCATTGACGACCGGCAGAACGTTGTCCGCGTTCTGGAGCTTCTTGTCGTCCTCCAGGAACACCAGGCCGTAGCTGTCCAGCACCGCGTCCGTGGTGGTGGTGAGAACCAGTTGGTCCTTGCCGTCCTTCACGGCCTGCTTGGACTGCGGCGTACCGACTCCCTTGGGGTCGATACCGGTGACATCGATTCCGTACGTCTTCTTCAGACCCGGTGCGCAGAACGGCCGCACCTCGCACTCGTCGCCGGCCGCGATCTTCACTTCGGCCTTCGACCTGCCGAGATCCGAAAGCGTCCTGAGCTTGTTCTCGGTGGCGAATTCCTTGGTCACCGCGAAGGCGTTCTGGTCGACGGCCTCGCCGGCCGGGAGTACCTTCAGCCCGCGCGGGGTGGCGAGCTTCTCCAGCGCCGCGACCGTGGCGGCCGCATCACCGGAGGCGACCGGCTTCTTCTCGGCCTCCTTCGCCCCGTTCACCTTGGCATTGAGGAATTCGGCGATCGTCGCGGCATATTCGGGGACGACATCGATCTCCCCCTTCTCCAGGGACGGTTCGTACAGTTCCCGGTTGGCCACCGTGGTGACCGAGGCGCTGTATCCGGCGTCGCCCAGGATCTGTGCGTACAGCTCCGCGAGCACCTTGGACTCGGTGAAGGAGGCCGCCCCGACGACGAGCGAGCCCTTCTTGCCGGAGCCGCCGGAGGGTGCCGAGCCCCCCTTGTCCTTCTCCAGGCTGTCGCCACCGCAGGCGGCGAGCGAGCCGGCCAGCGCGACCATGCCGATGACTGCGCCCGCTATTCGCGAGGTCTTGCTCATGAGTTGTTCTCCGTCCACAGCAACAGGATCTGTTTGAGATGGGATCCGGGGATCGAGGGGGTGCGATGAAGTGGGCCCTACGGGCGGTCGTACCGCGCCGTCATGCCGTCCTGCGGCGGCGCAGCGGTGACAGCATCCGGTCCAGGCCCACCAGCACCGCCTCCACCAGCAGGGCGAGCACGGCGACCAGCAGCGCCCCCGCGACCACCTGCGGTGTGTTGTACGTGTTGAACCCGGCGGTGATGATCCGGCCGAGACCGCCTTGGCCGACCATCGCGGCGATCGTCGCCGTGGCGACCACCTGGACCGCGGCCGAGCGCAGCCCGGTCATGATCATCGGGTAGGCCAGCGGGAGTTCGACCCGCACGAAGAGCTGACCTCCGGACATTCCCATGCCCCGCGCCGCCTCGGTCACCGACCGGTCGACCTCCGTCATCCCGACATAGGCGTTGGTGAGCAGCGGCGGCACGGCGAACAGCACCAGCGCGGTGATCGTCGGCACATATCCGGCATTGCGCAGCGGCGAGACCATGAAGAGGGCGAGCACCGCGAAGACCGGGATCGCCCGCCCCACATTGGAGATGTTGACGGCCAGCGCGCCCCCCTTCCCGATGTGCCCGAGGCAGAGCGCGATCGGCAGGGCCACGGCGCAGGCCAGGGCGAGCGCGACGCCGCTGACGTACAGATGCTCGCCGAGCCGGTGGGCCGCCCCGTTCTCCCCCGACCAGTTGGCGCCGGTGGTGAGCCAGGTCCAGGCCTCGCCAAGAACTCCCATGGTCAGACCACCTTTGCCGTGGCGCCCGCGACCGCACCCGCGCCTGCGTGAGCGGTGCGTATTCGGGTCCAGGGGGTCAACAGCCGCTGGAGGACCAGCAGCAGCAGATCGGCGACGACCGCGAGCAGTACGCACAGGACCGAGGCGGTGAGCACCTGGGCCTTGAAGAAGCTGGGCAGAGCGTCCCCTATGAGATTGCCGAGGCCGCCTCTGCCGATGATCGATCCGACCGTCGTCAGTGCGATCGTCGAGACCGTCGCGATCCGCACCCCGGCCATCACCGCGGGCAGGGCAAGGGGGAGTTCGACCTCCCACATCAGCCGGACCGGCCCGTACCCCAATCCCTCGGCCGCCTCCTTCGCCTCCTGCGGGACCGCTTCGAGGCCCGCCAGGATGTTCCGTACGAGAATGGTCAGCGAATACAACACCAGGCCGGTGACGACCAGCGCCGCGGAAAGTCCGAACAGTGGCAGCAGCAGCGAGAACATGGCGAGCGAAGGCACGGTGTAGAGCACCGTCGTCAGCCCGAGGACCGGTCCGGCGAAGCGGCGGCTGCGGCGGGCGAGCAGCGCCAGCGGAAAGGCCACCAGGAGTCCGATCAGCACCGAGACCGCGGTGATCCAGATGTGCTGGACCGTCGCATCGGTCAACTCCTGGCTGCGGGAACGGAGATACTCCCCACAGATCCAGTCGTTCGTCACCATGCAGTTCTGTGCGGCAGCCATCCGTCCCCCCTCCGATTACCGCCTCGTACCGATGTTCCAGTGACCCTATCCTCGACCACTGACAATCGCCGAGGCCGTTGTATTCCAGCAACATGTCCTTCACAGAACACGCGCGACAATGGGGAACCATGATCCGTTTCGAGCATGTCACCAAGCGGTACGCGGACGGCACCACCGCCGTCGACGACCTTTCCTTCGAGGTCGCCGAGGGTGAACTGGTCACGCTCGTCGGACCGTCGGGCTGCGGCAAGACGACCACCATGAAGATGGTGAACCGGTTGATCGAACCGACCGAGGGCCGGATATTCCTCGACGGGGACGACATATCCGCCATCGACCCCGTCCGGCTGCGCCGCCGTATCGGCTATGTGATCCAGCAGGTGGGTCTCTTCCCGCACCGAACGGTCCTGGATAACACGGCGACCGTTCCTCATCTCCTCGGCTGGAAACGAGGAAAGGGCCGTGAGCGCGCGGCGGAACTCCTCGACCTTGTCGGACTTGATCCTTCCGTTTATGGCGACCGCTATCCGGAACAGCTCTCCGGCGGCCAGCGTCAACGCGTGGGCGTGGCACGGGCACTGGCCGCGGATCCGCCGGTGCTCCTGATGGACGAACCCTTCGGCGCGGTCGACCCAGTTGTACGGGAACGGCTGCAGAACGAATTCCTGAAACTCCAGGCACAGGTCCGCAAAACCGTGCTGTTCGTCACGCACGACATCGAGGAAGCGGTCCGGCTCGGTGACCGGATCGCCGTCTACGGACAGGGCTCCATCGAGCAGTTCGACTCCCCGGCAACCGTACTGGGCGCCCCCGCCACCCCCTATGTCGCGGACTTCGTCGGCGCCGACCGGGGCCTCAAGCGGCTCTCCGTGACCCCCATCGAGGAGGGCGACCTGGACCAGCCACCGGTCGTCCACCTCGACGACTCCCTGACGAGGGCGACCGAGCGGCTGCGGGCCGAAGGAGCGCGCTGGGCCGTCGTGCTGGACGGAGAGAACAATCTGCACGGCTGGATCCCGGCCGACGGCCTCACCACCGGGACCAAGGACACAGTGCGCGCCCACGCCCGCAGGATGGAGGCGTGGCTGCCCGTCGGCGCCCCGCTCAAGCAGGCGTTCGCCACCATGCTCCAGCACGACGCGGGCTGGATCGCCGTCATCGACAAGGAGAGCAACGGCCGCTTCCTCGGCGTACTCACCCCGGCCCGGCTCCATGAGGCGCTGCGCCGCTCGATCGACGCGGACGCCCAGGACGTCCCGCGTGCCGAGGTGGCCGTCGAGACGGTGGAGAGCGTCGCACGGTGAGCCGGTGAACGGGAGCCGGGAAGCGGGCCCCGGACCGGGCCCGACTCAGTTCTCGCTCAGCCGGCTGCTCATCCAGTCCAGCGCCGAAGGGATCTCCCGGCGCCAGGTGTTGAAGTTGTGCCCGCCGCTGTCGAGCACGATCGACGAGACCTGGGCGGGCGGCTTCACCTTGGCGATGAACTGCTGCGTGGTGTGGTAGTTCCCCTCGCCGCGCTTGGAGGTCGTGACGAGGAAGGACGAGTCGGGCTGCGGCAGATTGTCCAGGCTCCACATCAGATCGGAGCGGTCGCGCGCCCCCTGGTCGCCGTGGAAGAGGTCGCCGGTCGTCGGGTCCTCGGCCGCCTTGTAGTACGCGGAGAGCCCGGCGCTCGCGGCGAACCGGTCCGGATGGTGGAGCCCGATCTTCAGCGCACAGTAGCCGCCGGTCGAATTGCCCATGATGCCCCAGTTACGGGCCAGTTTGCCGACCCGGTACGTATCCGAGATCGCCCGCGGCAGATCCTCGGCGAAGAACGTCTCGGTCTTCGGTCCGCCTTTTATGTCCACACACTCGGTGTCCCGCGGCGGCGCCACTGTCGGCCGCAGCATCACCAGGATCATCGGCTGCGCCCGGCCGGCCTTCACCCGCTCGTGCGCCGTCCGCGGGTAGTGAAGGCCCTTCAGCAGGTTCTCCGCGACACCCGGGTAGCCGGTGAGGACGACGACCGCGGGGAACTTCCGGCGGGCGAACGCCGCCTGGAAGTACTCCGGCGGGAGGTACACATACGCCGAACTCTCGATCTTCGACTTCCGCCCCGCTATCACGACCTTGTCGATCCGGCCGCCCATCGTGGGCCGCGCACCACCCGGCACGTCCGGCCGCTGTATCCCGACCCGCACGATGTTCTTCGATGCCAGCGTTCCGGCCGCCCGGTCCGTGACCACGCCCAGATCCTGCTTCTGGCCGAACAGATCGGCCCAGGAGCCGTAGAAGAGGAACGAGTTGTTGGCCACCAGACCGACGGAGACGAAGACCGTCAGCTGAGTCGCCAGCAGCAGGCCGACCCTGCCGAACACCGCGGACACGCTGCGCCGGGCCAACCGCGGCCAGAGCCAGACCGTGGCGGCGAAGAACACCACGGCCAGCACGATCGCCGCGGCCAGAAATGTCTTGCTGGTAAGACCCATGGGGGGTGAGCTTTCTTGTCGGGAATTTTCCGGCAGGCGGGTGAACCCTTACCTCGGAAGCCTCGTCCTACAGATCGCACATCGTCCGGAAGGCCTCGGCCGAAGGACTCAAGAATCTCTCGCGGAACCACGGGAAGCGATGTCTGTCACGCTAGATGGGGATAAATCGGGATCGGTTCCGAGTCCTGTACGTAAGTTCGTACGCGGCCCGCGTCCCGAATCCGTACCGACGCTGGTCGGTACCGCCTGCGCCGTCGTCGGCCTGATCGATGTCGCCGCGGGCGTGTTCCCGCGCTTCCGGCACAGCCGGATGCACACGCTCGCCGAGGTGCTCCCCGGCGCCCTCGGGCCGTTCGCCGCCGCCCTCTCCCTGAGTGCGGGCGTCCTGCTGCTGCTTCTCGCCCACGGGCTCAAGCGGCGCAAGCGGCGGGCCTGGCGGGCGGCCGTCGTGCTGCTGCCCGCCGGTGCGCTGGCGCAGTTCGTCTACCGGCACTCGGTCATCGGCACGCTCGTCTCGCTGACGCTCTGCCTGCTGCTGGTTCGCCATCGCGGTGAATTCGCCGCGCTCCCCGACCCGAGGAGCCGCTGGCGGGCCCTGGCCAATTTCGTGCTCCTCGGAGCGGGTTCGCTGGGCCTGGGCCTGATCATCGTCAGCGTCCACCCCGGCCGGGTCGTGGGGAACCCCAGCATCGCCGACCGGCTCCAGCACGTGCTGTACGGCCTGTTCGGCTTCGAGGGCCCCGTCGAGTACGCCGGAGTCACCTCCTGGACCGTGGCGTGCTCGCTCGGCGCCCTCGGTCTGCTGACCGCCGTCACCACCATCTATCTCGCCTTCCGCCCCGAGCACCCGGCCGCCCGCCTCACCGAGGACGACGAGGCCCGGCTGCGCGCCCTGCTGGAGAAGCACGGCGGCCGCGACTCGCTCGGCCACTTCGCGCTCCGCCGCGACAAGGGCGTCGTCTTCTCCCCCAGTGGCAAGGCAGCCGTCTGCTACCGCGTCGTGTCCGGGGTGATGCTGGCGAGCGGCGACCCGATAGGCGACGTGGAGGCCTGGCCCGGCGCCATCGAGCGCTTCATGGACGAGGCCAAGGCCCACTCCTGGACCCCCGCCGTAATGGGCTGCAGCGAGACCGGCGGCGAGGTCTGGACCCGCGAGACCGGACTCGACGCACTGGAACTCGGCGACGAGGCGGTGGTGGATGTCGCGGATTTCTCGCTCGCCGGGCGCGCGATGCGCAACGTACGCCAGATGGTGAAGCGCATTGAACGTCTTGGCTACGAGACCCAGGTCCGGCGCATCCGCGACATCGGCGAGGCCGAGCTGGCCCGCATCCGGCGGGCCGCCGCCGACTGGCGCGGCACCGACAACGAGCGCGGCTTCTCCATGGCGCTCGGCCGGATGGGTGACCCGGCCGACGGGGACTGCATCATCGCCACCGCCCACAAGGCCGACGAGCACACCGCCGACTCCCCGTACGGCGACCTGAAGGCCGTACTCCACTTCGTCCCGTGGGGCAGGGACGGCATGTCCCTCGATCTGATGCGCCGCGACCGCTCCGCCGACCCGGGCATGAACGAACTGCTGATCGTCGCCGCCCTGCAGGCCGCCTCCCAGCTCTCCGTCGAACGCGTCTCGCTGAACTTCGCGATGTTCCGCTCGGCACTCGCCCGCGGCGAGAAGCTGGGTGCGGGACCAGTGCTGCGGACCTGGCGCGGACTGCTGATCTTTCTGTCGCGCTGGTTCCAGATCGAGTCTCTGTACAAGTTCAACGCCAAGTTCCGGCCCCGCTGGGAGCCCCGCTTCGTCGTCTACCGCGCCGCCCGTGACCTGCCGCGCATCTCCTTCGCGGCCATGCAGGCCGAGGGCTTTGTGAACCTCGCGCTGCCCCGCCCCCTCGCCCGCCGATTCCCGCGACGCCGGCCGCGCCCCTGCGCCCACACCCCGGCGCCGGGCCAGGAGCACCACGCCCGCGCGGCGTAACAGCACACCGTACGGGGCCTACGCTGGTCGCATGAGTACCTTGCGTGGACGAGGCACGGTCCAAGGCCTGCCGGAGTGGGACCGCTGTGCGGTCATGGGTGTCGTCAATGTGACCCCGGACTCCTTCTCCGACGGCGGCCGCTGGTTCGACGCCACGGCCGCGATCAAACATGGCCTCGACCTGGTCGCCGAGGGCGCCGACCTGATCGATGTCGGCGGTGAGTCGACCCGCCCCGGTGCCAGCCGGGTGGACGCGTCGGAGGAGCTGCGGCGTGTGGTCCCGGTGGTCAAGGGCCTGGCGTCCGAAGGGGTCACGGTCTCCGTGGACACCATGCGGGCCCGTGTCGCCGAGGAATCGGTCGCGGCCGGAGCCGCCCTGGTCAACGATGTGAGCGGCGGCCTCGCCGACCCGGACATGGTCGAGGTCGTCGCCGCGGCCGGCACGCCGTTCGTCGTGATGCACTGGCGCGGCTTCAGCGAGTCCATGAACAGCCGGGCGGTGTACGGGGACGTCGTCGCCGAGGTCGTCGCGGAGCTGCGGGAGCGGATGGACGCCGTGATCGCGGGGGGTGTCGCCCCGGAACGGATCGTGATCGACCCCGGGCTCGGCTTCGCCAAGGACGCCGGCCACGACCTCGCGCTGGTCGCCCACCTCGACGAGCTGCGCGCCCTGGGCCGCCCGCTGCTGGTAGCCGCCTCCCGCAAGCGCTTCCTCGGCCATGTGCTGGCCGACGAGGGCGCCGCACCGCCGCCCGCTCGCGAACGCGACGCCGCCACTGCGGCGATCTCCGCGCTCTCCGCCCGCGCCGGTGCCTGGGCCGTCCGTGTCCACGAGGTACGGGCCACGGCCGACGCGGTACGGGTCGCCCGCGCCGTCGAGGGAGCCGCGTGAGCCGGCCCCGCGACGAGCACGCGGAGGCGGCCGCCGACATCGCGGCCGTCGAGCAGGCCAACACCGCCTTCTACGAGGCGATGGAGCGCGGCGACTTCGACGACCTCTCCGGGCTCTGGCTGCCGGGCGAGGACCTCACCGTCTCCTGCGTCCACCCCGGCTGGCCGGTGCTCACCGGCCGCGGCGAGGTGTTGCGCAGTTACGCCCTGATCATGGCGAACACCGAGTACATCCAGTTCTTCCTGACCGATGTCGGGGTCTCGATGACCGGCGACACGGCCCTGGTGACCTGCACGGAGAACATCCTCAGCGGCGGCCCCGCGGAGGACGGCAACGCGCTCGGACCGCTGGTCGGCCAACTCGTCGTGGCCACCAATGTGTTCCGGCGCACACCGGACGGCTGGAAGCTCTGGTCCCACCACGGCTCGCCCGTCCTCACCGAATCCGATGAGGACGAGGAGGAGGACACATCCCCCTGACCGGGGCATCCGCCCGACGGGGGGTTGGAATCCGGAACCGCGGGTAGAAGCGGCTACCAGCCCCGCAAGGTCCTGTCCATAGCCCCCGCGGGCGGGCACTGTCGGTGCTCGCAGGTAGATTCGAAACAGGGCACCCAGCCGTCCGCACGCGGCCCCGTGTCTCTACGCCCAACGACAGCAGGAGTGATTCGCGTGGATCGTGTCGCGCTGCGCGGCCTCAAGGCCCGTGGACACCATGGCGTCTTCCCTCGAGAACGGGAAGAGGGCCAGACGTTCATCGTGGACCTGGTGCTCGGCCTCGACACCCGCCCCGCGGCAGCCGCCGACGACCTGACGAAGACCGTGCACTACGGCGTCGTCGCGGAGGAGGTCGTCGACGTGGTGCAGGGGGAACCGGTCGATCTGATCGAAACGCTCGCGGAGCGCATCGCCCAGAAGTGCCTCAAGCACGAAGGAGTCGAGGAGGTGGAGGTGGTGGTGCACAAGCCGGATGCGCCGATCACCGTCCCCTTCGACGATGTGACCATCACCATCACCCGGAGCCGAGTATGACTGCATTTTCTACCGAGGGGCAGAGCGACCCGACCGTACAGCCGGTTCCCGCCTCCGTGGTCGAGCAGGTGGACGCCGCGGACATCACCCTCTCCAACCCCAAACGCGCCGTGATCTCCCTGGGCTCCAATCTGGGCAACCGCCTGGAGACCCTCCAGAGCGCCATAGACGCCCTGGAGGACACCCCCGGTCTGCGGGTCAAAGCAGTCTCCCCGGTGTACGAGACGGAGCCCTGGGGCGTCGCTCCCGGCTCCCAGCCCTCGTACTTCAACGCGGTGATCGTCGTGAAGACGACGCTCCCGCCGTCCTCCCTCCTGGAACGCGGCCAGGCCATCGAAGAGGCCTTCGACCGGGTCCGTGAGGAACGCTGGGGCCCGCGCACCATCGACGTCGACATCGTGGCGTACGCGGATGTCGTCTCCGACGACCCGGCGCTCACCCTCCCTCACCCCCGCGCCCATGAGCGCGCCTTCGTGCTCGCCCCGTGGCACGACGTCGACCCCGAGGCCCAGCTGCCCGGCTCCGGCCCGGTCGCGGAGTTGCTGGCCGGTGTCGGCCGGGAGGGGGTACTGCCCCGGGCCGACCTGGAACTCCGTCTGCCCGAATAGTCGTTAGGCTCAACGGAAACGGATCACTGGTTGCACGGTGGCTACACGGACCACCGTGACACGCACCACCGGCGGCGAAGGGCGGATCACTCGGTGAAGCAACTACGGCTCGGGGTACTGGTCGGCCTCTTCGCCGCGGCCGGAGTGCTCTCCTGGGGTGGTGCCCGCCTCTGGGACTCCCTGGGCAGTCTGCCGAGCGTTCCCCTTGCCGCGCCGATCGTGCTCGCTGTGATCGCCGCCATCCTGCTCGCGACGGCGCTCTCCATCCGTTCCCGGCTGCGCGCCCAGCGTGAGCGCCGGCCGGGAGCCAAGGGCGTCGAGCCACTGATGGCGGCCCGCGCAGTCGTCTTCGGCCAGGCCAGCGCGCTCGTCGTCTCCCTGGTCTCCGGCATGTACGGCGGCACGGGTGTCTTCCTGCTCGGCTCCCTCGACATCCCGGCCCGCCGCGACCAGGCGATCTACGCGGGCTTCGCGGTCCTGGCCGGCATCGCGGTGGTTGCCGCGGCCCTCTGGCTGGAGCGCATCTGCAAGCTCCCGGAGGACGAGGACAACGACAAGAGCTCGGCGGCCGCGTAGCGGTCACCGAGCTCTTCCCTCACAGCCGCTCCGGAGCTCAGCGCGCCATGATCAGGCTCATGGCCTCGGCGCGCGTCGCGGGGTCGCGGAGCTGGCCGCGTACCGCCGAGGTCAGCGTCTTCGCACCGGGCTTGCGGATACCGCGCATCGACATGCACATGTGCTCGCACTCGACGACGACAACGACCCCGCGCGGCTCCAGAATCTCCATGAGCGAATCGGCGATCTGCGTGGTGAGCCGCTCCTGGACCTGCGGGCGCCGGGCGAAGACATCGACGAGGCGGGCCAGCTTCGACAGACCGGTGATCTTGCCGCTGGTCGCAGGGATGTACCCGACATGCGCGACACCCCGGAACGGCACCAGGTGGTGTTCGCAGGTGGAGAACACCTCGATGTCCTTGACCAGCACCATCTCGTCGTGGCCGAGGTCGAACGTGGTCGTCAGCACATCCTGGGGCTCCTGGTAGAGGCCCGCGAATATCTCCTTGTACGCCCGTGCCACCCGCCCCGGCGTCTCGCGCAGTCCCTCACGGTCCGGATCCTCGCCCACGGCGAAGAGGAGTTCGCGTACGGCCGCCTCGGCCCGCTTCTCGTCGAACTCACCGATCGAGCCCTGGCCGTCCAACGTCACCGGGTCGGTCATCTGTGCCTCGTTCCTCTGTGCTGTCACCCGCACATACCTCCGCACGGGCGTACGAAAAAGCCGCGCCCCCACAGGCTAGAACCTGCGGGGACGCGGCATCCATTCCGGGCCCGGTGCAGCTCCCGTGACAGGTGCCACACCGGGGTAGCGGGACCTCAGCTCTCGGGACGGTCCTCCGGGATCACCTCGGTGGCCGGGACGGTGTCCGTGGGGACGACCGAGCCGTTCGCCGTGGCGGCGCCGTTGGTGAGGGCGAGCTCCTTCGGCGAGAGCACCGGCGGCCGCGTCGACGGGGTGCGTCGGGCGGAACCGGTCCATGCCGGACGGGACGGGCGCTTCACGATCGGGGCGAAGATCTCGGCGATCTCCTCCTTGCCGAGCGTCTCCTTCTCGAGGAGCTGGAGAACCAGTGCGTCCAGAACGTCGCGGTTCTCGACAAGGATCTCCCACGCGTCGTTGTGCGCGGTCTCGATGAGCTTCTTGACCTCTTCGTCGACGAGGGCCGCGACCTCTTCCGAGTAGTCGCGCTGGTGGCCCATCTCCCGGCCCACGAAGGGCTCGGTGTTGTCGCCGCCGAACTTGATCGCGCCGAGCCGCTCCGTCATGCCGTACTGCGTGACCATCGCGCGGGCCGTTGCGGTGGCCTTCTCGATGTCGTTCGCAGCGCCGGTGGTCGGGTCGTGGAAGACCAGCTCCTCGGCCGCGCGCCCGCCCAGCATGTAGGCCAGCTGGTCGAGCATCTCGTTGCGCGTCGTGGAGTACTTGTCCTCCTCCGGGAGCACCATCGTGTAACCGAGGGCGCGGCCGCGGGAGAGGATCGTGATCTTGTGGACCGGGTCCGACTGGGGGGAAGCCGCCGCGACCAGGGCGTGTCCGCCCTCGTGGTACGCGGTGATCTTCTTCTCCTTCTCGGACATGATCCGGGTCCGCTTCTGCGGACCCGCCACGACGCGGTCGATGGCCTCGTCGAGCATCTTGTTGTCGATCAGCTTCAGGTTGCCGCGCGCCGTGAGGAGCGCGGCTTCGTTCAGCACGTTCGACAGGTCGGCACCGGTGAAGCCTGGCGTACGACGGGCAACGGCGCCGAGGTCGACGTCCTTTGCGACCGGCTTGCCCTTCTGGTGCACCTTGAGAATCTCGAGACGGCCCTGCATGTCCGGCCGGTCGACCGCGATCTGCCGGTCGAAACGGCCCGGTCGCAGCAGCGCCGGGTCGAGGATGTCCGGCCGGTTCGTGGCGGCGATCAGGATGACGCCGCCCTTCACGTCGAAGCCGTCCATCTCGACAAGCAGCTGGTTCAGCGTCTGCTCGCGCTCGTCGTGACCGCCGCCCATTCCGGCACCTCGGTGCCGGCCGACGGCGTCGATCTCATCGACGAAAACGATCGCCGGAGCGTTCGCCTTGGCCTGCTCGAAGAGGTCACGGACCCGGCTGGCACCGACACCGACGAACATCTCGACGAAGTCGGAACCGGAGATCGAGTAGAACGGGACGCCCGCCTCGCCCGCGACGGCGCGTGCGAGCAGCGTCTTGCCCGTACCGGGAGGCCCGTAGAGCAGGACACCCTTCGGGATCTTGGCGCCGACGGCCTGGAACTTCGCCGGCTCCTGGAGGAACTCCTTGATCTCCTGGAGCTCCTCGACGGCCTCGTCCGACCCCGCCACATCGGCGAACGTCGTCTTCGGGGTGTCCTTGGTGATCAGCTTCGCCTTGGACTTCCCGAACTGCATGACCCGGGATCCGCCGCCCTGCATCTGATTCATCAGGAACAGGAAGACGACCACGATCAGGACGAAGGGCAGCAGCGAGAGGAGGATCGAGATGAACGGGGACTGCTTCGACGGCGAGACAGTGTAGCCCTTGTCGATCTTGCCGCTCTCGAACTTCTGCTGCAGCGTGTCGGCCAGCTGGACACCCTGGTCGCCGATGTAGCTCGCCTGGAACTTGCTGCCGGACTCGCCCGAAAGCTTCTGGCCCTTGTTCAACTCGATCTTGATGATCTGTTCGTCACCGGTGGTCAGCTTGGCCTGCGCCACCTGGTCCTTGCTGATCGCCTGGATCACCTTGCCGGTGTCCACCGATTTGTAGCCGCCCGACGAGCCGACGACCTGCATCAACACGACCACGGCGAGGACGGCCAGCACGATCCACATGACCGGCCCACGGAAGTATCGCTTCACGTCCATCCATACGGGGCGATGACGCCCCGTCCCTCCTGCCCGTAGGTAAATGCTGCTGTGAGAAAAGACTGTTCTTCGGACGGTACCCCAGCATTGTCGCCTGCGGCTGCCGGGGACGTCTGTCAAAACCCGCCTTCAAAGGCTCAACGGCGGGAATCCGGTGAAAGGTTCCCGTCGTCCGCCCCGGACGGGCCGGGCACCCCGGCCGGGCGAGAGGTGCCGGGAGGCGGTCAGCCCCCGTAGACGTGCGGAGCGAGCGTGCCGACGAAGGGCAGATTGCGGTACTTCTCCGCGTAATCCAGCCCGTATCCGACGACGAACTCGTTGGGGATGTCGAAGCCGACCCACTTGCAGTCGAGCGCGACCTTGGCCGCGTCCGGCTTGCGCAGCAGGGTGCAGATCTCCAGGGACGCCGGCTCACGCGAGCCGAGGTTCGACATCAGCCAGGACAGCGTCAGGCCCGAGTCGATGATGTCCTCGACGATCAGGACGTGCTTGCCCTTGATGTCAGTGTCCAGGTCCTTGAGGATCCGGACCACTCCGGAGGACTGGGTGCCCGCGCCGTACGACGAGACGGCCATCCAGTCCATGGTGACGGGGGTGGACAGCGCGCGCGCCAGGTCCGCCATGACCATCACTGCGCCCTTGAGGACGCCGACGATGAGCAGGTCCTTGCCCGCGTACTCCGCGTCGATCTTCGCGGCCAGCTCGACGAGCTTCGCGTCGATCTCTTCCTTGGTGAGGAGCACCGACTGAAGGTCGGTGCCCATGTCCTTCTCGTTCACCCGCGTCTCTTTCTTTGCCTGCCGGATCCGGGGTATCGACCCGGACCTGCGCGGCCGCTCGCCTGCATGTCAGCCGCTCGTGCTTCAGCTCTGCCGAATCACCAGTCTGCCACCCTGTCGCATGGCTTCGACCCGGCCCGGCAGGTTGATGGCCCGCTGGCCGCGCCAGCCGGTGATCAGACGGTCGACTTCCTCGATGTGCCGGGCGAAGAGCGAACCGGCCGGGGAGCCCGCCTCCATGGCGGCCCGGCGCAGTACCCGGCGGCGCACGGCGGGCGGCAGCGCGTACAGCTTGGCGCACTCCAGCCGCCCCGCGTCGTCCCGCACGGCGCGGTCGGCCTCGGCGGCCCAGGTGTCCAGGGCGTCTGCGTCGTCGCGGGAGAGCTGGGCGGTACGGGCCAGGGCCTCGACGACCCCTTTGCCCAGCGCCTTCTCCAGGGCGGGCAGGCCCTCGTGGCGCAGCCGGGAGCGGGTGTAGGCGGGGTCGATGTTGTGCGGGTCGTCCCAGACGGGCAGGGACTGGACGAGGCAGGCCTTGCGGGCGGTCTGCCGGTCGAGCTGGAGGAAGGGGCGGCGGTAGCGGCCGGCCGGGCCGGATGCGGCGGCCATGCCGGAGAGGGAGCGGATGCCGGAGCCGCGGGCGAGGCCCAGCAGCACCGTCTCCGCCTGGTCGTCACGGGTGTGACCGAGCAGGACGGCGGCGGCTCCGTGCCGCTCGGCCGCCGCGTCCAGGGCGGCGTAGCGGGCGTCGCGGGCCGCGGCCTCCGGGCCGCCTTCCTGGCCGACCTGCACGGCGACGGACTCGACCGGGTCGAGGCGCATGGCGGTGAGGCGGTCGACGACCTCGGCGGCCCGGGTGTCGGATCCGTCCTGAAGGCCGTGGTCGACGGTGATGCCGCCGGCCCGGACGTCGAGTTTGCGGGCCTCGAAGGCGAGGGCGGAGGCGAGCGCCATGGAATCGGCGCCGCCGGAGCATGCCACCAGCACCAGCGGGGTATCGGGGCGTTCGGGGAGTGCGGCGCGTTGCCTGCCCGCACCGGCTTCGGCGAGCTCGGGGTGCGGGGTGCGCCGGGTGTGCTCGGCGCTCCGGGTGTGTTCGGTGAGTACGTCGTGGAGTACGCGGCGGACCGCCAGGCGTATCGCCGCGACCGCAGGATGGGGACCCATGTCCGGTGCCCTTCGTGAAGTTTTGGGAGGTGCCTCGGAGTGCCGGAACGGGAAGAGTGCCGTCACTCAGAGTGCGTCGATGGTGACAGAGGCAAGCCGTCCATCGAGCATTGCACGCCTTCCCATGCCTCTACGGTCCCTCGGATGGGTGATTACCGGCGCGTTCGTGTCCTGTCGTCCGCCGCCGGGCCCGTCGTGATCAGGACTCTGCCTTACGGTGCACCCTCGCGATCCAGTCCGTCGGTTTCGCGATCTCCGCCTTGGTCGGGAGGGTGTTCGGCGAGGTCCAGACCCGGTTGAAGCCGTCCATGCCGACCTTGTCGACCACGGCACGGACGAATCGCTCGCCGTCGCGGTACTGGCGCAGTTTGGCGTCGAGTCCGAGAAGCTTGCGCAGCGCCTGGTCGAGACGGCTCGCACCGCGCGCCCTGCGCTGCTGGAACTTCTCCCGGATCTCGCCGACGGAGGAGACGACCTCGGGGCCGACGCCGTCCATCACGTAGTCGGCATGGCCTTCGAGCAGGGACATCACGGCGGTGAGCCGGCCGAGGATCTCGCGCTGGGCGGGTGTCTGGACCAGTTCGACGAGGCTGCGGCCGCCGTCCTCGCCGTCCTCGCCCTCGGGACGGCCCCCCGCCAGGGACTGGGCGGCCTCGCGGAGCCGTTCCAGCACGGTCATCGGGTCGACGTCGGTCTCTTCGAGGAACGACTGGATCTCGCCCTGCAGATGGTCGCGGAGCCAGGGCACACCGGTGAACTGGGTGCGATGGGTCTCCTCGTGGAGGGCGACCCAGAGCCGGAAGTCGTGCGGGTCGACCTCGAGTTCGCGCTCGACATGGACGATGTTCGGGGCGACGAGCAGCAGCCTGCCGCCGCCGTCGGCCGAGGCCGGGAGCTCGCGGGTGGCGGGGGCGAACGTCTCGTACTGGCCGAGGACCCGGGAGGCCAGGAACGACAGCAGCATCCCCACCTCGACGCCGGTCACCTTGCCGCCGACCGCGCCGAGCACGGCGCCGCCCGGTCCGTTGCCCCGCCGGTCCTGCATCTTCCCCAGGAGCGGGCGGAGCAGTTCGCGGAAGCCCGCGACATTGGCCTTGATCCAGCCGGCCCGGTCCACGACCAGGACCGGGGTGTCCTCCGGCTCGGTCCCCTCGGGGATCATCCGGGTGAAGGAACGGACGTGTTCCTCAGCGGCCTTGGCATGCCGGCGCAGCTCCGCGACGACCTCGCGGGCGCCCTCGCGGCTGATCTCGGGCCCCGGCCGCACAAGTCGGGTCGCGGTCGCGACCGCGAGATTCCAGTCGACCATCTCGGCACCACCGATGCTCGTCATGCGTCAACCGTACGTGCTCGGGTGCGTCCGCGGTGTGGTGTTGAACGGCTCATCGGGTACGGGCGGCGAGGCTGGTGGCGAGGGCGTCGAGGGAGGACTGGGCCTCGGACGGGGCTGTCGTACCGGATGCCAGGAAGGCGAAGGCGAGCAGCCGGCCCTGCCTGTCGACGACCGTCCCGGCGAGGGTGTTCACGCCGGTGAGGGTGCCGGTCTTGGCGCGGATCAGGCCGGTGCCTGCGGATTTCTGGGTGTAGCGGCCGCTGAGGGTGCCGCTGAACCCGGCCACCGGGAGGCCGGTGAGGACGGGGCGCAGTTCGGGGTGGTCCGGGTCTGCGGCGCGGGCGAGGAGGCCGGCCAGCAGTGCGGCGGTGACCTTGTCCTTGCGGTTCAGCCCGCTGCCGTCGGCGAAGTTCGCACCTTTCAGCGGCAGGTGGAGCTTCTTGAGCTGTGCGGTGACGGCCCGTCGGCCGCCGTCGAAGTCGGCCCGTTCGCCCGTGGCCAGGGCGGTCTGCCGGGCGAGTGCCTCGGCGATGTCGTTGTCGCTGTTGGTCAGGGCCCGTTCGACCAGTGCGGAGAGCGGGGCGGAGAGGTGTTCGGCGACCGGCCGGGACTTGGCGGCCGGCCGACCGGGCGCCGGGCCGGACCGGGTGGCGATCCCGGCGTCGTCGAGCAGCTCGCCGAAGATCCGGGCGGCGTCACCGGCGGGGTCGTCGCTGCGTGGGGCAGGTCCGCTGTCGGTGCTGTCGAGCCTGCCCTCGTCGGTCATCAGGGCGCTGACGGGCGCGATGTTCTCGTTGGGGCCGATCGGGTGCCGTGCCGGGCCGGAGTAGCGGGAGGTGTCGTACGTGAGGCGGACCGTTCTTACGCCCCGGTGCTTCAGGGTGCGGGCGGTGTCGGCGGCCAGTGCGCGCAGGGCGGCCTTGTCGAGGGTGGGGTCGCCGCCGCCGACCAGGGCGATGCTGCGGGAGTCGGGGGACGCCCGGACCGTCGTGGCGATGCGGTGATCGGGGCCGAGCGCGCTCAGGGCGGCGACCGCGGTGGCGATCTTGACGGTGGAGGCGGGTGTCATGGGCGTGTCGGCACCCTGGCCGTACAGCCGCTCGCCGGTGGCGGTGTCGATGACGACGGCGGTACGCACGGTGCCGAGGGCCGGCGCCTTGAGCAGCGGACCCAGGGTGGCGCGGAGGGCGGCCGCTGCGCCGCCCGAGGCATCTCGGGCGTCCGGGGCGGCGTTGTCGACGACGGAGGAGAGGGGCGCGAGGACGGCCGGGGCGCTGGGTGCGGGCTCCGGTCCGGACCGCGCGCCGGGTTCGTGATGTACGCCACCTGTGCGGCTCCGGGCGGCGGCCCAGTCCTGCTCGGCCTTACGCTGACCCGAGTCCCAGGGGCCGGCGGCAAGGACGACGCCGGCTGCGAGCGCCAGGCCGAGGCCGGCGGAGACAGCCGTGAACTGCCGATCGTCCAGTCCCTTCAACCTGATCACGCTGGCCTGCCGGGCGAGTCTGCTCAGCTTGTCGAGCGGATTGACCGACGGTCTTTTCACCGGCTCGTCCACCGTTGACCAGCCCCTTTCGCGAGCACACATCTGCGTGGGGGACACTTAATCACCAGTCGTATGTCTTGATCATGGAGGAGCCACCCGTGGAGTTCGACGTCACCATCGAGATCCCGAAGGGTTCGCGGAACAAGTACGAGGTGGACCACGAGACCGGTCGGATCCGCCTGGACCGTCGACTCTTCACCTCGACCAGCTACCCGGCGGACTACGGCTTCGTCGAGAACACCCTCGGCGAGGACGGTGACCCGCTGGACGCGCTGGTCATCCTGGACGAGCCGACCTTCCCCGGCTGCCTCATCAAGTGCCGCGCCATCGGCATGTTCCGGATGACGGACGAGGCCGGCGGCGACGACAAGCTGCTGTGCGTGCCGGCTTCCGACCCCCGGGTGGAGCACCTGCGCGACATCCACCACGTGTCGGAGTTCGACCGCCTGGAGATCCAGCACTTCTTCGAGGTCTACAAGGACCTGGAGCCCGGCAAGTCCGTCGAGGGCGCCGACTGGGTCGGCCGCGCCGAGGCCGAGGCCGAGATCGAGGCCTCCTACAAGCGCCTTGAGGCACAGGGCGGCGCGCACTGACCCAAGGGTCGCGGCCGGATTCCGGCCGAGGTACATCGCACGGTTCCGTTTACGGTTCCGTGCCGGAGACGGGCGGCACTCCTTCCCACGGGGTGCCGCCCGTTTCGTATGCCCGCCCGCGTGTCCGTCCGGTCCGTGGTTCCGCCCGCCTCGCATCCGCACCCTTGCCCGTGGCCATACTGGGCAGAAGCGCAACCGAAGACGCGCAGCCGATGAGGAGCGAGGTCGAGTGGTGGCGGAACCGGGCGGTCCGGAGGACCAGAAGCCCCAGTCGGACGAGGCGCGCAGCGCCTTCGTCCCGCCGGCCGGGGTGGGGAGGCCCACGTCTGCCTCCGACGACGACCACCCGACATCGGAGTTCGCCATTCCGACCGGTCTGACGACCGAGCCCCAGGGGTCGGGGACAGGTTCCGCTTCGGGCTCCGGACCCGGTTCCGGTCCGGCCTCCGGCTCGGAGACGATCGGCTCCGCCTTCGCCCCGCCGCGCACGTACAGCGCCCAGCATCCGCCGCCCGCGTTCACTCCGGCGCACGGCAGCCCGATGATCCGGCTGACCAAGGAGGCCCCTTGGCAGGACCGGATGCGCACGATGCTGCGGATGCCGGTCGCCGAGCGCCCGGCACCCGAGCCGGTGCAGAAGTCCGACGAGGCGGGGCCCGCGGTGCCGCGCGTGCTCGACCTGACGCTGCGTATCGGGGAATTGCTGCTCGCCGGTGGTGAGGGCGCCGAGGACGTCGAGGCGGCGATGTTCGCGGTCACCCGCAGCTACGGTCTGGACCGCTGCGAGCCCACGGTCACCTTCACCCTGCTGTCGATCTCGCACCAGCCGTCGCTGGTCGACGACCCGGTGACGGCGAGCCGTACCGTACGCCGTCGTGGCACCGACTACACCCGGCTGGCCGCCGTCTTCCGGCTCATCGACGACATCACCACCGAGGATGTCGAGGTCTCACTGGAGGAGGCCTACCGGCGCCTGGCGGAGATCCGGCGCAACCGGCATCCGTACTCCGGCTGGGTCCTGACGCTGGCCGGTGGCGGTCTTGCGGGGGCGGCATCCGTGCTGGTCGGCGGTGGTCCGCTGGTGTTCCTGGTGGCGGCGGTCGGCGCGATGCTCGGTGACCGGCTCGCCTGGCTCTTCGCCGGGCGGGGACTGCCGGAGTTCTACCAGTTCGTGGTGGCCGCGATGCCGCCCGCCGCGATGGGCGTGGCGCTGACCCTCACCCACTGGTCGGACGTACGGCCGTCCGCAGTCATCACCGGTGGGCTGTTCGCGCTGCTGCCGGGGCGGGCCCTGGTCGCGGGTGTGCAGGACGGGCTGACCGGTTACTACATCACCGCGGCCGCGCGTCTGCTCGAAGTCATGTACTTGTTCATCGGCATCGTCGTCGGTGTGCTGCTGGTCCTGTATCTGGGACTTCAGCTGGGCGCCCAGCTGAACCCCGAGGCCAGGCTCATCGCCCCCGACCGGCCGGTGGTGCAGATCCTGGCATCGATGGCGCTCTGTTTCGCCTTCGCGATCCTGCTCCAGCAGGACCGGTCCACGGTGCTGGCGGTGACCCTCAACGGCGCCGTGGCCTGGGTGATCTACGGGGCGATGGCCAGGACCGGCGGCATCTCGCCGGTGGCGGCGACAGCGACGGCGGCCGGTCTGGTGGGCCTGTTCGGGCAGCTGCTCTCGCGCTACCGGTACACCTCGTCGCTGCCGTTCATCACGGCGGCGATCGGCCCGCTGCTGCCCGGCTCCGCCACGTACTTCGGTCTGCTCGGCATGGCACAGGGCAACGTGAACACCGGGCTCGCCTCGCTGTCGACCGCGGTGGCGACGGCGCTGGCCATCGCGATCGGGGTGAATCTGGGAAGCGAGATCTCCCGGCTGTTCATGCGGGTGCCGGGGGCGGTCGGCGGGGCGAACCGCCGCGCGGCCAAGCGGACGCGCGGCTTCTGAGGCTGCCGCCGGTACGGCTCCGGGTCAGCGCTTGGCGTGGCGGCCGCGCTGGCCGGAGGCCGGGCCGGCGGACGGGCCATGGCCCTCGTCGCCACCCGCGGCCGCTTCCTTCTTCGACTTGGAACGGGCCCGCAGGAACTCGATCGCGATCGGCACCACCGAGATGAGCACGATCAGGATGAGCATCGCCTCGATGTTCTCGTGGACGAAGTCGATCTTGCCGAGGGCTGCGCCGAGCAGCGTGACCCCGACGCCCCAGAGCACACCGCCGATGATGTTGAACGTGATGAACGAGCGGTAGTTCATCCGGCTCACACCGGCGATGATCGGCGTGAAGGTACGCACGATGGGCACGAAGCGGGCCAGGATCAGCGACTTCGGTCCGTACTTCTCGAAGAACTCGTGGGCCTTCTCGACGTTCTCCTGCTTGAAGAGGCGGGAATCCGGGCGCTTGAAGAGCGACGGCCCGACCTTGCGGCCGAAGAGGTAGCCCGCCTGGTCGCCGATGATCGCCGCCAGCGCCACCAGCACGCAGACCAGCCAGAGCGGAGACTTCAGCTGGCCCGTGGTCACCAGCAGACCCGTGGTGAACAACAGGGAATCGCCGGGAAGGAAGAAACCGATCAGCAGTCCGGACTCGGCGAACACAATGAGGAGGACGCCGGGAAGTCCGAAGGTGTTGATCAGATAGTCCGGGTCCAGCCAGCTCGGTCCGAGCGCAAGCGTATTCAAGGGTCCGGGCTCCTGGATCGATCGATGGCGGCTGCGTGGCCGCTAAAGCTATCAACGCAGGATGACGTCCCCGGGTTCCAGTGGCCCGTGCGAGGATGTACGCCCCGGCAAACCGGGGCAAAAGCTTTCTCCAGGAGGTACCACACGATGGGCATTGAAGAATACGGCGGCGGGCAGCCGGCCCAGTCCGATGTCCTGGTCGTCACCACGAACGACATACCGGGCTACCAGGTGACCCAGGTGATCGGTGAGGTGTTCGGCCTGACCGTGCGCTCCCGCCACCTCGGCAGCCAGATCGGCGCCGGGCTGAAGTCCATGATCGGCGGCGAACTGAAGGGGCTGACCAAGACCCTCGTCGAGACCCGTAACCAGGCGATGGAACGGCTCGTCGAGCAGGCGAAGGCCCGGGGTGCCAACGCGGTGCTGATGATGCGCTTCGATGTGACCGAGGCGGCCGACGTGGGCACGGAGGTGTGCGCGTACGGCACGGCCGCCGTGATCAGCAGGAGCTGAGCGACGGGTCCATGGGGGTGGGACGCGCACCACCCCCATGACAGCTCTACGCCAGGCGCTCCGCGTTGGCGTCGATCGCGTCCCGCAGGTGCTCGGCCAGGCCCGGCCGCATCGACTCGTAGTACGCGCGGAACTGCGGGTCGGACACATACATCTCACCGAGTCCCCGGTGGATCTCGGGAGTGCACTCGTAGAACCACTTGGTGATGTGGAGCCGGTGAGCCTCGGCGAGGTCCATCGCCCGTTCCCCGGTGGCCGGTTCGCCGGCCTCCATGAGCGCGTTGTAGGCGGCACTCCAGTCGGCGACCTCCGCCTGCATCCGCTTCCAGTCGTCCTTGGTGTACCGGGCGACCCGGCGCTGCGACTCGGCGTACGTGGCAGTGCCGCCCCAACGGCGTTCGGCCTCCTCCGCGTGCTCCTCGGGGTCCTTGCCCCCGAAGACCTCGAACTTCTCCTCGGGCGTGAGGTTGATGCCCATCTTCCGTGCCTCCATGGCTGTTTCGACGGCGGCGGCCATCTTTCGCAGTTCGGCGATCCGGTCGGACAGCAGCCGGTGCTGGCGCCGCAGATGCTCCTGCGGGTCCGCGTCCGGGTCGTCGAGCAGTACCGCGATCTCGTCGAGCGGGAAACCGAGTTCCCGGTAGAACAGGATCTGCTGCAGCCGGTCGAGGTCACCGTCGTCGTAGCGGCGGTGACCCGCGTGGCTGCGCCCGCCGGGCGAGAGCAGTCCGATGCCGTCGTAGTGATGCAGGGTGCGCACCGTGACTCCGGCGAATCCGGCGACCTGTCCCACGGAGTAGTCCACGACTCCCCGCTCCCTTCTCCGTTCCGGGTACGTACTGAGCCTGAACCCTGACGCGACGTGAGGTACAAGCCCCGAACGTCACCACCCCCGGCATTATTTGGTAGGTTATGCGGCTTTTACATCGTTATAGTGAGCTACGCCGCTGAGGTGAGCCCGGACCGGACCTCTTGCCGGACCCCCGCTCCCCGTCGCTCGACGCGCCGGATGCCCATGCTTTCCGTATCGTCACATCCGTATGGATTCACATGGATACATCCCGTAAGGCCCTGCCGGAGGATTCCGCCATGCCCACGTCCGTCAACGTCGCCGTCATCTACTACTCCTCGACCGGCACCGTCGCCGCGATGGCCAAGGCCATCGCGCAGGACGCCGAGAAGGCCGGTGCGGAGGTGCGGCTGCGCAAGGCCGGTGAGCTCGCCCCGCAGGCGGCCATCGACTCCAACCCGGCCTGGGCCGCCAACGCGAAAGCGACCGCGGACATCGCCGAGGCGTCGAAGGACGACATGATCTGGGCGGACGCCGTGATCTTCGGTACGCCGACCCGGTTCGGCAATGTCACCGCCCAGCTCAAACAGTTCATCGACACTCTCGGCAGCCTCTGGCAGGCGGGCCGTCTCGCCGACAAGGTCTACAGCGGCTTCACCTCCACCAGTACCGCGCACGGCGGCCAGGAGTCCACGCTGCTCGCGCTCTACCACACGATCCACCACTTCGGCGGCATCCTGGTCGCCCCCGGCTACACGGACCCGTCGAAGTTCGTCGACGGCAATCCGTACGGCACTTCGCACGTCGCGGGGCAGGGCGACATCCCGGTCGGCGTGCAGACCCTGACCGCCGCCCGGGTCCAGGCCGAACGGGTCGTGAAGTTCACCCGGGCCATCAAGGACGGCCTCGCCGCCGAGAACTGAACCACCGCACACCGACAGGACCGTCGCGGGTCACGATGACCGCCGAGAGCCGAGAAAGGCTGTCCGCCGATGCCTCTCCACAAAGGTTCGCCCCAGGGTACGGAGCCGTCCGAGAAGCGCCGCAGGCTCGCCCTCAACCCGTTCTACGGAGAGGCCGACCCGATCGCCGGAATGGAGTCGGCGCCGCCCCGGCACCGGCTTCCCGACGGACCGATGCCGCCCTCCATCGCCTACGGCCTGGTCCATGACGAGCTGATGCTCGACGGCAACGCACGGCTCAACCTGGCCACCTTCGTCACCACCTGGATGGAGCCCCAGGCCGGGGTGCTGATGGGCGAATGCCGCGACAAGAACATGATCGACAAGGACGAGTACCCGCGCACCGCCGAGCTGGAGCGGCGGTGTGTGGCGATGCTCGCCGATCTGTGGAACGCCCCCGACCCCTCGACCGTCGTGGGCTGTTCGACGACCGGTTCCAGCGAGGCCTGCATGCTCTCCGGCCTGGCCCTGAAACGCCGTTGGGCGGCCAGGAACGCCGACCGCTACCCGGCGACCGCCCGGCCGAACCTGGTCATGGGCATCAATGTGCAGGTCTGCTGGGACAAGTTCTGCAACTTCTGGGAGGTCGAGCCGCGGCTGGTCCCGATGGAGGGCGACCGCTTCCATCTCGACCCGCAGGCCGCGGCCGATCTCTGCGACGAGAACACCATCGGCGTCGTCGGCATCCTGGGCTCCACCTTCGACGGTTCCTACGAGCCGATCGCGGAGCTCTGCGCGGCCCTGGACGCCCTTCAGGAGCGCACCGGCCTGGACATCCCCGTCCATGTGGACGGGGCGTCCGGTGCGATGGTGGCGCCGTTCCTGGACCAGGACCTGGTGTGGGACTTCCGGCTGCCCCGGGTCTCCTCGATCAACACCTCCGGGCACAAGTACGGCCTGGTCTACCCGGGGGTCGGCTGGGCGCTGTGGCGCTCGCCCGCCGAACTGCCCGAGGAGCTGGTCTTCCGGGTCAACTACCTGGGCGGCGACATGCCGACCTTCGCGCTGAACTTCTCCCGGCCCGGCGCCCAGGTGGTGGCGCAGTACTACACCTTCCTGCGGCTGGGCCGGGAGGGCTACCGGGCCGTTCAGCAGGCCTCCCGGGACGTCGCGACCGCGCTGGCGCAGCAGATCGGGAAGCTCGGCGACTTCCAGCTCCTCACCCAGGGCGACCAGTTGCCCGTCTTCGCGCTGACGACCGCGCCGGACGTGGAGGCGTACGACGTCTTCGACGTGTCCCGCCGGCTGCGTGAGCAGGGCTGGCTGGTGCCCGCGTACACCTTCCCCGCCAACCGGCAGGACCTGTCGGTGCTCCGGGTGGTGTGCCGCAACGGCTTCTCGTCGGACCTCGCCGAACTGCTGCTCGAGGACCTCCGGCTGATCCTGCCCGACCTGCGCCGCCAGCCGCACCCATTGAGCCACGACAAGCAGGCGGCGACATCCTTCCACCACTGAGAGCGGGCACCCTTCTAACGGCCGATCCGGGCGAACCTCCTCACCGCCAGCGGGAAGAACACCGCGATCAATGCCAACGGCCATGCCACCGCCAGCAGTTCGGCGTGGTCGGACGCCCAGGTGCCGCCGGGCCCGCCCGGGTTGCCGAACAGGCCGCGTACCGCCGTGGCCGTGGCCGACATCGGGTTCCACTCGACGGCCGCGCCCAGCCATCCCGGCATCGACTCGGGGGTGGCGAAGACGTTGGAGAGGAAGCCGACCGGCCAGACCAGGATCTGTACCGCCTGCACCATCTCCGGCTTCCCGGCCACCAGCGCCAACTGGATGCCGATCCACAGCATCGCGAAGCGCAGCAGCAGAAGCAGCCCCAGCGCCCCCAGCGCCGCGGCAGGGCCGTGGTGCCAGCGCCAGCCGACCGCGTATCCGACACCGGTCATCACCGCGAGCGCGGCGGCCGACTGGAGCATGTCCGCGACACTGCGGCCGACCAGCACCGAACCGGAGACCATCGGCATGGCACGGAACCGGTCGATGACGCCCTTGTTGAGGTCCTGGGTGACCGCGAGCATGGTCGACTCCAGGCCGAAGGCCATGGTGAGCGCGAGCATGCCGGGCACCAGGAACTCGGTGTTGTCGCCGTCGACGCCCTGCCCGCCGCCGACCAGATAGTTGAACATCAGCAGCAGCATCACGGGGAAGACCAGGCCGACGACGATCCGCACCGGCTGCCGTGCCCAGTGCGCCAGTTCGCGTCGCGTCATCGTCCAGGAGTCGGACACCGCCCAGCTCACCGCGCTCACGCCGCCACCTCCGCGCGCTCCGGCCTCCGGTCGGTCAGCGAGAGGAAGACCTCGTCCAGCGTCGGGCGCCGCACCGCGATGTCCTCCGCCTCGATGCCCGCCTCCTCCAGCGCCCGCACGGTCCGGGTCAGGGTCGCCATCCGGTCCGGTGCCGGCGCCCCGATCAGCCGCCGGTCCGCGTCGACGACCGCGCCGTCACCCAACAGCAGTGCAGCGGCCGCCAGTTGCGAACCGTCCCGGACCACGACATCGATGCGGTCCCCGGCCACCATCGCCTTCAGCTCGTCGGCCGTCCCCTCGGCGGCCACCCGCCCGGCGTCGATCACCGAGATCCGGTCCGCCAACTGATCGGCCTCCTCCAGATACTGCGTGGTCAGCAGTACGGTCGTGCCGCCGCCCACCAGTGAGCGCACCGCCGACCACACCTCGGCCCGGCCGCGCGGGTCGAGCCCGGTGGTCGGCTCGTCCAGGAAGAGCACCTCCGGGTCGGTGATCAGCGAGGCGGCGAGATCGAGCCGTCGCCGCATGCCGCCGCTGTACTCCCTGACCGGCTTGCGGCCGGTGTCCGCGAGCCCGAAGCGGGCCAGCAGTTCGTCCGCCCGTGCACCCGCTCGGCGTACGCCCAGGTGGTACAGACGGCCGAACATCTCCAGGTTCTGCCGACCACCGAGCTCCTCGTCGACCGCCGCGTACTGCCCGAGCAGCCCGATGCGGCGCCGGACCTCTCCGGCCCGCTGCCGTACATCGAACCCCGCCACCTCGACCCGCCCCTCGTCGTGCCGCAGCAGCGTCGACAGGATGCGTACGGCCGTGGTCTTGCCCGCGCCGTTGGGGCCGAGCACGGCATGGACGGTGGAGCGGCGGACCGTGAGGCCCAGGCCGTCCAGGGCACGCTTCTCCCCGTATCGCTTGTGCACACCTTCGACAACGATCGCGTCGGTCAAAATCGCCACACCCTCCCGTAGTCAAACTTGACTAGTGGCATCGAAAGTAACCGCCCCGACCCCATTCGTCAAACTTGATTACTCGTCGTCGCCGGGGTCGTGGACACCCGTCGCGTACGGGTTCTCCTGCCCCTCGGCGAGCACGCCGACGAAGGGTTCGCCCTCCCCCGCGAAGGCGTACGCCCCGCCCTCGATGCGGGCGATCAGCCCACGCGTCCACTCGGCCCCGGCATCCGCCGAGTGGACCCACATGTTCATGATTTCGCCGATGTGACCGATCGACTCGGGCCCGGCCTCCGGCGTGTAGTACTCGGTGACCGAGGCCCGCCAGGCCGTGAGACCGGCCACCCGCTCCTTGAGCAGCGCGATCGCCTCGGACCGCTCCAGGTCGACGATGCCACCGAGGCCCGCCGACAGCACGTCCAGCTTCTGGTCGTACGAGGTCAGCGCCGCGCGCAGCAGAGCGAGGTACTCCTCGTTGCCCCGCTCGGTGATCTCGTACTCGGTACGAGGCGGGCCGCCCGCCGTACTCGGGGCGGTCTCATGGGCGACCAGCAGCCCTTGCTTCGCCATCTGCTTCAGCGCGTGGTACACCGACCCGGGTTTGGCGTTGGACCACTCGTGAGCGCCCCAGTACTCCAGGTCGTTACGGACCTGATAGCCGTGCGCTTGGCCGTGCTGACGCACGGCGCAGAGGACCAGCAGCCGGATCGCGGACATGTCACGCACCCTTTCTATTCAACTTTGATTAGAGTATCCCCCGGCCTCGGCGACCAGCTCGAACGCGGTTCGACCGTCCAGGGACTCCCGGATGATGTCGGCGTGCCCGGCGTGCCGGGCGGTCTCCTCGACGAGATGGACCAGCAGCCAGCGCATCGAGCAGTTCCCGTCCTTCGGGAACCAGGGCGCCTCGGGCAGCGGGAACGTGTCGTTCATGCTCTCCACCGAGTGGATGAACTCCTCGGTCTCCGCCGCGACCTTCGCCCAGAACTCCAGCATCTGCGGGACGGTCTCGTCCCCGACGAGACGGAAGCTGTCCGCCCAGGTCTCCTCGGTGCGGGCCTTGTCGTTGGGGCGCTGCTGGGCGAGGCGCAGCCAGTTCAGCTCGGTCTCGGCGACGTGCTTGAGCAGCCCGGAGAGGGAGAGTTCACTGGCGCTGGGCCGGCTAGCCGCCTGCTCCTCGGTCAGGCCGATGAGCGAGCGCCGGATCGCGCCGCGCTGCGCCTCGACGAAGGAGAGGAGCGCGCCGCGCTCGTCGCCGGGGGCTCCTGCGGGAACGTGAGTGACCATGATGTCCGCCTTGGGGAAACGTGCCGGTTTCTTCCTGACACCGACCAAGCTACGGACCCTCGCGGTCAGCTCCTGTCCTCAACCCATCGTGGTCAGAAGGGGAATGCGGTCCGGCCGTGCTGAATGGACATCCACTTCTGGGTGGTGAAGGCGTCCACGGTCGCCTCGCCGTTCAGCCGGCCGATCCCGGAGGACTTCTCGCCCCCGAAGGCGACCAGCGGATCGTCCTGGACGGTGGAGTCGTTGACGTGGAACATCCCGCTGACGACGCGCTGCGCGAACCGCACCCCGCGTTCGGTGCTGCGGGTGTGCACGGCGCCGCTGAGTCCGTACGGGGTGTCGTTGGCGATCCGTACGGCATCGTCCTCTCCGTCGAACGTCACCAGCAGCGCCACCGGGCCGAATATCTCCTGGGACAGCAGCGGGGAATCCTCGGGGAGCCCGGTGAGCACGGTCGGTTCGACGAGACTGCCGCGCGTCCGGCCCCGTACGAGCGCGGTGGCCCCCTCGGCGACTGCCTGGTCGACCAGGGCGGTCAGGGCGTCGGCCTGGAAGGTGTTGATGACCGGGCCGATCTGGGTCTCCGGGTCGCGCGGGTCGCCGGTGCGCAGCGCGGCCACCCTGGCGGTGAACTTCTCGGTGAACTCCCGCTCGACGCGGCGGTCCACCAGGATGCGGTTGGCAGCCATGCAGACCTGCCCCTGGTACACGAAGCGGCTGAAGACTGCCGCGTCGACCGCGTAGTCGATGTCGGCGTCCTCCATCACCACCAGGGCGCTGTTGCCGCTGAGTTCGAGGATCGTCCGCTTGAAGTGTCCGGCCGCGATCGCGCCCACGTGGCGGCCGACCCGGTCCGTGCCCGCGAAGGAGATCACCTTGGGCACGGGGTGCTCGATGAACGCGTCCCCTATCTCGGCGACATCGGTGATCAGGATGTTGAGCAGTCCGGCGGGCAGCCCGGCGCCCTCGAAGATCTTGGCAATCAGCCCGCCGCCGACGACCGGGGCATTCTGGTTGGGCTTGATGACGACCGCGTTGCCGAGCGCGAGGGCCGGCGCGACGGACTTCATCGTCACCAGGAAGGGGAAGTTGAAGGGGCTGATCACCCCTATGACGCCGACGGGCTGCCGGAAGAGACGGTTCTCCTTGCCGTCCACCGGGGAGGGCAGGATGCGGCCCCAGGGGCGTAGCGCGTGCCGGCTCGCGTCGCGCAGGAATTCCTTGGCGACGCGCACCTCGTACTCCGCCTTGAGGCGGGTGCCGCCCAACTCGTCGACAATCGCCTCGACGATGTCGTCGTGCAGTTCCTCGGTGATGCGCAGGGCGCGTTCCAGGACGCTGCGGCGCTCGTACGCGCCGGTGGTGGCCCAGGACCGCTGGGCGCGCTCGGCGGCGCGGTAGGCCAGGTCGACCTCCTGCGCGGTCGCGATGGTGATCGCGGCGAGTTTCTCCCCGTTATAGGGATTGAAATCAATGATGTCCCACGAGCCGGTGCCGGTCCGCCACTCACCGTCGATGTATTGGTCGGCCAGCTCGTAGAAGAAGGACATGCGATCCCTTAACTCAGGTGCAGACTCCCGTCGAACCGTCATCGTACTGATGAATCAGATGAGTTGGAGCAGACCACGGAGCAGATCGCGGCTCTCCTCGGGGCCGGGGCTGTCCTCGTGCAGTCGCACCATGGCCTTCTCGTACTGAGCGACTTCTTCGGCCTTGTCCAGATAGAGCGCACTTGTCAGCTGCTCCAGGTAGACAATGTCCGACAGATCGGATTCCGGGAATCGGAGCATCGTAAAGGAACCGCCCTCCCCTGCATGCCCGCCAAAACTGAAGGGCATGACTTGAAGAGTGATGTTGGGCTGTTCCGACATTTCGATCAGATGCCGCAATTGTCCGCGCATCACTTCACGGTCGCCGTACGGCCGGCGCAGCGCCGCCTCGTCCAGTACGGCGTGGAAACGGGGTGCGCGTTCGGAGACGAGGGCCTTCTGACGCTCCAGCCGCAGCGCGACCCGGCGGTCGATCTCGACGGCCGGGGCGTCGCCCATGCCCCGGCTGACGACCGCGTGCGCATAGGACTCGGTCTGCAACAGGCCATGGACGAACTGGACTTCGTAGACCCGGATGAGCGATGCCGCCCCCTCCAGACCGATGTACGTCTGGAACCACCCGGGCAGCACATCTCCGTAACTGTGCCACCAGCCCGCCACATTGGCCTCGCGGGCCAGGCCGAGCAGGGCGTCGCGCTCCGCCTCGTCCGTGACGCCGTAGAGCGTGAGCAGGTCCTCGACATCCCTGGCCTTGAAGCTCACCCGTCCCAACTCCATGCGGCTGATCTTCGATTCGGAAGCCCGGATGGAGTAGCCGGCCGCCTCGCGGGTGATCCCGCGCGAGTCGCGCAGCCGCCTGAGCTGCGAGCCCAGCAGGATGCGCCGCACCACAGATCCACTCGACTCGCCTGCCGCCACTGGTCCGATCCTCCCCATCGCTTCCTGGACACCGGGGCTCCCCCTGAACCCCAAGTGCCGGATTCTGCCATCAAAACGCTTCAGCCCGTACTCATTCGATTACGGAAATGAGAAGGCCCTCAGAAAGCTACGAAAATACACGCAGGAAGAAATGACCAAGAACCGGCACGGGTTCGGACAGGTCAGGCGCGTGCACGTGCATCTGCCCTTGCATCTGCCCTGCGCATTCGGAACCATGGCCCTCGCGCACCTGCGTGCTCGTTCGTGTTGTGCCGCTGTACCCCGCAGTACCGATACAGCCGCGAATCCCGGGAGTGCCTCGCATGGGGACGAATGGATCGACGATGCTCGAGCCGTTACGGCAGGGGCTTCCCCCCATCGATCCCTCAGCCGTCTCCGGATCGGCAACCTGCACCCTGCCCGCCCGCTACGAATCCGTAGGCGGGGCACGGCAGTTCACCAGGGCGACGCTGAGCGGCTGGGGGCTGGACGAGCGCTTCGACGACGTCGCACTGGTCGTCTCCGAACTCGTGACCAATGCGCTGCGGCACGCCCTGCCCGCGGACACCGCACCGGAGCCTCAGGAACCTCCCGTACGGCTGCACTTGATGCGCTGGAGCTCGCGTCTGGTGTGCGCCGTACGCGACCCCAGTCAGGAGAGCCCCATGGCCTCCGAGGCTCCCGACTCGGCGGAGTCGGGCCGCGGCCTCTTCCTGGTGGAGTCCTTCAGCGACTCCTGGGGCTGGCACCCCTCTCCGCCGCTGGGAGCGGACAACCCGAACACCGCGGCGACACCGCGCGGCAAGGTGGTCTGGGCACTGTTCCGGCTGTCCGACGACGTGTGACCCGTGCGGCGGCCGCGTGGGCTGCCGACGGGTGGCCGGACAGCGCCCTGCGGGACGCGGTCAGCCGCCCGCTATGAGGTGGTCGAACTCCCCGTCCTTCACCCCGAGCAGCAGCGCCTCTATCTCGGCCGGCGTATAGACGAGGGCCGGCCCGTCGGGGTGGCGTGAATTCCGCATCGCCACATCTCCGTCGGGCAGTTTGGCGAACTCCACGCAGGATCCCTGGGAGTTGCTGTGTCTGCTCTTCTGCCAGACGACTCCGCGAAGCTCTGTGGCCGCCATGCCGTTGTACACGTGGTGCACAGGACGCTCCCCGAGTTGCAAGGTGCAAGTGTCAACTGTCTCGGATCATAGCTCTGTTCAATTATCCCTGCATGAGCAGATGCATGAGCGGATGCACGTGCACGCGGGGTGTTCCCACGATTACAGTTCCGGACGCAGAGATAGACGTACAGGACGCCTGTTCGGCTCCGCCTACCCCGAGTTCGGCAGCCCATCCCGGTGGCACGCGCTGGTAGCTTGGCGCGGTCTTTTGCCGACAAGGGGGAATTCCACATGCGAAAAGTCGTACGTACCGGTGCCGTAATCATCGCCGGACTCGTCACCGCCGCAGCACTGACCGGCTGCGGCGGCGACGGCAGGAAGAGCGACCCGGACGGCAGCCCCGACGCCGCCAAGTCCAGTCGGGCTCCCGGCGGCGACGGAGGCGGCCCCGAGGCCGACGCCGCAGCGCTGGAGGGCGGCTGGGCAGGGAAGACCGACGGCAAGGCCGTGGTCCTGTCCGTCGCGTCCGGGAAGGCCGTGCTCGTCACCGAGCAGCGTGCCTGCACAGGCACCGTGAAGGACATGGGCAAGGTGATGCTGGCGCTGAAGTGCGCCGACGACGACACCGACCGCACCATGGGGTCCATCGTGTCCAACGACGGCAGGACCGTCGTCGTGTCCTGGGACGGCGGGACGAAGGACACCCTGGCCAAGACCGAACCGGGTGCGATCCCGTCGGGCCTGCCGGACCTACCGACCCCCTGACGGCCCGTCGCTCCGTCCCCTCAATCGGCTTGATCCGACGGAGGTTTCGGCTTCGGCGTCCCGTCCAGTCCCCGGGAGAACTCCTCCAGGGCTTCGAGGAGGAGGCCGGCCCCGTTCCGTACGAACGGGTCCGCCTCCCCTTCGCCCGTCCGCTGCTGCGCGTCCCACTGCGCCAGCGCCTCGCGCACCTCGGCCCAGTCCGGTACGCGCCGCTCCCGCACTTCCTTCGCGCCCTGTGCGGTGGTCCGGCGCAGCGCTTGCGCCAGGCGCGCGGCAGCCGGTACGGGGGTGGCGCCGCCGCACGGGAGGTGGGCCTCCAGCAGCATCGCGACCCTGCCGAACTGGGCGAGGGCGTGCTGGGTGTCCTCGGCGGCGGCGCGGGAGAGACCGCGGTGGCGCACCGGTTCGTGCTGAGCGGTGGCCAGCGCCTCCTGCCAGGCGACGCGGGCCTCGCGGGTGTCGAGCAGGGCGGAACGGACGTCGTCCCGGCCGCGCTCGGCCGGTTCGGCGTACTGGCCGACGACCGCGGCCGCGTACTGCCCGTCCGCCTGCAGCCAGTCGCCGAGCCTGCCGCGAAGCCTCGGGGTCTCCCACGCCGGGTAGACGGCGTACGCAATCATCGCGAGGAGGCCGCCGACAAGGGTGAGGAAGACTCGTTCGTGTACGGTCTGCGACCAATTGCCGCCCGCCATGGCGAGCAGGAAGACGACGTACGCGGAGACACACGCCTGGCCGACCACGTACCCCGTGTGCATCAGCAGATACATCAGCAGCGCGCAGAGCACGGAGAGCAGCGCGGACCAGGTCACACCGGGGTCGGTGATCCGAGCGATCGCGGTGGCGAGCGAAACGCCGACGATCGTGCCGCCGAAGCGGGCCACGGCACGCCCGTACGTCCGGGAGAACTCCGGTCGCATCACCATGACGGCCGCCATGGGTGCCCAGTAGCCGTGACCGAACGGCAGCGCGGCACCGATGACATAGCCGACGGCGACGACGACGGAGACCCTCACGGCGTGCCGCAGGATCGGTGAACCGGGACGCAGTTCGGCGCGCACCGCCCTCCCGACGACGGGGACCAGCCGCAGGAGGGTGGGACGGCGGCGGTGCGGAGCGACGGGGGTCCCGTCCCCGGCGGCCCTGATGGTCTCGGCGGCCTCCTCGGCCTCGGCCCGTTCCTCCTTCGTCCCCTCGCCCTCGGCCGTCTCGATGACATCGGAGAGCAGCGCGCCGAGCCGGGCGGCGGCGCGGCGGGACGGGCCGGTGAGGAGAGTGCCGGTGTCGGGGGTCTTGAGCGCGGCGACGGCGGGCGGGGAGAGCTTCACCGGGTCGCCGTTGCGGATCGCCCGGGCCGCCGAGTCGAGCACGGATCCGGCGGCCGTGAGGAGCTCGCGGACCCGGTCCCGCTCCGGCCCCTCGGACGGGACGCCCATCGCCGGGTCCGCGAGCGAGGCGAGCACCGGTCTGATCCGTTCGGCGACACCGCGGGAGCCACGCAGCTCGGGCGGCCGGCGGCGGGCCTGCCGCGGGGTGACCGCGGCCGCGCTGCGGGCCGTCATCAGCGGCACCGGATCGAAGGCGGCGAGCGGGTCCTGGCGCAGCCGGCGGGCGTAGTCGGCCTCGGCGGCCAGGGCGTCGGCAAGGGCATCGCGCTGGGCGCCCCATCTCCGTACCGGGAACAGGACGATCAGCGCCGCCTGCACCACACCGCCGAAAAGGATCATCACGACATGCACGGCCGAGTTCGCGACGGAGGTGGGCAGGGTGACCGTCACCAGCATGATCGCCACGTTGGACGACGCGATGAGGCCGCCCGTCGGTCCCGCCGCCCAGGCCAGGCCCGCGAGGAACGTCCAGAGCACCAGCAGGGCCACGAACAGCGGCACTCGGGGGCCGGCGAGATAGCCGAGGAATGTCGATACGGCGAGGCTCGCCCCGGAGACCAGGGCGAGGACCGGCCGGGGGCGCCAGCTGCGCTGAAACGTGGCGATGGCCGCCTGGAACGCACCGAACGCGGAGCTCGCGGCGACCACCGGCCCGAAGAGCGCGAGGCCGACCCCGATGACGAGGGCGAGACCGGCCGCACCGCGGATCGCGATGAGCGGTTCGAGGCGCCGCCGCTCGATCGTCAGCCCCGAGCGGGCGGTCTCCTTCAGCGCCCGGAGCCAGCCCATGCGCAGAGCCTAACCGGAATCGCCGATAAGCCCGAGTTGCCGTAATTCAGAAGGAATCTTAGGTTTCTACCGGTTCCCGCGCCTGCCGTGGATCTCCGGCCGGGCCCCGCTCATCCTCGCCCGGTCCGCGGCAGCCGTTCCATGGGTCCATCCGTCGAGGTCCGTGGCGCCCCGGACGCGCGTGGTCGTGGTCTCGGGGAACATCCGCTCGGCGGTGTCCGTGACGGCCATGTCGCGGGCGGCGAGGACCGGGAGCAGATGGGGCGCCGCCACCCCTGCGGCTTCGGATTCGGTCTCGGCTTCGGCGGCAGCTGTGACGCGGGCGGTGTCGGCGGCGAGCCGGCTGCCCAGGCGCTGGGCGTACGCCATCAGGAAGGACTGCCGGAACGTCTTGGTCCGCTTGCGTCCGCCGGCCCGCTGGCCCGCCTCCGCCTTCGTCATCGCCGCCGTGCCCTGGACGAGCAGGGAGGTGTACAGCAATTCCACGGCCTCCAGGTCCGGCTCGAAACCGACCACCGTGGAGAAGCCGAGGTCACTGTTCCACACCGCACGGCAGCGGTTCGCGGAGGCGACCGCGTCGAGCAGGATCGCCTTCGCCGTCTCGTACGGGGCATCGACCCCGATCCTGCACGCTCCCGGCGCCTCCTTGCTGTGGGTACGGGCGGCGAGCAGGGCCTCGTCGATGGAGTGCCGGGCCATCAGCTCCTGCGCCTTGGTGGTGAGCGCCTCCGCCTCCTCGGGGAAGCCCGTCGCCTCCGCCTTGGCGAGCAGGGCACGGATCCGGGTCAGCATCCGGGGTTCGTCGTGCGCGGGCGGCAGGTGGAGCCCGTGCGGGGAAGTGCCGGGCGGCGGACCGACCGGTTCGATGGCGGGGAGCCCGAGCAGCAGCCGGTACAGGCCGAGGAGCGCGGAGGCGTGGGAGAACCGGTCGGGCCGGTTCCGGGGCGGCGCGGCGGGAAGCCCGTCGAGCTGGGACCGCCAGCGGGGCGGCAGCCGCTCGTACCGTCCGGTCTCCGACGCGATCAGGCCGGCGGCGAGACCGACCGCGGTCTCGTCGAGTTCGCGGCGGACGACGCGTACGACATCGGCGGGCTGCCAGCCGCGCTCCCAGGCACGGCGGACGAACTCCTCGCCGCGCCGGAACAGTTCCGTGTCGGCCGTCGGATCGGCGGCCAGAAGGGAGGCTCCGGTGTCGAGACCGGCGTCGCCCTCGGAGTAGAGGGCTGCCGCGAATGCCTGGTCGATCACCGGTTCCATGAGGCCAGGGTAGGCAGGGCGGTGCGGCCGGGTATGCCTGGCCCTACCCCGGGGACGGGCTCTGGTGGTCGTGATCGCGGAGCGCGGAAACGGTTCGATCGAGGACATGACTTCCCCGCATGCGTCCGCTGCATCCGCGAGTGCCACCGATGCCGTACGGCTCCGCTCCGTACGCCGTACCTATGGTGAGGTCGACGCCCTCGACGGCATCGACCTCACCGTCCGCCCCGGCACCTTCACCGCCGTCATGGGCCCGTCCGGCTCCGGCAAGTCCACGCTGCTGCACTGCGCGGCCGGACTGGACCGGCCGACGTCCGGCACCGTCGAGGTGGGCGGGGTGGAGCTGACCGGGCTGAGCGAGCGCCGGCTGACGCTGCTGCGCCGGGACCGGATCGGCTTCGTCTTCCAGGCGTTCAACCTGGTCCCTTCGCTGACCGCCGCCCAGAATGTCGCGCTGCCGCTGCGGCTCGCGGGCCGCCGCCCGTCCCGTACCGAGGTGTGTGCATCCCTGGCCCGGGTCGGTCTCGCCGACCGGGCGGGGCACCGGCCGGCCGAAATGTCCGGCGGACAGCAGCAGCGGGTGGCGCTGGCACGGGCCCTGATCACCCGGCCGGCGGTGCTCTTCGGCGACGAGCCGACCGGTGCACTGGACACCGCGACGAGCCAGGAGGTGATGGTGATGCTGCGGGAGCTGGTGGACCGGGAGGGACAGACGATCGTGATGGTCACCCATGACCCGATGGCCGCGGCCTGTGCGGACCGGGTGGTCTTCCTGGTCGACGGGCGGGTGGCGGACGATCTGACCGGGCTGCCGGCCGAGCGGATCGCGGCCTGGATGGCGGCGGGACGCACCGCGGCACGCCGCACGGCGGCCGCCGTGGCAGATGCCGCGGGCCGTACGGGGGTGGCATCGTGCTGACCGTCGCGGGCCGTGCGGAGGTGGTGTCGTGCTGACCGTCGCCCTGGCCACCCTGCGTACCCGCTGGACCACGCTCATCGGTACCTTCGTCGCGCTCGCGCTGGGCGTGGGGCTGGTCGCGGCCATGGGCCTCGGCCTCGCCTCGACCTTCGATGCCCCGGACCGGGCGCCGCAGCGGTTCGCCGGATCGCCGGTGGTGGTGATGGGCGACGACACCTTGACCGTGGAGGTGCGGCGCGGGCCGTCCACAGCAAAGGTCAGCCGAAGGCTCGCTCATCCACACCCTGTGGATATCGCACTCCTGCGCGACCTCCGGGCGCTCGGTCAGGTGACCCGGGACGACGGAAACGGAGCGCACCGCGGCCCGGACGCCGTAGGCGTGGACGCGCCCGTCGCCGAGGTGCGCCGCGTCGTCGGCGACCGCGCCCTGGTCCTCACCGGTGACGGCCGCCGCCGCGCCGACCCGGCCACGGAGCGGGACGCCGAGGGGCTGGTGACCGTGAACGCCCTGCTCGGCACGGCGGGCGGCGTCACCGCCTTCGTCTCGGTCTTCGTCGTCGCATCGACGTTCGCCTTCGCGGTGGCGCTGCGTCGGCGCGAGTTCGGGCTGCTGCGCACGGCCGGCGCCACACCGGGCCAGCTGCGGCGACTGCTGCTGACGGAGGCGGCCGTGGTCGGCACGCTCGCCTCGGCTGCCGGGTGCGCGCTGGGTCGCTGGGCCGCGCCACTGTCGGCCGGGCTGCTGGCCGACGAAGGGATGGCGCCGTCCTGGTTCACCATCCGCCCGGTTGCCTGGCCGCTGCACGCCGCTTTTTGGACCGGCCTGGCCGTGGCGTTCGCGGGGGTCTGGGTGGCCTCGCGGCGGGCGGGCGGAACCGGCCCGGCCGAGGCGCTGCGCGAGGCCGATGTCGATGCGGGCGTGCTGCCGTCGGCCCGTCGTCTGCTGGGCCTCGCCCTGCTTGCGGGAGCCGCGTTCCTCATGGCGAAGTCCCTCGCCACGGACCCGTCCGCGCTGCTGAAGCGGAAGACGTACACCACTCAGCCGATGCTCCTGATCACGGCCGCCGCCCTGCTCGCGCCGCTGCTGGTACGCCCATTGGTCCGGCTGATCCGGCTGCCCGGGGCGACCGGAATGCTCGTGACCGCGAACACGTCGGCGTCACTGCGGCGTACGGCGGCGGTGGCCGCTCCGGTGCTGATCACCGTGGCGCTGGCGGGTTCGTTGGCCGGCTCCGCGATGACGGTGACAGCGGCGAAGGCGGCCGAGGCGCGCGAGCACACCCGGGCCGATCTGGTCGTGACGGGCAAGGAGTTGAAAGTACGGCCGGTGCGTGGCGCAACGCTGTCCGCGTCCGCCTCGACAGCCGTCTACGTACGCGAGGAGGGCACCGCCCTCATCACTTCCGAGGCGCGGGCGGTGGACGACGCGAAGGCCCTCGCGACAGTTGAGCGGCTGCCGGTGGTGGCGGGCGACATCCGGGATCTTGACGACCGCTCGATCGTGGTGAACGAGGAGTGGGAACAGCACACGGTGGGCTCGACGGTACGGGTGTGGCTCGGCGACGGACGGCCGGTCGCGCTGCGGATCGCGGCGGTGCTGGCGCGCGGGACGGGGAACAACGGGGCCTATGTCACGAAGGCGAACGCGCCGACGGCTCCGGTGGACCGGATCGACGTACGCCTCTCGCCGGGCGCGAACCGGGCCGCTGTCGCAGCACAGTTGCGCGACACCGGCGGCGAGGTGCGGTCGACGGAGCAGTGGCTGGTCGCGACACACCCGCGTACGAGTGCGCAGACCCGGCTCGGCCTGATCGTGATCCTGGGGATCGCGCTGGTGTACACGGCGATCGCCCTCGCGAACACGATGCTGATGGCGGGGTCCGTACGGTCCTCGGAACTGCACGCGCTCCGGCTGGCCGGGGCCTCCCGGCCGCGGGTCCTCGCGGTGGTGGCCGGGGAGACCCTGTTCGCGGTCGGGCTCGGGACGCTGCTCGGACTGGCCGTGACCGCGGTCAACCTGGCGGGCCTCGCCGCCGCGTTGGCCTCGCTGTCCGCACCGGTGGCGATGTCGGTGCAGTGGCCGCTGACGTTCGGGGCGGCCGGGGTGTGCGCGGTGGTCGCGGTCGGGGCAGCACTGTTGCCGAGAGCAGTGCGGCGCCGCTCGATGCCGGTGCACCGAAGATCCGGCCGGGCCGTACGGAACCGGGCCGGACAGCGCGCTTAGTCCATCCAGCCCCACCCGCTGACGATGTATCCGCTTTTATCCTTTCATCCATGTTTCGCATGGTTTCATCTCGCCATGGAGGCGAACAAGTGATGACTGGAGACCGACAGCAGGGCACGAACACACGGGCGATCACGTCGCGGCGACGCGTACTGGCCGCGGCCGCGCTCGCACCGATGCTGACCGCCGCAGGGCCGGCCGCCGCTCGCGCCGTGCCCCACGGGATGCCCGGGCCGAAGCACGGCAGGCGGGTCAGGCCGGTGCCGACCGGACTGGCGGACTGGGCGGGCGTGGCGAGAGCGCTGGGCCGCACCGGCAACATGCTGCGCGGAACGACCTACCACACGGGCTTCCCCCGGAGGGACCTTCACGTGGTCTCCGACGGCGTGGTCGTCACAGCGGGGCTCGCGCTGGGCACACATGTGGCCTTCGTCCGTTACGCCGACGGCAGCACGATGCTGATGGGCGACGTGGTGGTCACCGAGGACGAACTGCAGTGGGTGACCGATGCCTGGCAGGCGCACGGAATCGAGCAGACCGCGCTCCACAAGCACCTGCTCGCCCAGACCCCCGACATCTGGTGGACCCACGTCCACGCACACGGTCACGACGCGGTTGCCCTGGCCCGCGGTCTGCGCGCCGGATTCGACCGCACCGGAACCCCGCCCGCCCTGCCGCCGGGCCCGCCGACCCCGGTCGACCTGGACATCGCCGGAATGGAGGCGGAGCTGGGCGCCAAGGGTTCCGTCGAGGACGGGATCTACAAGAACGTCTTCGTCCGCCGCGAGACCATCGCGGACGGCCATCTGATCCTGCCGGCCGGCCTGGGATCGACCAGCGCGTTCAACTTCCAGCCGCTGGGCGGCGGCCGGGCCGCGCTCAGCGGTGACTGCGCCATGCTCGCCCATGAGGTGCAGAACGTACTGAAGGCACTGCGGCGCGGCGGGATCAAGCTCGTCGAACTGCACAACCATCACCTGGCGGAGGACCCCCGCCTGTTCTTCACCCACTTCTGGGCCGTGGGCGACGGCGTCGAGCTCGCCCGTGCGGTGCGCCCCGCGGTGGACGCCACCAACGTCGTACCTTCCGGCTGAGACCGGCCCTTCACTCCGATCCCGGCGAACGCGCCGAACCTGCCGGACGGGCCGGACGCGGTCGCTGGACCGATTGCGCCGGTCCAGCGACCCCGGCGCTCGAATCCGTTCTGCATATGGACCAATCGGCCCGGAGTGGCGCGTGCCTGTGCGGGTGACCGGGCACCCATGACCCGTCCAGCCCGCAGATTCCTCGAACCACCCGTCAGATCCCCCTCTGGAGCTCCGTATGGAACCAGCCGCCGGCGCACGGTACTGCCCGTTCGACTATGCCGAGGCCCTCGAATTCGACCCGGTGCTCAGGCACTTGATGACCGAAGAACCCGTCTCCCGCATCCGGCTGCCGCACGGCGACGGCGAGGCATGGCTCGTCACCGGCTACGACGACGTGCGCACGGTGACCACCGACCGGCGCTTCAGCCGGAGCGCCATCATCGGCCGGAACTTCCCGCGCATGACCCCTGAGCCGATCGTTCAGGACGAAGCGATCAACGTGATGGACCCGCCGGGCAGCAGCCGCCTGCGCAGTCTGATCTCCAAGGGCTTCGCGCCTCGTCACATGGAGCGCATGAAGGTGCGTACCCAGCATGTCGTGGACGAGCTGCTGGACCGGATGGAGGAGCACGGAGCCCCCGCCGATCTCTTCGCGCATCTGGCGGCCCCGCTGCCTCTGACCACCATCTGTGAGGTCCTCGACATTCCCGAGGCCGACCGCGCACAGCTGCGCGCCCACGCCCGGACCATGATGGACACCACCGTCGAGAACAAGGACGCCGCGGTACGCGCCAAGGCCGATCTCCGCGCCTACTTCCAGAAGTTGACGGCCGAGCGGCGCGCGAACCCGGGCGACGACCTGATCAGCGCGCTGGCCACGGCTCGCGACGGGGACGAGATCCTCAACGAGCAGGAACTGACCGTGATGGCCATGGTGCTGCTCATCACGGGCCAGGACACCACCACGTACGAGATCGGGAACATCGCCTACACGCTGCTCACCAGGCCCGACGAGCTCGCGATGCTGCACGACCGCCCCGAGATGCTCCCGCAGGCCATGGAGGAGCTGCTGCGCTTCATCCCGTTCCGCAAGGGCGTCGGCATTCCCCGGGTCGCCCTGGAGGACGTGGAGCTGAGCGGGGTGCTGATCCGGGAGGGGGACATCGTGCACGTCTCCTATCTGACGGCCAACCGCGACCCCCGGAAGTTCGACCGGCCCGACGAGCTGGATCTGGAGCGCGAGAATCCGTCCCACATGACGTTCGGCTGGGGCGGCCACCACTGTCTCGGCGCCCCGCTCGCAGCGACCGAGCTCCAGGTCGCCATCGGAACCCTGCTGAAGCGCTTCCCCGCTCTGAAGCTGGCGACGCCCGCCGAGGAAGTGCGCTGGAACAAGACCTCGATCTGGCGCTATCCCCTCGAACTGCCTGTCACCTGGTGACAGGGGCGGTCCGGCAACGCACCGGACCTCTGTGTACGGACAGTGACGCTCATCGATGACGCGTCGCACCAGGGCGCCCGGCAACCCGGAACAATCCCGGGGCGCCGGGCGCTTTTCTGCACACCCGGCACCTTGCTGTGCCCTGCCGCGCACCCGACGCCCTGCTGTGCCCTGCCGCGCACCCGGCGCCCTGCTGTGCCCTGCCGCGCACCCGGCGCCCTGCGTTGCCCTGCGTGTCGGCTCGACATGCGGCCCCGATCCGCCTGCCGTAGCGTGATCCCGACGGCCATCCACCCAAGCCGTGGCGGATCAGTATCCGCCCACGAACGGCTAGCACTCAGTCTTCGACGGTCGGCCCGTCCGCGCCCGAATCAGGGGTACCGACCCCGGCGCAGGAATCCACCAAAGCTCTGCTTCGCGCGTCACCGCGCGTGCGGAGCCGTGGTGGCCACTCCCGCGTCGGCGAACACCCCGCCAACCGTTCCGGGCCCGGCGGTGTGGACCATAAAGTCCGCTAGGAGGAGTTCCATGGCGGTTCTCTGCAAGCCGGCCATCGAGGTTCCCGAGTACGTCATCACCAACGAGGAAACTCTGGAGCTGGCCCGACGGTTGCACGGCGACCATCCGCAGATCGATCTGGTCCTTCGTCTGATCGAACATACCGGGGTGCAGAAACGGCACCTGATCCAGCCGATCGAGAAGGTGCTGCAGCACCCGGGCTTCGACGCCCGCAGCATCACCTACGAGCAGCAGACCAAGGCCAGGGTTCCGGCGGTGGTACGCCGGGCACTCGATCAGGCCCAACTGGAGCCGCGGCAGATCGACTTGATCGTCTACGTCTCCTGCACCGGCTTCATGATGCCTCCGCCGACCGCGTGGCTCATCGGCAAGATGGGCTTCCGGCCGGAGACACGACAGCTGCCGATCGCCCAACTGGGCTGCGCCGCGGGCGGCGCAGCCGTCAACCGGGCCCACGACTTCTGCACGGCGTACCCCGACGCCAATGTGCTGATCGTCGCCTGCGAGTTCTGCTCGCTGTGCTACCAGCCGACCGATCTGGGTGTCGGATCCCTGCTGTCCAACGGCCTGTTCGGCGACGGCATAGCCTCCGTCGTGGTCCGGGGCAGGGGTGGCACCGGAGTCCGCCTGGAGAGCAACGGCTCGTACATCATCCCGGACACCGAGGACTGGATCTCCTACGCGGTCCGGTCCACCGGATTCCACTTCCAGCTCGACAAGCGTGTGCCAGGAACCATGGAGCCCCTCGCCCCGGCCCTGAACGCCCTCGCGGAGGAGCACCAGTGGAACGCCGGCAAGATGGACTTCTACATCATCCACGCGGGCGGTCCGCGCATCCTGGACGACCTGAGCCGCTTCCTCGACGTGCCGCCGGAAGCGTTCCGCTTCAGCCGCGCCACGCTCACCGAGTACGGCAACATAGCCAGCGCGGTGGTGCTCGACGCCCTTGGCCGCATGTTCGACGAGGCCTCGGCCCTTGAGGGCCACCGCGGCCTGATGGCGGGCTTCGGCCCCGGCATCACAGCCGAGATCTCCCTGGGCACCTGGACGACGGACTCCGAGTAGGTTTCGGCCCGTCCGGCGCTTGTGGCCCCCGGTCCCTGCAGCCCGTCCGGCGTTCGAGGACCGGGGTCCGGGGCGGGGCCCCAGTTCAGGGAAGGGGCGCGTGGTGGGGTGAAACCCCGCGCAGCGGTCCACCCCGCCACGCGCCCCACGCCCTTGTCAGTGCCGGGTGCCAGACTCGACAGCATGACCGAACGATGGGCTCTGGCCACCACGGAGACCGGCGGCGCCCTCCTCGCCCCGCTGGACTCCACCGGCCTGCCCACCGCCCCGGTCCTGACCGAACCCGACCTCGTGGAGGCGGTCCGCTCCCGCCCGGATGTCACACGCTGGGTCTGGCGGTCCACCGCCGAGATCTACCCGCGCCTGCTCGCGGCCGGCGTCCCCGTGGCCCGTTGTTACGACATCGAGGTCGCCGAGTCCCTCCTCCTCGCCCACGAGGGCCGTCTCGGCGAACCCCGTTCCGCAGCCGCCGCCCACGCCCGCCTGCGCAACGCCCCCGTACCCCCCGATCCGCCGCCCCGCTCCGCCGAGCCCGGCTCGCAGTCCTCCCTCTTCGAGCCGCAGTCCGGCACGGACCTGCCCTTCGACGACCTGCTCCAGGTGTACGCCGACCAGCTCCGCCGCCACGACGCCACCGCGCACCCGGGCAGGATGCGCCTGCTGACGGCCGCCGAATCGGCCGGCATGCTGGTCGCCGCCGAGATGAACCGGTCAGGCCTCCCCTGGCGCGCCGACGTGCACCGGAACGTGCTCCACGAACTGCTCGGCGAGCGTTACGCGGGCGGCGGCGAGCCCCGCAGGCTGGCCGAGCTGGCCGACGAGGTGTCGGCCGCCTTCGGCAGACGGGTCCGTCCCGACCTCCCCGCCGACGTGGTGAAGGCGTTCGCACAGGCCGGCATCAAGGTCAAGTCCACCCGGCGCTGGGAGCTGGAGGGGCTGGACCATCCGGCGGTGGAACCCCTCATCCAGTACAAGAAGCTGTACCGGATCTGGACGGCGCACGGCTGGAGCTGGCTCCAGGACTGGGTACGCGACGGCCGCTTCCGCCCCGAGTACCAGCCGGGCGGCACGGTCAGCGGCCGCTGGACGACCAACGGCGGAGGAGCGCTGCAGATCCCCAAGGTGATACGGCAGGCGGTCGTCGCGGACGAGGGCTGGCGCCTCGTCGTCGCGGACGCCGACCAGATGGAGCCCAGAGTGCTGGCCGCGATCTCCCGCGATCGCGGTCTGATGGAAGTGGCGGGCCATGACGGCGATCTCTATACGTCACTGTCGGACCGGGCCTTCCACGGCGACCGGGACCACGCCAAGCTGGCCCTGCTGGGCGCGGTCTACGGCCAGACCTCGGGCGACGGCCTGAAGAACCTGGCAGCCCTGCGCCGAAGGTTTCCGCTGGCCGTGGCCTACGTCGACGATGCGGCAAAAGCGGGCGAGGAAGGACGTCTCGTACGGACGTGGCTGGGCCGGACCAGTCCGCCCGCGGCCGGGAGCGAGGAGGACGACGAGGCCGGCATCCCGCAGGGGAGCGCGGAACAGCCCTCCGCCGAGGGCGAATTCACCCCTGGTTACGCATCGTCGAACGCCCGCGCGCGGGGCCGCTTCACCCGCAATTTCGTGGTGCAGGGCAGCGCCGCGGACTGGGCACTGCTGCTCCTGGCCGCCCTGCGCCGGTCGCTCGGCTCCGCCGGCCTCCGGGCCGAGTTGGTCTTCTTCCAGCATGACGAGGTGATTGTGCACTGTCCACAGGAGGAGGCAGAGGCGGTCGTGGAGGCGATCCGGGCGGCCGGTGACATGGCCGGGCGGACCGCCTTCGGCGATACGCCGGTGCGTTTTCCGTTCACGACGGCGGTGGTGGAGCGCTACTCGGACGCGAAGTAGGCCGCCACCTGCGGATCACCCGCCGGAGCCGGGCGTACTCGGCCCCTTGGGCCCTCCGCTCCCCTGCTGTTCACCCGTATCCGGCCCCGGGGCAGGTCGTGCGCCCGGTCCGTCGTCGAACCCGGCCAGCCCGTGATCGTAGTGTGCGGGACGCAGATGCTGATGCCGATGCCTGGCGTTGAGCATGTGGATGACGAACGCTGCGATCGCGATCATCGCGAGGACGACCACGACGGTGACCAGGGTGTCCATGCGGTACCGGCCCCCTTCGATGCGCAGGCCGACAAAGGCGGCTCACCGGGAGCCGTACACATCCAGGCTACTCCGCGGACCGGCGCCCGCCCCCGGACGGCGATCCCACCGCGTGCGCCCCACAAGGGCCCGGACCGCAGATGCTCCGGTCCGGGCCGAGCGCGGCGTGCGCCCCGCGAGGGGATTCCCCGGGGGCGCGCCCGCGCAGCGGGGGTACGCCTCCGCTGTGCTGCGTATCTACCCGCGTTCCCACAGCGCGGGACGTTCGGCGGTTCCCAGCCGACGATGGCCGAGTGCGCCTGCAGACAGCGGTACGTGACCCCGCCGGAGTCACCCGGTTCGGCGCACACACGGGTGCGGGTGACCCCGGAGACGGTGCCCTCCTGGTAGGTGACGCTGGTGTTGCGCTGCTGGACCGTTCCGCAGTGCCGGCCGGTCGTCGAGCCCGAGCGGCAGACCGTCGATCCATCCAGCAGCTCGGTGGATCCGGTGACCGTCACATCGCCGTTGCCGTACCCGTTCACCAGGGCATGTGGCGTCCAGTTGGTGTTGGTGGCGACCACGGAGCTCCCCGTGCCGCCACCCGCACCCATAGGTTCGTCCCATGCGAATAGGTGAGCTGCTGGGTGCCGGACGATCCGCCGATGTGTACGCGCTCGACGAGAAGTGGGTTCTGCGCCGCTACCGCGACGGCATGGACGCCACCCACGAGTGGACGGTCATGTCCTACCTCAGCGCCTACGGCTACCCGGTCCCCCAACTCGGCCCCCGTGACGCCGAGGCAGCCCCTTGCGACCTGGTACTGCAACGTCTGAGCGGCCCTACCATGCTGCAGTCCCTGCTCTCCGGGGATCTCTCCGCGACCGAGGCCGGCACCATGCTGGCCGGTCTCCTCACCGAACTGCACACCGTCCCCGCCCGGCTCTCCCCGCGCCCCGAGGACCGGATCCTCCATCTCGACCTGCACCCGGACAACGTGATGCTGACGGACCGGGGCCCGGTGGTGATCGACTGGACCGACACCGGGGAGGGCGTGCCGGCCGCGGACCGGGCCATGTCGGCCCTGATCCTCGCCCAGGTCGCGGTCGACGACCGTTCCCCCGCGTCGGCGGGGGCTCGCGCCCTGCTCGATGCCCTGTTGCCGCACTTCTCCGCCTCCGGCGGCATCCCCGACCGCCACCTCGCCGAAGCCGCCTCGCGTCGCGCGGCCAACCCGACGATGAGCCCTCACGAGGTGGCCCTCATCGGCCGGGCGACATCGCTGATCACCGAGTTGACGGACTGAGCCCCCGCGAAGAGGGTGCTCGGTCCGGAACCCCGCTGATCGATGTCCGTGTTGAGGAGCACGACCAGGGAGCCCCGGCCGGTGGCGAGCACGCGGGCCCGGATACGCATGTCGTGCCGGCGACCCGCCGGATTCAGCCCATGCCACCGGGGTGGAGGACGACCTTGGTCCAGCCGTCGTCCCGGCTGTCGAAGTGCTCGTAGCCCCGCGGCGCTTCCGAGAGCGGAAGCTCGTGGGAGACGATCCACGACGGCTCGGCCTTGCCCTGCTGGATGAGGTTGCACAGCTGGCGGTTGTAGGCCTTGACGTTGGCCTGGCCGGTACCCATCGACTGGCCCTTGAACCAGTACATGCCGTAGTCGAAGGCGATCTCTCCTTCGTCCTTGTAGAGCTTGTCCGGGCTGCCGGGGTCATGAGGGAAAAAGTCGCCGACCACGCCGATGGTGCCGGTGAACTTCACCGACTGCACCAGATTGTTCAGCGTCAGGTTCGGCTGCTCGTGCCCCTGGGCGTCATGTGCCTGGTAGCCCACGCACTCACAACCGCAGTCCGCACCCAGTCCGTTGGTGTGCTCGTTGATCTGATCGATCGGTGAGCCCTTGGAGTCGTCGATGGGGATGGCGCCGATCTCCTCCGCCAGACGCAGCCGGTCCGGGTGACGGTCGACAACCATCACCTCGGCGGCGCTCTTGAGTTTCGCCGACAGGGCGGCCATCAGGCCGACCGGCCCGGCACCGTAGATGACAACGGTCTCGCCCGGCCGCACACCCGCGAGTTCGGTGCAGTGCCAGCCGGTCGGGAAGACATCGGACAGCATCACGTAGTCGTTCTGCTTCTCCCGCGCCTCTTCCGGCAGCACCAGGCAGTTGGAGTCCCCGTACGGAACCCGCAGAAACTCCGCCTGCCCCCCGTTGTACGGGCCCATTCCCGCGAAGCCGTACGCGGCACCGGCCATCCTCGGATCCGTCGGCGTGGTCAGACAGAACGCCGTCAGCCCGTTGTCGCAGTTGCGGCAGAACCCGCAGCTGATGTTGAACGGCAAGCAGACCAGGTCCCCCACTCTCACCCGGTCCACGCCGTCACCGACCTCGATCACCTCACCCATGTTCTCGTGGCCCAGGACGCGCCCCGTCTCCATGTCGGTGCGCCCCTCGTACATGTGCAGGTCAGATCCGCAGATGTTCGTCGAGGTGATCCTGACCAGCACGTCCGTCGGCCGTTCGATCCTCGCGTCCGGCACGTCCTTGACGCTCACCGAACGCGGTCCGTCGTACACCAGTGCCTTCATGGAATTGCCTCCGCATTCCGCATTCCCCGATCGCGCCGTCTGCGCCCACCCCATCGAAAGGTCTGGCGAGGAGAACCGGCCACGCGAGGAAGGAAGGCATGCGCTGCCGTCGGATCCGGCGGATCCCCGGAACTCTGCGAATCCGGCGGAACTCCGGATCACTGGATCAGTTGGATCACCGGATCCGCACAAGCCGCGAGTCGCTGCTCCCGGTGGCGGTCGACCGCCTCGGACATATCGCTCTCGGGCGGGACTTGACGCCTCTTCCACCCTCCCACCGGGTCGCCTCATGTCAACCGGAGGCCGCGCGCGGGAGCGGTCGAGCAAGCGCATAGAAAAACCCCAGGTCACGGCGAGTGAGTCCTGGGGTTGATCCGAGCCGCCTTCGGGATTCGAACCCGAGACCTACGCATTACGAGTGCGTTGCTCTGGCCAACTGAGCTAAGGCGGCACGCCCTGTCGCACCATGGTGCGATCAGCAGCGTCGCCAAGTCTACACAGTTTCCGGGGGTGCTCCGTACCAGCCTGGCTTTGGCCCGTTTCCGCAGGTCAGCGGGGCTCCGGATGGGATCAGGAGCACATCTTGCCCTTGGCCGGCGGGGTGCCCTCCAGGAGGTAGGTGTTGATCGCCGTGTCGATGCAGTCACTGCCGCGGCCGTACGCCGTGTGCCCGTCGCCGCGATAGGTGAGGAGGGTGCCGGAGGAGAGCTGGCCGGCCAGGGACTCGGCCCACTTGTACGGAGTGGCCGGGTCGCGGGTGGTGCCGACCACGAGGATCGGGTCGGCACCCTTCGCCTCGATGCGGTGGGGGGTGCCGGTGGACCGGACCGGCCAGTGGGCGCAGTTCAGGGCGGCCCAGGTGAAGGTCCTGCCGAAGACCGGGGATGCCTTCTCGAACCCGGTGAGTGCCTGGGCTGCGGCATTGGCGTCGGCGAAGGCGGGCGGCATGTCCAGGCAGTTCACGGCAGCGTTGGCGAACATCAGGTTCGCGTACGTGCCGTTCGGCTCGCGTTCGTAATAGCTGTCCGCCAGGGAGAGCAGGCCGGAACCGTCACCCTTCTCGGCCCCGGCGAGGGCAACGCGGAGCTGGGGCCAGGCCGACTCGTCGTACATGGCGGCGATGACTCCCGTGGTGGCGAGGGATTCGGTGAGCTCGCGCGAGGCGCCGGTGGGAATCGGCCTGGCGTCGAGGCCGGCGAAGAGCTGCTTCAGACGGGTGGCCGCGTCGGCGGTGGAGGTGGTGCCGAGCGGGCAGTCCGCCTTCTTCACGCAGTCGGCGGCGAAGGACTGGAACGCGGTCTCGAAGCCCGCGGTCTGGTCGCGGTTCGCGTCGACTGCGGGGAGTGACGGGTCCATCGCGCCGTCCAGGACCAGGCGGCCGACGCGAGCGGGGAAGAGCTCGGCATACGTCGCGCCGAGATAGGTGCCGTACGACGCCCCGACGTAGTGCAGCTTCCCGTCACCGAGCAGGGCCCGCAACATGTCCATGTCGCGGGCCGTCTCGACGGTGGAGACATGGGGGAGGATCTCGCCCGAGCGCCGCTCGCAGCCGCTTGCGAACTCCTTGTAGGCGTCGCTCAGCCTTTTGACCTCGGTGGCGTCGTCCGGGGTCTGGTCGACCTGGGTATAGGCATCCATCTGCGGACCGGTGAGGCATTCGACGGGCTCACTGCGGGCCACTCCGCGCGGGTCGATGGCGACCATGTCGTAACGAGCCCGGACCTGGGCGGGATAGCCGATGGCCGCGTAACTCTGGAGGTAGCCGACGGCCGAACCGCCGGGGCCGCCCGGATTCACCAGGAGGGAGCCGATCCGCTTGCCCGGTCCGGTGGCCTTCATGCGGGAGACGGCCAGCTCGATGTCGCCGCCGTCCGGCTTCGCGTAGTCCAGGGGCGCCTTCATCGTCGTGCACTGGAACCCCTCGGCGCCGCAGTCCCGCCAGTTCAGCTGTTGCGCGTAATACGGCGCGAGCGCCGCGGGCACCGCTGGGGCGGACGGCGAGGCGCTCGTCGAACTACCACTGCTGCAGCCGGAGATGAGGAGGGCGGCAGTACCGAGCACGGTGGCAAGGATGCGGAGCGGGCGCCTGGAGTCCATCCTCGGAGCGTAGTCGCCGGGTGACGGGTCGCCCGCTTGTCTGCTCGTACGGGTGAAAAAGCAGTGATGAACGGTGATGATGAGCAACGGCGATGAGTGATGAGTGGCGTCAGCCCGCGCGCAGCGCCATCGTCATCGCCTCCACCGCGAGCAGCGGTGCCACATTGCGGTCCAGCGCCCGGCGGCAGGCGATCACCGCCTCTATCCGGCGCAGGGTTCGCTCGGGCGTGGAGGAGCGGGCGATGCGGTCGAGGGCATCCTGCGCGTCCGCATGGGCGATGGCGATCCGCGAGCCCAGCTGGATGGCCAGTACGTCGCGGTAGAAGCTGGTCAGATCGGTGAGCGCGAGATCGAGGCTGTCACGCTGGGTACGGGTCTTGCGGCGCTTCTGTCTGTCCTCCAGCTCCTTCATCACCCCCGCCGTGCCGCGCGGCATCCGCCCCCCGGCGGCGGCGCCGAGCGCGGCCTTCATCTCTTCCGTCTCCTTGGCGTCGACCTCCTCCGAGACCTGCTTGGCGTCATCGGTGGCGGTGTCGATCAGCTCCTGGGCGGCCTTGAGACAGCCTCCGATGTCCTCGACCCGCAGCGGGAGCTTGAGCACGTCGGCGCGACGGGAGCGGGCCCTCTCGTCGGTGGCGAGGCGACGAGCCCTGCCGATGTGGCCCTGGGTGGCACGGGCGGCGAACGCGGCCTGCTCCGGATCGATGCCGTCTCGCCGGATCAGGACATCGGCGACAGCATCGACCGGGGGCGTGCGCAGCGTGAGGTGACGACAGCGGGAACGGATGGTGGGCAGCACATCTTCGAGGGAGGGTGCGCAGAGCAGCCACACCGTGCGCGGCGCGGGCTCCTCGACAGCCTTCAGCAGGACGTTCCCCGCGCCTTCGGTGAGCCGGTCGGCGTCCTCCAGAACGATGACCTGCCAGCGGCCGACGGCCGGGGAGAGCTGGGCGCGGCGGACCAGCTCGCGGGTCTCCTTCACACCGATGGAGAGCAGATCGGTACGGACCACCTCTACGTCGGCGTGCGTACCGATGAGGCTGGTGTGGCAGCCGTCACAGAAGCCGCAGCCCGGTGCGCCGCCCAGGGCGCGGTCGGGGCTGGTGCACTGGAGGGCGGCGGCGAAGGCCCGGGCGGCGGTGGAACGGCCGGAGCCCGGCGGGCCGGTGAACAGCCAGGCGTGGGTCATCTTCGACCCCGGAGGCACCGGCTCCCCCGCGGAGTGGGCGGTGACCAGCGCATCGGCGTCCCGGGCGGCGGCACCGAGCTGCTCCTGCACCCGGTCCTGACCGACCAGGTCGTCCCATACGGTCATGGGTCACCGCCCTTCCGGTGGTGTGCGGCCGCGCGGCTGGCGATGCGGCCGCGCAGCTGTGATGTCACTGCTTGTCGATCCGGCTTCCCCGATCCGACTCCCATTGTGGGGGACGGGTCTGACAATCCCGGCAGCACCGCAGTCCGGCTGCCGGGCCGTCGACCCGCCCGGCAGCCTCCGCGGATCAACGGCGCGGGCGCCGTCCCCGGCCCGAGGGGCCTGAGCCCTCGTCGTCGCGGTGGTTGCCCAGCAGCTCGTCCGCCAGCGTCGGAAGATCGTCCAACGGGGTCTCCTCGGCCCAGTCGGGACGAGGGCGCCGGCCCCGGCGCTCCTGACGTTCCTGAGCGTCCCAGTGGTCCTGAACCGGCTCCGGGGCGACCGCATGCGGGTCGCTGATCTGCGGAAGCTCGCGCGTGCGCTCGTTCTCGCTCTCCCGGGCGGAGTCCGCCGGGCGCTCGTCACGGAAGATGCCCCGCGGAACCCGGTCTGCCGGATTCGCGTCCCGGGCGTCACGAGCAGCCCGGGCGTCGCGTACGTCCTGCACCGGAGGAAGAACCGTCGTCTCATCCGCGGCACCCGCCACGCCAGGGCGCACGGACCGGTCGTGGATCTTCGGAAGCATCGCCGTCTCGGCCTCGTCGGCGGGCGAGGGCGGGGTGACCGGCGAAGGCACCGGCTGCGTCACATCGTTCGGGTTGACGATCGGTGTCGGCACCGTGATCTCGCTGTCCGGTACGGACGCCGACGCAGCCGCCTCCGCCCGGGCCGCCTCTGCCGCCGCAGCCGCCTCGGCCTCGGCCTTCCGGCGGGCTTCCTCGGCCCGCAGCAACGCCTCTTCGGCCTTGCGCTGCTTTTCCAGCCGCCGCGCCTCGGCCTCCTTGCGCAGCCGGGCCTCCTCCTCGGCCTGCCTGCGCAGCCGGGCCTGCTCGGCCTCGCGGGCCGCCTCCTCGGCCGCCAGCCTGGCCCGCTCCTCCTCGGCCAGACGCCGGGCTTCCTCGGCCCGCTGCCGGGCCTCCTCCGCCTGGCGCTCGGCTTCGCGGCGGCGTGCCTCCTCCAGCTCCCGGCGCTTGCGCTCCTCCTCCTCGGCGCGGAGCTTGGCGAGCTGTTCCTGCCGCTCGCGCTCCAGCCGCTCCTCCTCGGCCTTGCGGGCCGCCTCTTCCTCGGCCTTGCGCCTGGCCTCTTCCTCGGCGGCCTTGCGCGCCTCCTCCTGGGCCTTGATCTCGGCCTCGGAGAGCGGGAGGAGCTGGTCGAGCCGGTGGCGTACGACCGTGGTGATCGATTCCGGATCCTGGCCCGCGTCCACCACCAGGTAGCGGGTCGGGTCGGCCGCGGCCAACGTCAGGAAGCCGGACCGCACCCGGGCATGGAACTCGGGCGGCTCGGACTCCAGCCGGTCGGGCGCCTCGGTGAACCGTTCCCGCGCGGTCTCCGGGTCGACGTCCAGCAGCACCGTCAGATGCGGTACGAGTCCACTCGTCGCCCAGCGTGAGATCCGGGCGATCTCGGTCGGGGAGAGGTCACGGCCCGCGCCCTGGTAGGCAACGGACGAGTCGATGTAACGGTCGGAGATGACGATCGCGCCCCGCTCCAGCGCCGGACGGACGACCGAGTCGACGTGCTCGGCGCGGTCGGCGGCGTACAGCAGTGCCTCGGCCCGGTTGGAGAGCCCGGCCGACGACACATCGAGCAGGATCGAGCGCAGCCGCTTGCCGACCGGGGTCGCGCCCGGCTCACGGGTGACGACGACCTCGTGGCCCTTGGCGCGGATCCACTCGGCGAGCGCCTCGACCTGGGTGGACTTGCCGGCGCCGTCGCCGCCCTCCAGGACGAGGAAGAAACCGGTCGCGGCAGGGGCGACGGCCGGGTCGCCGCCGCGCAGCGCCTCGCGCAGATCACGACGCAGTGGCACTCCGGAGCGGTCGTCCGTCTTGGCGAGGACGATCACGGCGACGGGCAGCAGCAGTGCGCCGATCAGCATCAGCGCGAAGGCCGCTCCGCCGTGGGCGAAGACGAAGCCACCGGAGGTCAGCCGGTGCTCGCCGATCGCGGCGGCCAGCAGCGGGCCCGCGAGCGCGCCGAGCGCGATGAGGACCCGTACGACGGCCTGGAGGTGTTCGGTGGTCCTGGCCCGGCGGAACTCCTCGGTCTCCTGGTCGACCAGGACATGACCGGTGCCTGCCGCGACACCCGCCGCGTATCCGGCGAGCACCGTGATCATCAGCACGGTCGCCGTGTCCGGTACGAGCCCCATGGCAAGGAGTGCGATGCCCGTGACGGCGGTGGCCAGCGCGAGCAGTCGGCGCCGCGACAGCGCGGGCAGCACCTTCCCCGCGGTTCGGATGCCGACACCCGTGGCTCCGGTCAGGCCGAGAATCAGCAGGGCGAAGGTGGCGGGGCCGCCGCCGAGGTCGGCGGCGTGCAGAACGGCGACGGCGGCAGCGGCGGCAATGGCTCCGGCGACTGCGGCGGAGACGCCGACGAACAGCCGCACGGATCCGGTGCGGCCCTTGTCGGTTCCACTGCCGGTCGACGGTCGGCGCAGGCCCTCCAGCGGCGAGCGCGGGCGGGGCGTCTGCGAACCGGGCAGTTCCAGGAAGTACAGGGTGGAGATCGAGGCCGAGAAGAGCCCGGCCGCGACGTACGAGCCGAGGGCCGCCTGGTGGAGCGAGAACCACTCCAGGCCCGAGCCCAGCAGGTTGCCGATGAGCGTGGCGATCAGCAGGACGGCCGCGGCGGCCGGAATGGCGGCGAAGTCGGTGCGGATGAAGAGCCGGCGCAGTGCGTCGAGGTGGTCGGGCAGCGGACGTACAGCGGCGCCTTCGGGGGGCGGGGCGGGCAGCAGCGCGGGGGCGGCACCGTCCTTGGCAACCGTCCACAGGCGTTCGGCCGTGCCGATGACGAAGACGGTGATGAGGATCATCATGAGCGCCTTGTCGGGCATCCAGTCGATCCACAGCGGTGCGACGACCAGCAGCGCGAGCCTCAGCCCGTCCGTCCCGATCATCAGCCACCGCCGGTCCAGCGGTCCTCCTGGCGCGGTGAGCGTCGTCAGCGGCCCCAGGAGTACGGCTCCGAAGAGCAGGGTGGCAAGGATCCGGGCACCGAACACCGCGGCGACGGCAAATGCCGCCCCTCGGTACCCGGCTCCGAATGAGCCCTCGAGGACCGCCGCTTGCAGCGACATCAGCACCAACACGAGAAGGGCGAGTGCATCGCCGATACTGCCGACGAGCTGGGCGCTCCACAACCGCTTCAGCGGGGGAACACGCAACAGGGCTCGTACGGCGCGCTCGCGTGAGTCTGCGGCAAGTGTGTCGGAGGTGGGGCTCACGACCGTTGGCTGCTCGGCTCGCGTCATCCGCCCAGCCTATCCGGAGTGGCAGGGTCCCCGGAGGCCCCGCCCGAACATATGGGCGTCCGCGGGTGCGGGCGTCTCCCGCCCCGTCGGCAATCGAGGGGCGTTCCCAGCCCCTCCAGCGCTTGCGGGGAGCGGGGTCCGGGGCAGAAGCCCGGTCCCCGGGAAGGGGCGGGCAGCGGGACCAGCCCCGCCGCAGGCGCCCCGCCCCTCGCCCACCCGGCCCCGGTACGCAAACACCGGAGGGGCTGGAAAGCCCAGCCCCTCCGGCAATCGGCCGTACGGTCAGTCCTCCACGGACGCCGCAGTCGTCTTCTTCGCCGCGGTCGCCTTCTTCGCGGTCGTCGTCTTCTTCGCCGCGGTCTTCTTGGCTGCCGCAGTCGTCTTCTTGGCCACCGTCTTCTTCGCGGTCGCCTTCTTCGCGGTCGCCTTCTTGGCCGGGGCCTTCTTCGCCGTCTTCTTCTTGGCGGGCCCCTTGGCGCGCTTCTCGGCGAGCAGCTCGTAGCCGCGCTCCGGCGTGATGGTCTCGACGCTGTCGTCGGTCCGCAGCGTGGCGTTGGTCTCGCCGTCGGTGACATACGCACCGAAGCGCCCGTCCTTGACCACGACCGGAGCCCCGCTCACCGGGTCGGTGCCCAGTTCCTTCAGCGGCGGCTTGGCGGCGGCGCGGCCGCGCTGCTTGGGCTGGGCGTAGATCGCAAGGGCCTCTTCGAGGGTGATGTCGAAGAGCTGTTCCTCGGAGGTCAGCGAACGCGAGTCCGTGCCCTTCTTCAGATACGGGCCGTAGCGGCCGTTCTGCGCGGTGATCTCGAGCCCGTCGGCATCCTCACCGACGACACGCGGCAGCGACATCAGCCTGAGCGCGTCCGCCAGCGTCACCGTGTCCAGCGACATGGACTTGAAGAGCGAGGCCGTCCGCGGCTTGACCGCGTTCTTGCCGGTCTTCGGGGTGCCCTCGGGCAGCACCTCGGTGACGTACGGGCCGTAGCGCCCGTCCTTGGCGATGATCTGGTGCCCGGTGACCGGGTCCGCACCGAGCTCGAAGTCGCCGCTCGGCTTGGCCAGCAGCTCCTCCGCGTACTCGACGGACAGCTCGTCGGGCGCCAGGTCCTCCGGCACGTCCGCGCGCTGGTGGCCCTCGGAGTCCTTCTCGCCGCGCTCGATGTACGGGCCGTACCGGCCGACCCGGAGCTTGATGTCGTTGCCGACGGGGAAGGAGGAGATCTCGCGCGCGTCGATCGCGCCGAGGTCGGTGACGAGCTCCTTCAGACCGCCGAGGTGGTCGCCGTCGCCGTTGCCCGCGTCGGAGGCCGCCCCTGCTCCGGTCGTGTCGCCGGCGCCCGCCCCGAAGTAGAAGCGCTTCAGCCACGGCACGGACTGGGCCTCGCCGCGCGCGATGCGGTCGAGGTCGTCCTCCATCTTCGCGGTGAAGTCGTAGTCGACGAGCCGGCCGAAGTGCTTCTCCAGCAGGTTGACCACGGCGAAAGAGAGGAACGACGGGACGAGCGCCGTGCCCTTCTTGAAGACGTAGCCACGGTCCAGGATCGTGCCGATGATCGAGGCGTACGTCGACGGGCGGCCGATCTCGCGCTCTTCGAGCTCCTTGACCAGCGAGGCCTCGGTGTAGCGGGCCGGCGGCTTGGTGGCATGGCCGTCGACCGAGATCTCCTCGGCGGACAGCGCATCGCCCTCGGCGACCTGCGGGAGTCGCCGCTCACGGTCGTCGAGCTCGGCGTTCGGGTCGTCGGCGCCTTCGACGTACGCCTTCATGAAGCCGTGGAAGGTGATCGTCTTGCCGGACGCGGAGAATTCGGCGTCGCGGCCGTCGCTCGCCCGGCCACCGATCTTGACAGTGACGGAGTTACCGACCGCGTCCTTCATCTGGGAAGCAACGGTCCGCTTCCAGATGAGCTCGTAGAGCCGGAACTGGTCGCCGGTGAGGCCGGTCTCGGCAGGGGTGCGGAAGCGGTCGCCGGAGGGGCGGATCGCCTCGTGTGCCTCCTGCGCGTTCTTGACCTTCCCGGCGTACGTGCGCGGCTTGTCCGGCAGGTAGTCGGCACCGTACAGCTGCGTGACCTGGGCCCGGGCCGCGGAGACCGCGGTGTCCGAGAGGGTCGTGGAGTCCGTACGCATGTAGGTGATGAAGCCGTTCTCGTACAGCTTCTGCGCGACCTGCATGGTGGCCTTGGCCCCGAAGCCCAGCTTCCGGCTCGCCTCCTGCTGGAGGGTCGTCGTGCGGAACGGGGCGTACGGGGAGCGGCGGTACGGCTTCGACTCGACCGACCGTACGGCGAACGTGGCGTCGGCGAGCGCGGCGGCCAGGGCGCGGGCGTTCGTCTCGTCCAGGTGCAGCACCTGGACGGAGCCGGACTTCAGCTGCCCGTCCGGGCCGAAGTCACGGCCCTGGGCGATGCGGCGGCCGTCGACCGCGCTGAGACGGGCGGCGAGGGTCGACGGGTCGGAGGCGTCACCGGCGCGGCCGGTGGCGAAGGTGCCGGTCAGGTCCCAGTACTCGGCGGAACGGAAGGCGATGCGCTCGCGCTCCCGTTCGACGACGAGACGGGTTGCCACGGACTGGACGCGGCCGGCCGACAGGCGCGGCATGACCTTCTTCCACAGGACCGGCGAGACCTCGTAGCCGTAGAGACGGTCGAGGATTCGGCGGGTCTCCTGGGCGTCGACCATGCGCTGGTTGAGCTCACGCGGGTTGGCGACGGCCTCCCGGATCGCGTCCTTGGTGATCTCGTGGAAGACCATCCGGTGGACCGGGACCTTGGGCTTCAGGACTTCCTGCAGGTGCCACGCGATGGCTTCGCCCTCGCGGTCCTCATCGGTGGCGAGGAAGAGTTCGTCGGACTCGGCCAGCAGCTGCTTGAGCTTCCTGACCTGCGCCTTCTTGTCCGCGTTGACGACATAGACGGGCTGGAAGTCATGCTCGACGTCGACGCCGAGCCGACGGACCTCGCCGGTGTACTCGTCCGGGACCTCTGCGGCGCCGTTCGGCAGGTCGCGGATGTGCCCGACGCTCGCCTCGACGACGTATCCGGGGCCGAGGTAGCCCTTGATCGTCTTCGCCTTGGCAGGCGACTCGACGATGACGAGTCGGCGGCCGCCCTGTGCGGTCTCGCTGGTCGGGGACAACTTCGCTCTTCTCTCCGGTCGACACTCAGTGGGCATCCGGGCAGCGCGCTGACGCTGCCGACGGTGCTGTCGCTGCGGAGTGTGACGGTACAACCCGCCCCCGTGTCAAACGGCAAAAGCCCGCAACGGCCACTCGAACGGTAACCCGACTTCCGCCATTCCTGCCGCCCGGACTGCCCGGTCCGCTGCGCGCACGGCCGCTGCCTGCGGGTTTCCGGTCGCTGTGGCGGCGCTGCCGGCACCGGCGGTGAGAGGCGGACGGTCCGGGCGTGTTCCCTGCCACCGGCCGCCGCGCCCTGCGGTTCCCGGCCGGGTCCGGCGGGGAGTGGATCAGATGCGGGTGAAGCACCACACACCGAGGACGAGAAAAAGTACGCCGAACACAGTGGCGAGAGCGGCGGAGGCGACGGGGCTCACACCGTGCGCCACCGGCGCGCGGTGCAGCACGCGCGCCCCCGTCCACAGCAGCAGTGCGGCGCCGAACAGTGCGAATGCTGTTCCGGCGAAGACCGCAGGTCCGCTCTCCATGTCCGTACGCCTCCCTGTCCCTGCTCGGCCGGGGCCTGTGCCATCCGGTCAGGGGGAGGCTGCCACCCCAGGGCGTCGTGCACGCGAACCCCCGGTGAATGGCCGGATTCACACATCCCGGAGGTGCAGGACCGAGGCCCCGGGGGCAGGACCGGTCCGTGAGCCAACCGGAATCCGCAGCCTCCGCGGCGGGCCGTCGGCGGTCAGCATGAAGACGCTGATGGCGAGCCCGTTCATTACAAACGGCAGCACGCACCCGAACCGGAACGGAGTCCGGTGCGGGAGACAGCCGCGGTGGCGGAGCCGGCAGCTGCCCCACCCCGGGGCCGAGGCTCGGACCAGGACCGGAGCAACGCCATCAGCTCGCCGTCGGCACCGGCTCCAGGAAGCCCTCCTCCACCAGCAGTCGGATCGCCTGCGGGGTGCGATCGCGCAGCAGCACGGGGTCCTCGTTCATCAACTGGGCGATCGCGTCCAGGATCCGGCCCGCGGGCAGCGTTCCGTCGCACACGCCCGCGAAGCCCGCGCCGACGGCGTCCACCTTCGTCGCACGCCGCATGCCGCGGTTCTGACGGAGCACCACATGCTCGGGGTCCTCCGCGCCCGGCAGTCCGACCTGCTCCTGCACGACCTCGGCGGCGAGTGCGAAATGGCCGGCCAGGAGCGCCGCGTCGTCCTGTGCGCGGAGGTAGTCCTGGCGGGCGAAATGGGCCTGGACGGCCGGTCCGAGCGGCTGCTCCACCGCGTGCGGCCACTCCTCGATCACGACGGACGGGTTTCCGGCGGCAGCCGCGGCGGACTTCCGCAGAGTGATCCAGCCGAAGCCGACGCCCTTGGTCTTGCGGGCCTCGAACTCGTCCAGCCAGGCGTCGTACCGTGCGGCGTAATCGGCGGGGTCCGTGCGGTGGTCTCCGCTGTCGCGCAGCCACAGCTCCGCGTACTGCGTGACGTCCTGGACCTCGCGCTGCACGATCCAGGCGTCGCAGCCGTGAGGCACCCAGGAACTCAGCCGGTTCTGCCACTCCTCGCCGTCGATGTGCTGCCAGTTGGCGAGGAAGTGGGCATATCCGCCTTCGTTCAACCGGTCGCCCGACTGCTGCACCAAGGTCCGGCACAGATCGTCGCCGCCCATGCCGCCGTCACGGTAGGTGAGGCGGGCGCCGGGCGAGATGACGAACGGCGGGTTGGAGACGATCAGGTCGTACGTCTCGGTTCCGACCGGCTCGTACAGGGAACCCTGGCGCAGCTCGGCCGGGGCGGCTCCGGACAGGGCGAGCGTCAGCCGGGTGAAGTCCAGCGCACGCGGGTTGAGGTCGGTGGCCGTGACCCGGGTGGCGTGCTGCGAGGCGTGCAGCGCCTGGATGCCCGAGCCCGTACCGACATCGAGCGCGGAGGCGACAGGCGTGCGGACGGTGATCCCGGCGAGCGTGGTGGACGCCCCGCCGACTCCGAGGACCACGCCCTCCTCGCGCGAACCGATGCCGCCCGCGCCGCCGACCGCGCAGCCCAGGTCGGAGACGATGTACCAGTCCTGCCCCTCGGGCCCGCTGTACGGGCGTACGTCGACCGTGGCCCGCACCTCGTCGCCGGTCCGGGTCACCCAGCCGTCCTCGATGCACTCGGCCAGTGGGAGCGCGGCGCGGGCCCGCTCGTACGGGACGGGGTGCTGGAGCAGGAAGAGCCGCACCAGTATTTCGAGCGGGGAGTCCGCCCTGGTGGCACGCAGCGCCGGAACCGTCTCGCTGCGGGCGAGCGCGGCATAGGCCGGCGCGCCGAGCAGGTCGAGGAGCCCATCGGCGGTGAAGGCGGCGGCGAGCAGGGCTTCGCGGAGCCGGGGCGAACGGTCGGGCGCGGGGAGACTGGTCGTACTCACCCACCCATTGTGTCCGCTACCGCTGACAACGGCAGCGGCCCGGCGCCCACCGGGGCAGCCGGGCCGTCCGTACAACCGCCGCTTCCGCTCGGTTACGGCTTCTTGCTGGGCGAGGCGGACGGGGAGGCCGACTTCGAGGAAGCGGCATTCGGCGGCACCGAGGCCGTCGGCTTCTGGCAGCCCTTCTGCTTCGCCATCGCGGTGCCGACCTCGCCGGACTGGAGCCTCTTCAGCGCCTCGTCACCACTGGTGCTGATCTTGTTCAGCTCGTCCGCGATGCCCTTGAGGCCGTCGGCGAACTTCGCCTGGTCCTTCGTGTTGAGGGCGTCGACCTTCTTCTGCAGGTTCGCGTACGCCGCGGAGGAGGCGTTGAGCTCCTTCACGGCCTCCTTCTGCGTGGTCTCGCCGCCGTCGACCGGCGGCGCGCCCGCCGAATCGACAGCCGCTCCCAGCGCCTTGTACGCCTGCGAGATCTGCTGGAAGGCGGCCGAGTCGGTCCTCTGGACGTCGGCGGGCTTGCTGTTGTCGGCGGTCTGCTGCTGGATGGCGGCGTTGGCGTTCGCGATCTTCTGCAGTTGGGGCTGGACCTGGTCGCAGACCTTCTTGGCCCAGGCGTTCACCTTGGCGCTGTTGTCGTCGCTGCTGCAGCCCGACAGCGTAAGTACCAGTACCGCACCGCCGGACAGCGCGGCCGCAAGCTTCTTGTTCACCGGATCGGTCCCTTCCAAGGCTCTCGGCCCCGGAACTTACACGTCGAGCGCCCTCCATCCGGGTGCCGGACGTCCGATGAGTGGGCTTTTGCAGCCATTTGCACCAAGGGAAATGAGGGAGATACAACTCACCCACGCGGCCCTCGGGGCGCTAGAACACCTGCCCGAGCAAGCACACGGACGGGCGTACCGACCGGCAAACGACACCAGAACACGACCGGGCGGACGACACATCAGAGTGCGTCGCCCGCCCGGTCGTTGAGCGCAGCCGGCTACACGCCACCGGCCCCTTCCCGTCGCCGCCTCACGAAACGGCCGCCTGGTCAGCCGATTTGGCGGGTCCCCCGTCGCTGTCAGCGGGGTGATCCTCGTCCCCCACGGCAATCCCGCGCCGCTTGGAAACGTAGACCGCGCCGATGATGACGGCGACGGCGAGCACCGCCACCACCGCTCGTACGCCGGCGCTCGCGTCCTGCCCGTAGCTGAACTGCACCACCGCCGGGGCGATGAGCAGCGCGACCAGGTTCATCACCTTGAGCAAGGGGTTGATCGCCGGTCCTGCTGTGTCCTTGAACGGGTCGCCGACCGTGTCCCCGATGACGGTCGCGGCATGGGCGTCGCTGCCCTTGCCGCCGTGATGACCGTCCTCGACGAGCTTCTTGGCGTTGTCCCACGCACCGCCGGAGTTGGCCAGGAAGACCGCCATCAGTGTGCCGGTACCGATGGCGCCCGCGAGATACGAACCCAGCGCCCCGACGCCGAGCGTGAACCCGACGGCGATCGGCGCCAGAACGGCGAGCAGGCCGGGCGTCGCGAGTTCGCGCAGGGCGTCCTTGGTGCAGATGTCGACGACGCGCCCGTACTCCGGCTTCTGGCTGTAGTCCATGATCCCGGGGTGCTCGCGGAACTGCCGCCGCACCTCGTAGACCACGGATCCGGCGGACCGGGACACCGCGTTGATCGCCAGCCCGGAGAAGAGGAAGACGACCGCGGCACCGAGGATCAGGCCCACCAGGTTGTTGGGCTGCGAGATGTCCAGACTGAGTGTCATCCCCCCGGCCTTGGCCCCCACGCCGTCGACCGCCGTGGCGATCGCGTCGCGGTACGAACCGAAGAGGGCCGACGCCGCCAGGACGGCGGTGGCGATGGCGATGCCCTTGGTGATGGCCTTTGTGGTGTTGCCGACGGCGTCCAGGTCGGTGAGGACCTGAGCACCGGCGCCCGTGACGTCACCGGACATCTCCGCGATGCCCTGCGCGTTGTCGGAGACCGGGCCGAAGGTGTCCATGGCCACGATGACCCCGACGGTGGTGAGCAGCCCGGTCCCCGCCAGGGCCACCGCGAAGAGCGCCAGCATGATCGACGTACCGCCGAGCAGGAACGCCCCGTAGACGCCCAGACCGATCAGTAGTGCCGTGTAGACGGCGGACTCCAGGCCGATGGAGATACCGGCGAGTACGACGGTGGCCGGGCCGGTCAGCGAGGATTTGCCGATGTCCCTGACGGGCCGCCGGTTGGTCTCGGTGAAGTAGCCGGTCAGCTGCTGGATCAGGGCGGCCAGCACGATACCGATGGCGACGGCGACCAGGGCGAAGACCCGCGGGTCGCCGCCGTTCGAGGAGATGGCGGTGTCGGTGACGCCGTCCAGATCCGCGTACGAGGACGGCAGGTAGACGAAGACCGCCACGGCCACCAGGACGAGCGAGATCACCGCGGAGATGAAGAATCCGCGGTTGATGGCGGTCATTCCGCTGCGGTCGGCGCGCCGCGGGGCGACCGCGAAGATCCCGATCATCGCGGTGACCACGCCGATCGCTGGGACGATCAGCGGGAAGGCCAGTCCGGAGTCGCCGAAGGCGGCCTTGCCGAGGATGAGCGCCGCGACGAGCGTCACGGCGTACGACTCGAAGAGGTCGGCCGCCATGCCCGCGCAGTCACCGACGTTGTCGCCCACGTTGTCGGCGATGGTGGCGGCATTGCGTGGGTCGTCCTCCGGGATGCCCTGCTCCACCTTGCCGACGAGGTCGGCGCCGACGTCCGCGGCCTTGGTGAAGATACCGCCTCCGACCCTCATGAACATGGCGATCAGCGCGGCACCGAGACCGAAGCCCTCCAGCACCTTGGGCGCGTCGGCGGCATAGACGAGGACGACACAGGAAGCACCGAGCAGCCCGAGTCCCACGGTGATCATGCCGACCACGCCACCGGTACGAAAAGCGATCTTCATCGCCTTGTGCGAAACAGCGGTGAGATCCCTTTCGGGTTCCCCTTCCGCGGGAGTCGCCTCACGCGCAGCAGCAGCCACACGGACATTACTGCGTACGGCGAGCCGCATCCCGATGTATCCGGTGGTCGCCGAGAAAAGCGCACCCACCAGGAAGAACAACGAACGACCCGCGCGCTGCGACCAGTTGTCGGCCGGAAGCAGCAGAAGCAGGAAGAAGACCACGACGGCAAAGATGCCGACGGTGCGCAGCTGCCGGGCCAGATAGGCATTCGCGCCCTCTTGGACGGCTGCCGCGATCTCCTTCATACGGTCGGTGCCCTCACCGGTCGCCAACACCTGGCGCACCAGCAGTCGGGCGACGACCAGCGCGGCGATGGCGACGACCGCGACGACGATCACGATGACGCGGTTGTCATCGGTGAGTACAGCGGCCGCGAGAGATGCGGGTCGAACGGAAGGTGTGGAAATTGCGGAATCTTGCGTCAGTCCTACCAGTGGGGTGTTGAAGAACTCCGCCATACGTCCTCCTTGACGCTCAGCGCTCAAGACGTGGACGGATTGTAGGGAGCGGGAGCTGATCAAAACAGTGCGCGGTAAATGTAATTGACCTCAACGGCGGATCGGCAAATGATCGCAACCGCGGATCGGCTCGAATGCAGTAATGGGGCGGACGCATTTTCTGTAGATCAATGATCACACAGAAATGAAAAAAGGCCCTGCTCAGCAGGGCCCCAAAAGAGGGATCAAGAAATGGATCGGGGGATGGCTTCGGAGGAATCGGGACGGCGAGACCGCCCGTGACGCCCGCGGCGCCTCAGGGAAGCACCGTCACGGGCGTCTTCGGCCAGCTCATGCGGATCACTCCGCCGTTGGTCCCCGATCTGACTTCCACATCATCGACGAGGCCGCTGATGACTGCGAGACCCATCTCGTCCTCGCCGTCGGCGTCGGCCTCGGAATCCGGACCGTCGATTCCCACGCCGGGCGTGGCGCCGCGTGTCGCGGAGGCTCCGGCGGGTTCGCCGGGAGCGGGCTCGGCACCCGGCCCGGGCACCTCGTCGCCGACCTCGATGGAGAAGGACTTCTCCTCCTCGGTCAGGACGACGGAGACAGGGGCGGTGATGCCATGGCTGCGGTGCAGCCCGACTGCGCGGCTGCAGGCTTCACCGACGGCGAGTCTGACCTCGTCGAGCACGGCTTCATCGACCCCCGCCCGGCGCGCCACGGCGGCTGCCACGAGGCGGGCCGTCCTGACGTGTTCGGGTTGGGCGCTGAAGCGGAGTTCAACGGTGGCCATGTGATCCCCCTCAGACGTACGGGCGTGCACCCAGGGACCCGGGCGGGCTGCCCGACGCCCCTGCTCTTCTTCCAGTCTTCACCCGGTCTTGTTTCCGGTCTTCTTCCGGAACCGGCGAAGCCGTCGGCGCTCCGGCCTGGTCGCCGACCACCGGCCCACTGATGGACAGGCTGTCGACTGACCGACAGGCGCCCGAACCGGCAGACGGCCCCAAGCAGCCGAATACCGAACAGCCGTCCGGCAAGCAGCCCGCCGACAGAGCGGACGCCGACCCGTTGCTCAGCGGTCGGGGCGCTGGATACCCAGGTCCCGGCCACTGACTGCCCGACGGCCGACTGCCTGACTGAGGCAATCGGCGGTCAGACCGCCCGCCGGTCACGGCCACCGGTCCACCGACCGCGCGCCGGACCGGCCACGGACCGACCGTCAGTCGGTGGCCGCAACTGCCTCGTCGACCGTGGTGTGAATCGGGAACACCTTGGTCAGACCAGTGATCCGGAAAATCTTGAGAATGCGCTCCTGGTTGCAGACCAGGCGCAACGAGCCCTCATGGGCCCGGACACGCTTCAGGCCGCCCACGAGCACGCCGAGGCCGGTGGAGTCGAGGAAGTCGACGCCTTCCATGTCGACAACCAGGTGGTAGCTGCCGTCATTCACCAACTCGACCAACTGCTCGCGCAGCTTGGGCGCGGTATACACATCAATCTCGCCACCGACCTCGACGACCGTACGGTCGCCACCAGGGCCGGACACATTGCGAGTCGACAAGGACAGGTCCACGGATCCTCCAGCACCTTGCTATCGAGCGGTCGCCCCTCGGTCTCCCCGGCGGAGCCAGGGGACGGATCGCCAGCCGCGATGGCATTCAATCACTTACCAGCAGCCATGCACGACGCCTTGGGACCATTGTCCGTCACACCAGTGACACACTCGGTGCCGATGGCCAAGAATCACCGCCCCAGTGGACCACCCGAGAACAGGGACTCCCGCCCCTCTCCCGCCATGGTCCTCGACCGGCTCGCCGCAGCGGCGGGCCGGTCCGCGCGCATCACTCATACGGAGCACTTGCCCCCGCGTACGGGAACCCATGCCATCTGGCCCGACCGCATCCGGCCAGAAGTGATCGCCGCGATCCAAAAAGCCGGAATCAACCACCCTTGGGCGCACCAGGCGGCCGCCGCCGAGCACGCCCTGGACGGCGAATCCGTGGTCATCGCCACCGGCACGGCGTCCGGCAAGTCGCTCGCCTACCTCGTCCCGGTGCTCACCACACTGCTCGACGGCTCCGAGGCCCCGAACGGCCGTGGCGCGACCGCCCTGTATCTCGCCCCCACCAAGGCCCTGGCCGCCGATCAGAGGCGTGCGGTGAAGGAGCTCACGGCACCGCTCGGCAACGCCATCAGGCCAGCGGTCTACGACGGCGACACCCCGGTCGAGGAACGCGAGTGGGTGCGTCAGTACGCCAACTACGTCCTGACCAACCCCGACATGCTGCACCGCGGGATACTCCCGTCCCACCCCCGCTGGTCCTCCTTCCTGCGCGCCCTGCGCTTCGTCGTCATCGACGAGTGCCACACCTATCGGGGTGTCTTCGGCTCCCACGTCGCCCAGGTGGTGCGCCGGCTACGCCGTCTGTGCGCCCGCTACGGAGCGAATCCGGTCTTCCTCCTCGCCTCGGCCACCGCGGCGGAGCCCTCCGTCGCGGCGGGTCGCCTCACCGGCCTCCCGGTCAAGGAGGTCGCCGACGACGCCTCGCCGCGCGGCGAGATGGTCTTCGCCCTGTGGGAGCCGCCCCTCACCGAGCTGCACGGCGAGAAGGGCGCACCCGTGCGCCGTACCGCCACTGCCGAGACAGCCGACCTCCTCACCGATCTGACCGTCCAAGGCGTCCGCTCCGTCGCCTTCGTACGCTCCCGGCGCGGCGCCGAACTGATCTCCGTCATCGCCAAGGAACGCCTCGCCGAGGTGGACCGCTCCCTGCCCACCCGGGTCGCCGCCTACCGCGGGGGTTATCTCCCCGAGGAACGCCGCGCCCTGGAGCGTGCCCTGCACTCCGGCCGACTGCTCGGCCTGGCCGCCACCACCGCCCTCGAACTCGGCGTCGATGTCTCCGGCCTGGACGCCGTCGTCATCGCGGGCTATCCCGGTACCAGGGCGTCGCTGTGGCAGCAGGCGGGCCGCGCCGGACGCTCCGGCCAGGGCGCCCTGGCCATCCTGGTGGCCCGCGACGACCCGCTGGACACCTTCCTCGTCCACCATCCCGAGGCGCTCTTCCAGCAGCCCGTGGAGTCGACCGTCCTTGACCCGGACAACCCGTACGTCCTTGCCCCGCATCTGTGTGCCGCTGCTGCGGAGCTCCCGCTCACCGAGCCCGATCTGGAGCTCTTCGGCCCGGCCGTGGCCGAACTGCTGCCGCAGTTGGAGGCCGCGAAGCTACTGCGCAAACGGGCATCGGGCTGGCACTGGACCCGCCGCGAGCGCGCCGCCGATCTCACCGACATCCGCGGCGAGGGCGGCCGCCCCGTCCAGATCGTCGAGGAGGGCACCGGCCGGCTGCTGGGCACCGTCGACGAATCGGCCGCGCACACCGCCGTCCACGAAGGCGCCGTCCACCTCCACCAGGGCCGCACCTATCTGGTCCGGAAGCTGGACCTGGAGGACTCGGTGGCCCTGGTCGAGGAGGCCAACCCGCCGTACTCGACGACGGCACGCGACACCACTGCCATCGCCGTCCTGGAGACCGACACCGAGATCCCGTGGGGTGACGGGCGACTCTGCTACGGCTCCGTGGAAGTCACCAACCAGGTCGTCTCCTTCCTGCGTCGCAAACTGATCACCGGCGAGGTCCTCGGCGAGACCAAGCTGGACCTGCCGCCCCGCACTCTGCGCACGCGCGCCGTGTGGTGGACGGTCACGCAGGACCAGCTCGACGCCGCCCGTATCAACCCGGAGATCCTGGGCGGCGCCTTGCACGCCGCGGAGCACGCATCGATCGGGATGCTGCCGCTCTTCGCCACCTGCGACCGATGGGACATCGGTGGCGTCTCCGTGCCGTTGCACCCGGACACCCTGCTGCCCACGGTCTTCGTGTACGACGGTCATTCGGGCGGTGCCGGATTCGCCGAGCGGGCCTTCCACACCGCCCGCACATGGCTGACCGCGACCCGCCAGGCCATCGCGTCCTGCGAATGCGAGGCGGGCTGCCCGTCCTGCATCCAGTCCCCCAAATGCGGCAACGGCAACGATCCGCTGCACAAGCGGGGCGCCGTGCGCCTCCTCAGCGAACTCCTCCGGTCTGCGCCGGAGGACCCGGGAGAGCCGGGCCCTCCGGAACCGTCGGAGGCGACGGATCCGGAGAGTCGGGAGCAGCCGCCGGAGGGCCGGCCCGGGACCTGACCGCCGGTTCGTACGGCCCGAAACTCACCCGGGCCGTCACATCGGCGATCTCCCCATGCACCGTGCACCGCACTACCATCGCCCCCTGTGCCGCGGCCACCTCTTCGGCCGCCCCGCACGCCTCCCCGGACCCTTGCAGGGCCCGGTCGGCCGCGGCCAGGGCTGCCAGGTCCGCCGCGCCGCCGGCCCGGTGCCGGGCGACCATCACCTGTCCGAGCGCCAGCACGACCGCGAACACCACGCACAACGTGGCCGTGGTCATCGCCACCCACACCGTCGCCAGGCCTCTGTCCCGGTCCGTGGCCCGACCCCGATTCCGCATGTGATTCCCGCTCCTGTGCAGCCACCCGAGGACGGCCTTCCGGGCTCCCCCTCCTGTCCCGGTCACGGCCTCACCCCCACCGTGTCCTCTGCAAGTGCTGCCGCCTCTGCATGGAGCTCGAGGGCCAGTGGTCCGGGTCCGGGCATCGGCGCCGCCACTCGTACCCGCCACAGCTCACCGGCCCGCTCCATCGCGACTTCGGCCCCGCCGGGTGCCGCCGAACGAGTGACTTCCAGCACCTGCGCCTCCGGTTCCGAGCGGGCCGCGGCCCTCGCCCCGGCCCTGGCCGCGTCCACGCAACGGATCTGGGCGGAGGCGGCCATGAGCGCCCAGACCAGCACCAGGGCGAACACGACCAGCACCGGAATCGCCATAGCCGCTTCCGCCGTCACCGCCCCCCGGTCTCCGCCCCCGCACACGGTCCTGGAACGACCTCCGGCGGACGCCCCGGAACTGCTCCTAGAACTTCGCATCGAGCGCGTCCTTGAGCAGTGACTGCAGTGCGGACATGACCGGCTGGCTGGTGACCACCTTGTAGAGCACCGCCGCGAACGCACAGGCCGCGATTGTCCCCACCGCATATTCGGATGTCGTCATTCCGTTGTCCGACCGGACTCGGCGCACCATGCTCCGCGCCCAGCCCCTGATTCGCTGTGTCATTTCAACCCCCGAGAAATGCATAAATAATATGCAATAGATACTTATTAGTACTTTTCTGTCACCTGTTGTGAAGCAGGCCGGTCGCCAGACCGATCACCACCGGCGCCACTCCGACCGCCAGGAAAGCGGGTAGAAAGCAGAGCCCGACCGGTGCGGTGATCAGCACGCCTGCTCGCTGGGCACGCGCCACGGCCGTGCTCGCCTGCTCCGCCCGCATCGCCTCGGCCAGCCGCGCCACCGGCTCCGCCGCCGGAGCCCCGGTCGATCCCGCCCGGTCCAGGCAACGGGACAGCGCACCCGCGCCCGGTATCTCCCCGAACCGCCCCCAGGCCACCGCAGGTTCGCCACCGAGCCGGATCTCCGCGGCCGTCCGCGTCAGGCGCACGCCGACCGGTCCGCCCAGCGACTCCCCCACCGCCTCCGCCGCCTCTCGGGGCCCGGCTCCGGCAGAAATGCAGGCCGCCAAGAGGTCCGCCGCCAAAGGGAGTTGACGCGAGAACTGCGCCGCTTCCACAGCGTCGGCCCCCGGGTCGCGGCTACGCCGGGCCCGCTGCCACCTCCAGGCGCCGTACGCCCCTGCCAGCCCGGCCGCGCCCCCTGGCAGGCCGCCGATCAGGACCACGCCTGCCGCCAGAACACCCAGTGGCGCAATCCATTCCTTCACCCGGGCACCGGAAGCCGTCCGTCCGCGCCGACGCCTCTCCGGGCCGATCGCCAGCAGCACCGCACCCCTACGGTGCACGGTCCGCCTCCGCCGCCGTCTCGCCAGGGCGAGGGCCAGATACGCGACGGTGCCCAGAACTGCCCACACTGCCGCCGCCCGGTGGACGGCTTCGCCGGTGACCCCGTTCACGCCGTCTCCCCCGCCCGTACGATCCGGCCCGCCCAACAAAGCCCGGCCGCCTCCAGCAACCCACCCGTCACCAGACAGACCAGCCCGGCCGGCGTGTGCAGCAGCACCCTCAGCGGATCCGCCCCGAGTGCCGCCCCCAGCCCCAGACCCAGCACCGGCAGCAGCGCCAGCACGGCCACCGTCGACCAGGCACCGGCCAGTTGGGCCCGTAACTCCTCCCGCCTGCGTCGTTCCGCCCGCAGCGCACCCTCCAGGCGGTCCAGGCCCGCCGCGAGCCCGGTCCCGCCGTCCACCGCCACCCGCCAGCAGGCCGCCACTCCGGCAAGCCCGTCCAGACCCGGCTCCCGAGCCGCCTGCCCGAGCGCCCCCGGCACATCGCCGCCGAACCGCGCCGCAGCGGACACAGCGGCCTCCGCCGTTCCCATCACCCCGGTCCCTCGGACAGCAACGAGCAGCGCCTGCCCCGGCTCGTGCCCGGCCCGCAGCTCACCGACGACGGCACCGCACAGCGCAACCACCCCATCGGCCCGGCGTTCCCACTCCTGTGTCAGGGCCCGTCTCCGCAGCCAGCGCTGCATCAGCGGCACCGCCACTGCCACAGCCAGGACCGGCAGCACGGATTCCCCCAGCACGGCGATGGCCAGCGCCACCGGCAGACAGAGCCACTCCCGCCGCGCCCGCAACCGCTCCTGGAACCAAGCCTGAATCCGCTTCCGGCGCTCACGCAGCGGCGACTCCACCACCCCGTCGACGAACAACACCCGCGCTCGCCGACGCCCCTGGTCCTGCACCACCGCCAGCCAGGCCGCCACCCCGACGCACAAGAGTGCCGCAAAGCTCGCGCCGTCCGACATACCCACCGTCGCGCCACCGCTCACAGCGCACCCCCGGTCATCGACCGCAGCCGTTCCCAGCCCCGCTCCTGCACAAATCCGTCGGTGCCCCAGCGCAGTGCCGGCACGGTCACCACCAGCCCAGCCGCATCCCGCTCCAGGACCTGCACCTCGGCGATCCGCCGTTGCCCGGCCCGGTCCCGTACGAGATGGACCACCACCGACAGCGCGGCCGCCAACTGGCTGTGAAGTGCCGTCCGGTCCAGTCCCGCCGCCGTCCCCAAGGCCTCAAGGCGGGCCGGGACGTGCTCGGCTGCATTGGCATGAACCGTCCCGCAGCCGCCTTCGTGGCCGGTGTTCAGCGCGGCCAGCAGTTCGGTGACCTCGGCGCCCCGCACCTCCCCGACCACCAGTCGGTCGGGCCGCATCCGCAGCGCCTGCCGCACCAGGTCTCTCAGCGTCACTCGCCCCGCCCCCTCCTGGTTGGCAGGGCGCGACTCCAGGCGCACCACATGCGGATGGTCCGGCCGCAGCTCCGCCGAGTCCTCGGCGAGCACGATTCGCTCACGCTCCCCGACCGCACCCAGCAGACTGGACAAGAGGGTCGTCTTTCCTGCCCCCGTCCCCCCACTGATCAGATACGAGACCCGCGCTTCCACCAACGCCCTCAGTACCCGGTCACCGCCCGGCGGCACAGTGCCCGCCGCAACCAGCTCCGTCAGCGAGAAGGCCCTGGGCCGTACCACCCGCAGCGACAGACATGTCGAGCCGACGGACACCGGCGGCAGCACGGCATGCATCCGGGTGCCGTCCGGCAGCCGCGCGTCCACCCAGGGCCGGGCATCGTCCAGCCGCCGTCCCGCCACGGCCGCCAGCCGCTGTGCCAGTCTGCGCACCGCGGCGGCGTCCGGAAAGGTCACCCCGGTGAGTTCGAGCCCGCCGCCCCGGTCCACCCACACCCGGTCCGGCGCGGAGACCAGGACATCCGTCACGGCCGGGTCGGCGAGCAGCGGTTCCAGCACCCCGGTACCGACCAGCTCGCCGCGCAACTCATCGGCCGCGCCGAGAACTTCGGCATCACCGAGCAGCCGTCCCTGGGCCCGAAGAGCTGCCGCGACCACGGCCGGGGTCGGCGCCGCGCCACTCTGTGCCAGCCGTTGCCGCACGGCGTCAAGCAGCGTCTCCGTCACGACGCCCCCCACCGGCGCATCCCCCTGCACCCTCCGGGGCGAGGGCCCGCTCCCAGAACGCCGCGCAAAACCTGGCCAGTGGACCGCGCGGACTGCCGCCGGGCGGCGCGCCGCCATCCCGGGTGGCCAGCAACCCGGAGTCGAGCGGGAGTTCGCCGGCAAGCGGCAGCCCCAGCGCCTGCGCCACCCACCGCTCGTCGAGGCCCGCCGCGTACGGGCCGCGGGCCACCACCCGCAGGTCGCCCAGCACCATCCCTGCCATCGATGCCACCCGCTTCGCCGCCGCGACTGCGCGAAGCTCTCCGGGGACCACCAACAGCCCGAGGTCCAGCTGCGCAAGCGCCTCGGCCACCGACTCGTCGACCCGGCGCGGCAGATCGACGACCACCACCCCGCCGAGCCTGCGCGCGGCGGCCAGCACTGCCTGTATGGCCTGTGGCGGGATGACCACCCAGTCGTCGCGGCCCCAGCTGAGTACCCGCAGACCGTGCAGCGCAGGCAGCGACTCCTCCAGTGCACCTCCGCCGACCCGCCCTTTGGAATGGGCGAAATCCGGCCACCTCATTCCCTCAGCCCGTTCGCCACCGAGCAGCACATCGATGCCCCCGCCAAGCGGGTCACCGTCGATCAGCATGGTCCGCCGTCCGGCCCTGGCCGCGGTCACCGCGAGGGCGCAGGCCAGTGTGGATGCGCCGGATCCGCCCCGTCCGCCGATCACCCCGACAGTGAGTGCCGGCCGGCCAACGCCTTCCGCCGCATTGGCGATCTGATCGACGAGCCACCCCTCCGAATCAGGCAGCCTCAGCACATATTCGGCCCCGATCTCCACGGCACGGCGCCAGACATCCGGGGCATCCTGGTTCCGGCCCACGAGCATCACACCGCGCCTGCGTGCCGCTCCGCGACACCGCTGGGCGGCATCGTCCCCCACGAGGACCATCGGGGCCTGCTCCCAGCCGCCTCTGCGTTCGGGCAACGAGTGATGAACTTCTGGTTCCGCTCCGGCGGCCGCACACAGCCGCAGCAGATCGTCGAGGAGTTCCACATCCTCGGTCACGATCAACGGTCCGCCCCGCCGCACCCCAGCGGTCGGCAGACGATCCCGTGCGATGGATTCAGCCACGATCTCCGCCCCCTTCTCTCTGCACCTTCATCGCGGTTCGCGGTGATCTCGTAGCGTTCCGAGATCGGCGATTCCACAAGTCGCGGACTTCGCAACTGGAATCACCGTGCAGCGCTTCGGGAAATCGTGTGGATCTTGCTCAAAAACTGTGGACAAGTCCGCCGTTGTGAATATCTCTGTAGCTCATACCGGCGACTTCCGGAGAGCAGCACTTCCGCTACGCACCGTGACGAGTCAGGATGGGTGAGAGACGGAACGAGAAGCGGGCCATCGCGGCCGAAATGGAGGCAGAATGCTTGATTCCGAATGACAGAAACGCGTCCGGACATGCGACGACCCCCGCCGGGGGGGAGAGCGGGGGTCGTCCCCACGGCCGACTCGGGGGGGGAGGAGCCGGACCGGGTTAGCACGGTCGCGAACGATCCGTGACTTCCATGGTGTACCCGAGAGCCTTCTCAGGCAAACCCACACGCCAGAGTTTACGCCGAATGGTGGGACCCTATGCTCAGCCTTGTGGAAAACCGCTTCTTGCCGCGCACAGCAGCCTTCTTCGACCTGGACAAGACGGTCATTGCGAAGTCTTCGACGCTGACCTTCAGCAAGTCCTTCTACCAAGGCGGACTGATCAACCGCCGCGCTGTACTGCGCACTGCGTACGCACAGTTCGTGTTCCTTGCCGGGGGTGCAGATCACGACCAGATGGAGCGGATGCGCGAATATCTCTCCGCCCTCTGCAAGGGTTGGAACGTCCAGCAAGTGAAGGAAATCGTCGCCGAGACCCTGCACGATCTGATCGACCCGATCATCTACGACGAAGCGGCGACGCTCATCGAGGAGCATCACACCGCCGGACGCGATGTAGTGATCGTCTCGACCTCGGGCGCCGAGGTCGTCGAGCCGATCGGCGAGCTGCTCGGCGCCGACCGAGTCGTCGCCACCCGGATGGTCGTCGGTGACGACGGCTGCTTCACCGGAGAAGTGGAGTACTACGCGTACGGACCGACGAAGGCCGAGGCGGTCAAGGCCCTCGCGGTGTCGGAGGGATACGACCTGTCGCGCTGCTACGCCTACAGCGATTCCGCGACTGATGTACCGATGCTGGAGTCGGTCGGCCACCCGCACGCAGTGAATCCGGACCGCGCCCTGCGGCGCGAAGCGACCCTTCGCGAATGGCCGATTCTCGTCTTTGACCGACCGGTCCGACTCAAGCAGCGACTGCCGACGTTCTCACTGCCGCCACGCCCGGCATTGGTCGCTGCGGCAGCGCTGGGCGCAGCCGCCGTCACGGCGGGACTGGTCTGGTACACCTCCCGCCGCCGCGCCACCACGGCCTCCACCTGATGTGTGAGCCGGGCGGCGGCACCCCTGCACACACCCCGAGCCCCGCCGCCCGGCCCGATCGATGGGGTCAAGCAGGACGACCGATGAGTCCGATTCATCCGACCGAACCGAGTTGTCCAACTCGCCCGTAATTGAACCTGAAAGTAAAGAAGTGCGGCCAGCACTACCGCTCGCTCCGGCTCTGGAGTAGAAAGGACTCAACGGCCCGCGAGACCAAGGACATCCGAGAGGATTACCTGATAACGCAGAGAAGGCCCCACGGACCGAGCATGAAAACCGAGCACCCACGCGACGTCGACCCGTCGATTACGGGCCAGCCGCACCAGGAAACGGGCAAAGCCCCCGACCTGATGGGCACATATCGAGGACGCATGGTAACTGGGTAGACATGCCAGCGGCGGTACCGAGGACGGTACCGCCGCAACCCTTTTACCAAGCAGTGAAGTTACGGCGATGGAGTTACCGCGCTTGACTTACCGCGGTGAAGTCATCGATTGGCCGCCCCCGCTTGTCGTGCCCACCCCCACGGAACCGACGCACCCCGCTACGCGGCGCCGCGCTGCAGCGCCTCGCACACCGCCGTCGATTCCCTGACGCCCAGCTCCACGGCGCGCCCGCAGTGCGCGATCCAGGCCGCCATCCCCTCCGGCGTCCCCGACAGGTATCCCTCGAACGCGGCAATGTATGCCGCCCGCCCCTGCTCGGCGTGTCCCACCTCCGCGGGGCAGATCGATTTGGGGTCGAGGCCGCTCCCGATCAGCACGATCCGCTCGGCGGTACGCGCGACGAGGCCGTTGTACGAACCGAAGGGTCGCAGGGCCAGCAGTTCACCGTGCACCACCGCCGCCGTCACCAGCGCGGGCGCGGCAGTACCCGAAAGGATCAATCCGGACAGCCCTTCCAGCCGCCCTGCCACCTCCTCGGCGTCCGGCAGCGGCGCTTCGATCAGTGGCTCGTCCACGGGTTCGCCTGCCAGCCGTGGCCGGCCGACAGCATCCTCGGGCGCCGCACCGCCGGCCGCAACCAGATGCAGCCGCGCCAGGACACGCAGCGGCGACTGCCGCCAGATGGAGAGCAGTTGGCCCGCTTCGGCGGTGAGCCTCAGGGCCGCTCCGATCACATGCGCCTCACCGTCACCACTGAAGTCGGTACGCCGGCGCACCTCCTCCAGGTTCCAGTCGGCACCGGACAGCGCCGCCGAACCACGGGCGCCGCGCAGCGCCGCTTCGGCGGTGACCTCGTTGCTGCGGCGCCGCATGACGCGGTGGCCGTAGACCCGGTCGACGGCCTTGCGTACGGAGTCCACCGCGTCGGCGACCCCCGGCAGGGTGCCCAGGGTGGCGAGCGGATCAGAGGCAGTCGTACTCATAAGTAGCGAGGCTACGCGCCCCCTGCGCCACTACCGCCCGAGAGTGGCCTTCTTCACGAAGCGTGACAGCAGAACGCAATCATGCCGCTACCCTAGGTGAACATGAAGATCGCTTTCGTAGGGAAGGGCGGCAGCGGTAAGACCACACTGTCCTCGCTCTTCATCCGCCACCTTGCCGCCAATGAAGCCCATGTTGTCGCGGTGGACGCCGACATCAACCAGCACCTCGGGGCCGCGCTCGGCCTCGACGACCAAGAGGCTGCGACGCTACCCGCCATGGGAGCCCAGCTGCCTCTGATCAAGGAGTATCTGCGCGGCAGCAATCCCCGTATCGCCTCCGTCGAAACGATGATCAAGACGACTCCGCCCGGCGAGGGCTCGCGGCTGCTGCGGGTCCGCGAGAGCAACCCGATCTACGACGCCTGCGCCCGCACGGTCCGGCTCGACGACGGGGAGATCCAGCTGATGGCCACCGGGCCATTCACCGAGTCGGATCTGGGTGTGGCCTGCTACCACTCCAAGGTCGGTGCGGTCGAGCTCTGCCTCAACCATCTCGTCGACGGCCCCGACGACTACGTCGTCGTTGACATGACAGCAGGTTCGGACTCCTTCGCTTCCGGGATGTTCACCCGCTTCGACATGACGTTCCTGGTCGCCGAGCCGACCCGTAAGGGCGTCTCGGTCTACCGCCAGTACAAGGACTACGCCCGGGACTTCGGGGTCGCGCTGAAGGTCATCGGCAACAAGGTGCAGGGCGAGGACGATCTGGACTTCCTGCGTGCCGAGGTGGGCGACGATCTGCTGGTCAGCGTCGGGCACTCCGACTGGGTACGGGCCATGGAGAAGGGCAGGCCGGCCCGCTTCGAGCTGCTGGAGGCGGACAATCGGATGGCCTTGCAGGCGCTGCAGAACGCCGCGGAGGATTCGTACGAGCAGCGGGATTGGGAGCGCTACACGCGGCAGATGGTGCACTTCCATCTGAAGAACGCGGAGAGCTGGGGCAATGAGAAGACGGGCGCCGACCTGGCCGCCCAGGTCGACCCGTCCTTCGTGCTCGACGAGCGGTACGTGCAGGACGGCGCCGCTCAGCCCGCCTGATCCATCGGTGCCCGGGCCGGGAGGATGCCCTCGTTCCGGCCAGGGCACCATGGCGCCCCCACGGGGCAGTCACAGCCGGAGGACGTCCGGCTCGGTGGCCGAGCTCCATCGCCGAGCGCGGCCACCGAGCTAGCGACCGGCCTGATCCGCGCCGGACCCGGCATGGGCCTTGTCGGCTCCCGCCGCCCGGCCACGCGTCCGCTGCCGAGGTCGCGGCTTTGTCGAGGAAGTCCGTCCAGCCCTTCGCCGGGGCCTGGCCGACATCGAGCGTGCCGAGCTTCGCCAGCGTTGCCGGGTCCTGTGCGTCCAGCCAGTCGGCCAGCTGCCGGAAGGACACGCAGCGGGCACCCGCCTTGGTGCAGACCCTCGCGATGGTCTGCACGACGGCCCGCATGTACGTACCGCCGTTCCAGGACTCGAAATGATTGCCGGTGATCAGCGGGGCACGGTTCCCGTCGTACGCTCGGTCGAGGGCCTGGATCAGGCCGTCGCGCATCTGGTTACCCCAGTACTCGTGTCGGCCCGCACCGCCCTGCGTCGTACCGAACTGGTTGAACATGGAGTTGCAGTCCATCGACGGGGTCGCAAAGTCACGCCCCGGAACCGGGACAAGCTGCACCAAAAGATCCCAGATGCCGTCCTTCTGCTTGGGTCAGACCTGGTTGTCGACGCCACTGGAGTCGTAGCGAAAGCCCATCGCCCGCGCCGCGGCCACCGCATTCCTCTGCCCCTCCAGACAGGGGGTCCGGCCACCGATGAGCTCCTTGTCGAAGTCGAATGGAAGCGGCTGCTCGCCCTTGAGGTCGGGGTCGTTGGCCTTCCAGCTCTTCACAAAGGTCTTGGCCTGGTTGATCTCGCTCTTCCACTGATCGACGGACCAGGTGCCGACGCCACCGTCGGGGCCGCAGAAGTGGCCATTGAAGTGCGTGCCGATCTCGTCGCCGTCCTCCCAGGCGTCGCGAACCTGGGTGATGGTGTTCCGGATTCCCCCGGTGTCGTTGAAGCCGATGTCGGAGCTGCCGACGCTGCGCTTCGGCGGGTCGTAGAGCTCCCGCTTGCCCTCAGGCAGCAGATACACGCCGCTGAGGAAGTACGTCATGTTCGCGTGGTATTTCTTGCCCACCTCACGGAAGTGCGAGAACGGCTTCTGGCTGTCCTCTCCAGCGCCGTCCCACGAGAACACCACGAACCGCAGGGGCTTCTGACCGGGTGCCAGGCGCTGTGCCACGGGCTGCTTCGGCTGACGGCGCGGTCGAGGTCAAGGTCAAGGTCAAGGTCAAGGTCACATGCAGTCATGCAGAAATTAACATGACAAGCCAAATGAAAAGCTGCTTATTCACTTGAACAGGTGATTGAGTGGGCCATTTGACCTCAAGCATGGACAGAGATCTTTACCCTCCATTACGATCTGTTTACTGAGAGTTGAGAAATCCCGCCGCTGCACGCCGTGACCCACGGCCGCGTCCCCCACGTTCCGCGACCGCGCTGCCCCGGAGGAGACGGGAACATGTCTGCTTGCGTCCCCACTCGTCATGACCACACATCCCGCAGTTCGCGCCCACCCCGCGACTCGGGAATCAAACGACCGCACAGCCCGCCACCGCCGCCGCACGGCGGACGATTCCGCATCACAGGCGCCGACCTGTCCGCATCGGTCACGGTCTTCCTGCTCGCCGTCCCCATGTCCCTCGGCCTCGCCGTCGCCATGGACGCCCCGCTGGAGGCCGGCCTCATCTCCGCCGCGGTCGGCGGAATCGTTGCCGGACTGCTCGGCGGCACACCCCTCCAGGTCAGCGGCCCGTCCGCGGGGCTGACCGTAGTCACAGCCGAGTTGATCCAGATCTACGGCTGGCGCACCACCTGCGCGATCACCATCGGCGCGGGACTTCTACAGATCCTGCTGGGCTCGTTGCGGGCGGCGCGCAGCGCCCTCGCCGTCAGCCCCGCCATCGTGCACGGCACCCTCGCCGGCATCGGCGTGGCCATCGCACTCGCCCAGCTGCACATCGTGCTCGGCGGCTCGCCTCAGAGTTCGGCCGTCGCCAACGCCCTCGCTCTCCCGGACCAGTGGGGGCGGGTGAGTCCGGCCGCCCCGCTGATCGGCGCGCTGACCATCGCCATCCTGACCCTGTGGCCGCGGATTCCGGGGCGGATCGGCCGGGTGGCGCGACGGATTCCGGCTGCCCTCGCCGCGGTGGTGACCGCGACGGTGGTGGCCGCGATCACGGCGCCCGGGATCGCCCGGGTCGATCTGCCGTCCTGGCGCTCGCACGCACTGCCGGAGATGCCGCACGGCCCCGTACTCGCTCTGGCCACCGCTGTATTGACAGTGATGTTGGTGGCCAGTCTCGAGTCACTGCTCGCCGCGGTCGCTGTCGACAAGCTGTCGGCCGACCGTGCCGGCGGGCAAGCGACCGCCCGGTCCAAAGCCGACTTGCCGTCGGCTTCCTCCCCGGCCTCGGCTTCGGCCTCGGGCCGCCCCGGCCCGGCCTGTTCGTCCCCGCCGGACCCACCCGTCAGACGCTCCGATCTCGACCGTGAACTGCGTGCACAGGGCATCGCCAACACCCTGTCCGGGCTTGTCGGCGGGCTGGCGGTGTCCGGCGGTGCGGTACGCAGTTCGGCGAATGTTCGGGCCGGAGCGACAGGCCGTGCCTCCACCGTGCTGCACGGCGTCTGGGTGGTACTCGCCGCAGGGCTGCTGGTCACCGCCCTGGAGCAGATCCCACTGGCCGCGCTCGGCGCGCTGGTCATGATGGTCGGCATCCAGATGGTGAGTTTCGCCCACATCCGCAATGTCCATAAGCACCGGGAATTCCTGGTGTACGGGGCGACGATCACGGGCGTGCTCCTCTTCGGTGTGCTCAAGGGTGTAGTGATCGGCATCGCGGTGGCGGTGGCCGTCGCGCTGCACCGGCTGGCCCGGACCAGGATCGCCGTGACCGAACAGGCTGGTCAGCATCTGGTGGTCGTACAGGGTCAGTTGACGTTCCTCGCGGTGCCCCGACTCAGTCGGGCGCTCGCCCGGCTGCCCCAGGACGGGGATGCCGTCGTCGAGCTGGACGGCTTCTTCATGGACCATGCGGCGTACGAGACGATCCAGGACTGGAGCACTGCCCAGACGGCCCACGGCGGCCGGGTCGTCTTCACCGGCAGGTCCGGCGGCCGGATTGCCGAGCCCGCCTCGGCGGCGCATTCCTGTTGCCGCCCCTGGACGCCGTGGCGCAACCATCACTGCCACGACCGGTCCGGCCAGACGCCCGAGACCCAGCACGCCCGCCTCGACGCTGGCCGCGCCCCCGACTGCGGATCGGGAGCCGTCGAGGACGGCTCCCCCGAGCACCACACGTCCCACGACGCCTCCGGAGCCCACAGCACCCCCGGCCCGGCCGGCTCACCCACCGCCGCCCCACGCCGGATCGGCAGCAACCGCCTGTTCAGCGGTCTGAGTTCGTTCCAGCGGAACACCGCTCCGCTGGTGCGCGAGGAGCTGGCTCGGTTGGCTCGCGAGGGTCAACGTCCCTCCCAGCTCTTCATCACCTGCGCCGACTCCCGCCTGGTCACCAGCATGATCACGGCGAGCGGCCCGGGTGACCTGTTCACCGTACGGAACATCGGCAATCTGGTGCCCCCGCCGGACGCCGAGTCGAGTGACGACTCGGTAGGCGCCGCGATCGAGTACGCCGTGGATGTGCTGAAGGTGGAGTCCATCACCGTCTGCGGGCACTCCGGCTGCGGCGCGATGCAGGCTCTGCTCGGCGCCAGGCCGGGCCCGGACACTCCGCTGTCGTCCCTGTGGCGCTGGCTGAGACACGGGCTGCCGAGCCTGGAGCGAATGAGATCCCGGCATCATGCCTGGGCCCGGATCTCCGGCCGCCTTCCTGCCGATGCGGTGGAACAGCTCTGCCTCACCAATGTGGTCCAGCAGTTGGACCACCTGCGGGCCCACGGATCGGTGGCACGGCGGCTCGCCGAGGGCAGGCTGCAACTGCACGGGATGTACTTCCATGTGGGCGAGGCACAGGCCTATCTGCTGGCCGAGGGTGCGAGCGCCGGGCACGCGCTCGACGAGGTATTCAACCGCGTGGACCCTGGCGACGCCCACGCCTCCTCCGGTTCCCACACCCCGGCCGAAGCCCACGCCTTGGCCGGTGCCCACCCCCCGGCCGACTCCCGTTCCCCGGCCGGTTCCCGCTCCCCCGGTGACGCCGACACTCCCAGGCCCGCCGCCCCGGGTGATCCAGGCGGTTCCGGCGAGTTGGAACGTACCGGCGTCTGAACCACATTCGCCCCCGGTCCGTGAGACCTTGTGGTCCCGCCTCCGTGTCGCTCCGTACGGCTCCGTGTCGCTGTGCTCCGCACTGGTGCGCCGCGCCGCGCCGGACCGCACATGGAGGCGGGACCGTGTCTCCATACACGAGACACAGGTCTAAACCAATTCCGGGCAGACACTTGTCACCCGGCCTTTGGCCTGATGAGCTATGCCCCGGGACACAACGGACACCCTGGGAATGGGAGATGTCGTGAGCAACGAAAGCCTGGCCAATCTGCTCAAGGAGGAGCGGCGGTTTGCACCGCCTGCCGATCTGGCCGCCAATGCCAACGTCAAAGCGGAGGCGTACGAGCAGGCCGAGGCGGACCGGCTGGGCTTCTGGGCCGAGCAGGCCCGTCGCCTGACCTGGGCCACGGAGCCGACCGAGACGCTCGACTGGAGCAACCCGCCCTTCGCGAAGTGGTTCGCGGACGGCAAGCTCAACGTCGCGTACAACTGCGTGGACCGCCATGTCGAGGCCGGCCACGGTGACCGGGTCGCCATCCACTTCGAGGGCGAGCCCGGCGACAGCCGCGCCATCACCTACGCCGACCTGAAGGACGAGGTCTCCCGCGCAGCGAACGCCCTCACCGAGCTCGGTGTCGGCAAGGGCGACCGGGTCGCCGTCTATCTGCCGATGATCCCCGAGGCTGCCATCGCGATGCTGGCCTGCGCCCGCATCGGCGCGGCGCACTCGGTGGTCTTCGGCGGCTTCTCCGCCGACGCCATCGCCGCCCGCATCCAGGACGCGGACGCCAAGGTCGTCATCACCGCCGACGGCGGCTACCGTCGCGGCAAGCCGTCCGCGCTCAAGCCCGCCGTGGACGACGCCGTCTCCCGTATCGACACCGTCGAGCACGTCCTCGTGGTCCGGCGCACCGGGCAGGACACCGCGTGGACCGAGGGCCGCGACGTCTGGTGGCACGAGATCACCGGCCGGCAGTCCGCCGAGCACACCCCCGAGGCCTTCGAGGCGGAGCAGCCGCTCTTCATCCTCTACACCTCCGGCACGACGGGTAAGCCGAAGGGCATCCTGCACACCTCCGGCGGCTACCTCACGCAGGCGGCGTACACCCATCACGCGGTCTTCGACCTCAAGCCGGAGACCGATGTCTTCTGGTGCACCGCCGACATCGGCTGGGTGACCGGCCACTCGTACATCGTCTACGGCCCGCTGGCCAACGGCGCGACGCAGGTCATGTACGAGGGCACGCCCGACTCCCCGCACCAGGGACGTTTCTGGGAGGTCGTGCAGAAGTACGGCGTCACGATCCTCTACACCGCGCCGACCGCGATCCGTACGTTCATGAAGTGGGGTGACGACATCCCCGCCAAGTTCGACCTGAGCAGTCTCCGGGTCCTCGGTTCGGTCGGTGAGCCGATCAACCCCGAGGCGTGGATGTGGTACCGCAAGCACATCGGCGCCGACAAGTGCCCGATCGTGGACACCTGGTGGCAGACCGAGACCGGCGCGATGATGATCGCCCCGCTGCCGGGCGTGACGGAGACCAAGCCGGGCAGCGCCCAGCGCGCCCTGCCCGGTATCTCCGCCACGGTCGTCGACGACGAGGCCAACGAGGTTCCGAACGGCGGGGGCGGCTATCTCGTCCTCACCGAGCCGTGGCCGTCGATGCTCCGCACCATCTGGGGCGACGACCAGCGCTTCATCGACACGTACTGGTCGCGCTTCGAGGGCAAGTACTTCGCGGGCGACGGCGCCAAGAAGGACGAGGACGGCGACATCTGGCTGCTCGGCCGCGTCGACGACGTCATGCTCGTGTCCGGGCACAACATCTCGACCACCGAGGTCGAGTCGGCGCTCGTGTCGCACCCCTCGGTCGCCGAGGCTGCCGTGGTCGGCGCTGCCGACGAGACGACCGGCCAGGCCATCGTCGCCTTCGTGATACTGCGCGGTACGGCTGCCGCCTCGGACGAGCTCGTCGCGGAGCTGCGCAACCATGTCGGCGCCACGCTCGGCCCGATCGCCAAGCCGAAGCGGATCCTTCCGGTCGCGGAGCTGCCGAAGACCCGCTCCGGCAAGATCATGCGGCGTCTGCTGCGTGACGTCGCCGAGAACCGCGAGCTGGGCGACGTCACGACGCTGACCGACTCGTCGGTAATGGACCTCATCCAGACCCAGCTGCCGTCCTCCTCCTCGTCCGAGGACTGACCGAGGCGAGTACGTCACCGAGGGGCATCCGGCAACGCGCCGGGTGCCCCTCGGACATTTATGGTGAAGATCACCGGATACCGCCCCGCGCACCCCGGGTACAGTGGCAGCGGCGTCAACAAAGCAATAAGAAATCTCCACAGGGTGTGCCGGGAAGTCTGGTCGGCAAGTGCATCAGCCATGCCATCGCTGCCGTACCGACCCGGAGGTCCTCACTCGTGGCCACCCCCACACCCTCTTCCTCCCGCCGCACCTTTCTGGCGCGCCTGTCCCTCCCCGAGCGGAACTACCTCGCGGACGCACTGCGCACCGAGACCGTCGGTGGAGTCATCCTGCTGGCGGCCGCGATAGCCGCCCTGGTGTGGGCGAACACCTTCGGTTCCAGTTACGCGGCCGTCAGCGACTTCCACTTCGGTCCCGGGTCGCTGGGCCTCAACCTCTCCGTGGAGCACTGGGCAGCGGACGGGCTGCTCGCGGTCTTCTTCTTCGTCGCGGGCGTCGAACTCAAACGGGAACTGGTTGCGGGCGAACTGCGCGACCCCAGGGCGGCCGCCCTCCCGGTCGTCGCCGCGCTGTGCGGAATGGCGGTTCCGGCCGTCGTCTACACACTCGTGGCCGTGACCGGCGGGGGTTCCACGGGTGGCTGGGCCGTCCCCACCGCCACCGATATCGCCTTCGCGCTCGCCGTCCTCGCGGTCATCGGCACCTCGCTGCCGAACGCGCTGCGCGCCTTCCTGCTGACGCTCGCCGTCGTCGACGACCTCCTCGCGATCCTGATCATCGCGGTCTTCTTCACCGAGCAGATCAACTTCATGGCGCTGACCGGCGCCTTCATCGGTCTCGCCGTCTTCTATCTGCTGCTGCGCAGAAATGTGCGCGGCTGGTACATCTACGTACCGCTCGCCCTGGTCATCTGGGGCCTGATGTACAACAGCGGCATCCACGCAACCATCGCCGGTGTCGCCATGGGCCTGATGCTCCGCTGCACCCGGCGGGACGGCGAGACCCACTCCCCCGGTGAGCACATCGAGCATCTGATCCGCCCGCTGTCGGCCGGTATCGCCGTGCCGCTGTTCGCCCTCTTCTCAGCAGGTGTCTCCCTCTCCGGCGGCGCACTCGCGGGCGTCTTCACCCGGCCCGAGACGCTCGGTGTCGTCCTGGGGCTCGTCGTCGGCAAGACGATAGGCATCTTCGGCGGTACGTGGCTGGCCACCCGCTTCACGAAGGCAGAGCTGAACAAGGACCTGGCCTGGGCGGATGTCTTCGCGGTCGCCTCGCTCGCCGGGATCGGCTTCACCGTCTCGCTGCTCATCGGTGAACTGGCCTTCGCCGGCGACGAGGACATGATCAACGAGATCAAGGCCGCCGTGCTGCTCGGCTCGCTGACAGCCGCCGTACTCTCCGGTGCACTGCTCAAACTCCGGGTACGCAGATACCGGACTCTGTACGAGGCGGAGGAGCTCGACGAGGACGAGGACGGCGTGCCCGACGTCTATGAGCAGGACGACCCGGAGTACCACCTGCGGATGGCCGCGATCTACGAGAAGAAGGCGGCCGAGCACCGCCGCCTTGCCCAACTGGCGGGGGCAGCGAGCAGCAAGCCGGACAGTCCGGCATGATCTGACACCAGATGTGTTGAGCAGGAGAGCAGGAGAGGGAGTCAGGGATGAGCGACCCCGGCAACAACGCGGGCAGTGCCGACCGCAGTCTCGGACAGTTGGTCGCCGCAGCGACGGCCGAGATGTCCGCACTGGTGCACGACGAGATCGCCCTGGCCAAGGCCGAAGTGCGGCAGGACGTCAAGCGTGGCGTGACCGGGAGCGTGGCGTTCATCATCGCGGGCGTGCTGGTTCTGTTCGCGATCCCGGTGCTGAGCTTCGCGGCGGCTTACGGAATCCATTACCTGGGGCTCGGCCTCGCCGTGTCGTTCACGATCGTGGGCGCCGCGTTCATCCTGCTGGGTGTGCTGCTCGCACTGTTCGCCATCGCCAAGCTCAAGAAGGTGAAGCCGCCGGAGAAGTCCATCGCTTCGGCCAAGCAGACGGCGGCCGTGCTGCAGGGGGTCAAGCCGCACCCGCGGCCCGCTGTCACGGCGGGGGCGAGCCGTCCGGCCGCTGTGGGCAGCAGGCCGGCGGAGAAGGCTCTGGAGAAGTCTTCGGTCCAGGACAAGGCGTCCGCTGTGGCACGCTCGTCCACATGACGGTCCCCGATTCCAGTGCATCCGGCCCAGTAGGCCCGGAAGGTCAGGCAGGCCAGAAAGGCCGGGTAAGCCCGAACGGCCGGGCGGGCCCGGACGGCTCCTTGGGCTCGACCGGCCGCTCAGGCCCCTCGGGCTCGTCCGACCTGCCGGGTTCCCCCGGCCCGGCCGGCTCCGGTGGGCCCGTAAGGCTCGACGGGCCGTGGACCCACCGGGATGTGGCGGCCAACGGCGCCCGCTTCCACATCGCCGAGCTCGGCGAGGGGCCGCTGGTGCTGCTGCTGCACGGCTTCCCGCAGTTCTGGTGGACCTGGCGCCATCAGCTCACCGCACTGGCCGACGCCGGTTTCCGGGCCGTGGCAATGGACCTGCGCGGGGTCGGCGGCAGCGACCGCACGCCCCGGGGTTACGACCCCGCCAACCTGGCGCTCGACATCACCGGCGTGATCCGCTCGCTGGGCGAACCGGACGCCGCCCTGGTCGGCCACGACATGGGTGGCTACCTCGCCTGGACGGCCGCGGTGATGCGGCCGAAGCTGGTGCGTCGCCTCGTGGTCTCGTCGATGCCGCATCCGCGCCGCTGGCGTTCCTCGATGCTCTCCGACTTCGCCCAGTCCCGCGCGGGCTCGTACGTCTGGGGCTTCCAGCGCCCGTGGGTGCCGGAGCGTCAGCTCGTCGCGGACGACGCGGCGTTGGTGGGCCGGCTGATCCGTGACTGGGCGGGCCCCCGGACCCCTGAGTTCCCCGACGATGCGGCGGTCGACGTCTACCGGCGCGCGATGTGCATCCCGTCGACGGCGCACTGCTCGATCGAGCCGTACCGCTGGATGGTGCGCTCCCTGGCCCGTCCGGACGGAATCCAGTTCAACCGGCGCATGAAGCGGCCGGTGCGGGTACCCACACTGCATGTGCACGGTTCACTCGATCCGGCGATCCGTACACGGAGCGCGGCAGGGTCCGGCGAGTACGTCGAAGCGCCGTACCGTTGGCGACTTTTCGACGGTCTGGGGCACTTCCCCCACGAGGAGGATCCGGACGGGTTCTCGGCCGAACTCATCAACTGGCTCAAGGATTCCGAGCCCGACCGGTAGCCGTACGGGCACAGTTGTCCGACGAACAGCCAATTGCCCGACGCATAGGCCAATTGGCTGGCGGATGCGCGGTTACCGACCATGAGGCACGGGCAGACGTCGAGGTATGGGCTGGACGCACGACTTCGGTGACGCAGCACGCAACCGACGCTCGACCGCCACGGCGAGTCCGAGCACTCATGAGGGGGGCGGCCCCCAGGGCCGGGTGCACGATATGCATGATCCCCGGCTCGGTATTCCGCGCATTCTGCGCCGTCGGGCCCGCTGGGTCTCGGCGCGGCTGCGCCATCCACGCGGATGATGTCCGCCCCGGCCGGCCGGTGAGTGTTCACCGACCGGGCGGAACTTCCATGTCTCTCGCGGCTGCCGCGGGGCGGTACGCGCAGGGCCTGTCCGGCGGATCAGTGCCGGAGAGGCTCTAGAGGGCGCACCCCTGACTGTCGACCTGCTGGTTGGCGGCGCGGCCGTGCGCGATGTCCTGGCGGATCTCGTCGGCCGTCAGCGCGTAGCCGGTGTCGGGGTCGTCCAGCGACTTCGCGAAGACGACCCCGTACACCTTGCCGTCGGGGGTCAACAGCGGTCCGCCGGAGTTGCCCTGACGGACGGTCGCGAAGAGCGAGTACACATCGCGGCGGACAGTGCCCCGGCGGTAGATGTCCGGTCCGTCGGCGTCGATACGACCCCGGACGCGCGCGGCCCGTACGTCGTACGAGCCGTTCTCCGGGAAGCCCGCGACGATGGCACTGTTCCCGGTACCGGCGTCGTGATCGGTGTCGGTGAACTTCAGCGGCTTCGCGTCGAGGTCCGGTACATCGAGTACGGCGATGTCGCGCTGCCAGTCGTAGAGGACGACCTTCGCGTCGTACAGCCTCCCCTGACCGCCGATCTGGACGGTCGGCTCGTCGACACCGCCGACGACATGGGCGTTGGTCATCACCCGGCGGTCGGAGAAGACAAAACCGGTGCCTTCGAGGACCTTGCCGCAGCTCGGGGCCGTACCGACGACCTTGACGATGGACTTCTTGGCGATGGCCGCCACGGGGCTGCCGACCAACGCCGGGTCCGGGGCCTGGACCTCGGTGATCGGCTCGTTGGCGAAGGGGCTGAAGACCTGCGGGAAGCCGTTCTGCGCAAGGACCGAGGAGAAGTCCGTGAACCAGGTGGAGGCCTGGGTCGGCATCACTCGGGAGATGCCGAGCAGGACCGACGAGCTACGGACCTCCTTGCCCAGCGTGGGCAGTGTGGTACCGGCCAGTGCGGAGCCGATGAGCCAGGCGACCAGCAGCATCGCGACCACATTGACCAGGGCACCACCGGTGGCATCGAGAGCGCGCGCGGGCGACCACGTGATGTACCGGCGGAGCCTGTTCCCGAGATGGGTGGTGAACGCCTGCCCCACCGAGGCGCAGACGATCACGATGACGACGGCGACGATGGCTGCCGTCGATGAGACCTCGGAGCCGTTCGTCAGCTGGTCCCACAGGACCGGCAGCAGATAGACGGCTACGAGACCGCCGCCCAGGAACCCGATCACCGACAGGATGCCGACGACGAACCCCTGGCGATAGCCGATGACCGCGAACCACACGGCGCCGGCCAGCAGCAGGATGTCCAGCACGTTCACCGTCTATAGCCTCGCAGATTCGTCACCGGGCCTGTTTCTTCGACTGGGTCCGGGCAGGGCCGGACAGCGCAGCACGGGAGTCAGCCTGTCATGCGCGCCAGTCGAGCGGCACCTGCTTGGCGGTGTCCCACGGGCGCTCCCAGCCCGCGAAGTGCAGAATCCGGTCGATCACTCCGGCCGTGAACCCCCAGACCAAGGCGGATTCGACCAGAAATGCCGGGCCTCGGTGACCGCTCGGGTGAACCGTGGTCGCGCGATTGGCCGGGTCCGTGAGATCCGCCACGGGGACGGTGAAGACTCGGGCTGTCTCACCCGGATCGACGACACCGACCGGGCTCGGCGACCGCCACCAGCCGAGAACCGGTGTCACGACGAAGCCGCTCACCGGGATGTAGAGCCTGGGCAGCACTCCGAAGATCTGCACTCCGCGCGGATCGAGGCCCGTCTCCTCCCGGGCCTCCCGCAGAGCGGCCCTGAGCGGCCCTGTAGTGGCCTGGTCGCCGTCCTCCGGGTCCAGTGCACCGCCGGGGAAGGAAGGCTGCCCAGCGTGGGAACGCAGGCTTCCGGATCGCTCCATGAGGAGCAGCTCGGGGCCGCGCTCACCCTCCCCGAACAGTACGAGTACGGCGGACTGCCGCCCGGCGCCGCTCTCCGGCGGCAGAAAGCGGCTGAGCTGGTCCGGCTCGATCGTCCGCGCGGCACGGGCCACAGGGTCGAGCCACTCCGGCAGGCCCTCGGTCGTGACGGTGATGGCTCCGTCGTGACCTGCGCCGGCCGCTGCGGCGGCCGCTGCGACCGCCGCAGCGGGGCTCACGGCCGCCGGGTTGACCACAGCGGGGCCGGCCGCCGCCGCGCCCTGTTCGTGCGTGCTCTGCGTGCTCTGTTCGTGCGTCTTCATAGGCACCCCTCGTCTCACAACGCCTGTCATCACGCATTTCGTTCCGGAGCGAGCGCCGTGCGTCAGCCGGCCCCCAGGGCCGGCGCGGGCTTGCCCGGGTAGTCCGCCGGTGGGCTCAGTCGCTGCCCGGGCTGACCGCCCATCTCGTACTTCAGCAGCTTCCTGGCCTTCTCCGGATCCGTCTCGCCCTCCCCGTACGCCGGGCAGAGCGGGGCGATCGGACAGGCGCCGCAGGCGGGCTTACGGGCATGGCAGATGCGACGGCCGTGGAAGACGACGCGGTGCGAAAGCATCGTCCACTCGCTCTTGGGGAAGATCGCGGCGATCTCGGCCTCGACCTTCTCCGGGTCCTCCTGCTCCGTCCACTTCCAGCGGCGGACCAGGCGCCCGAAATGGGTGTCGACCGTGATGCCCGGTACTCCGAAGGCATTCCCGAGCACGACATTGGCGGTCTTGCGGCCGACTCCCGGAAGCGTGACGAGATCGGCAAGCCGGCCCGGCACCTCGCCGCCGAACCTGTCCCTGATCGCCACGGAGAGGCCTATCAGCGACTTGGTCTTGGCCCGGAAGAAGCCGGTCGGCCGAATGAGCTCCTCCAATTCCTCCGGGACGGCCGCGGCCATGTCCTCGGGGGTGGGGTAGGCGGCGAAGAGAGCGGGGGTGGTCTGGTTGACCCTCAAATCGGTGGTCTGGGCGGAGAGGACCGTGGCGACGAGAAGCTCGAAGGGATTCCTGAAGTCCAGCTCGGGGTGGGCATACGGGTAGAGCTCGGCGAGCTCACGGTTGATCCTGCGGGCACGGCGGACCATCGCCAGATGCGATTCCGGTTTCGCGCCGGGCTTCGCTCCGGATTTCGAGGGTTTCACGGTGGCCTTCGCGGTGGACTTCGACGCGGGCTTCGCGGTGGACTCGGCTGCGGCCCGTGCGGCGGACTTCGACGCCGGCTTCGCCGCGGCCTTCAGCCCGGCCCTCGGGACCTGCTCACCCACAGGGCGTTTTGTCGCTTTTTTCGGGCGACTCGCAGCCTGTTCGCCCACAGCGGAATCACGGCCTTCCGACACCCCATCAGCCCCCTTGGCCTGCGCTCTCACCGGCGATTTGGACACCCGGCCAGCCTAGAGCCACACACTGACATCCGCCCCGGTCACCGCGTATCCACCCCCGATCGGCCCCCTGCCTCACGGTTCGGCACGCCCGTGCGTCAAACTGGTTTGTGATTGATCGCACTGTTTTACCGTCCGGCATGATGGGGACCACGGTTCCCTGAACAGGCCGACAAGGAGAGAACTCGTGGACGACGTTCTGCGGCGCGCCCCGCTTTTCGCGGCGCTCGATGATGAGCAGGCCGCGGAGCTCCGCGCCTCGATGAGTGAGGTGACCCTCGCACGCGGCGACGCGCTCTTCCACGAGGGCGACCCGGGCGACCGCCTCTACGTGGTCACCGAGGGCAAGGTGAAGCTCCACCGCACCTCCCCCGACGGGCGCGAGAACATGCTGGCGGTCCTCGGCCCCGGCGAGCTGATCGGTGAGCTGTCGCTCTTCGACCCGGGCCCGCGCACGGCCACCGCGACCGCGCTGACCGAGGTCAAACTCCTCGGCCTCGGCCACGGCGACCTCCAGCCCTGGCTGAACGCCCGCCCCGAGGTGGCCACGGCCCTGCTGCGCGCCGTCGCCCGCCGACTGCGCAAGACCAACGACCAGATGTCCGATCTGGTCTTCTCGGACGTACCGGGCCGTGTCGCCCGCGCCCTCCTCGACCTGTCGCGCCGCTTCGGCGTCCAGTCCGAGGAAGGCATCCATGTCGTCCACGACCTGACCCAGGAAGAGCTGGCCCAGCTGGTCGGCGCCTCGCGCGAAACGGTCAACAAGGCGCTCGCCGACTTCGCCGGACGCGGCTGGCTGCGCCTGGAGGCGCGCGCCGTGATCCTGCTGGACGTGGAGCGCCTGGCCAAGCGGTCCC
>NZ_FMDF01000149.1 GCF_900091955.1 Streptomyces sp. Ncost-T10-10d
GAGCTGGAGCAGCGGCCGTCCGGGCGCGCGGTCGAGTCGAGGCCCGCGACGACATGAGCACGGGGAGTGCGGCGTGTGGGCACCGGCGCAGTCCGGTGGCCGCTCTGTCCCCAAATGCCGGAACGGCCTGAACCGGACTCGCCGGACGGACTCGAATCCGTCGCCTGACCAGGGCGTTCGCCCGGGTGGCGGGAGTGGCCGCGGGCGACACCATAGGATTGGGCCAAAACCACACACCAACCCCTGAGGATCGCTGCATGCCTGGCATCACGCGCGAGGAGGTCGCCCACCTCGCCCGGCTGGCGCGTCTGGAGCTGAAGGGCGAAGAGCTCGATCACTTCGCCGGTCAGCTCGACGACATCATCGGCGCGGTCGCCCGCGTCTCCGAGGTCGCCGACCAAGACGTACCGCCGACCTCCCACCCGCTGCCGCTGACCAACGTCATGCGCGCGGACGAGGTCCGTCCGTCGCTCACCCCCGAGCAGGCGCTCTCCGGCGCCCCGGCCCAGGAGCAGCAGCGTTTCAAGGTGCCGCAGATCCTGGGGGAGGACTAAAAGCCATGACGGACAACAGCACCATCATCAAGCTCACCGCCGCCGAGATCGCCGCGAAGATCACGTCCGGCGAGCTCACCGCCGTCGAGGTCACCGAGGCACACCTGGCCCGGATCGACGCGGTCGACGAGAAGGTCCACGCCTTCCTGCACATCGACCGCGAGGGCGCGCTCGCGCAGGCCCGTGCCGTCGACGCGAAGAAGGCGGCCGGTGAGAAGCTCGGTCCGCTGGCCGGTGTCCCGCTCGCGCTGAAGGACATCTTCACCACCGAGGGCATGCCGACCACCGTCGGCTCCAAGATCCTCGAAGGCTGGATCCCGCCGTACGACGCGACCCTCACCAAGAAGCTGAAGGCTGCCGACGTCGTCATCCTCGGCAAGACCAACATGGACGAGTTCGCCATGGGGTCCTCCACCGAGAACAGCGCCTACGGCCCGACCGGCAACCCGTGGGACCTCACCCGTATCCCGGGCGGCTCCGGCGGCGGCTCCTCGGCCGCGCTCGCGTCGTACGAGGCTCCGCTCGCCATCGGCACGGACACCGGCGGTTCCATCCGCCAGCCCGCAGCCGTCACCGGCACCGTCGGCGTCAAGCCCACCTACGGCGGCGTCTCCCGTTACGGCATGGTGGCGTTCTCCAGCTCCCTGGACCAGGGCGGGCCCTGCGCCCGTACCGTCCTGGACGCGGCCCTGCTGCACGAGGTGATCGCCGGGCACGACCCGATGGACTCGACGTCCATCGACGCCCCGGTCCCGCCGGTCGTCGAGGCCGCGCGCAACGGCAGCGTCGACGGCATGCGCATCGGTGTCGTCAAGCAGTTCGCCGGTGAGGGCTACCAGGCCGGCGTCGTCCAGCGCTTCAACGAGTCGGTCGAGCTGCTGAAGTCGCTCGGTGCCACGATCGTGGAGCTGGACTGCCCGTCGTTCGACCTGGCGCTGTCGGCGTACTACCTGATCGCCCCGTCCGAATGCTCCTCCAACCTGGCCCGCTTCGACGCCATGCGTTACGGCCTGCGGGTCGGCGACGACGGCACGCGGTCCGCCGAGGACGTCACCGCGCTCACCCGCGAGGCCGGCTTCGGCGACGAGGTCAAGCGCCGCGTCATCCTCGGTACGTACGCCCTCAGCTCCGGCTACTACGACGCGTACTACGGCTCGGCGCAGAAGGTCCGCACCCTCATCACCCAGGACTTCGAGAAGGCCTTCGAGCAGGTCGATGTGATCGTCTCCCCGACGACGCCCACCACCGCCTTCCCGATCGGCGAGCGCGCCGACGACCCGATGGCGATGTACCTCGCGGACCTGTGCACCATTCCGACCAACCTCGCCGGCAACTCCGCCATGTCGCTGCCCTGCGGCCTGGCCCCGGAGGACGGCCTGCCGGTCGGACTGCAGATCATCGCCCCCGCCATGAAGGACGACCGGCTGTACAAGGTCGGAGCCGCCGTCGAGGCCGCCTTCGTGGAAAAGTGGGGCCACCCGCTGCTGGAGGAGGCTCCGTCGCTGTGAGCGCACTGACCAAGGCCAAGGGCTTCAAGAAGTCCAAGACCGGTACGTACCTGTCCATCGGCACCACCGCTTTCGGGGCGCTCGGCGTCATCAAGCAGGCCAGGAAGGCCCGCTTCGAACACGACACGCTCCGACTGATCGACGCCGTTGTCTCCGCCGCCGCCATCGCCACTGGTGTCGCCCTGCTGCTGCGCGAACTCAAGCGCATCGGCGATGACGACGTACTGCTGGGCTGAGAGGGAAGTTTCACCGTGACTGTCACTGACCTGGTGTCGTACGAGGACGCGCTCGCGTCCTACGACCCCGTCATGGGCCTGGAGGTCCATGTCGAGCTCGGCACCAAGACCAAGATGTTCTGCGGCTGCTCGACCGAACTCAAGCAGGACGCCAACTCCCAGACCTGCCCGGTCTGTCTCGGCCTGCCCGGCGCACTGCCGGTCGTCAACGAGATCGGCGTCGAGTCAGCCATCAAGATCGGCCTCGCGCTGAACTGCGAGATCGCCGAGTGGTGCCGCTTTGCTCGGAAGAACTACTTCTATCCGGACATGCCGAAGAACTTCCAGACCTCCCAGTACGACGAGCCGATCGCCTACAACGGTTATCTGGACGTCCAGCTGGAGGACGGGGAGATCTTCCGGGTGCAGATCGAGCGCGCCCACATGGAGGAGGACACCGGCAAGTCGACCCACGTCGGCGGTGCCACCGGCCGTATCCAGGGCGCGTCCCACTCCCTGCTCGACTACAACCGTGCGGGCATCCCGCTCATCGAGATCGTCACCAAGCCGATCGAGGGCGCGGGCGCACGTGCCCTCGAGGTCGCCAAGGCGTACGTCGCCGAGCTCCGCGAGCTCATCAAGGCGCTCGGTGTGTCGGAGGCCCGGATGGAGATGGGCCAGATGCGCTGCGACGTCAACCTGTCGCTGCGCCCCAACGGCACCGAGACGTTCGGTACGCGCTCCGAGACGAAGAACGTGAACTCGCTGCGTTCCGTCGAGCGCGCGGCCCGCTTCGAGATCCAGCGCCACGCCGCGGTGCTGAGCTCGGGCGGCACGGTCGTGCAGGAGACCCGGCACTTCCACGAGGAGGACGGCTCCACCACGGCCGGCCGCATCAAGGACAACGCCGAGGACTACCGCTACTTCCCCGAGCCCGACCTGGTGCCGGTCGCCCCGGCCCGCGAGTGGGTCGAGGAGCTCCGCAAGGGCCTCCCCGAGATGCCGCGGGTGCGCCGCAACCGGCTGAAGGAGGAGTGGGGCGTCTCCGAGCACGACATGCAGTCCATCCTCAACGCCGGTGCGGTCGACCTGATCGTCGCCACGACCGACGCGGGCGCCCCCTCGGACCAGGCCCGCAAGTGGTGGATGGGCGAGCTGGCCCGTAACGCCAACGAGACCGGCCGCGGCCTCGACGAGCTGCCGATCACCCCGGTGCAGGTCGCCAGGGTGGCCGAGCTCGTCACCTCGGGCGACCTCAACGACAAGCTGGCTCGCCAGGTCATCGAGGGCGTCCTCGCGGGCGAGGGCGACCCGGACACCGTCGTCGAGAAGCGCGGCCTGAAGGTCGTCTCCGACGAGGGCGCGCTGGGCGCTGCCGTGGACGAGGCCATCGCCGCCAACGCGGCCATCGCGGACAAGATCCGCGGCGGCAAGGTCGCGGCGGCGGGCGCGCTCGTCGGCGCGGTCATGAAGGCCACCCGCGGCCAGGCGGACGCGGCCCGTGTGCGCGAGCTGATCCTGGAGAAGCTCGGCGTCGAGGGCTGATCCCGTCCCCTGCGTGGGCGGTTTCCGCACGTCCCTGAAGGGGTGGTGCACCCGTGAGCCGGGTGCACCGCCCCTTCACCCATCCGGAGAGTCAGTCCGCTGAACACCGTCACTGCCGAGATCGTCTCCGTCGTCCTCCTGCTCGGCGTGCTGGCCTTCGCCGTCGTACGCCCCCGGGGGCTGCCGGAGGCGACCGTTGCCGTGCCCGTGGCCGTGCTGGTGACCGTGGCCGGTGCGGTCCCGTGGCCGGAAGCCCGCGCACAGGTGGGCAGCCTGCTGCCGGTCGTCGGATTCCTCGCGGCGATTCTGGTCCTGGCCCAGCTCTGTGCGGACGAGGGGCTGTTCACGGCCGCCGGTGATCTGGTCGCCCGGGCCTGCGGCGGACGGACCGGTCCCCTGCTCGGCGGGGTCTTCGTCGTGGCCTCCGTGATCACCGCTGTGCTCAGCCTGGACGCGACCGTGGTCCTGCTGACCCCCGTCGTCCTCGCCACAGCCGCCCGCGTCGGCGCCCGCCCCCGCCCGTACGTCTACGCCTGTGCGCACCTGGCCAACTCGGCGTCCCTGCTGCTGCCGGTCTCCAATCTCACCAACCTCCTGGCGTTCACCGCGAGCGGCCTCTCCTTCACCCGCTTCGCCGCGCTGATGACCCTGCCGTGGCTGGCCGCCATCGCCGTCGAGTACGCCGTGTTCCGCCGGGTCTTCGCCGCCGATCTGGCAGCGGGTGCGTATCCGTCGAGGCCGCGGGAGGACCGTCCGGGCATCCCCGTTTTCACGCTCGTCGTCCTTGCCCTGACCCTGGGCGGATTCGTCGTCACCTCGTTCGCGGGTGCGGAACCGCTGTGGGCGGCGCTGGCGGGTGCCGGGGTGCTGGCCGTCCGTGCGCTGGCGAAGCGCGAGACCACCGTCAGGGGCCTCGTCCGCTCCGCCAACCCGCTGTTCTGCCTGTTCGTACTGGCGCTGGGCGTCGTGGTCAAGGCCGTGGTCGACAACGGCCTCGGTGCGGGGATCGACACCCTCCTGCCGGGCGGCTCGTCGCTTCCCGCGCTGCTTGCAGTGGCCGCGGTGGCGGCCGTGCTCGCCAACCTGATCAACAACCTGCCCGCGATCCTCGCTCTGCTCCCGGTCGTCGCGGCCGCGGGTCCCGGCCCGCTGCTTGCCGCACTGATCGGCGTGAACCTCGGCCCGAACCTCACGTACGTCGGCTCGCTCGCCACCCTGCTCTGGCGCCGCATCCTGCACAGCCACGGTGCCGCGCCCGACCTCGGCCACTTCACCCGGCTGGGGCTGCTGACCGTACCGGCGACGCTGGCCGTGTCGACGGTCGCGCTGTGGGGTGCGCTGCAGCTGATCGGGGTGTGATCGGGTGCGGGGCGCGGTTGGACTTTCCCGGCCGACCTGTTGGACGTTCACCACCGAGCCGTACGAAATCCTTCCCGGCGCCACCTGGCTTGATTAGTTTCCGGGCTGAACGACATGACTCGGGAGGCTCACTTGACCACGGACATTTCACGGCGACGGCTCTTCGCGCTCGGCGGCGGTGCACTCGGCGTCGCGGCTGCGGGGTCACTGCTTCCGCCGTCGCTGCAGGCCGCGATTGCCGCGCAGCCGGAACATTCGGCGGGGTCCGGTGGCGGTGACGGGCTCGGAGCCATCAAGCATGTGGTGATCCTGATGCAGGAGAATCGTTCCTTCGACCATTACTTCGGGACGCTCCGAGGAGTGCGCGGCTTCGGCGACCGCAACGCCGTCGAACTGCCCTCCGGCAAGCCCGTCTTCGAGCAGCCCGCCCCGCTGGGCACCTCGGTGCTGCCGTTCCCGGTGCGGGACGCCGCCGAGACGCAGAAGAAGGACCTCCAGTACATCGGCGCGCTCGACCATTCCTGGAGCGGTGGCGGGAAGGCCTGGGCCGGGGGTGGATGAACGGCTGGGTGACCGCGAAGACGGCCGCCACCATGGCGTACTACGACCGCCGTGACATCCCGCTGCACTACGAACTGGCCGACACCTTCACGGTCTGCGACGCCTACCACTCCTCCATCCACACCTCGACCAGCCCCAACCGCAACCACCTGTGGAGCGGGAAGACGGGCAACGAGGCGAACGGCAAGCGGGCCGTCGGGAACGACGCGTACAACGAGGGCACGCACCCCGGGTACGACTGGGGCACGTACGCGGAGCGGCTGGAGAAGGCCGGGCGCAGCTGGCGCACGTACACCGAGTGGGAGAACTTCACCGACAACCAGATCGAGTTCTTCGCCACCTTCAAGGCGATCGCCCGCAAGGCGCTGGCGAAGACCGGCGGCCATACGTACATGGAGTCGTTCTACTCGGCGGTACGGGACGCGGACGCCACGGAGCGGGAGCAGCTGTTCGCTCTGCTCGAAGAGGGCGTCGCCACCCTGGACAAGGCCGAACGCAGCCTCTTCGAGCGTGCATTGCGCCGGGTGGAGACCGGAACGCTGGCCGATGAGTTCGCCAAGGACGTGGCGGCGGGCACGCTGCCCGAGGTCTCCTATCTGGTGCCGTCGGCCGTCGACTCCGAGCACCCGAGCGTCTCCTCGCCGATCCACAGCGCGACGATCGTCTACAAGATCCTGGACGCGCTGGGCAAGCACCCCGATGTGTGGCGGCACACCGCTGTCCTCATCAACTACGACGAGAACGACGGCTTCTTCGACCACGTGCCGCCGCCGGTCGCGCCGCCCGAGGTGGCCGAGGAACAGTGGGAGGGCAAGCCCACCGGTCTCGGGATCCGGGTGCCGCTGCTCGTCGTGTCGCCGTGGACCGTGGGCGGCTACGTCTGCTCCGAGGTCTTCGACCACACCTCCGTGATCCGCTTCCTGGAGCGCTGGACCGGCGTGAAGGAACCGAACATCAGCGACTGGCGGCGCACCGTCACCGGCGATCTGACCTCGGCCTTCGACTTCAAGCGCGCGCGGCGCCGGCCCGAGGTCGAGCAGCCCGCCGCCATCCCGCCGTTCAGCGGACGCTGGGCGCCGAAGCCGCCGCTCGTGCAGCACATGCCCGTACAGGAGCCCGGAGCCCGCCCGGCCCGCGCGCTGCCGTACCAGCCGGACGCCCAGGCGAAGCTGGTGGACGGGGCGGTGCAGGTGGCCCTGAGCAACACGGGGCGCTCGTCGGCGCACTTCGCGCTGTATCCGTACGCCGGGGAGTTCCCCGTACCGCAGCACCGGGATGTGAGGGGCACGGCGCGATGGACGGTGCCCCTCGCCGGTGCGGCGTACCGGTTCACGGTGACCGGGCCGAACGGCTTCCGGCGCGAGTTCGCCGGGCCCGCGAAGGACGGCGTTTCGGCCGGGGCCGAGGTCGCCTCGCGGGTCGACGCGCACGAGCGGGATCTGCATCTCACCCTGCGCAACACGGGGCGGACGACGCTCACCTTCACCGTGCGGCCGTTGGGGTACGTCGACGAGGCGGACCTGCGGGACTGGACCAGGACCGTCAAGGTCAAGCCGGGACGCAGCCGTACGGTCGTGCACTCGGCGGCCGACGCACACGGCTGGTACGACCTGTCCGTCACCGTCGACGGGGACGATGTCTTCCGGCGACGGCTGATGGGGCACATCGAGAACGGCCGGGCGAGCGTCTCCGGCTGACGGGCCGTCCGGCAGGCCTCCGTACGGGGGTTCGGCGTCCACCGGAACCGCCGCGGCGCGGCATGCGTTTCCTTGATCATGACTGAACTGATCGGGAAATGGGCCGGAGTCACGGCGGGCGCCGCTCCCGAGGAGGCGGACCCCGTCGTCCTGGAGTGCGCCCGCCTGCTCGCCGCCGAACCGGACGGCGAGCAGGCGGTCCTGCTGACCTTCGGTCTGGTGAACATGGCGCGGTACGTCCTCGGGCGACGCGGCGCCGGCGTCGAGCGGGTCGTGGTGGACGCGCTCGGCGCCGCCGCCGAGGCCATGGACGAGCAGTGTCTTCAGGCCGGCGGGTGCGGGCACGCGGCCCATCCGTACACCGACAGCCTGGAGGAGTGGGACACGGACGCGGACGCGCTGCTCGACGCGCCGGACGTCCAGGTTCCGCTCGCTGCGTGGGACGAGGCCGAGGTCTGCCCCCACAACGCCGCCGGATGGGCTCGGACGGCCGCCGATGTGATCCTGCCAGGCAGCACGGACGGCATCCCCGAGATCGTCCCCGAAAGCCATCAGAGATACATCCGCAGCCTGGGCAGTGTGCTCAACGACTATCCGAACGGTGATCCGTTCTGGGACCTGGAGATCCACGCCGGACCGCCCAGCGGTCTCTCCCGGGCCGCTCTCGCCGGCTATGTCGTCGTCGCCCATGCGAACTGCTGGTACGCGGGGTCGGGCCGGATCAGACGGCGGTCGCTGCTCGACGACATGATCGAGGGCCTGGAGTCCGTACTGCCGCTGCTGCCGGACGAGGCCTGCGCGCACGAGGACGGCGAGCACCCGGCACTGCACTCCGGCAGCGACCAGCAGGCCGCCGAGGGCATCCACCTGCAGAGTCCCGGCGGCCGGACCGTCCTGCGCGAGGAACACGAGGACGGTCACGGGGCCTCGCTGGAGGCATGGACGTGCACCACCTTCCTGCGCGCCCTCGCCGTCGAGGCCCGCGACCATCTGCGCGAAGCGGTCGACAGACTCTTCGGCACCCGGGAGACAGCACATCTGGACCCGGTGTATCTGCGCCCCGACGGCCGGCTCGACATCAAACCGCTGAGCGAGCGGCATGTCCCGTTCAAGGACGAGACGGCCTCCGAGGAGGCGGCGCTCTGGGCCGCCCGGCGGTACGAGCAGCTCGGCCCCGACGGACCCGCGCTCGACCGGACCGTCCTGCTGCTCCTGATGGGCACGGCGGCCGATTCCCTGCAGCTGTCGTACGGAATCGCCCGCGAGATCCTCGGAATCCTCCGTACCGCTGCCGCCACCCTGCCCGGCGGCGCATGCGCCCACGCGGACGGCCATGCGCCCGGCCATGAGCGCACGTCCGACCGCTTGGCACGCATCGCGCACCTCTACGCCCCCGACGCATGCCCCGCCCTTGGCCCGGACTCCGGCCAGGGCTTCGGGAGCGAGGTGCTGACCTGCCCCGTCCATCTGGCGGAGGCCGTGGCGAAGGGAATCGCGGAGATCGAGGAGCAGTTCGAGGAAGAACTGGAGGCGGCGGAACGACTGACCGAGTGAGATGGCCTGAGGTCGCTGCGACTTGGGGGCCACGGAAATTCCTGCGGCCATTGTGAGTAAGGCCACGAAAGCGACAAATGATCACCTTCGGCTGCCAGAGTGGCGGTTCTCAGGTCATGTGTTCTTTGCGGGTAATTCATGTTTTGTCCCGGTAAAGATCCGCGAACCCTCAGGGAGCACGTCCGTTGGCCGCCATTGCCCGCTGGTGCATCAGGCACCGCCTCGTCGCCGTCCTCATCTGGCTCCTCGCCCTCGGCGGCGCAGCCACCGCGGCGGGCTTCGCGGGTTCTGCCTACTCCAACGACTACGACGTGCCCGGTACGGAGTCCGGCCGGGCCGCCGAGCTTCTCAAGAGCGGTTTCACGGACCTCGGCGGTGACACGGACACCATCGTCTGGCACACCACCGACTCCACCGTGCGGGCCGCCGATGTCCGCCAGACGATGACCCGGACCCTGCACGCGGTCGAGGAACTGCCCGGGGTCGGCGCAGTCACCGGACCGTACGGGGCGTCAGGCGCCGGGCAGATCAGCGAGGACGGACACACCGCCTACGCCACGATCACCTTCGACCAGCAGTCCGACGACATCCCGGTGCAGCAGGCCCGGGCGGTCGTCGACACAGCGAAGGCTGCCGCCGGCGACCACCTCCAGGTGGAACTGGGCGGCTCTGCCATCGCCCTCACCGAGGCGCCGTCCGTCCACTTCAGCGAGGCCATCGGGGTCGTCGTCGCAGCCGTCGTCCTGTTCCTCGCCTTCGGCTCGCTCGGCGCCAGCATGCTGCCCATCGCCACTGCTCTCGTCTCCGTCGGCACGGCGTACGCGGGCATCGTGCTGCTGGGCCATGTGATGACCGTCGCCGACTTCGCCCCCATGCTGGGCATGCTGATAGGGCTCGGCGTCGGCATCGACTACGCGTTGTTCATCGTCACCCGGCACCGCACAGGACTGCGCACAGGCATGACCGTCGCCGAGGCGGCGCAGAACGCCGTCGCGACGACCGGGCGGGCCGTCGTCTTCGCCGGAGCCACCGTCTGCACAGCGCTGCTCGGCATGCTGATCCTGCGGCTCGGGTTCCTCAACGGCGTGGCGATCGCCGCCTCGCTCACCGTCGTCCTGACCGTGGCCGCCTCCGTGACCCTGCTGCCTGCCCTGCTGTCCTTCATCGGCGTGCGGGCGCTGAGCCGGCGCGAGCGCAGAAGGCTCGCAGAGCGCGGACCGCAGCCCGAACTGCCCACCGGCTTCGCCGCCCGCTGGTCCGCGTTCGTCGAACGCCACCCCAAGCTGCTCGGGGCGTTCGCCGCCGTGGTGATGCTGGTCCTCGCGCTGCCCACGTTCTCCCTGCACCTGGGCACCTCCGACCAGGGCAACAACGCCTCCTCGTCGACCGCCCGGCAGGCGTACGACCTGCTGGCCGACGGATTCGGACCGGGCGTCAACGGCCCGCTGACGATCGCCGCACAGCTCGACGGCGCGGACGACCGGCTGGCGATGGACGGCCTGCCGGACGCCCTGCGAGCCACCGACGGCGTGGCCTCGGTCGGCCCGGTCACGTACAACAACAGTGGCAGTGCGGCCTTCATCACCGTTGTGCCGAAGTCGTCACCGCAGTCGCAGGAGACCAACACGCTCGTCGGCCGGCTGCGTACGGACGTCCTCCCGCAGGCCGAGGCGAACACCTCGCTGCGGGCCCATGTGGGCGGGATGACGGCCGGCTACGACGACTTCGCCCGGATCATCATCGGCAAACTCCCGCTCTTCATCGGCGTCGTCATAGGGCTCGGCTGTCTGCTCCTGCTGATGGCCTTCCGGTCGATCGGCATTCCGCTGAAGGCCGCCGTGATGAATGTGGCGGCCGTCGCCTCCTCGTTCGGAATCGTCGTCGCGATCTTCCAGTGGGGGTGGGGGAGCGAGCTGCTGGGGCTGGGCAGCTCGGGTCCCATCGAACCGTTCCTGCCGGTCATCATGGTGTCTGTACTCTTCGGGCTCTCCATGGACTACCAGGTGTTCCTGGTCGGGCGGATGCACGAGGAGTGGCTGGAGACCGGTGACAACCGGCGGGCGGTACGAGTCGGCCTCGCCGAGACCAGCCGCGTGATCAACTCCGCGGCCGTGATCATGATTTCGGTCTTCCTCGCCTTCGTCCTCAGCGGGGACCGGGTCATCGCCATGTTCGGAATCGCGCTCGCCGCGGCGGTCGCCCTCGACGCCTTCGTTCTCCGTACGCTGCTGGTCCCGTCCCTGATGCATCTGCTGGGCGGAGCGAACTGGTGGCTGCCGCGCTGGCTGGACCGGCGGCTGCCGCGGATCAGCATCGAGCCTCCCGAGTGCCGCGTGCCGTATGGGAAAATCCCGCAGACAGCGAAACCGGTGGAACCGGTGGGAACCGCGCAGGCAGTGCAAACGGTGGAATCGGTTCGAGAAGGAGCATGATGTTCGCGATATCCCTGGGCGACGACGGAGCGGAACTGCGGCCGCTGGAGATCTGGCGGGCGGCGGAATTCCTCGCCCATATGGACCGGGCACGCGAGATCGTCGACCCCTGGATCCCCCTCGCCTCGTTCGCCACCGACCTGGACTCGGCGCGTGCCCTGCTCCGGCAGTACGCGGAGAAGCAGGCGGCCGACACGGGGCGCCTCTACGGCATCTGGCTGGACGGCACGCTCGTCGGCGGTGTCCTGTTCCGGATCTTCGACACGGAATCCGGGAACTGCGAGGTCGGCTGCTGGCTGGAGCCGGCGGGGGAGGGGCGTGGCCTGGTCACCCGGGCGACACGGAAGCTGATCGACTGGGCGGTGTACGAGCGCGGCATGCACCGCGTGGAGTGGCGCGCGTCCGCCGCGAACACCCGAAGCATCGCTGTGGCCAAGCGGCTCGGTATGACACGCGACGGGGTGCTGCGCGAGAACTACCTGTACCGCGGCGAGCGGCACGACTCGGAGATCTGGTCCGTACTGGCCCGGGAGTGGCGCGCGCAGAAGGCCTGAGGCCGGGGCAGGGGGCCGGCCGGCGGCGCGCGTTAAGAGGGTTCTCATCCGGGCCGCCTACCGTGCGGGACATGAACCCCGGAACTCCCAAGAACCCCACCACTCCCACCGGCCCTGCCGCTCCCGCTGTTCTCGACGCCGAGGAGACCGCGGCCGAGGAGAACACCGCCAAGGACGCGGCGTACAGCCTCGACAAGGGGGCGGCCGAAGCCGAGGGAGAGCCCGCGGTGGCCGACGGCGCCGGAGCGGGTTCCGCGCCGGACCCCGCCCAGGACCTCGATGCGGATGCCGTCTTCAAGGACTCCGACGACGACTCCGACTTCACGGACCCCGACTTCGACGACTCCGGCAAGGAGTCGTCCGGCCTCGCATCGGCCGCCGCGGCCGTGGCCGCCACCGGTCTCGGTGTCGTCGCGCTGAGCGGGTCATGGACCGGCAAGGTCGCCGCCGAGCGCGAGACCCTGATCGGGCAGATCAAGACCTCGGGCGGTGGCACCGCGGCCCAGCAGATCTCGGAGATCTACGGCGACGCCTGGCACTCCACCGCGCTGGTCAACGGCCTCTTCGCACTGCTCGCCCTGCTGGTCGGCGTCTTCGCCCTGGTCCGCCCTGCCTTCGGCGCACCCTCCCCGCACCCGCAGCCCGGCTGGGTGCGTGCCGTAGCGACCGCCGGCATCGCGCTCGGTGTCCTCGGCCTGGTGATATCCGCCGGCATGTACTTCGACCTCATCGTCGCTCTGCCGACCGCGGGCATCACCAAGTGAGTACGTACCGTCCTAAGGCCGTCTAAGGCATCCGCCAGGGCGGCCCCGGCCGTGTGCGGCAGTGTCCGCACCCGGCTAAGGCCCCCCGCCCCGCGAAGATGCGGAACTCGCCCGATGTGGCGACACCCCCTGGGAGACGACAGTGGGGGCACGGCAGAAGCACTGCCGCCCCCCAGGCCCCAACGGGCCGTCGTCCTCCGGGAGAAGCACATGTACACGCTCGAACTCCACAAGATGAACGCGATCGAACTGCGGCGCCGTGCCGAGCAGGAGCGGCTTGTCGGGGAGGCCCGTCGGGCCCGCCGCGCCACCCGCAGGGCCGCCCGGGAATCCGTACACAAGGAGGCCGAGGGGCCGGTGAGTACGGACCGGAACCGGTTCGCCCACGCCGCGTAGCAGGTGTGTGACGGCTTCGCGATGCCGGACGACCCGATTCCGGGGCCTGCACCCTCGGACCCATGTGCGATGCTCAGCGACGTGGAGACCAGGTCCGTCAGTCCCGTGTTCGTCGGCCGCGCAGGCGAATTCGCCTCGCTCGTCGATGCGCTCACCCGCGCCACCGCAGAGGACACCGGCCGGGCCGACCGCCCCGGCGGCGAGCCGCAGGCGCTGCTCATCGGTGGCGAGGCGGGCGTCGGCAAGACCCGGCTGGTCGAGGAGTTCCTCGCGGCGGCGGTGCGCCGCGAGGCCGTCGTCGCCGTCGGCGGCTGCGTCGAGGTCGGTGCCGATGGCCTGCCCTACGCCCCGTTCTCCACCGCCCTGCGCGCCCTGCGCCGCACCCTGCCCGACGAGATGGCCGCCGCCTGCGCCGGGCAGGAGGGCGAACTGGCCCGGCTGCTCCCCGAACTCGGCGAGGCCGACCGGGACGCCACCGACGAGCACAGCACCGCCCGCCTCTTCGAACTCACCGCCAGACTCCTGGAGCGCATCTCGGCGCAGCGCGCGGTCGTCCTCGTACTGGAGGACCTGCACTGGGCCGATGCCTCCACCCGGCATCTCCTCGCCTATCTCTTCCGCACCGTCCGCAGCGGCCGCCTCGTCGTGATCGGCACCTACCGCTCCGACGACATCCACCGCCGACACCCCCTGCGCCCCCTCCTCGCCGAACTGGACCGGCTGCGTACCGTCCGCCGGATCGAACTCGCCCGCTTCAACCGCACCGAGGTCCGCCGCCAGCTCACCGGCATCCTTGCCGCCGCCCCCGAGCCGGCCCTGGTGGACGAGATCTTCGAACGCTCCGACGGCAACGCCTTCTTCGTCGAGGAACTCGCCTGCAGCCTGGAGAGCGGCGACCGCTCCCGACTCTCCGACTCGCTGCGCGATCTGCTGCTCGTCCGTGTCGAAGCGCTCCCCGAGGACGCGCAGAAGGTCGCCCGGATCGTGGCCGAGGGCGGTTCCACCGTCGAGTACGGACTGCTGGCCGCGGTCGCCGGCCTGGGCGAGGACGAGCTCATCGGGGCGCTGCGGGCGGCCGTCGGCGCCAACCTGCTGCTCACCACCCCGGAGGGCAACGGCTACCGCTTCCGTCACTCCCTGGTCCGCGAGGCCGTCAGCGACGATCTGCTGCCGGGCGAGCGCTCCCGGCTCAACCGGCGCTATGCGGAAGCCCTGGAGATCGATCCCACCCTCGTCCGCGCCGGTGAACGGGCCACCCGGATCGCCAGCTACTGGTACGGCGCACACGATGCCGCCAAGGCCCTGCCCGCCGTACTGAAGGCCTCGGTCGAGGCCCGCCGTCGCTACGCGTTCTCCGAGCAACTCCGCCTGCTGGAAAGGGCGATGGAGCTGTGGGACGACGCCCCCGACGATGTGCGCCGCACCCTGCGCCCCATCGACTACGCCGAGAGCTACCCGGCCTGCGGCTGCGACCCCGACACCACCCCGCTGCGCTATCTCGACCTGATGGCCGAGGCGACCGTCGCCGCCCGGTTCGGCGGCGAACGCGAACGGGCCCTGGCCATCGCCAAGAAGGCCATGCGCGTCCTGGACGGTGAGGACGACCCGCTGCGCGCCGCCTGGTTCTGGGTCCAGCGCTCCCGGCTGATGCAGGACCTCACCCGTGGCGACGGATCGCAGGAACTGGCCACCGCCCAGGAACTCGTCCGCGGCCTGCCCCCGTCCGTCGTGCATGCCGATGTCCTGATGAGTGTGGCGGGCTGGGGCGCCCTGCACCGCCCGGGCGCCGAGACACTGCAAGCCGTCGACCGGGCCGTGGAGTACGCCCGGCTCGTCGGTGACGAGTACATCGAACTGCACGCCAGGCTCACCCGTGGCGGGCTCACCGCCGACGCGGGCAGTGTCGACGAGGGCATCGCCGAGATGTACGCGGTCCGCGACCGCGCCGATGAACTGCACCTGGTCGGCATCATGAGCCGGGCCGGCATCAACCTCCCCTCCACTCTCGAATCCATGGGCCGCTCCCTGGAGGCCGTGGCCGCCGCGGACCACGGCATCGACATCAGCCGCAGCCACGGCATCGCCGACATGGAGGCATGGGTCCGCTGCAACCAGGCGACCTCGCTCTTCTCCCTCGGCCACTGGGACGAGAGCCGCGCGACCACCGACGCGGCGGCCCGTGCCGCCCAGTCCAGCAAGGCGCGAGGGCTCGTCGCCTCACGCCGTACCGAACTGGCCCTCGCCCAGGGCGACCTGGCCGAGGCCGAGATTCAACTCGCCCTGACCCGAAGCTGCTTCGGCTCCCGCGACCCGCAGCCCCAGCACCTCATCAACGTCGTACGCCATGCCATGATCCTCGCCGTGCAGCAGGGGCGGCTCCCCGAGGCGCGGGCCGCCTTCGAGGCGCAGGCGGAGCAGGGCTTCCCGCCCGGCACCCAGCGCTACGCCCTGCCGCTGCTCCATGTCGCCGCCGCTGCCGAGGCCGACGCCCGGGGTCTGCCCGCCGCCGAACCCGGCCGGCCGGCGATCCTCGCCGGCATCCGGACCCACCTGAAGCGGCTGCCGACGCTCATTCCCATCTGGGCCGCCCACGGTCTCCTGGTCGACGCCGAACTGGCCAGGGCCGAAGGCCTCGACACCCCCGACCACTGGTCCCGCGCCGCCGCCGCCTTCGCCCCCCTGCACCGCCCGTACGAGCTGGCACAGATCCGCCACCGCTGGGCCGAGGCCCTGCTGATCGCCGCAGGCGACCGGTCCGCGGCCACCACCCTGCTGCGCGAGGCCCACCGCACCGCCGGGCGACTCGGCGCGCGCCCGTTGACCGAGACCATCGAGCTGCTGGCCGGACGCGCCCGCATCACCCTCACCACCTCCGACCGGTCCCCGGCCCACGGCACCGCTCAAGAGATACCGGTCGCCGTCACCGTCCCCGCCCAGGACGGCACCACCGACGCTGCGGCGGACCCGGAGCAGACCGAGGACCACCTGCGCGAGGCGGCAGCAGCGGCGGTGGAGTCGTTCGGGCTGACGCGACGCGAACAGGATGTGCACCGTCTCGTCGCGGCCGGTCACACCAACCGCAGGATCGCCGAGGAGCTCTTCATCTCACCCAAGACCGCGAGCGTGCACGTCTCCAACATTCTCGCCAAGCTCGGCGTCTCCAGCCGCGGTGAGGCGGCCGCCCTGGCCCACCGGCTCCGCCTTTACCCGGCCCGGAACGCTTCCTGATACCGGGGGCATCCGGCCCCGCCTACGGTCGCGCGTCCGGACCGGCCCCCTGAGCGTCCGGGGTATCGGTATCCGGCCCGGACGTCTCATCGGAGTCGTCCGCTGCCTGGTCAGGGTCCGGTATCGCGTCTGTCGCGCCACGGTCCGCCCCAGGACCTTCGCCGGTACCGGACGCCCTGACGATCACCTTTCCGGAGGCCAGGTCTATGGGCCCGCGCCCGGGGTCGCCGACACCGAGATCCACCCGGGTCAGCTCCAGCCGCTTCTGCTCCTCGGCGGCATGCTTACGCCCCGGCGCGAAGAGTTCCTCGAAGAAGTTGAACACCGGTCGCACGCCCTTTCACCTGCTGTAGCAGCTACCGGACCTTCAGCACCAGGATTCTGTCGTCTCCCGGTTTCGGGGTGCCACGGGTGTCCGTATTGCTCGTGACCAGCCAGAGTTTGTCGCCGCCCGCGGCGAGCACCGTGCGCAGACGCCCGTACTTCCCCTTCAGGAACGACTGCGGGGCCGCCAGAGATTCCTTGCCGGACAGCGGAATCCTCCAGAGCCGCTTACCGCGCAGGCCCGCCATCCAGATCGAACCCTTGGCGAAGGCGATCCCGCTCGGGGACGCCTCGGACGTCTTCCACTGTGCCACGGGATCGATGAACCCCGGCTTCCCCGCCTTGCCCTCGACCTCCGGCCAGCCATAATTCCCACCCGGCTCGATCCGGTTCAGCTCGTCCCAGGTGTCCTGCCCGAATTCGGACGCCCACAGCTGCTTCTGCCCGTCCCAGGCCAGCCCCTGCACATTACGGTGCCCGTACGAATACACCACGGAATCGGCCTCCGGATTGCCGTGCAGCGGCCGGCCGTCCGGGGTCATCCGCAGGATCTTGCCGGCCAGCGATTTCTTGTCCTGCGCGAGCCCGGTGTCCCCGGTCTCCCCGGTGCCCGCGTACAGCATGTGATCCGGGCCGAAGGCGATCCGCCCGCCGTTGTGGATCGAGCCCTTCGGGATGCCCCGCAGAATCGTGTCCGGTGCACCCAGTAGCCGGCCGGGCGTCGTGCCGTTCTCGTCGTACTGCATGCGCGCGATGCGGTTGTCGGACTCGGTCGTGAAGTACGCGTACACCAGATGGTCCGAACCGTACGTGGGGGAGACCGCGATCCCCAGCAGCCCTCCCTCCCCACCGGGCGACACCCCGGGCACGGCGCCCAGCAGGGTCTTCTTGCCGCTCTTCCCGTCGATCCGGGTGATCGTGCCCTTGTCGCGCGAGGAGACCAGCAGATCGCCGCCGGGCAGCTCCGCCAGCCCCCACGGCGAGTCGAGGCCCTCGGTGAGCGTGGAGACCACCTCGACCGAGCCCTTCGCCGGTGGCAGGGCCACCGAAGCGGACGGGGACGCGGCAGCGGAGGGGCGGGACGGCGTCGGCAGGTGTCCGACGCCCGCCGCACCGCCGGAACCGTCCCCCGAGGAACACCCCGCGGTCATCAGCAGCGTGCCCGCCGCCAGTACGGCCACCGTTGCGTGACGCATGCCTCGACGCCGCCCCCTACGACCCGCAAGGTCTCGTACAGATCCGAACAGAACACCGCGCACAGCACCGATCCCTTCGACGGCCGCCCGACTACTGTTCTTACACCGCAGCCCCGCCCCGGGTACCCGATGCCCGCCGGTTTTCTCGATCGGTGATCACGAATGCGGGGCCGGAGGTCAGTCCCACGACCCCCGCGCCGGGGGCAGCCGGGCGATCTCCACGAGATCCTGCGCGGTCAGCGTCAGCCCGGCCGCCCCCGCGTTCTCCACCGCCCACCGCTCCCGCTTGGTCCCCGGCACCGGCACCACATGCGGCCCCTGCCGCAGCACCCAGGCCAACGCCACCTGCGCCACAGTCGCCCCGTGCCGCTCCGCGATCCGCCGCAGCCCGACCACCACCGGCTGGTTCGCCGCCATCATCTCGGCCGTGAACCGCGGATGCCTGGCCCGCAGATCGTCGGGCTCGAAGCCCTGTCCCGGGGTCAGCGTGCCCGTCAGATAGCCGTTCCCCAGGGGCATCGCCGCAAGCAGCCCCACACCCCGCGCCGAGCACCACGGAAGCAACGACTCCAGCGCCTCCGGCGACCACACCGACAGCTCCGCCTGCACCGCGCTCACCGGGAAGACCTGTTGCACCCGATCCAGCTGACGGATCGTTTCGTCATACATTCGGGCACCCGGCCGGCGTGAAGCCCGCGCCCCGACCGCACAGAGCCCGAGCGCCCGCACCTTCCCGGCGGTCACCAGCTCCGCCATCGCACCCCAGGTCTCCTCGACCGGCACCTCGGGATCGGCCCGGTGCAGCTGGTACAGATCGATCACATCGGTCTGCAGCCGCCGCAGCGAGGCGTCACAGGCCCGCCGCACATAGCCGGGGCGGCCATTGGCGACGATGTGCTGATCGCCCACCAGCAGCCCGCACTTGGTGGAGACGAACGCATCGGACCTGCGGCCCTTCAGCGCCCGGCCCACCAGCAGCTCATTGGTGAAGGGGCCGTACATGTCGGCTGTGTCGAGCAGTTGGACGCCCGCGTCGAGCGCGGCGTGCACAGCACGCAACGCACGGTCACCGCGCTGCTGCGACGCGCTGTACGCCCAGCTCATCGGCATACAGCCAAGACCGACCGCACCCACGGCGAGCGCCGCCGCACCGAGACTCCTGCGCTCCAACTCCCCGAACCCTCCCTAAGGTCCCGTGACGACAGGACCTCGGCCCCGCCGTCACGGGACCACACCGCACCCCAAAGTAACCTCTGCCGGCCGCCGCCCCTCGCGCAGCCTCCCGAGGATTAGCCTCCTGACCATGACTTCGACGAAGACTCCCGACGTATGGATGCCGTTTCCCGCCGATGAGATCGAAGGACTCCCCGAGGGTCTCAACTACCACTTCTGGGACGGCGCGCAGGACTACCCGGCCGACCCGGCCCGCTGCGCCTTCTACGTCGTGCCCTACATGAAGGGTTCACAGATCGCGGTCCGACCGCTCGCCGACATGACACGGGTCCAGATCGTGCAGACGCTCTCCGCGGGCATCGACCATGTCGAGCCGGGGCTCGGTCTGCTGCCGGCCGGGGTGCGACTGTGCAATGCCAAGGGGGTCCACGAGGCGTCGACCGCGGAGCTCGCCCTCGCGCTGATCCTCGCTTCCCTGCGCGGCTTCCCCGGGTTCGTCCACGGTCAGGACAAGGAGGAGTGGCGGGCCGGCTTCTACCCCGCGCTCGCCGACAAGTCCGTGCTGATCGTGGGGTACGGATCGATCGGGGCCGCCATCGAGGACCGGCTCGCGCCCTTCGAGTGTGCGCGGGTGGCGCGCGTCGCGCGCTCTGCGCGGACAACTGCACGCGGCCCCGTACACACGCTCGACGACCTGCCCGCGCTCCTGCCCGAAGCCGACGTCGTCGTGCTGTCCACCCCGCTGAACCCGTCCACGCAAGGGCTGGTGGGCGCGGAGTTCCTCGCCGCGATGCCGGACGGGGCGCTGCTCGTGAACGTCGCACGGGGCGGCGTCGTCGACACCGAGTCGCTGCTGCTCGAACTGGAGTCCGGCCGGCTGCGCGCCGCCCTTGATGTCACCGACCCGGAACCGCTGCCCGCCGGCCATCCCCTCTGGCATGCTCCGAACGTCCTGATCACTCCGCATGTGGGCGGCAGCACCTCGGCGTTCCAGCCGCGCGCCCGGCGTCTGGTGGCCGGACAGCTGAGCCGTTTCGCCGCAGGGGAGCCGGTGCAGAACGTCGTACGTACCACCGGTTGACCACGCTGCGGGTCCGTGCGGCTGCGTACCGTTCCGACAAGTGCCCGATCGTCACGGAGAGTAGATAAACTATGTCCCTGAGTGACTGGTCTGGTGTATCGTCCCGAAAGGGGCGCTGAGCCGAGGAAGGGACTGCGCCGGGGAGGACGCAACACGCGAGGGGGCGACGGGCGATGCACGGCCGATGGGCGAACGATCCGGCACCGCAGGGCAGTCGACGGCGACAGGGGCCTGTTCCGGGTTTCCCGTCGTCCGCCCGCAGGGTGGGCGACGCGGCGCCCGGTGCGTGCGATCGCCGAGCGGAGAGCCGTCCTCGTACGGGACGCTCTTGGGCGAGTCCGACAACGCGGCAGGGGGGTTCCCCCTGCTTGAGCGAAACCGAGTGCTCGAGGGAGTGCGTGCCGGGCGTCGCGGCACTGACGGAAATCCCGGAACAGGCCCCAGCCGGGCGCCGGGCGCGTGCGCACCCGGCGGCGTCGGGTGCGCCCCGGTGAGCGCGCCGGCCGGCGCCCTCGGGGCGTTCCTCTCCCGGCGGTCCACCGTCGGCGGCGCGTCCGCACTGGTCCTGCAGGTCCTGGTCGGCCTCGTCTGTGGCGGTTACGCGGTGGGGGCGGCCCTCGGCTGGGGTTCTTCGGAACTGGCGCTCATCATGGGGGATTTCGGCCTCAGCGCCGCCGCGCTGGTCGCGGCGGTCTCCTGCTTCCTCTACGCGCGGACCGGCGGCGACCGGTTCCGGCCCGCCTGGCTGCTGTTCGCGCTCTCCTCGCTCATGGCCGCAGGGGGCAATGCGGTCTGGGGCTGGTACGAGGTCGTGCTCGGGCGCCCGGTGCCCAGCCCCTCCCTCGCCGATGTCTTCTACCTCTGCTTCGCGCCACCCGCCATCGTCGGGCTGCTCGTCCTCGCCAAACGCCCCGTCACCCGGGCCGGATGGTTCTGTCTCGCGCTGGACTCCTGGCTGATCGGCGGATCGCTCCTCACGCTCTCCTGGAGCCTCGCCCTCGCCCATACCGCGCATCTCGTGGACGCCGAGGGCGCGAGCGTGGCCCGCGCGGCGCTCGCGCTGGCCTATCCGCTGCTCGATATCGTGCTTGTCTCCATGGTCCTGGCCCTGCACTTCCGGCGGTCCAACGCCAACCGCTCCGCGGTGAACACCGCCGTTGCCGCACTCGCCCTGACGGTCCTGTCCGACGCCCTGTTCACCTCCCCCCTGCTGCGCCAGACCTACCACTCCGGCCAGTTGCTGGACGCGGGCTGGTTCGCCGGTTCCCTGCTCCTCGCGTACGCACCCTGGGGGGCGAACGGCGCAAGGGGCAACGCCTTCCCGCCCCAAGGCGCGCCGCGCTCCACCAGCCGGCCCATCGCGGGGTCGCTGGCCGCGCTGACGCCGTATCTCGCCGCCGCCGTCTGCACGCTCGGCATTCTCTACAGCGTCACCGAGGGGCGCCGGGTGGACCGCGTCGTGGTCTTCACCGGCTGCACGGTGGTGCTCGCCCTGGTCGTCCGGCAGGGCATCATGCTCGTCGACAACATCGCGCTCACCCAGGAGCTGGCACAGAAGGAGAACCACTTCCGCTCCCTGGTCCAGGGGTCCAGCGACGTCATCATGATCGCCGCCCCCACCGGCGTCCTGCGCTACGTCAGCCCCGCCGCCGCGGGGGTGTACGGGCGGGATGCCGACGACCTGGTCGGCGCCGAGCTCGCCTCGATCATCCACCCCGAGGACCTGGGGCGGGTGGTCCACGAGGTGCGCCGGTTCCTCGCCGCTTCTCCGCGGGAGGAGCCCACCACCCGGATCGAGTGCCGCTTCAGATCCGGTACGGGCGACTGGCTCAATGTCGAATCCACGGTCAACCGCCACCAGGGCGGGCTGATCCTCAACAGCCGCGATGTGACCGAACGGGTCCGGCTGCAGGCCCAGTTGCAGCACAACGCCGAGCACGACCCGCTCACCGACCTGCCCAACCGCGCCCTGTTCACCGAGCGGGTGCGCCAGGCCCTCGGCGGCCGCCGCTCCGGCGACCCCGGCACCGCCGTGCTCTTCATCGACCTCGATGGCTTCAAGGCGGTCAACGACCGCCTCGGCCACCAGGCGGGCGACGAGCTCCTCATCCAGGCCGCCCGCCGCCTCCATGAATCCGTACGGGCCGGTGACACCGCGGCCCGCCTCGGCGGTGACGAATTCGCGGCCATCATCCTCGGCGACGGCATCCGCGACCTGTCCGCCCGGGAATGTCAGGTCCACGAGATCGCCGACCGGCTGCGCCTCACCCTCTCCCAGCCGTACCGCATCGGCACCGGCGAGGTCCGGGTCGCAGCATCCATCGGGGTCGCCTTCGCCGAGCCCGGCATCTCTCCGAGCGACCTCATGCGCAATGCCGACCTCGCCATGTACCGCGCCAAGGCGGGAGGCAAGAACCGCGTCGAGCTGTACGCCCCGCAGATGCAGGCCGAAGTCGTACGCCGCTCCGAACTGGCGACCCGGCTGCGCACCGCTCTGCGCGACGGCGAGTTCGCCCTGCTCCACCAGCCCGTGGTGCATCTCGCCAGCGGCACCGTCGCCGCCGTCGCCGCCCAGGCCCGCTGGCGCTCCGCCCAGGGCATCCTGTTCACCCCGGCCGAATTCCTCCGCGTCGCCGAGGACAGCGACCGCACGGCCGAACTCGGCCGCTGGCTCCTCGAAGAGGCCGTCGAGCAGGCGGCCGACCGGGCCAGAGCCGGTCATCCGGTCTCCGTCGCCGTGCGGCTCTCCGCCCGCAGGCTCCTCGACAAGGGGATGCCGTTCGGCTCCGTCGAGGCGCTGCTCACCCGACACAGCCTGCCCTCCGGCGCCCTGATGATCGAGGTCGCCGACAGTGACCCCCGGATCTCCTTCGACGAACTCGAACAGCGTCTCGTCGCGCTGCGCCGGCTCGGTGTCCGCATCGCGCTCGACGGCTTCGGCAGTGGATACGCCGCGATCAATGCCCTGCGCCGGCTCCCCATCGACGTACTGAAACTGGACCGCGGTCTCGTCGAGGGTGTTGTGGAATCTGCCCGGCTGCACAAGATCACCAGCGGCCTCCTGCGCATCGCCTGCGACCTCGGCATGCAGTCCGTGGCCGATGGTGTCGACGTACCGGAGCAGGTCCTCGCACTGCGCGCCATGGGCTGTACGCACGGCCAGGGAATGGCCTTCTCCGGACCGCTCGACGAGTACCGGCTGCGCCGCGCCCTGGCCCGCGGCGAGTTCCCGGTGCCCGGCAGTGCCCCCGCCCAGCCGGTCCTGGCCGGCGGCTCGATCCCACTCCTCAGCGGCTCACATGTTGAGACGCCCGTCCCACCCACTTGACACGTTGTATGCGTCGGAGAGAGGGTCAATGCCATGCGCACCCGAATTCTCGTACTTGGAAAGCGCGTCGGCTGAAGCAGAGTCCCTCACTGACACTCTGCAGACCACACCGACGCGCTCCCCTCGCTTGCCTCACGGCACGAGGGGTTTTTTGTTGCACTGACTCCAGGCAAAACCTCGTAAAACACCCGCAAAAACCCTCAGCTTCGAGAAGAGAATGCCGATGACCGAGCAGGCCACCGGGGCCCACCATCCCCAGCCGCGGGCCCGTAACGGCGGATCGTCCGCCGCCACCGTTGAGCACGTCACGGGCGCGCAGTCCCTCATCCGGTCTCTCGAGGAGGTGGGGGCCGACACGGTATTCGGCATTCCCGGCGGTGCCATCCTTCCGGCGTACGACCCGATGATGGACTCCACCCGGGTCCGTCATGTGCTGGTCCGCCACGAGCAGGGCGCCGGACACGCCGCCACCGGCTACGCACAGGCCACCGGCAAGGTCGGCGTCTGCATGGCCACCTCCGGCCCCGGCGCCACCAACCTGGTCACGCCGATCGCCGACGCCCACATGGACTCCGTCCCGCTGGTCGCGATCACCGGTCAGGTCGCCTCCAAGGCCATCGGCACGGACGCCTTCCAGGAAGCCGACATCTGCGGCATCACGATGCCGGTCACCAAGCACAACTTCCTGGTCACCAAGGCCGAGGACATCCCGCACACCATCGCCGAGGCCTTCCACATCGCCTCCACCGGCCGTCCGGGTCCCGTCCTCGTCGACATCGCCAAGGACGCCCTGCAGGCGCAGACCACGTTCAGCTGGCCGCCCACCCAGGACCTGCCCGGCTACCGCCCGGTCACCAAGCCGCACGCCAAGCAGATCCGCGAAGCCGCCAAGCTGATCACTCAGGCCAAGCGCCCGGTGCTGTACGTCGGCGGCGGTGTCATCAAGGCGGGGGCCACCGCCGAACTGAAGGTCCTCGCAGAGCTCACCGGAGCGCCCGTCACCACCACACTGATGGCGCTCGGCGCATTCCCCGACAGCCACCCGCTGCACGTCGGAATGCCGGGCATGCACGGTGCGGTCACCGCCGTCACCGCGCTGCAGAAGGCCGACCTGATCGTCGCCCTCGGAGCCCGATTCGACGACCGCGTCACCGGCAAGCTGGACAGCTTCGCCCCGTACGCCAAGATCGTCCACGCCGACATCGACCCGGCCGAGATCGGCAAGAACCGTGCCGCGGACGTCCCGATCGTGGGCGATGCCCGCGAGGTCCTGGCCGACCTGGTCCAGGCCGTCCAGGCCGAGCACAACGACGGTCACGTCGGTGAGGCCGCCCGGACGGGATATTCAGCCTGGTGGAAGGACCTCAACCGCTGGCGTGACACCTACCCGCTCGGCTACGACCTGCCCGAGGACGGCAGCCTCTCGCCGCAGCAGGTCATCCAGCGCATCGGTCAGCTCGCCCCCGAGGGCACGATCTTCGCGGCGGGTGTCGGCCAGCACCAGATGTGGGCCTCGCACTTCATCCAGTACGAGCAGCCCGCCACCTGGCTGAACTCCGGCGGCGCCGGAACGATGGGTTACGCGGTCCCGGCCGCGATGGGCGCGAAGGCCGGCATGCCGGACCGTACGGTCTGGGCGATCGACGGCGACGGCTGCTTCCAGATGACCAACCAGGAACTCACCACCTGCGCGCTCAACAACATCCCGATCAAGGTCGCCATCATCAACAACGGGGCGCTCGGGATGGTCCGCCAGTGGCAGACCCTGTTCTACAACCAGCGGTACTCCAACACCGTGCTGCACTCCGGCGCCGACACCGAGGGCGTCCCGGCGAAGGGCACCCGCGTCCCGGACTTCGTCAAACTGTCCGAGGCCATGGGCTGCCACGCGATCCGCTGCGAGGACCCGGCCGACCTGGACAAGGTCATCGAAGAGGCCAACTCCATCAACGACCGCCCCGTCGTGATCGACTTCATCGTCCACGAGGACGCCATGGTGTGGCCGATGGTCGCCGCCGGCACCTCCAACGACGAGGTCATGGCCGCCCGTGGGGTCCGCCCCGACTTCGGCGACAACGAAGACGACTGAGAGACAGAGAGAGACCGACTCCATGTCCACCAAGCACACGCTCTCCGTCCTGGTCGAGAACAAGCCCGGTGTCCTCGCCCGGATCACCGCCCTGTTCTCCCGCCGCGGCTTCAACATCGACTCGCTCGCGGTCGGTACCACCGAACACCCCGACATCTCGCGCATCACCATCGTCGTCAATGTCGAGGACCTGCCTCTTGAGCAGGTGACCAAACAGCTCAACAAGCTGGTGAACGTCCTGAAGATCGTCGAACTCGAGCCGTCCGCTGCGATCCAGCGTGAGCTCGTCCTGGTGAAGGTCCGCGCCGACAACGAGACCCGCTCCCAGATCGTCGAGATCGTCCAGCTGTTCCGCGCCAAGACCGTGGACGTCTCCCCGGAGGCCGTCACGATCGAGGCGACCGGCGGCGCCGACAAGCTGGAGGCCATGCTCAAGATGCTGGAGCAGTACGGCATCAAGGAGCTGGTCCAGTCCGGCACCATCGCCATAGGGCGCGGCGCGCGCTCGATCACCGACCGTTCGCTGCGCGCCCTCGACCGTTCGGCCTAGGCACCGCCACTTCGCCGCTCGTATGGCGAGACCCGAAAACGTATCTGACGCACCCCGCCGTACGGTGGGACGCAACACCTGCACACCAAGGAGAGACCCAGTGGCCGAGCTGTTCTACGACGACGATGCCGACCTGTCCATCATCCAGGGCCGCAAGGTCGCGGTCATCGGCTACGGCAGCCAGGGCCACGCCCACGCGCTGTCGCTGCGCGACTCGGGTGTCGACGTCCGTGTCGGTCTGCACGAGGGCTCCAAGTCCAAGGCCAAGGCCGAGGAGCAGGGGCTGCGCGTGGTGACCCCGTCCGAGGCCGCCGCCGAGGCCGACGTCATCATGATCCTGGTCCCGGACCCGATCCAGGCCCAGGTCTACGAGGAGTCCATCAAGGACAACCTCAAGGACGGCGACGCGCTGTTCTTCGGCCACGGCCTGAACATCCGCTTCGGCTTCATCAAGCCGCCGGCCAACGTCGACGTCTGCATGGTCGCCCCGAAGGGCCCGGGCCACCTGGTCCGCCGTCAGTACGAGGAGGGCCGTGGCGTTCCGTGCATCGTGGCCGTCGAGCAGGACGCCTCGGGCAACGGCCTGGCGCTCGCCCTGTCGTACGCGAAGGGCATCGGCGGCACCCGCGCCGGCGTCATCAAGACGACCTTCACCGAGGAGACCGAGACCGACCTGTTCGGTGAGCAGGCCGTCCTCTGCGGTGGCACCGCCGCCCTGGTCAAGGCCGGTTTCGAGACCCTGACCGAGGCCGGCTACCAGCCGGAGATCGCGTACTTCGAGTGCCTGCACGAGCTGAAGCTCATCGTGGACCTCATGTACGAGGGCGGCCTGGAGAAGATGCGCTGGTCCATCTCGGAGACCGCCGAGTGGGGCGACTACGTCACCGGCCCGCGGATCATCACGGACGCCACCAAGGCCGAGATGAAGAAGGTCCTCGCGGAGATCCAGGACGGCACCTTCGCCAAGAACTGGATGGCCGAGTACCACAACGGTCTGCCCAAGTACAACGAGTACAAGAAGGCGGACAGCGACCACCTCCTGGAGACCACCGGCCGTGAGCTGCGCAAGCTCATGAGCTGGGTCAACGACGAGGACGCGTAACCCATTCGCCCCGGGGGCGGGTCTCCTGACCCGCCCCCGCGGTGTTCCCCCTGCTTCACCGCTGGAAGAGGCGGCGTCGTACGTGTGTACAAGTCGTCCACCCCCGTGTGGGTGATCCTTCCATCGGGGCGCAGTATGCGTCCTGGCGCATGACTACACTTCTCCACACATACACGCGTCAGGCCCACAGTGTCGTGCGTCTTCCACGCGGCAAGCCCCTCCACCGCCTGCGGCCGTCGGGACGGCCGTCCGCACTGGACTTGTGAGGACTCACGTGAGCTCGAAACCTGTCGTACTCATCGCTGAAGAGCTGTCGCCTGCCACGGTTGACGCCCTGGGTCCGGATTTCGAAATCCGGCACTGCAACGGCGCGGACCGCGCCGAACTCCTCCCCGCGATCGCCGATGTCGACGCCATCCTGGTGCGCTCCGCCACCAAGGTCGACGCCGAGGCCATCGCCGCCGCGAAGAAGCTGAAGGTCGTCGCCCGCGCGGGCGTCGGTCTGGACAACGTCGACGTCTCCGCCGCCACCAAGGCCGGCGTGATGGTCGTCAACGCGCCGACCTCCAACATCGTGACCGCCGCCGAGCTGGCCTGCGGTCTGCTGGTCGCCACCGCGCGCAACATCCCGCAGGCCAACACCGCCCTCAAGAACGGCGAGTGGAAGCGGTCCAAGTACACCGGCGTCGAGCTGAGCGAGAAGACCCTCGGCGTCGTCGGCCTCGGCCGCATCGGTGTCCTGGTCGCTCAGCGCATGTCGGCCTTCGGCATGAAGATCGTCGCGTACGACCCCTATGTGCAGCCCGCGCGTGCCGCCCAGATGGGCGTCAAGCTCCTTACGCTGGACGAGCTGCTCGAGGTCGCGGACTTCATCACCGTGCACCTGCCCAAGACCCCCGAGACGCTGGGCCTGATCGGCGACGAGGCGCTGCACAAGGTGAAGCCCTCGGTGCGCATCGTCAACGCCGCGCGCGGTGGCATCGTCGACGAGGCGGCGCTCGCCTCCGCCCTCAAGGAGGGCCGGGTCGCCGGTGCCGGTCTCGACGTGTACACGAAGGAGCCCTGCACGGACTCCCCGCTGTTCGAGTTCGACCAGGTCGTCTGCACCCCGCACCTCGGCGCCTCCACCGACGAGGCCCAGGAGAAGGCGGGCATCGCGGTCGCCAAGTCCGTGCGCCTCGCCCTCGCCGGTGAGCTCGTGCCGGACGCGGTCAACGTCCAGGGCGGTGTGATCGCCGAGGACGTACGTCCGGGCCTGCCGCTCGCCGAGAAGCTCGGCCGGATCTTCACGGCGCTCGCCGGGGAGGTCGCGGTCCGCCTCGACGTCGAGGTGTACGGCGAGATCACCCAGCACGACGTCAAGGTGCTCGAACTCTCCGCGCTCAAGGGCGTCTTCGAGGACGTGGTCGACGAGACCGTGTCGTATGTGAATGCCCCGCTCTTCGCGCAGGAGCGCGGTGTCGAGGTCCGCCTCACCACCAGTTCCGAGTCGCCGGACCACCGCAACGTGGTCACCGTCCGCGGCACGCTCTCGGGTGGCGAGGAGATCGCCGTCTCCGGCACGCTGGCCGGCCCCAAGCACCTCCAGAAGATCGTAGCCGTCGGCGAGTACGACGTGGACCTGGCGCTTGCCGACCACATGGTGGTGCTGCGTTACGAGGACCGTCCAGGTGTCGTCGGCACGGTCGGCCGGATCCTCGGCGAGGCCGGTCTGAACATCGCGGGCATGCAGGTCTCGCGGACGGACGCGGGCGGCGAGGCACTGGTCGTGCTCACCGTCGACGACGACGTCCCGGCGTCGGTGCTCACCGAGATCTCCACGGAGATCGGTGCCGCATCGGCTCGTACGGTGAACCTGACCGACTGACGGCCCCAGGCCCCGCGTACCCGGCATCTAGACGTGCGTCTTACACAAACGTCTGCATGCCGGGTACGCTGCTTTCATGGGACACCGTGAGGATCTGCTCGAAGGCGCCAAGCGCTGCCTGCTGGAGAAGGGATACGCCCGGACGACGGCGCGCGACATCGTGGCCGCCTCCGGTACGAACCTCGCCTCCATCGGCTATCACTACGGCTCGAAGGAGGCCCTGCTCAACCTCGCCTTCCTCAAGGTGACGGAGGAGTGGGGTGATGTGCTCACCGAGCGGCCGGACGTGGACGACGACCGCGGCGACGGCGGGCCCCAGTCGCCGCTCGACCAGTTCCGCGACACCTGGGAGCGGGTGATCGACAGCTATGGGCAGACCCGGTCCGTCTGGCAGCTCCAGATGGAGGTCGTCTCCCGGATCGACCAGGACCCGGATCTGCAGAAGGCCCTGGCGGGCCCGCAGCGCGAGGGGCGTGACGGGCTCGCCGAGAACATGCTCGGCATCGACCCGGAGACGGACCCGGAGAAGGCGCGGGTGGCCGGGCTGTTCTGCCAGGCGCTGCTCGCGGGTGTGATGGTGCAGTGGCTGATGGACAGTGAATCGGCGCCTTCCGCACAGGATCTGACGGACGGTCTGAAGGCCGTGCTCGAAGGGCGGGTGCGACAGGAAGGGCCTGGCGTCGCCGACCAGGCCGGCCCGAGTGCCGGGGTCCGGGGTGACGGTGACGTCCTCGAACGCCGGACGGGTTGACGGGGGCTCTCAAATGCGTCGTGCTCGGTGACGGCGCGCGGGATCAGAGCCGCGCGCCCTTGAGTGTCATGTGCAGCAACAGCCGGTCCTCGCCGTCGTTGAGATCGAGGCCGGTGAGCAGCTGAACCCGGGAGAGCCGGTAGTAGAGCGTCTGGCGGTGGATACCGAGTGCGGTGGCCGTCCGGGACGCCTGGCCCGCGCAGTCGAGGAACACCTCGGCGGTGCGGGCCAGATCCTTGTGCGGCGGGGTGAGCAGGGCGCGGACCGCGGGATCCGCGGCCGCTTCTGCGGGGAGCGCGGTCAGCAGCCGGTACGGGCCGATCGCCGACCATTCGGCGACCGGGCCGAAGCGGGACTCGGCCGCCGCCGCGCGGGCCGCGGCCGACGCCTCGTGCCAGGCCTCGGCCAGGTCCGCCAGGTCCCGACGGGGCATCGCGACCCCGGCGGTGGCGTGCCCGCCCGCGGAGGAACGCAGCCGCTCCGCGGCGGTGAGCGCCGGGTCGAGGACATCGCTGGAGCGCAGCCGGATCAGCGCGGCCAGCGAGGGGCCCCCGGCGGCCCCGGGGGCCGGGACCGAGGTCAGCGCCGATGCCGAGGACACCGTACGGACCGTTGGCGGGTCGTCGGTCCACGGGGTCACGCACACCACCGTGTGCAGGCCTTCCGCATCCCGGCCCAGTGCCTCGCGCAGCGCGGCCACCGCCATGTCGCGCTGCCAGCCCCGCCCGGCGGTGAGGACCGCACCGAACTCCCGGGACAGATCCGTGCCCGCCCGCGCCTCGTCGGAGAGCAGCCCCCCGATCCGGGCCGCCACCTCCATCGCCGCCCTCAGCTGCTCGTCGGTCGGCCCGGGGTCCGCGTCGAGCAGCCATACGTAACCCAGTACGACACCCCGATGGCGTACCGGCAGACAGATACGGCCCCGGAACACCCCGGCCTCCGGGGCGGCCGGAATGCGGACCGGGCCGGTGGCGCGGGCGATGCCGAAGCCCTCGAACCAGGCGCGCACCGCGGGCGTGGAGCGCCGGGTCAGGATCGAGCGGGTGCGGACCGGGTCCATCGCCGTGTCGTCGTCGCTGTCGTGGGCGCCGAAGGCGACCAGGCCGAAGTCCCGGTTCTCCAGCGTCGCGGGGGCGCCGAGCAGCCCCGAGATCTCGTCGACCAGCTCCTGGTAATCGCCCTTCACCCAGCCATTCTCGCACCCCTTCAGACATCTGTCTGAGATCCCGGGAATGGATGCGTGACAGCTGTCGATGGCACACCATCGGAGGGATCCTTAGATTTCACGGTGGTTCTCCGTGCTGTACCGCTCTGTCCTCATCTGCCGGTACGGCCTTCGTTCGTACTTTCCGTGGAGGTGCCCCGTGCTGGGTCCCGTGATTCTCGCCGCGTCCCGCAGCGACAAGATGCGCCGTTTCATCTCGGCCGCACCTGGCACCAAGCAGGTCGTCGACCGGTTCATCGCCGGTGAGACCGTCGAGCAGGTCGTCCCGGTCATCGAGGACGCCGCCGACAAGGGCCTCGAAGTCACCCTCGACGTGGTCGGTGAGGACATCACCACCCCGGAGCAGGCCGCCGCCGCCCGCGATGCCTACCTCGAACTGATCGAGCGCCTCAAGGACCTGGGCCTGGGCACCAAGGCCGAGATGTCCGTCAAGCTCTCCATGTTCGGCCAGTCCCTGGAGGGCGGCCACGAGCTGGCGCTCGCCAACGTCCGCCCGGTCGTCGAGGCCGCCGCCGCGATCGGCACCACGGTCACGCTGGACGCCGAGGACCACACCACCCTCGACTCGATGTTCGCCATCCACGAGGAGCTGCGGAAGGACTTCCCGCAGACCGGCTGTGTGATCCAGGCGTACCTGTTCCGCACCGAGGAGGACGCCCGCCGCCTCGCCGCTGCCGGCAGCCGCGTCCGCATCGTGAAGGGCGCCTACAAGGAGCCCGCCTCCGTCGCGTACCAGGACAAGGCCGAGATCGACAAGGCGTACGTCCGCATCCTGAAGACCCTGATGGAGGGCGAGGGCTACCCGATGATCGGGTCGCACGACCCGCGTCTGATCGCCATCGCCCAGGAGCTGGCCCGGAAGGCCGGGCGCAAGCTGGACGAGTACGAGTTCCAGATGCTGTACGGCATCCGCAGCGACGAGCACATCAGGCTCGCGGCCGAGGGCCACCGGATGCGTGTGTACACCGCGTACGGCACCGACTGGTACGGCTACTTCATGCGCCGCCTCGCGGAGAAGCCGGCGAACCTGCTGTTCTTCGGCCGCTCCATCCTCACCAAGGGCTGACCTGCCCGGCTGACCCCCACCCTCTGACACAAGGAGACAAGGCACTCATGGACGCTGTTACCCAGGTCCCCGCGCCGGTCAACGAGCCGGTCCACTCCTACGCCCCGGGTTCCCCGGAGCGCGCCCGCCTGGAGGCGAAGCTCAAGGAGCTCAGCCAGAACCCGATCGACCTTCCGATGACCATCGGTGGCGAGAAGCGGATGGGCGGCGGCGAGCGCTTCGACGTCGTACAGCCGCACAACCACAAGGCCGTCATCGGTACGTTCGCCGGCGCCACGCAGCAGGACGCCCAGGACGCGATCGACGCCGCGCTGGCCGCTGCCCCGGCCTGGCGCGCGATGTCCTTCGACGACCGCGCCGCGATCATCCTGCGCGCCGCCGAGCTGCTGTCCGGCCCCTGGCGCGAGACGCTGGCCGCATCCACGATGCTCGGCCAGTCGAAGACCGCCCAGCAGGCCGAGATCGACACTCCCTGTGAGCTCGTCGACTTCTGGCGCTTCAACGTGCACTATGCGCGCCAGATCCTGGCCGAGCAGCCCCCGGCCAACTCGCCGGGCGTGTGGAACCGCATGGACCACCGCCCGCTGGAGGGCTTCGTCTACGCGATCACGCCGTTCAACTTCACGGCCATCGCGGGCAACCTGCCCACCGCCCCGGCCCTCATGGGCAACGTCGTGGTGTGGAAGCCGTCCCCGACGCAGACCCACGCCGCCGTGCTGCTGATGCAGCTCCTGGAAGAGGCGGGTCTGCCCAAGGGCGTCATCAACCTGGTGACCGGTGACGGCATCGCCGTCTCCGAGGTGGCCCTGAACCACCGCGACCTGGCCGGTATCCACTTCACCGGTTCGACCCCCACCTTCCAGCACCTGTGGAAGACGGTCGGCAACAACATCGCCAACTACCGCACCTACCCGCGGCTCGTCGGCGAGACCGGCGGCAAGGACTTCGTCGTCGCCCACCCGTCGGCCGACCACGCCGTGCTGAAGACCGCGCTCACCCGTGGCTCCTTCGAGTTCCAGGGCCAGAAGTGCTCGGCTTCCTCCCGTGCGTACGTCCCGGCCTCCATCTGGAACTCCGGTTTCAAGGAGAAGTTCGCGGCAGAGGTCGACTCCATCACCATGGGTGACGTCACCGACCTGTCGAACTTCATCGGTGCCGTCATCGACGAGCGCTCGTTCGCCAAGAACAAGGCCGCGATCGACCGCGCCACGTCCGACCCGTCCTGCACGATCATCGCGGGCGGCACGTACGACGACTCGGTGGGCTACTTCGTCCGCCCGACCGTCATCGAGTGCAGCGACCCGGAGAACGAGGTCTTCACGACCGAGTACTTCGGCCCGATCCTCGCCGTGCACGTCTACGAGGACGACAAGTACGACGAGATGCTGGAGCAGATGGAGTCGGTCTCCGACTACGCGCTGACCGGTTCCGTCATCGCGGGCGACCGCGCCGCGGCCGCGCACACGATGGAGAAGCTGCGGTACGCCGCGGGCAACTTCTACATCAATGACAAGTCGACCGGTGCCGTCGTCGGCCAGCAGCCCTTCGGTGGCGGCCGCGCCTCGGGTACGAACGACAAGGCGGGCGCCCCGCAGAACCTGCAGCGCTGGACCCTGACCCGGGCCATCAAGGAGACGCTGGTTCCGCCGACCGACTACACCTACCCCCACCAGGGCTGACACCCCCCGGGGCGCCGCACCCCCGGCGCCCCGCCACGAATTCCGCCTCCCGCCCGGTTCCCCTGCCGGCCGGGAGGCGGTTTCCATTCCGGCGCCGTCCGCTCAGGAGCGGTCCCCTCAGTAAAGGAACCGCTTCACCACCGCGTCGCCCGCCTCCGCGGCCCGCCCGTAGAAGTCCAGCACCTGCCTGTAGTGGTGGGCGAAGACATCGCGGACCTCGGGTTCCGGCCGGCCCCAGTGCGTGCCCACGCCCCCGGCGGCCGCGTGCCACAGCTGGTCGAACGGATGGCTGCGGAGGAACTCCGCCGCCTCCCGCACCCCTGCGGCCTCCAGAGTCACCGACGGCGCCTCGATCCCGGCCGGGTCCTCGTGGACGGTCCCGCCGAAGACCGGGAGCTCGCAACTGCCCTGGCCGGGCGGTGCGGTGAGGCACAACTCGTGCACCGCGGAGAAAACTTTGGAGATGTGCAGATCCGTCTCCAGGAAATCGAGCTCGTCGTCCGTGTCGGCGAAGACCGCCGTCACCCCGGCGAAGTCCTGCGGCAGCCCGGCTGCCGGAACGGCCCGCGCCTGCATGCTGAAGCTCATCGTCGTCCCCTCCCACCGGGCCGCTGTCCGCCGGCCCCCCTGCTCATGAACGGTAGGGGCGCCCACTGACAACGGCCCGGGCCGACGGGTGAGCCTGCGGGCCGGAGACTCCGGCCGCTACCGGTTCAGCGGTCGCACGAGGTGCGGCCCGGGGCCCAGCGGCAGGCCACCGCGGCGAAGCCGCCGTCGGCAACCACATCCACCGACAGCGCGTCGCCGCCCCGCACCGCGCGGGCCGTGCGCACCAGCCCCGTCGGCCCGTCCGTCACCGTTTCGACCAGCCACCGGCCGGCCCCGATCCGCAGGGGCACCTCGGCGGTATGCGCCGTGCCCGCGTACGTACCGCCGATGAACCAGCGGCTGCCGTTGCGGCGGGCCAGGACCGCGCTGCTTCCCGGCTCGCCCGCCAGCAGCCGGGTGTCGTCCCAGGCGTCCGGCAGCTGCTCCAGGAAATGCCGGGCCACCGGGCGGGCTTCGTACGACTCGGGGGTGCCGGCCAGGTTCTGGACCCCGGACTCGTACAGCACCGACAGGCCCAGCTCACCCGCGTCGGACGCGGCGTTGGGCCGGTTCGGGCGATGGAAGGCGCCAGGGGTGAAGTCCATGGAGCCGATCACGTTCCGGGTGAACGGGAGCGTGGTCAGATGCTGGGCGGTGTTCGTCTTCTTCTCCTCTCCGTTGACGCCCTCCAGCGACATGACGTGCGGCCAGGTGCGCTGGATGCCCTTGGGGATCGTGGAGCCATGGAAGTTGACCAGGAGGTGGTGGGCCGCCGTCTCGGGGAGGATCTTGTCGTACCACTGGAACGTCTCCTGCGCCTCCGAGTCCATGAAGTCGATCTTCACCCCCTTGACGCCCCACTTCTCCAGTGTGGTCAGCCACTGGGCGCGCTCCTCGGCGGTGTCCAGGTCGCGGTGGTGGATCCAGACCTGGATTCCGACGCCGCGCTCCCTGCCGTAGCGCACCAGCTCCGGAATCCAGCTGTGCGACTGCCAGTCGGGGTCGGTGACGTCCCACTGGTCCGGGTCGAAGTACCAGCCCGCGTCGACGACGGTGTACGGCCAGTGGCGGGCGGCCGCGTAGTCGACGTACCCCTTCTGCATCTCCAGGCTCTGGCCCGCCGGACGCCCGCCCGCCAGCCAGGTCCACAGGGCCCGGCCCGGCTTGATCCAGGAGGTGTCACGGACCTCGGAGGCCGGGGCGAGATCGTCCGTGAAGGTGGACCCGGTGACGGTCGCCAGGTCGCCGGTGACCACGGCGCGCCAAGGCGTGGTGAGGGCGCCCTTCACCTGGACCTGCTCGTCCCAGAGCTTGACGCGGTAGGTGGTGGAGCCTGCGTCATGGATCAGACGGGCCCCGGAGTAGCTGCCGGTGAGGTCGGACTCGGCGACCAGGGCGTAGCCGCCTTCGGTACGGAACAGCCCTTGCATCATGTATTCACCGGCCGGGGCGCCCGCGGCGGAGTACGCGTTGAAGAGGTTCTCGTTGTCCTTGCGGTAATTGCCGAGCCACGCCGACGCCCCCTCGGGCAGGGTGAACGCGGAAGCCTCGCGCAGGACGTTGCCCGTGTCACCGGGCAGCACGTAGCGGTAGGCGACACCGTCGGCGGAGGCCCGGACGAGCAGATCGAGCCGGGCACCGGCCGCGGTACGGAAGCGGAAGCGCGATTCACGCATGTGGACGGCGCGGCTCCGGGTCTTGCCCGCGCCCGTGCGGTAGTGCTCGTCCACTGAGCGGTCGCTGCGGCCGAGGAACCCCAGCCCCGCGGTGAGGTCGGCCCGCTCGGTCACGATCCCCACGGGTGACGGGGCGATGACCGTCCCGCCTTCGCGGGACACCGCCAGGCTCAGTGATCCGGTCGCACGGTCGAGCCGCAGCTCCGCGCGGGGCCCGTCGGGCTTGTCCCGTACCGTCCAGGTGCTCTCCTCGGCGTGTGTGCCGGCCGCCGTCAGCAGCGTCGACGCGAGCGCGCCGCACAGGACCACCGACAGCGTTGCGATGCGGGTTCTCCATGGCTTGTGCAGTGACACGATTTCTCCCAGTCCAGAGGCTCATCGTTCACAGACCTGACCATTGGTCCGATGGCTGGGAGGATGATGGTGGACTGAGGGGGCGTCAAGGTTCCTGGCAGCAAATACATCGGATCAATAGAGGGGAGGGTGGGGAGTCGCCCGGGATCTCCTACTGTGTCCCTGTTCAGCTCCGGCCGTGCACGACGTTCAGGTCCAGCCGTGCACGATCAGTGAAAGGCCGACCGTGAAGCCGCCGCCCAGCAGGATCAGGCAGCGGCCGTAATGCCGACGGTGACGGCGCATCAGCAGTACCGAAGGCGGCGAAGCCGCGCTGGGAGATTGAGGCACGTGATCGATATGCCGCTGCGCACCGCGCACACCTACATGCTGACCCCGGCCACCCTCGACGAGATCCGCACCTTCCTGGACACCGCTTTCGAGGGAGACTTCAGCGACGACGACTGGGACCACGGCCTCGGCGGCATCCACGTGTATGTACGGGACGGCAGCGGGCTCCTCGCGCACGGCAGTGTCGTCCAGCGCCGGCTGATCCATGAGGGCCGCTCGTACCGGATCGGCTACGTGGAGGCCGTGGCCGTCCGCGCCGACCGCCGCCGGGAAGGGTTCGGCGGGCGCGTGATGGCAGGGCTGGAACAGGTCGTGGACGGGGCGTACGCCTTCGGGGCCCTGTCCGCATCGGCTGCCGGGGCCGCGCTGTACGCGGGGCGCGGCTGGCAGGTGTGGCCGGGGCGGATCGCCGTACAGGGAAGGCGCGGGGTGGAGCGACTGCCGGACGAGGAGGGCAGCACGTATGTCCGCGGTGCGGCCGGCCGCGTGCTGCCGGCCGCGTCCGGGACGCTGATCTTCGACTGGCGGGACGGGGACGTGCTGTGATCGGGCGGTGGCCGACCGGAGGATCGCCGCCGGGGGTGTCCGCCGCTCAGGGACGAGTTCCCCGGACCGAAGGGACTCGTCGGGGGAGTGCTGATGGAGGAGGAGTACGCGCCGGTGCACCCGGCCGGCCGTCCGGCGCCGCGGATGCTCCCGCTGGTGGACCGGGCGGAGCGCTGCACCTCGTACACCCGGGACCGGTGGGCCGCACAGGAGCGGATCCCGCGTGCGACGGTCGAGGCCGAGGACGATAGCGGCGCTCTCGATGGTGTGCCGTCGTCCCGGCATGGCGATCACGCCGGAGCTCTCACTCGAAGGAGCACCGGACGCGGTCGAGATCACGGCTCTCGGGCCGGAGCCGCCGACGCGTTCGGTCGGCTGTGTCACCACCCCTGAGCAGGCACGATCGCTCGCTGCCCGGGCCCTGATCCGGGAACTGAGGGCGGGCGGCCGTAAACCTCCGTCTCAGATAGTAGGAAGTCCGAGTAATTGTGGAGACAGACCGGCCGAGCTGTCCTAGCTTTGTAGAAGCCGAACGTCTCGCTAGATCCAGCGACTGGCGGTCGTGAGTGTGCGCCCCTGTGCAGGCAACCCCTGCGGCGCCCGCTCCCCGCCCCTTCCGGCGCCTCGAAATCCCGATCTCGAAATCACGTTCACGATTTTTCGATCTCGAAATCCTCGCGATCTCAAGGAGTCGATCCACCATGGCCGAGACGACTGTCCGCCGAGTCCGTCACACCCACCGCCCGACCGAGTCGGAGCGCCAGAATGCCGCCGCCGCCCTGCAGCGGGCCCTCGACCGCAGGGACAACGGCGGCTCCACGGGCCACTGAGAACGGTCAGCCGCGACTGATCTCGAAGTGGTCGATGCGCTCGCTCGACAGTCCTGGCGCGCATCCGCCACCTTCGCGTGTGCGCGGGCGACCCTGATCCGCCGGAGCGCATGATTCCGTGAGGTAAACCGTCATGGCCTGCCCCGCTTGAGTGCAACCTGACGCATGTTGAAAGGGGTGCACCACCTGTCGGCGGTACGGTCGCAGCCGCTGGTACGTCCGTATGGTGGACATGAAATGTCATGGTGTGGGACGCGCAGTAAGGTGCGGACATGTCTCGCAGCATCAATCTCGCAGTGATCCCTGGTGACGGTATCGGCCAGGAGGTAGTGGCTCAGGGCCTCAAGGTCCTCAATGCTGTTCTCCCGCAGGATGTGAAGCTGGAGACCAAGGACTTCGACTTCGGCGCCAAGCGCTACCACGCGACCGGTGAGACCCTCACCGACGCGGATGTCCAGGCGCTCAAGCAGCACGACGCAATCCTGCTCGGCGCGATCGGTGACCCCTCGGTTCCGTCCGGCGTCCTGGAGCGCGGCTTCCTGCTGAAGCTCCGTTTCCTCTTTGACCACCATGTGAACCTGCGGCCGTCGAAGCTCCTCCCGGGTGTCGCGACCCCGCTCAAGGGGCAGCCGGAGATCGACTTCGTCGTGGTCCGTGAGGGCACCGAGGGCCCGTACACCGGCAACGGCGGCTCGATCCGCACCGGTACCCCGCACGAGGTCGCCACCGAGGTCTCGGTCAACACCGCCTTCGGTGTCGAGCGTGTGGTCCGTGACGCCTTCGCCCGCGCCCAGGCGCGCCCGCGCAAGAAGCTGACGCTGGTCCACAAGAACAACGTGCTGACCTACGCCGGGCACCTGTGGACCAACATCTTCAACAAGGTCGCGGCCGAGTTCCCGGACGTCACCACCGACTACCTGCACGTGGACGCGGCGACGATCTTCCTCGTCACGCAGCCCGAGCGTTTCGACGTGATCGTCACCGACAACCTCTTCGGCGACATCATCACCGACCTCGCCGCGGCCGTCTCCGGCGGCATCGGCGTCGCCGCCTCGGGCAACATCAACCCGAGCGGCGAGTTCCCCTCGATGTTCGAGCCGGTCCACGGCTCCGCCCCGGACATCGCGGGCCAGGGCAAGGCCGACCCCACGGCCGCGGTCCTCTCCGTCGCCCTTCTGCTGCGCCACCTCGGCTACGAGGCCGAGGCCGTGCGCATCGAGGACGCCGTCTCCGCCGACCTCGCGGAGCGAGGGGGGCACCTCCCAGGCCCTTCCGGCTCTGGGGGAGGCACGACGACTCGTACCACCGACCAGATCGGCGACGCGCTCGCGGTACGCGTAGCGAGCTGACCCGACGACTCCATTTCGAAGCCGCCGGGTCGCAATCGCACCCGGCGGCTTCTCCTGTGCCGTCCCGGGTGCCACCATCGACCACTGGACCGCAATCACGTCATTTCGTGCACGGCCACCCGGGAGCGATAATCGAACGGGGCCGTCGCTCGCGGTGAAGCTCGGACGTCCTAGCACCTGTCTGACAGGAGCGGCGTGAGCGCGGTCGAACACACACAACCGGTGAAGGACACGCACACATGACGATGCCCACGATCGAGCTCAAGCCCTCCTCGAACCCGCTGTCCGACGCGGAGCGCGAGGCGATCCTGGTCAAGCCCGGATTCGGCCGCTACTTCACCGATCACATGGTGACGATCCGGTGGACCGAGGGCCGCGGCTGGCACGACGGCCAGCTCGTCCCCTACGGCCCGCTCTCCATCGACCCCGCGACCACGGTCCTGCACTACGCGCAGGAGATCTTCGAGGGCCTCAAGGCCTATCGCCGGCCCGACGGCTCCGTCGCCACGTTCCGTCCCGAGGCGAACGCCAAGCGTTTCCAGGCATCGGCGCACCGGCTGGCCATGCCGGAACTGCCCGTCGAGACGTTCATCGAGGCGTGCGACGTGCTGGTCCGGCAGGACAAGGCATGGGTTCCGGCGCACGGCGGCGAGGAGTCGCTCTACCTGCGCCCGTTCATGATCGCGACCGAGGTCGGCCTCGGTGTGAAGCCCGCCAACGAGTACCTTTTCGTCGTCATCGCCTCGCCCGCCGGTGCCTACTTCCCCGGTGGCGTCAAGCCGGTCTCCATCTGGCTGTCCGAGGACCGCGTCCGCGCCGTCCCCGGCGGCATGGGCGACGCCAAGACCGGCGGCAACTACGCGGCGTCGCTCCTCGCCCAGGCAGAGGCCGCGGCGAAGGGCTGCGACCAGGTCGCCTACCTCGACGCGGTCGAGCACAAGTGGGTCGAGGAGCTCGGCGGCATGAACCTGTACTTCGTGTACGGGAACAAGATCATCACCCCGGCCCTGACCGGCTCCCTGCTCGCCGGCGTCACCCGTGACTCGCTGCTCAAGGTCGCCCGCGACCTCGGCTACGAGTCCGAGGAGGGCCGCGTCTCCATCGACCAGTGGCGGACCGACACCGCGAACGGCACTCTCACCGAGGTCTTCGCCTGCGGCACCGCAGCCGTCATCACCCCCGTCGGCACCGTCAAGTCCGCGGGCGGCGAGTGGACCCAGAGCGAGGGCGCGCCCGGCGAGGTCACGATGAAGCTGCGTGAGCGCCTGCTGGACATCCAGCGCGGCGTCGCCGAGGACACCCACGGCTGGATGCACCCGCTCGGCTGACCAGCCGGTTCCGTACAGACGAAGGCCGCGCCCGGCTGCTCGCCGGGCGCGGCCTTCGTCGTGCTGTGCCTGGCTGGGATCCCGACGCTCTCGAGCTCGGGCGTCAGGTTCGAGGTGCCCGGCGCCAAGTACGGAGCCTTCCAGTGGAAGGGCGATCTCCAGGACACCTCTGCGGGCGACGGCCACAATGTCTATGTTCAGGTCAAGGCCGAGGGGTACAGCTGGAACCGCTACAACGGCAACGTACGACGGCGCCGCCCGGTACACCAGCGACGCCTGGATGCGTGCCTGCCGTGACCGCGGCTCGTTCCACCCGGGATGGTGTCGACTCCGCGTTGTTCCATCGGCATGAGGCCGCCCCTGACGCCCGATTATTAGAGTGCCGTTCAATGTGACGTAAGGGCCGATAACCGTCAGTATCTTCCTGTCATGGGAAACCATGGTTAGAGTGACGTTCTAATCTGGAGGTATGGTGACGTGAGACTGACCCCGACCGAGCGTGACCGGCTGCTGCTCTTCGGAGCTGCTGAACTGGCGCGGGCGCGCCGGGCGCGTGGGCTGAAGCTCAATGTGCCCGAAGCGACCGCGCTGATCGCGGACACCGTGTGCGAAGCGGCGCGCGACGGACGGCGGCTCGCGGAGGCCATCGAGGCCGCGCGCGGTGTGCTGGGACCCGACGACGTCCTGCCCGGTGTGGCGGATGTGGTCACCGAGGTCCATGTCGAGGCCGTCTTCGACGACGGATCCCGGCTGGCCGTCGTGTCCGAGCCCATCGGCCACGGCGCCGGAGTCCGGCTGGGGGACGGCGCGCCCGGCGCCGTACTGCCCGCACCGGCGCACGCCGAGCCCGAACCCGCTCTGCGGCTGGCCGTGCGCAACACCGCGACCGTCCCGGTCAGCGTCACCTCGCACTACCACTTCTTCGAGGCCAACCCGCGACTCGACTTCGACCGGGCCGCGGCATACGGCATGCGGCTGTGTGTTCCCGCCGGGTCATCGGTCCGTTTCGACCCGGGCGGCGAGGCCGAGGTCGGCCTGCTGCCGATCGGCGGTGCTCGCATAGCGATCGGTTTCGCGGGCCTGGTCGACGGCCCGCTGGACGCGCCCGGCGCGAAGGACGAGGCTCTGCGACGTGCGGCGGCCTGCGGTTATCTGGGAGCGGAGGACGCCTGATGGACCCCTACGAATACGCATCGGTCCACGGACCCCGCGCCGGGGACCGGGTTGTCCTCGGCGACTCGGGCCTGGTGGTACGCGTCGAGTCGGACGCACAGCAGCACGGCGACGAGTTCCTCGCCGGATTCGGCAAGACCGCGCGCGACGGGCTGCACCTCAAGGCCGCGGCCGTACGCGACACCTGTGACGTCGTCATCAGCAATGTGCTGGTCATCGACGCGGCCCAGGGCATCCGGAAGGTCTCGATCGGCATCCGCGAAGGCCGGATCTGCTCGATCGGACGGGCCGGGAACCCGGACACGCTCGACGGCGTCGACGTCGTCGTCGGTACGGGCACCTCGATCGTGTCCGGCGAAGGAATGATCGCGACGGCCGGCGCCGTCGACACCCATGTCCATCTGCTCTCGCCGCGCATCATGGAGGCCTCGCTCGCCTCCGGCGTCACCACCGTCATCGGCCAGGAGTTCGGCCCGGTGTGGGGCGTCGGGGTCAACTCGCCGTGGGCGCTGCGCCACTCCTTCAACGCCTTCGACGCCTGGCCGGTCAACATCGGCTTCCTGGCGCGCGGTTCCTCCTCCGACGACGCGCCCCTGGTGGAGGCGCTCGCCGAGGGCGGCGCGTCCGGCTTCAAGGTGCACGAGGACATGGGCGCGCACACCCGCGCACTCGACACCGCCCTGCGGGTCGCCGAGGAGCACGATGTACAGGTCGCCCTGCACAGTGACGGGCTGAACGAATGCCTGTCCGTCGAGGACACCCTGCGCGTCCTGGACGGCCGGACGATCCACGCCTTCCATATCGAGGGCTGCGGCGGCGGACACGTACCGAACGTGCTCAAGATGGCGGGCGTCCCGAACGTCATCGGTTCCTCCACCAACCCGACCCTGCCGTTCGGCCGGGACGCGGTGGCCGAGCACTACGGGATGATCGTCTCCGTACACGACCTCAAGACCGACCTGCCCGGTGACGCCGCCATGGCACGGGACCGGATCAGGGCCGGGACGATGGGCGCGGAGGACGTGCTGCACGACCTCGGCGCGATCGGCATCACCTCGTCGGACGCACAGGGGATGGGACGCGCGGGCGAGACCGTACGCCGTACCTTCGCCATGGCCGGGAAGATGAAGGCCGAGCTCGGCCCGATGGAGGGCGACGGCCCGCACGACGACAACGCCCGGGTGCTGCGCTACATGGCGAAGCTGACGATCAACCCGGCCATCGCGCATGGTCTGGCGCACGAGATCGGCTCGATCGAGGTGGGCAAGCTCGCCGACATCGTGCTGTGGAAGCCACAGTTCTTCGGGGCCAAGCCGCAGCTCGTACTCAAGTCGGGCTTCCCGGCGTGGGGAGTGACGGGCGACCCCAACGCCGCGACCGACACCTGTGAACCGCTGGTCCTGGGACCGCTGTTCGGGGGGCACGGCGCGACCCCCGCGGACATCTCGGTGGCCTTCGTGGCGAAGGCTGCGACCGAGCTGGGTTCCGACCTGATACCGACGCGACGCCGCCGGGTGGCCGTACGCGGCACCCGTGGGATCGGGCCGGCGGACCTCCGCCTCAACTCCCGTATCGGCGATGTGGCAGTGGACGGACGCAGCGGCCTGGTCACGCTGGACGGTGCCCCGGTGCGCTCCGAGCCCGCCGACTCGATCTCTCTCAACCGCCTCTACTTCCTTTAAAAGCACAGCTAAAAGCACAGCCTTAGGAGTCCGACGACATGACGTTCCGTATGCCGCCCGAGTGGGCCCCGCACGAGCGCACCTGGATGGCCTGGCCGGGCCCCAACGTCACCTTCTCCGGCGACGACCTCGCCGAGTCCCGCCAGGCATGGGCCGCGGTGGCCCGGGCCGTACGCCGCTTCGAGCCGGTCACCATGGTCGTCGGGCCCGGCCAGGCGGAGGACGCCCGTGGCCTCCTCGGCCCGGACATCGAGCTGGTCGAGCGCGAGCTGGACGACGCCTGGATGCGCGACATCGGCCCGACCTTCGTCACCGACGGCACCCTGCTGGCCGCCGTGGACTGGGTGTTCAACGGCTGGGGCGCACAGGACTGGGCCACCTGGGATCACGACGCGAAGATCGCCCGCCATGTCGCGGACCTCGCCGGGGTCCCCGTGCACAGCTCATCCCTCGTCAACGAGGGCGGCGGCATCCACGTCGACGGTGAAGGCACCGTCCTGCTCACCGAGACCGTGCAGCTCGGCCCCGAGCGCAACCCGGACTGGACCAAGGAAATGGTCGAGGCCGAGATCCACGCCAAGCTCGGCACCACGAAGGCGATCTGGCTGAAGCGCGGCCTGACCGGCGACTACCCGCCCCACGGCTTCGGCACCCTCGGCCATGTCGACATCGTCGCCGCCTTCGCCGGACCCGGTGTGGTCGTCGTCCACACCCAGCCGGATCCGTTCCACCCGGACCACGAGCTCTGCAGGGAGAACGTGGAGATGCTCAGGGCCCAGACCGACGCGCGGGGCCGCGCCCTGGAGGTCATCGAGGTCCCGGCCCCGACCGTGGTTCAGGACGAGGAGGGGCAGTGGGTCGACTACTCCTACATCAACCACTACGTCTGCAACGGCGGCGTGGTGCTGTGCGCCTTCGACGACCCCCGTGACGAGAACGCCGCGGGCATCTTCCGCCGCCTCTACCCCGGCCGCACGGTCACGCCGGTCGACGCCCGCACGATCTTCGCGGGCGGGGGCGGTATCCACTGCATCACTCAGCAGCAGCCCGCAGTAGGTGGCTGAGCGGCGGATCCGGTAGAACGTACGGGTGAACGAGATGCTCTGCGCGGCGGCCGCGGCATGACCCCGCCCTCCGCCCGGCGGCGCAATACGGCGCCGCCCCGTGAGTCCCTGCTCGCCGCCGCCATGGCCACCATCGCCGAGCGCGGGCTCGACGGGCTGACCATGGCGGGGCTCGGGCGCGAGGTCGGGATGAGCAGCGGGCACCTTCTGTACTACTTCCGGACCAAGGACGAGCTCCTGCTGCAGACCCTGGAGTGGAGCGAGGGGCGCCTCGGCGCCGAACGCAGCGCCTTGCTCTCCCAGCAGGCTCCCGCCGCCGAGCGGCTCGACCACTACGTGGATCTGTACGTCCCCGAAGGGCCGCGCGATCCCCATTGGACGCTCTGGCTGGAGGTCTGGAACCGCTCGCAGAACGCCGACGCCGACGCGCGCGGTCGCCAGGCTGCCATCGAGGGGGCCTGGCACCGGGACCTGGTGGCGCTGCTGGCCGAGGGCATTTCGCGGGGGGAATTCCGCGCCGTGGACCCGGACCGGTTCGCCGCCCGATTGCGCGCCCTGCTCGACGGCTTCAGCGTCCATGTCGCCGTCGGCATACCGGGTACCGGCCGTGAGCAAGTCCTTTCCCACGTAAGGGAGTTCCTGCAGAGCTCGCTGCTTCCGTGAACGCAACGCACGCAAGTACTCGCGATCGTTGCGCACTGCACCCTTGTTACGTTTCTGTTTCCTGGGGCACGGTGACGAACCATGGGACGAGAGCAGTGGAAGAAGATCTGGGTCGGCTCCGCCGGCAACATGGTCGAGTGGTTCGACTGGTTCGTGTACGCGACCTTCGCCGTCTACTTCGCGGATTCGTTCTTCCCCGAAGGCAATGAGACCGCCAACCTCATGAACACCATGGGCATCTTCGCCGTCGGCTTCTTCATGAGGCCGGTCGGGGGATGGTTGCTCGGCCGGATCGGTGACCGCAGAGGACGCAAGGCCGCGCTCACCCTCACCGTCACCCTCATGTCGGCCTCCGCGGTCCTCATCGCCATCGCGCCGACGTACGACGTCGCGGGATACGGGGGTGTCGCCGTCCTGCTGGTGGCCCGGCTGCTGCAGGGCCTCAGCGTCGGGGGCGAGTACGCCGCCAGCGCCACCTATCTGACCGAGGCGTCCGCGCCCCACCGGCGCGGCTTCGCCTCCAGCTTCCAGTACGTGTCCATGACCGCGGGACAGCTCATCGGCCTCGGCCTCCAGATCATCCTGCAGCGCAACATGTCCGACGCGGCCCTGCACAGCTGGGGCTGGCGCATCCCGTTCATCGTCGGTGCGCTCGGTGCAGCGATCGTCTTCTATCTGCGCCGCTCGATGCTGGAGACCGAGGTGTACGCGGAGTCCGGCGCCGCCGAGCAGGAGGACCGCGGCACGCTGAAGGCGCTGTGGCAGCACAAGCGCGAGGCGTTCCTGGTGATGGCGCTGACCATGGGCGGGACCGTCGCGTACTACACGTACACGACCTATCTCACCAAGTTCCTCTCCAAGAGCGCCGGCATGGAGAAGTCCACCGCCTCGCTCGTCAGCTTCTGCGCCCTGTTCGTCTTCATGTGCATCCAGCCACTGGCCGGACTGCTCTCCGACCGGATCGGCCGCCGCCCGCTGCTGATCACCTTCGCCGTCGGCTCGACCTTCCTGACCGTGCCGATCATGACGATGCTCAAGCACGCGGGTACCTTCTGGCCCGCGTTCGGCCTGGCGCTCCTCGCCCTGGTCGTCGTCACCGGCTACACCTCGATCAACGCCTGTGTGAAGGCCGAACTCTTCCCGACCGGCATCCGCGCCCTGGGCGTCGCCCTCCCGTACGCCATCGCCAACGCGCTCTTCGGCGGTACTGCCGAGTACGTGGCGCTCTGGTTCAAGAAGTCGGGCGTCGAGTCCGGCTTCTACTGGTACGTGGCGGGCTGCGCCGCGGTCTCCCTGGTCGTCTACCTGACCATGCGCGAGACCCGCGACATCGACCTCGGCCGGGTCGGTGCCGACCGGAGGACAGGGCAGGCGGCCCCGGCGGAGTCGTCCGGAGCGACGAGCGTCACGCCCGCATCCTGAGACGGGTCACGGTGCGGAGGCAGCCCTGTGCGACACTGCCTCCGTGCCCTCGTTCGTCATGATTATCGGCAACAGGCGCGCCGGTCCGCAGTGACCGTCCCGTACCACCATGTGCGGCACGGCCACCGTGCCCCAGACCCGCGCGCAGACCTCTCGCACCCGCGAGGGGTTTTTTCGTTTTCCGGCCCTCACCTCGGCCGGGGCGAGGCGCGCGGGATGATGGGGGCAAGTGGAGCCAGATCGTCCGGATCCACTCATCCGACAGGAGTCAGACCAGCATGACCACCAAGGCCAAGGCCACCGACGACAGTTTCCATGTCTTCGACACCACACTGCGCGACGGGGCTCAGCGTGAAGGCATCAACCTGACGGTCGCGGACAAGCTGACCATCGCGCGGCACCTGGACAACTTCGGCGTGGGCTTCATCGAGGGCGGCTGGCCCGGCGCCAACCCCCGGGACACCGAGTTCTTCGCCCGCGCCCGGCAGGAGATCGAGTTCAAGAATGCCGAGCTGGTCGCCTTCGGCGCGACCCGCAGGGCCGGTGGCAAGGCCGCCGAGGACCACCAGGTCAAGGCGCTGCTGGACTCCGGTGCCCCCGTGGTCACGCTGGTCGCCAAGTCCCACGACCGCCATGTGGAACTCGCCCTGCGCACCACCCTCGAAGAGAACCTGGAGATGGTCCGCGACACCGTTTCCTTCCTCCGTGAGCAGGGCCGCCGGGTCTTCGTGGACTGCGAGCACTTCTTCGACGGCTACCGCGCCAACCCCGAGTACGCCAAGGCCGTCGTCCGCACCGCCTCCGAGGCCGGCGCCGATGTCGTCATCCTCTGCGACACCAACGGCGGGATGCTCCCGGCCCAGGTCCAGGCCGTCGTCTCCACCGTTCTCGCCGACACCGGCGCCCGGCTCGGCATCCACGCCCAGGACGACACCGGCTGCGCGGTCGCCAACACCCTGGCCGCCGTCGACGCGGGCGCCACCCACGTCCAGTGCACCGCCAACGGTTACGGCGAGCGGGTCGGCAACGCCAACCTCTTCCCGGTCGTCGCCGCCCTGGAACTCAAGTACGGCAAGACCGTCCTGCCCGAGGGCGCACTCGCCGACATGACCCGCGTCTCGCACGCGATCGCCGAGGTCGTCAACCTGACGCCCTCCACTCACCAGCCCTATGTGGGTGTTTCCGCCTTCGCCCACAAGGCCGGACTGCACGCCTCCGCGATCAAGGTCGACCCCGACCTGTACCAGCACATCGACCCCGCGCTGGTCGGCAACACCATGCGGATGCTCGTCTCCGACATGGCGGGCCGCGCCTCCATCGAGCTCAAGGGCAAGGAGCTCGGCATCGACCTCGGAGGCGACCGCGAACTCGTCGGCCGAGTCGTCGAGCGCGTCAAGGAGCGCGAGCTCAAGGGCTACACGTACGAGGCCGCCGACGCCTCCTTCGAACTGCTGCTGCGCGCCGAGGCCGAGGGCCGGGCACGCCGCTACTTCCGCACCGAGTCCTGGCGCGCCATCGTCGAGGACCGCCCCGACGGCACGCACGCCAACGAGGCGACCGTGAAGCTCTGGGCCAAGGGCGAGCGCATCGTCGCCACCGCCGAGGGCAACGGCCCGGTCAACGCACTCGACCGGGCGCTGCGCGTCGCGCTGGAGCGGATCTACCCGCAGCTCGCCAAGCTGGAACTGGTCGACTACAAGGTCCGCATCCTCGAAGGCCGCACCGGCACCGAGTCCACCACCCGCGTCCTCATCACCACGGGCGACGGCACCGGCGACTGGGCGACGGTCGGCGTCGCGGAGAACGTCATCGCGGCGTCCTGGCAGGCGCTGGAGGACGCCTACACGTACGGGTTGCTGCGGGCCGGGATCGAACCGACGGAGTAGTCGCCCCGGTCCGGGGCGGGCCCACGGAGCAGTCGCCGCGGGCCCGCCCTCCGGCGGCCCTGTTGCTGGAGATGCCACTTCTGGTTGGCCGCTCCCGTGCACGTCCAGATCCGGGCGCGGGCCCCGTTCGCCGCCGACTGGGCACGCGAGGTGCTGTCCGAGCCGGTGGAACGGCCACGAGGAGAGCGTGCCCCGCTGGTCGCGGCGAAGCCGTACCCACGCTTCGCGCCGCCACGTGATGCGATTCCTTCCAGGCGTGAATGGCCGGGCCTCCTGGCAAGACTCAGGGGAACTGCTGTTACGCGCCCACGTCAAGGGGATGCGTGTTCAAACCTTGAAGACGCAACGCGCTCTGCCTGTACAGGAGATGGGTACGGACCAATGTCGGCGTGAAGTATTGACGGCAGTGTTCCAGCGGGGTTAACTCACGCCGCAACGCCGGTACCGGTTCCGGAACCGGTTGCGGTACCGGTTTCAGCTCCCTGCCGTGCCTTGTCCTGGAGGCCCCGATGCGTGTCACCATCGCCGATGTCGCCCGCGAGGCCGGCGTCAGCAAGACGACCGTGTCCCGGGTCATCAACACCAAGGGCGAAGTGGACGGTTCCACGGCCGCCCGTGTTCGTGAAGTGATCGCACAGCTCGGCTATGTGCCCAGCTCGGGCGCCGTGGGCCTGGCCCGCGGCAGCAGCCGTACGGTCGGGATGCTGGTGCCCTCGCTCACCTGGCCGTGGATGGGCGAAGTGCTGCAGGGGGTCGTCGACACGGTCGAGGCCGCGGACTACGGGCTGCTGCTCTTCACCTGCAACCGTGGTGCCGAGTCCGTGGAGCGCTTCGCCAGCCAGGTGTCGGCGCGTGCCTTCGACGGGCTGTTGGTCGTCGAACCCGAGAACACCCTCGACCACCTGACCGCACTGCACCGCGGCGGTCTGCCGATCGTGCTGATCGACGACCGCGGCCACCACCCCGAATTTCCCTCCGTCGTGACCACCAACCACGAAGGAGGCGCGTCCGCCGCCCGCCATCTGCTGACGGCCGGACGCACCAGACCCCTGGTCATCACCGGCCCCCAGAACTTCGGCTGCGTACGCGACCGGCTGGACGGATTCCGTACGGTCCTGCCCACCGATCTCGTCGCCCACGGGGATTTCACCGAACGCAGCGGCCGGCTGGCCGTGGAGCAACTACTGGCTTCCGGTACCGAGTTCGACTCTGTCTTCGCGCACAACGACATCAGCGCGGCGGGCGTGCTGCGGGCGTTGCGTGCGGCCGGGCGGTCCGTACCGGACGACATCGCCGTGGTCGGCTTCGACGACATCCCGATGGCCGAGCACACCGAACCGCCGCTGACCACCGTGCGCCAGCCCACCCGGCAGATGGGTGAGACGGCCGCGCGGATGCTGCTGTCCCACCTCGGCGGCACGGCCGTACCCGATGAACCGGTCGTGCTGCCCACCGAACTGGTCGTGCGTCACTCGGCGCCGTAGCGGTCCGGCCGGTTCCCCGGCCGCCTGCACCCCGCACAACCTCCCTCACGATCCGCACCGCCCCGTACCGCCTGTACCCGGCGCGCCGAGCGCTGCCCACTTTCCGGATCTCCCAGACCCGCAGTCCCTCATGGAGTCGCCATGTCCGCACGACGTCACGCCACGCTGAGAGCGCTCTCGCTCGCCACCGCCGTGGTCGCGCTCGCCGCCGGTTGCTCGTCCGCCAACTCGGGTGCCAACAAAGGGGGCGGCGCCTTTGGCGTGCTGACCCTGGGCAAGCCGGACGGGCCGCAGACCAACAACAGCAACCCGTTCCTGAGCACCTCGGCGAGCGCCACGCTCGGCTACCGCTTCATGATCTACGAGCCGCTGGCGATGACGAACCAGATCCGCCCCGCGGACAAGGCCGCCCCCTGGCTGGCGACCGACTGGAAGTGGGAGTCCAACTTCACCAAGGTCACCTTCACCCTCGACCCCAAGGCCGAGTGGGCCGACGGCAAGCCGCTGACCGCCGACGACGTCGCGTACACCTTCGACCTGCTGAAGAAGCACCCGGCGCTGAACGGCAACGGCATCCCGTTCGACGGGGTCGTCGTGCAGGGCAAGAGGGTCGTCCTGACGTTCAAGGACTCCCAGTACGTCAACCAGAACAAGATCATCCAGCAGTTCATCGTGCCCAAGCACATCTGGGAAGGCGTCAAGAACCCTGAGACCTGGCCCAACCGGACACCCGTCGGCTCGGGCCCGTACAAGCTCAAGACGTTCACCCCGCAGACCACCACCCTGACCGCCACGCCCACCTACTGGAAGGGTGCGACCGAGGTCAAGGAGCTGCGCTACACCGCGTACAACGACAACAGCGCGGCGACCACGGCGCTGGCGAGCGGCAAGGTCGAGTGGTCGTTCGTCTTCATGCCGAACTACAAGCAGCTGTTCATCAGCAAGGACCCCAAGAACCACAAGCTGTGGTTCCCCTCCGGACTCGGCATCCACGGACTGTGGTTCAACACCGCCCGCAAGCCGTTCGACAACCCGGCGCTGCGCAAGGCCATGGCGATGGTCGTCGACCGCAAGGCGATCTACACCCAGGCCGAGGCGACGCTCTACCCGGAGATCACCAACCCGACCGGCATCCCGCTGCCCGCCGGTGACTCCTTCCTCGCGCCCGAGTACAAGGGCGCCACCACCGCACCGGACGTGGCGGGAGCCAAGAAGGTCCTCGCCGACGCCGGGTTCAAGCTCAGCGGCGGGGTGCTGAAGGACCCGAGCGGCAAGCCGGTGAAGCTCACCTTCACCGACCCGGCCGGCTGGAACGACTACATCACCGGTCTCGCGATCATCAAGGACGACATCAAGCAGCTCGGCATCGAGGCCAAGGTCAAGACGCAGACCGCGGATGCCTGGGGCGCGGACGTCGCCAACGGCAACTTCGACGCCACCCTGCACTGGACCAACAGCGGCGCCACCCCGTACGACATGTACCAGAACATCATGGACGGCGCGCTGCTCCAGCCCGTCGGCAAGGCGTCCCAGCTCGGCAACTTCGGCCGCTTCAAGAACGACGAGGCGACCAAGGCGCTCAAGGACTTCGCCAACGCCACCGAGGACTCCGCCCGCACCACGGCCATGAACACCCTCCAGAAGATCATGGTCGAGCAGGCGCCGATGATCCCGACGGCCGCCGCCCCCATCGGAGCCGAGTACTCCACCAAGAACTGGGTGGGCTGGCCCACCGAGGCCGACCCGTACGCCCCGCCGCAGCACACCCAGCCGTCCGCGCTGCAGATCGTGCTGAAGCTCAAGCCCGCCAAGTAGAGCCAGGGATACGGGACACAGGGACCGGCCATGTCAGAACAGTCCACAAAGAACCACGTCGTGCTCGAAGCACGCGGAGTCACCAAACACTTCCCCGTACGCCGCACCGGACGCGACCTCGTCGCGGGCAGGCGCCGTACCGTCCACGCCGTCGACGACGTCTCGCTGCGACTGCGGCGCGGCACCGTCACGGCGCTGGTGGGGGAGTCGGGCTCCGGGAAGTCCACCGTCGCCAGACTGCTCGCCCAGCTGTATCCGCTCACCGAGGGCGAGATCCACCTGGACGGCACGGCGGTGAAGGCCGGACGCGGCCGGTCCTTCCGCAATTACGTACGCCAGGTCCAGCTCATCTTCCAGGACCCGTTCGCCTCGCTGAACCCGGTGCACACCGTGCGCTACCACCTCACCCGTGCGCTGAGGATCCATGACCGGGCGGGCAGCGGCGAGGCGGAGCTGGAACAGAACCTGACCGCTCTGCTGAACCGTGTCCAGCTGACTCCTCCTCATCAGTATCTGGACAGGTTCCCGCACGAGTTGTCCGGGGGACAGCGTCAGCGCGTGGCCATCGCCCGCGCGCTCGGCGCCGATCCCCAGGTCCTTCTCGCCGACGAGCCCGTCTCGATGCTGGACGTCTCGATCCGGCTCGGGGTGCTCAATCTGCTGAAGGGCCTCAAGGACCGGCTGCATCTCGCGATCCTCTACATCACCCACGACATCGCCTCGGCCCGCTACTTCGCGGACACGACGCTGGTGATGTACGCGGGCCGGATCGTCGAGGGCGGTGACAGCGAGACCGTCACCCAGCGCCCCGCACACCCCTACACCCAGCTCCTCATCGCCTCGGCACCCGACCCGGACCGGGTGGTCGCCGAGGCGGAACAGGAGGAGTCCGGCAGCGGCGAACCGCCCTCGCTCATCGCCCCGCCCGCCGGCTGCCGCTTCCACCCCCGCTGCCCCGAGGCCATGGAGCGCTGCCGCACCGAACTGCCGCCGCGCTTCGACCTCGAAGACGGTCAGTGGGCGGCCTGCTGGCTGTACGCGGACGGCACGGAAGCCGCCGATGACCACGAGAAGGAGGCCGCGAAGTGAAATACCTGCTGAAACGGCTCGCCTTCTACCTGGTCACCGCGTGGGCCGCGATCACCATCAACTTCCTGATCCCGCGCATGATGCCGGGCGACCCCGTCCAGGCACTCATCTCCCGCTTCCAGGGCCAGCTCGACACCAGCGCCATCAACTCGCTCAAGGCCCTCTTCGGCCTCGACAAGCACCAGTCGCTCTGGCAGCAGTACACCGACTACTGGTCGCATCTGCTCGACGGCGACCTCGGGCTCTCCTTCACCTTCTTCCCGACCCCGGTCAGCGAGGTGATCGCCCAGTCGCTGCCCTGGACGCTGGCGCTCGTCGGAGTCACCACCCTGATCAGCTTCGTGCTCGGCACCGGTATCGGCGTCTTCACCGGCTGGCGGCGCGGCTCCTGGATGGACAGCCTGCTGCCCGTCACCACGTTCATCTCGGCCATTCCGTACTTCTGGCTGGGGCTCATCGCCATCGCGCTGTTCGCCATGAAGTGGCCGCTCTTCCCCGAATCGGGCGGCTACGACAATTCGCTCGTCCCCGCCTTCGACTGGCCGTTCATCTCCAGCGCGCTCTACCACGCGGCCCTGCCCGGCCTCACCATCGTGCTCAGCGCCGTGGCCGGCTGGATCCTCGGCATGCGGAACATGATGGTGACGGTGTCCTCCGAGGACTACGTCATGGTCGCCCAGGCCAAGGGGCTCTCCGAGCGCCGGGTGATGTTCGGATACGCCGCACGCAACGCGATCCTGCCCAACATCTCCGGCTTCGCCCTTTCGATCGGCTTCATCGTCGGCGGCACCCTGCTGGTGGAGATGGTCTTCAACTATCCCGGCATCGGCTACCAGCTCTTCCAGGGCGTCGGCGCCAAGGACTACCCCCTGATGCAGGGCGTCTTCCTGATCATCACGCTCTCCGTCCTCGCGGCGAACCTCCTCGCCGACGTGATCTACCTGATCCTCGACCCCCGTACCCGAAGGGAGGCCTAGGAACATGGCCGTCACCGCTGCCGAGGTCGCCGTGACCGACGCGACCGGGGCCCCGGCGCCCAGCAAGCGCCGCCTGCGTTTCCTGCGCGGCCGCAAGACCGTCATCGGTCTCGGGATTCTCGCCTTCTTCGTCGTGATCGCGGTCATCGGGCCGTGGATCGCACCGTACGACCCCGACGCCATGAGCAACGAACTGCTCCGGCCGCCGTCCGGCGCCCACTGGTTCGGCACCACGCAGACCGGTCAGGACGTGCTCTCGCAGATCCTCGTCGGCACCCGGGGCGTCCTGGTCGTCGGCTTCGTCGCCGGTATCTTCGCAACGATCCTCTCCGTACTGGTCGGGGTCAGCGCCGGCTTCCTGGGCGGCACGGCCGACGAGCTGCTCTCGGTGCTCTCCAACGTCTTCCTGGTGATTCCGGGACTTCCGCTGATCATCATCGTCGCCAGCTTCGTCTCCGACGCGGGCGACCTGCTCATCGCCGCCGTCATCGCCTTCACCTCATGGGCGTGGGGAGCGCGCGTGCTGCGTGCGCAGACGCTGTCGCTGCGGCGCCGGGACTACGTCGAAGCGGCCCGCGCCACCGGCGAGTCCACCTGGCGGATCATCTTCTTCGAAGTCCTGCCGAACCTGACCGCCGTCATCGCCTCCGGCTTCGTCGGCACGGTCATCTTCGCGATCCTCTCCGAGATCACCCTCGCGTTCATCGGCGTCGCCGACATCTCCAACTGGAACTGGGGGACCGTCCTGTTCTGGGCGCAGTCCAACCAGGCCCTGGCCCAGGGCGCGTGGTGGTGGTTCGTCCCCGCCGGGCTCTGCATCGCGCTGCTCGGCATGTCGCTCGCCCTGATCAACTTCGGCATCGACGAGTTCGTCAACCCGCGCCTGCGTACGGAGACCGGCGCGTCCAGGAAGGTCCGGATGCGGGTCGGATTCACGCCCGTGGCACGCGGTACGCACGACAAGGAGACCCGCTCATGACCAGCGAGCCCGTCCTCACCATCCGCGGTCTGAACGTGGACTACGGGACCGGGGACGACGCCGTGCACGCGCTGCGCGACATAGACCTCACCCTCCACCGGGGCGAGGTCCTGGGCCTGGCGGGCGAGTCCGGGTCCGGCAAGTCGACGCTCGCGTACGCCGTCACCCGGCTGCTGTCGCCGCCCGGGGTGATCACCGGCGGCGAGGTCCACTACCACCAGCGGCACGGCGAAGCGCTCGACCTGCTGACCCTGTCGGCTCCCGAGCTGAGGGCCTTCCGCTGGCAGGAGCTGTCCATCGTCTTCCAGGGAGCGATGAACTCGCTCAACCCGGTGCACACGGTCCACAGCCAGCTCACCGACGTACTCCAGGCACACCGCCCGGAAATGAAACGGCCCGAACGGACGGCCCGTGCAAAGGAGTTGCTGGCACTCGTCGGCATTTCGTCCGACCGTCTCGCCGCCTACCCGCACCAGCTCTCCGGCGGGATGCGCCAGCGCGTGATGATCGCGATGGCGCTCGCGCTGGAGCCCGAGATCGTCATCATGGACGAGCCGACGACGGCCCTGGACGTCGTCATGCAGCGCCAGATCCTGCGCCAACTGGTCAGACTCCGCGAGGAGCTGGGCTTCTCGGTCGTCTTCATCACCCACGACATCTCGCTGCTGATCGAGTTCTCGGACCGGATCGCGATCATGTACGGCGGCCGGATCGTCGAGGAGGCCGGTGCCTCCGCGATCTACCAGGACCCCCGCCACCCCTACAGCGACGGCCTGCTGCACTCCTTCCCGGCGCTGCACGGCCCTCGCCGCGAACTCACCGGCATCCCCGGCTCGCCCCCGCATCCGTCCGCGATGCCGGCCGGCTGCGCCTTCCACCCCCGCTGCGGCAAGGCGCTCGACGCCTGCACCACCCATGTCCCGGAGCTCGCCGTACCGGACGGGGGCGACTCGCGCACGGTGGCCTGCTGGCTCCACCGGCCGGCCCCGGCCACCGCGGCACCCCGCTCGTAGCGAATCCACGCACACCACAGGAGAACCATGAACATCGTCACCCCTCAGGGATACGCGCGCGAGATCGCCGCCGAGGCCGTCCCCGGCCTGCCCGCCGACTTCCGCTGGGGCGTCGCCACCGCCGCCTACCAGATCGAGGGAGCGGTCACCGAGGACGGCCGGACCCCGTCCATCTGGGACACGTACAGCAGGGTGCCGGGCATGGTCGTGCGCGGTGAGAACGGCGATGTGGCCTGCGACCACTACCACCGGATGCCCGAGGACGTGCAGCTGATCGCGGACCTGGGCGTCGACACGTACCGGTTCTCGCTCGCCTGGCCGCGCATCCAGCCGGGCGGGCGGGGGCCGGCCAACGCGAAGGGCCTGGACTTCTACAAGCGTCTGGTCGACGAGCTGGAGTCCAAGGGCATCACGCCCTGGATCACCCTTTACCACTGGGACCTCCCGCAGGAGCTGGAGGACGCGGGCGGCTGGCCGGCCCGTGACACGGCCTACCGTTTCGCCGAGTACGCCGCCCTCGCCCACGACGCGCTCGGCGACCGGGTGAAGCACTGGACGACGCTGAACGAGCCCTGGTGCTCGGCCATGCTCGGGTACGCGTACGGCAACCAGGCCCCCGGCCGGAAGAACTTCGGCGACGCGATCCGCGCCGTCCACCATCTGCTCCTCGGCCACGGTCTCGCCTCGCGGCACATCCGCGAGACGGCGGCCGCCCGCGGCAGCGAGCTCGAACTCGGCATCACGCTCAACCTCGGCACCGCCACCCCCGAGACCGACAGCCACGAGGACGCCGAGGCCTGCCGCCGCGCGGACGGGCTCGGCCGCCGCCTCTACCTGGACCCGATCGTCAAGGGCGCCTACCCCGAGGACGTCATCGCCGACCTCGCTCTGCAGAACGCCGAACTCCCGGTCCAGGAAGGCGACTTGGCTGCCATCTCCACTCCGATCGACATCCTCGGTGTCAACTTCTACCGCGGCACACTCTTCTCCGGCGTCACGGAGGAGGGCTCCCCGGTGGGCGCCGACGGTCTGCCCGTCACCCGGGGAGTGGAGCGCGACCTGCCGCGGACCGCCATGGACTGGGAGATCACCCCCACCGCTCTCACCGACCTGCTGGTGCGCCTGGACAAGGAGTACGGCGTTCCGACGGTCATCACCGAGAACGGCGCCGCGTTCGACGACTCCGTCTCCGAGGACGGGCAGATCCACGACGCCGACCGCACCACCTACCTCGCCGACCACATCGCCGCCGTCGCGGCGGCTCGCGCCGAAGGGGCCGATGTCCGGGGCTACTTCGCCTGGTCGCTGATGGACAACTTCGAATGGTCCTACGGCTACGACAAGCGGTTCGGCATCGTCCGCGTCGACTACGACACACAGGAGCGGACGCTCAAGGACAGCGCCAAGTGGTACCGCGACACGATCCGGCACACCCGCAACGCGTAGCCGGACGGCGCGCGGCGGCGCCCCTTCCGATGAAACGAGCGGCAGCCCCACCATGCCCTCCGGTGGGACTTCGATGGCGACCGCTGCCGCACTCTTCGCCTTCGCCGCCCCTGCCGGACCGGCGGGAAGCCCACCGCCGCGGTGTCCAAGCCGTTCGCCGGCGCGGATCATCTGCCCGCGTAGTCCCGTGAGGAGGAAGCAGGCCCGGGTGGGTGGTGGCGCACAAGCCGCCCACCTGGGTTAGCTTCGGTATATGCGGAACAGGCTGTTCCCTGCCTTGTTGGCCGGCCTGCTGCTGATTCTCTCGGTGGCCGTGCTCGCCATGGCACCCACTGCGCCCACAGCGGTCGGTGCATCCACCATCAATGATGTCGCGCAGGCGCTGCGCAAGGGCCCGGTGTACGTCGACCCGGCCGCCGCCGACCAGCTGCCCCCGGGCAGGGCAGCCGCCCTGACGAAGAAGATCAAGGACGCAGACAAGCCCGTGTTCGTGGCGGTGCTGCCGCGGACCTCGGCGTTCCCCGAGCAGAACCTGCTCACCACCCTGCGCACCGACACCGGCATCACCGGCGTCTACGCGGTCCGCCTCGGCAATGGGTTCAACGCGGGCGCCGACCCCCGGGTGATGTCCACCCGAGCGGTCCAGAACCTCGTCGCCGCCGTGAAGACACCCGGCACGGACACCGACGCCGCGACCCAGTTGAACACCTTCGTCGACCGGGCCGTCGAACAGGCCCGGGGCGGCGCCCCCGCCTCCTGGGGCGGCTCCTTTGCGGGCGACGGATCATCGTCGATCGTCGGACTGATCACGGTCGGCGCGATCCTGGTGCTGGGCGCCGGCACGGCCTGTGCGATCTTCCGGCGCAACCGGAAGCGCAAGGAGACCGAGGAGCGGGCCGCACTCGACAAGCTCCGGGTCGTCGTGGACGAGGACATCACCGCGTACGGAGAAACTCTGGACCGGCTCGACTTCCACCCCGCCGAGCCGGGCGCCGACGACAGCATGCGCGCCGACTACGAGAGGGCGCTCGACTCCTACGACAGCGCCAAAACCCGCATGTCGAGGGCCCGGCACCCGTCCGATGTGCGCGGGGTCACCCAGGCCCTGGAGGACGGCCGGTTCTCCCTCGCCGTCCTGGAGGCCCGCCGCAGAGGCGGTGAACCGCCCGCCCGCCGCCCGCCGTGCTTCTTCGACCCGCGCCACGGCCCTTCGGTCGCCGACGTCCGGTGGTCCCCGTCCGGCGGGACGGCCCGTGAGGTCCCGGTCTGTGCGGCGGACGAGATCCGGCTGCGCGAGGGCGAGGAGCCGCTCGGCCGCACCGTCGACACGGGCGACGGCCGCCGCCCGTACTGGGAGGCGGGCCCGGCGTACGGTCCGTGGGCGGGCGGCTACTTCGGCGGCGGTCTGCTCCCCGGCCTGCTGGTCGGCACACTGCTCGGCTCGGCGCTGTCGAGCCCGGCGTACGCGGCGGAGTACGGCGGCGGTGACTTCGGCTCCGGCGGTGAAGGGAGCGGCGGGGACTTCTCCGGCTCCGACTTCGACCCTTCGGGCTTCGACGGTGGCGGCTTCGGCGGCGGCGACCTCGGGGGAGGAGGCTTCGACGGAGGCGGGTTCTGAGCCGCTGACCGGCTATCTCTCGGGCAGGTGCGATCCATGCTAGACCTGAAGTTATGTCTGGTATCGGCCGATTCCGGGCGAGGTTGCGACGCTCCGTCCGGCGACCACATCGGCACGATGGGGGGCGCTCGGGCCAAGCCACCCCCGCGCCGCCCGATCGGGACATGACCCACCGCTCCCCGGGCCGCGAACTGCTGTCCCTGTTCACCCTGCGTACCGTGGCCGGCCAGGTCTTCTGCTTCGTGCTCGGGCTGGTACTCCTGCTCATCGCAGGCGCCGCGGTCGCGCTGGTACTGCAGGGCCGCAGCGACAGCCTGCAGGAGGCCCGGCTGCGTACACTGAGCGTGGCCGAGACGTTGGCCCACTCGCCGGGGATCGTGGCAGCGCTGGACAGCAAGAACCCCACCGCCATCCTGCAGCCGCGCGCGGAGCAGATCCGCCGGCAGACACATGTCGACGTCGTCGTCGTTGCCAGCCCCCAGGGCATTCGCTATACGCACTCCGACCCCGCGCTGATCGGCAAGCACATCGTCGGTCCGTACAAGGAGGCGCTGGCCGGCAAGAGCTTCACCCGGACCTTCTCCGGCAGCCTGGGGCCCTCCGTCAACTCACTGGTGCCCGTCAACCGGCCCGACGGCTCGGTAGCCGGGCTGGTGTCCGTCAGCCTCACCGACCAGTCGGTCAACAGTGTGGCCAACCGGTCCATCCCGCTCGGTATCGCCGTCGCGGTGTCCGCCGCCGCAGTCACCACAGGCGGCGCGGCCCTCGTGAGCAGACGGCTGCGCCGCCAGACACACGGGCTCGGACCGGCAGAGATGACCCGGATGTACGAGCACCACGACGCGGTGCTGCACGCGGTCCGCGAGGCCGTCCTCATCGTCGGGGCCGACCACCGGCTGACGATGGCCAACGACGAGGCCCGCAGGCTGCTCGCCCTTCCTCCGGACGCCGAGGGCCGCGCGGTGGCGGACCTCGGGCTGGCCCCCGATACCGCGGAGCTGCTCGCCTCCGGCCGGACCGTCACCGACGAGGTGCTGCGCGTCGGCAGCCGCCTGCTGGCCGTCAACCTCCGGCCGACGGGCGAGCACGGCGGGCCACCCGGCACCGTGGCGACCCTGCGCGACACCACCGAACTCCGCAAGGTCACCGGGCGAGCCGAGCTGATCCACGAACGCCTGCTGCTCCTCTACGAGGCCGGTGCCCGGATCGGCACCACCCTTGACGTGGGCAGGACGGCCCAGGAACTGGCCGACGTGGCGTCCCCCGGATTCGCCGACGTCACGAGCGTCGACCTCGCCGATCTCGCGCTTCCCGGGGATGAACCGACCACGCCGGACAGCGCCCCGCTGGACATGCGCCGTACCGCCATCGCCGCCACGGACGCGGACCAGCCCCTGTACTCGATCGGCCGACTGGTCGGATTCGTTCCCTCAAGGACCCGGGCCATGCGCGTGAACATCGACGAGGCCGGGCTGGGGCCGGAGGTGATCACACAGCTGGGATGGCGGTACTGGGACCCCGAGCGGGCCTCGAAGATCCTGGACTACGGATTCCACTCGGTGCTCTCCGTACCGCTGCACGCACGCGGCGTCATCCTGGGTCTGGTCAACTTCTGGCGCGCGGGCACTCCCGACCCGTTCGACGAGGACGACCAGTCCTTCGCCGAGGAACTGGTGGCCCGGGCGGCCGTCAGCGTGGACAACGCCCGCAGGTACACACGCGAGCACGAAATGGCCGTGACGTTGCAACGCAGCCTGCTGCCCCGCGACCTGCCCGAGCAGAACGCCCTCGACGTGGCCCACCGCTATCTGCCGGCGCGGGCCGAGGTGGGCGGCGACTGGTTCGACGTGATCCCGCTGTCCGGCGCCCGGTTCGCACTGGTTGTCGGTGATGTGGTCGGACACGGGCTGCACGCAGCCGCCACCATGGGGCGGCTGCGCACCAGCATCCACAACTTCTCCGCGCTGGACCTCGCGCCCGACGAACTTCTCGGACATCTCGACGAACTGGTCAGCCGGATCGACCAGGACGAGGCGGCGGGCGGCGGCGCCGAGATCGCCGGAGCCGGCTGCCTGTACGCGATCTACGACGCGGTCTCCGGCAACTGCTCGGTGGCCCGGGCAGGCCACCCCGGGCCCGTGCTGGTCCTCCCGGACGGCAGCGTCGAAGTTCCCGAGGTTCCGGCCGGCCTGCCCCTCGGCATCGGTGGCATGCCGTTCGAGGCGGCCGAGTTCCATGTACCCGAAGGGAGCCGTCTGGTCCTCTACACGGACGGTCTCCTGGAGAGCCGTGACCGGGACATCGACGCCGGCCTGGAGCTGCTGCGCGCCACTCTCGCCGGTCGCGACCGGACACCGGAGGAGACCTGTGACGACGTGCTCGACGCGATGCTGTCCGGGCCGCCGACCGACGATGTCGCCATTCTTGTGGCCTGCACCCGCACGCTCGATCCGAACCAGGTCGCGCAATGGGCCGTGGCCACCGATCCGGCGGCCGTCGCCGGGGTCCGCAAGAACGTCGCCCAGTGGCTCAGCGAGCGTGGCCTGGACGAGGAGGCGTTCACCACCGAGCTGATCCTGAGCGAACTGGTCACCAACGCGGTGCGCTACGGCACAGGACCGATCGAGGTCCGCCTGCTGTACGACCGCAGCCTGATCTGCGAGGTGTCCGACACCAGCAACACCTCACCGCATCTGCGCTACGCGGCGACGACGGACGAGGGCGGCCGGGGACTGTTCCTCGTCGCCCAGTTCGCGGAACGCTGGGGCACCCGCTACACCGAGACGGGCAAGGTGATCTGGTCGGAGCAGACGGTCGGCGAATCGGGGACGGAGGGCGACTGAAGCATGCGTCGCCCGGAGTGCCGACGGAGAGCCGTCGTGACACGCTGAAGCGGGGGATCACGGCTACGTCACCCAAGGAGATCGAAATGGCCAGTGACACCACCGGACCCGGACCGAGTCGCACGAGGCCGAGCCCCACGCACGCGCCCACATCCGGTACGACACTCCTGGCGGCAGTCCTGATGATCCTCGGCGGAGCGATGGCGATCTTCGAGGGGATCGCGGCCATCACGAAGGACCGCCTGTTCGTCGTGACGCGGCACTACGTGTTCGAGTTCAGCCTGACGGGCTGGGGCTGGGTCCACCTCATCCTGGGCATCGCCCTCCTCCTCGCCGGCTGCGCCGTATTCACCGGAGCCCTGTGGGCACGCTTCTTCGGTGTCGCCGTGGCCGGCCTGGGCGCAATCGCCAACTTCCTGTGGCTGCCGTTCTACCCCTTGTGGGCCCTGGTGGTGATCGTGGTCAACATCCTCGTCATCTGGGCGCTGTGCATGGGCATGCACCGAGAAGCGGACGCCGGCCTGACTGCCTGACCCACGCGTGCCCGGACCGGGCCGAGACCGCGCCGTCGAGGAACGCCGGCCGGGCGGTGGGCGGAACAGTGAGGACGGGGCGCGGGTTCAGGGTCCGACGGCCGTGGAGAGTTCTGTTCGCAACCGCTCGTACGTCGGTGCCAGTTGACGTAGTTTCGTCTCCAGGGTCCGGTCGTCCCCGGTGACGAGCGGGTGTTGCAGGCCGGCCAGGATCCGGGCCTGCTGATTCAGTGTCTCCGCGCAATCGGTCAGGCCGATCAGGTCCAGGCAGGCCGCCGCATCTGCGAGACGGCGCGCGCCGACGCGTACGCCGAACCCGGCCATCATGGCGCGGATGCCGGGCGCGAGTCCCTCGGCCACCTGCGAGGCAAGGGCCTCGACCGCAGCCGCTCAGGTGATCGGCACGTACATCGCCGCCGATCCGACCGGTGCCACAGAGGTCCCCGGTGTCTGGGTGGGCGGCAATGTCGCGGACCCGAAGGGGCAGGTCATCGGCTCCGCCGACGCCGGGGTGCGGGCCGCCGCGGCGATCAACGCGGACCTGATCGCCGAAGAGACCCGCCGGGCGGTCGCCGCCCGTCGCCGTACGGCCTTCTCGGCGGCGGAGCGCGAAGTCTGCGAGCGGGTGCTCGGGGAGCGACGACACGGGTTGTGACCGGCCGGTCCGCAGGGGCCGTGCGAAGGGAGTGGTCCGGTCGGACATCGGCAGTGCGCGGTCCTGCCCGACGACGAGCGCCCGCCTTCCGGCCCCGGGCGGGGGAGGGGGAAGGCGGGCGCGCTCGGGTTCGGGCGTGAGGCGGCGGGAGGCGTCAGGCCTGCGCTGCTGCGGCCTTGATCGCGGAGATGTCGAAGTTGAGCTTGACCTTGTCGCTGACCATGACGCCGCCGGTCTCCAGCGCCGCGTTCCAGGTCAGGCCCCAGTCGGAGCGCAGGATGTCCGCGCTGCCCTCGAAGCCGACGCGCTCGTTGCCGTAGACGTCGGTGGCGGAGCCGTTGAACTCCAGGTCGATGGCGAGGGGGCGCGTGACGTCCTTGATGGTGAGGTCGCCGGTGATGCGGTACTTGTCGCCGCCGAGCTGCTCGGCGTGTGTGGAGCGGAAGGTCATGAGGGGGAACTTCTCGGCGTCGAAGAAGTCGCCGCTGACCAGGTGGCCGTCACGGTCGGCGATGCCGGTGTCGACGCTGGCGATCTTGACGTCGATCGAGGCGGCGGAGTTCGCGGGGTTGTGACCGTCGAGCTTCAGGCTGCCCTCGTGCTCGCCGAAGGAGCCACGCACGTTGGTGACCATGGCGTGACGCACGGTGAATCCGATGCTGCTGTGCGCCGGGTCGATCGTGTAGTCACCGGTGAGGGCGGCCAGAGCCGGGTCCACGGCGGGGGCGGTGGCGACCGCGGTGGCGGACGGGGCGTTGTTGTTCTTGCGGTTGAACAGAGCCATGGCTCCTCCTCGGGGGACGTGATCGAGTGGCGGTCGAAGTCGTTGTTTAACCTTCAACGAGATTGACTCTAGCGCTATCTAGTTCAAAGTTCAACATCAAGGGTGCGGATTGTTGTGAGAGGTGACTCGCCCGCCGCCATCCGCACCCTTCGCCCTCTGGCGGACGCGCGTAGAACTCGGGCACTATCTCCCTGCCCCGTTTTTTGTCATGAGCAGGAGGAATCCCCCCATGGTGTCCCGTATGACACTGCGCCCCGTCCTGACCGCCCTCGCCCTCGTCCTCGGCGTCCTCTTCGCGCCCGGCGTCGGCGTTCTCGGCAGCGGTGCCACCCAGGCCCACGCCGTCACGAAGCTCACCCACGCACAGGCCACCGCCCGGTTCAGCTCCTCCGGAATCACCTGGTCGTCCTCCGGCGGCTGCTCCAACCGCAACGTGGCCACGTGCACCTCGTTCGACCAGCTCAACCTGGCCACCGCCCAGGGCGCCCAGACCCTCAAGAGCGCCACGGGCTGCGCGCTGAACATCACCGGCGGTACCGAGACGGGCCACGCCAGCGGTACGTACTCGCACTGGAACGGCTACAAGCTCGACTTCGGCAAGTCCACCTGTCTCACGAACTACGTCCACGGCGTCTTCGCCTACATAGGACTGCGCGGCGACGGTGCACCCCAGTACCAGTCGGGTTCCGGCAACGTCTACGCGGACGAGGGCAACCACTGGGACGTGACGTACTACAACTGCGGCGGCTGCTGACCGCGCGCTGTATTCACCCGCACAAGTGCCCCCGTTCGCCGGAACGGGGGCACCCGCACGTGATGGCGCAGCGGGCAGGCCCTGGACCAGCTCCGGTACCTCCTCGCCGCCACCCGGGTCGCGGCACGCCCCAACTGCTGGCGCCCCACCCCGTTGCAGCCCTACGGTCCCACAAAGCCCTAGGGGGACGGGCAGGTCTGCCGGTAGGGCAGTCCCGGCACGTACCGGTCCCACTCCTCCCGGGTGAGACCGCCTCCGGCGACGGCGCAGGCCTGCTCGATGGTGTCGGCGCTGATGTCGGGGAAGTCGTCCAGGTCCCACAGAAGGACGTTCCGGCCGTCGGCGCCGAGCAGGTAACGTCCGTCGGGGGTGAACCGGACGATTTCCACGCTGTCCGTGAGTTCGGTCAGGGTCGCGGCTCGATGAGGCCGACTCCGTTCGCCGACGGCCCACAGCACGATGTCTCCGTCCTCGCCGGCTCCGGCGAGCAGATTCCCCTGCGGGTGGAAGGCGAACGACCTGAAGTCGCCGTCTTCCGGCTCGGTGACGTCGGCGATTTTTCGGGGGTGCCGTGGGTCGCTGATGTCCCACAGCAGCACCGGCTTGTCGATGTCCCCGGTCGCCAGTGTTGTCCCGTCCGGAGCGAAGGCGGACGAAGGGTTGCCGGACGGCAGCTCGACCGGCTTCGTGGCAGGGTTCAAGTCCCAAAGAGTGGCATTCAATTGGGTCGGAAGGGCGAGCAGTCTGCCGTCGGGGCTGAACCGTGGCGCGTACGTGAGGCCGGCGTTGGAGAAGGCCCCCTGTGCACGGGGGCGGTCAAGATCCTCGACGTTCCACAGCGTGGCCGAGCCCGTGAGGAAGATGCCGTCGATGGCGACTACGGTCGTGCCACGGGGGGAGAACGCCAGCGAGAAGATCTGATGCGGGCGCCGGACGGTGGCGGTCCGGCGTGGCCGGGCGGGATCGGTGAGGTCCCAGAACAGAAGGGCGCCGGCGGTGTCACCGCTGACCAGCGCCCTTCCGTCGGGGCTGAAGGCCACGGCCTCGATGCCCTTCGTGTGGCCTGTCAGTGAAGCGAGGCGTTTCGGCCTGAGCGGGTGGGTGAAGTCCCACAGGTCGACGGTTTCCCTGTTTCCGCCGGTGGCGAGCAGCTTTCCGTCGGGGCTGATGTCGAGTCCACTGACACTGCCTTCCTGGCCCAGCGCCTCGACGGCTCGGGGCCCGCGCACGGTCGCCTTCCAGCGGATGACCTCGTCGGCCGCCGCGCTGACCAGTTGTCGGCCGTCCGTACTGAACGCCACCGACTCCACGGTCCGGTCGTGCTGGCTCAGTGTCAGCGCCTTCGAGGGATTCACCGGGTCCGTGACGTTCCACAGGACGACGGTCTCGTCCATGCTGCCGGTCGCCAGGATCTTGCCGTCCGCACGGAAGGCGAAGGCGGTGACATATGTCTTGTGGCCGTTCCAACTGCGTTCCCTGCGGGGCTTGGCGGGTGTCGAGATGTTCCACATCTGGATGGTGCCGCCGTCCGTCGTGACCAGCCGACGGCCGTCGGGGCTGAACGCGAGAGTCTCTTCGACCCCTTCGAACCGGGTCAGGCTCTTCGGGTGTGCCCGATCGGTGATGTCCCAGAGCGTCGCCCCGCCCCTGTGGGTGATCGAGTCCTTGTCGGGTGGATCCTCGGACGCCATGACCGTGCCGTTGGCTGTGGCCAGTGTCCGGCCGTCGGCGCTGAACTCCAATTGCTCGCTGTCGTAGACACCGCGGCGGATGCCGAGTCGCCGGGGCTGTGTGCTGTTCCTCATGTCCCACAGGACCAGGGCTCCGAAGCTCGCATTGCTCTTCCACCACCCCACCGCACCGAGCGTCCTGCCGTCGGGGCTGAACCGTACCGTCTCTGCCTTCCCGGGCAGCGCGGTCACGCGGAGTGTGACGATCCGGTCCGGCGGCGTGGGCCCTCGCACCTTCCACAGGCCGATGGTGCCGTCCTCGCAACTCACGGCCAGAGTGGCGCCATCAGGGCTGAACGAAACGCCCGACAGCTCGTCCTGGCACGCGGTGAAGGCCGCCAGCCGCCGCTGCTCGCCCGGGACACGGACGTCCCACAGCAGCACACGTCGTCGGTCATCCAGGTCATCGACGGCGAGCGTCCCGCCGTCCGCGCTGAGCACGGTCGTGTGGAACGGCCGGCCGGTCAAGCGCGTGCGCCCCGCGAAATGGCTCTGCGCGAGGGTGTCGAAGAGTGCGGAGCGAGCTTCCGCCGAGGGCTGGAGGCGGTACGCGGCGACGCCGAGGCGCAGTGCGGTCTGCGGCTGCGTGGCGCCGAGGTTCTCCGCCTCCGCACGCAGCGCCCGGTAAGTGGCGAGGCGCCGCTGCGCGTCGGCGGTGCCGCGCTGCTGGACGGCGATCACCGCAGCGGTCACGGCCAGGCACAGGACAAGTGCGACGGCGCCCAGCGCCTGTTTCAGCCGCCGGATGCGCCGTGCCTCAAGGGCGCGTTCCGCACCCTCGGCCGCCCTGCTCTTCGCCAGGAAGTCCCCGACCGGGTCGCGCGGCAGTCGATCCTGCTCCAGCAGTTCCGACGCGCTCTGCAGACGGGTACCCCGATAGAGGAACGCCTTGTCGCGGCCGGCTGCCAGCCAGGCGTCGGCGTCGTCGGAGATCTGCTGGCGCAGTCTCAGTTCCGCCCGGTCCTCGTCGATCCAGCGGCGCAGCCGCGGCCAGGCGTGCAGCAGTGCCTCGTGGGAAATCTGGGCACTGTCCTGATTGATGGTGACGAGCCGTGCGGCGACCAACCGGTCGACGAGGGCGGCGTCGTGGCGGCTGGGCAGCAGCGTGCTGGTGGGGATGCGGCGGCGCACGGCGTCTGAGCCGTCGGCAGTGACGTGCACCATGCGCAGCAGCAGTTCGCGCAGCGCCGCGCGACCGGAATCGTCCAGTTCCTGGTACAGCTTCTCGGTTGTGGTGGTGACGGCCTGCCAGATCCCGCCGGTGGCTTGGTAACCGGCGAGGGTCAGCACCGCGCCGCTGCGGCGCAGCCAGGTCTCGCGCAGCGCGTGCGCCAGGAAGGGCAGGCCGGCCCGTCCGCCCTGGCGCAGGTCGTGCAGCAGCCTGTCGGTGAGACCGGCCTGAAGAGTCAGTCCGGCGGCCCGTGCCGGGTGCTCGACCGCGGTGCGCAGATCGGCCGTGGTCATCGGTGGTACGGCCAGCTGATTGACGGCGAGGGCGCGGACGAGTCCGGGATGGTCGAGGCAACTGCCGTAGTGGTCGGCGCGCAGGCTCACCACGATGCGCGGCCCGCCCGGCTCCTGCTGGGTGAGGACGGAGATGAAGCGGGCGCGCTCTTCGGCGTCCTGGCAACGGGTGAAGACTTCCTCGAACTGGTCGACGACCAGCAGCCGACAGGGCCGGTGCCCGGGAAGGGGTGGCGCCAGGCGACCTTCGCCGAGCGCGGCGCGCACCTCCGCCAGGGGCCGATCGGTGTACCCGGCCCACAGTTCGGCCAGTTGACCCATGGGGCGTGGCCCGGGCGCGGGCAGCAGAAATACGGGCCACGCCTCCTCGTCGTTCTCCAGCCGGGCGATGAGCCCGGCGCGCAACAACGACGACTTGCCGACACCGGACGCGCCGACCAGGACCAGCGGACCCGGTACGGATGTTTTCACTGCGGCCAGCAGGCTTTCGGTGAGTGCGTCACGGCCGTGGAAGTAGCCGCTGTCCTCCGCGCGGAAGGACTCCATGCCCGGATACGGGCAGGGCACATCGGCCGGTGGGGCGTCTTCCGGTCCGGGGGCGTCGCGATAGGCGGGATTGCGCGCGAGAACCAGGTCGCCGAGCGTTCCCTCGCTCTGGCGGTACGGGCGGGCGGGGCCGTCCCTCAACGCCCGGTCGAGAGCGGCGTGGACCTGGTCGAGGGTGAGCAGCGGCGGGCCGGACGGGTCGCCGCTCTCCAGCAGGTCGAGCAGCCGCCCTGTGAACAGCGTGTGTCGCTCCCCTGCGGGCGCGTACGAAAGGTCGTAGTACGAGGCGGAGCTGAGCAGGAAGCCGCCACGGGGCCGCACGGCGGCGAACGGGTTGACTCCACGGCCGCTGCCGGGCATGGCCGCCCGCCCCGAGAAACAGCAGTCGAGGATGACGGCGCTGCCGTCGACGGCCTGGCCGAGCAGGCCCTTGATGATGTGGTAGGACACCGTGCCCGCGATCTCTTCCGCGGATCGGCTCGTTCGGGTGGCCAAGTACAGCTCGTTGCCCGGTCCGAGCAGTCCGTGGCCCACGTAGTGGAACAGGACCGGGCCGGTCGCCTCGGCCACGACGTGCTCGACGGCGGCGATGACGTCCGTGGGGCCGGCGTCGGCAGGGACGCGGTGGACGCGTTCTGCAGGTATCCCGCAGACGGCTTGCAGCACGCGCTGGAGGTCGTCGAGCGTCGTGTCGACGGACGGGATTTCCCGGAGGGTCGAACCGGGCACATGGCGGCCGGTACCGATCAGGATCGCGTGCGTACCGGGCGAGGCGAGACCCGGACCGGGCCGGGTCTCGCCCGATCCGACGGTCACGGGGTGCGCGGTACGTCGCTGCCGGGTTCGGTGGACACCCGGACCACGTCGGCGGCCAGTTGCCTGGCCAGCGTCGCCGTCTGCTGGGCGTCCAGCCCGCGTACATGGTCCGACGAAATCGTGATCTCCGTGCCGTCGGGCCGGGTGATGGTGATGGTCTGGCTGCCGCGCCGGGTCTGCGCCCAGGCGACGACGGCCCCGGCGAACACCGCGGCCACCCCGCCGGGGGCCAGCAGCGCGATCAGTGCGTCGGCTCCGAGACCCATGGCCCCGGCAGGCAGGTCGCCCCCGTCACCGACGCGAATCCGGCCGCGCAAACGCGGCTCCTCACTCAGCCAGTTCCGTAACGCGTGGGTGTGGGACCGGCCTTCACCCTGGACAGTGATGACTGCGCGCATGACATGCAGCTTACGGGCCGGGGTGGTGGTGTGAGGTCAGGATCGATGTGATGGGACAACGGGTGGCGGTGGCCGCCCCGGTGAGCGTGGCCGAGCCCGACGGCGCGCTGTGGAAAAGGCCTGCAGCGGCTTCTTCCGAGCCGGAGACCCCGGCGCCGAAATCACTGCATTCGGCGAAGTTCCCGGGGCGACGGGCCACGCGCCATCGGGGTCCTCGAAGCCCCGAGCTCAGGCCCCCACGCTCACCGTGAAGCGGCGCGGGTTGCCGTCGTTCGCGGCGCCCGAGACGTCCGGTCGGCCGTCGGGGCGTACGTCGTCGTACGGGAAGGCATAGCCGATCGGGGTGTTGGCGTGCACCACCCGTGACCAGTGGTTGGTCGCCGCGCCCTGGTAGTAGTCGGCCGACGAGGTGCCGTTCGGCTGGTCGGGGTGGGTGAGCATCAGGGAGCGGTTGAAGCCGGCCGCGAGCCGGGCCAGCAGCGCCTTCTTGTCGTCGGGGTCCGCCGGGTTGTTGGCGAACGGGCCGTGGTTGCAGGTGAAGACGTCCTTGGAGACCGGCTTGGTGAAGGTGTGTCCGCCGTCGAAGGTGAGGACGTCGCCGCTGACCCGGCCGGTGCGGACACCGCGACCGCCCTGGAGATCGATCCGCAGATCGGTGGAGCGGTACTTCTCCCAGACCTGGTCGATGTAGGACGTGAACACGTCGCGCAGCGGCATCTGGTCCGGACGGTCGAAGAACGGTGCCATCAGATTCTGCGGCGAGATCACGCGCAGCACGCCGCCGTCCGCACCGCGGATCACCAGCTTGTCCCACGGCCGGCCGTCGGCGGCGGCCTGGGCGGTGAGGCCGTCGGCGATCCGCTGCACCGCACCGTCCGGGAGCGGCGCCACGGTGTGCGTGGTGTCGCCCTCCAGGGTCAGGCCGATCGGCAGCGCGGTGACCAGGTCGACGTAGCTGATGTTGGCGTACAGCTGCTGAGGGTTGAAGGTGAACTCGCAGAACGACCAGGTCCGCCCGTAGTTGGCGTCCGTGGACGTCGCGAACGCCGGCTCGACCAGGGCGGGGCCGGGGTTGAGATAGAAGGTCAGGGTGTCGTCGCGCACGAAGTAGACACGGGCACCGTACATCTGAGGCAGCGTCAGCACGACCGGTGCGCCGCCCGCCCCGTTCAGCGGGATGGCGCAGTCGACCGGCAGCGGGGTCTGCGGCGCGGCGGGGGAGTCGGGGCGATAGGCGCTGCCGTCGGCCCGCAGCAGCACCCAGCGATCGGTGCCCTGCTCATGGCCGGTGACGTAGGCGTTGACCCGGCCGGGCAACGAGCTGTTCACCAGGGCGAGTTCGCAGGTCGCGGGGGCGGCGGAGGCGTGCGGGCTCAGGGCGCTGCCCCAGACGGGGTAGGTGAGTGCGGTCGCGGAGGCGGCGGCGCCGCCCGTCAGGAACAGTCTGCGCGAAATCACGAGAGGACTCCCGAGGTGTGTGGGGGGCCACGGACGGGACGGCGTGCGGGAACGGGGCGGGTGCGTCCGCGGTGCGCACCACTCTCGTGATGACCGGGTTGGGCGTCAAGACTTGCGGTTGAGAGCGCTCTCAAAAATGGGAAGTCTTCACAACTCGACGCTTTGCGCGTCACGTGCGCTCGACGTGCGTGACGCGCACGGACGCAATGTCCTGGACCGTGCCGTCTTCGATCTCCGCGTCCCGTGGCGCCGAGCTCCCCGTCTTCGTCTTCCCGGGGCCCAGCCTGTCGGCTGTCACCCTGGTGTTCCCGAGAACATCCCCGTCCTCGTCCAGGAACTCGAACTGCGCGAAGTAACTCGCCGCCCCGATCCCGCCGTTCCTGATCGTGTAGTGCACGACGTATGCGCGATGCCCCCGGGCCCGATGGCCCTCGAACCCTGACTTCACGATGCTGACGTCCCTCGACGGGTTCGCCGCCGAGGCCTCCTCGCTCCAGGCTCTCCCTGTCCCCGGTGTCGGGGCGCCCTCTTTCGCGGAGTCGGCGGAGTCCTTCGCACCCGAACACGCCGTGAGTAGCCCGGCAGTGGCAGCAACCGCAGCCACAGACAGCCAAAACTTGCGCATGACGCACTCCCTGTAGTCGAAGGGCAGACCATAGCCGCGGGCCGCGGCACACAAGCCGTGGGACACGGGGTGAACCCTCTGACGGGGCAACCGTCGACCGCATGACCGAAATCTGTCGGTTTGCGGCCTGTTCCGGGAAGTCTGCCGCCGAGTCTGCCGACGTCGTCCGGGAGCGTGCGTCCGGCCGGCGAGCACTGCCGGCGAGCACGGAGGAGGCGCGGCAACCTCAACGGATCAGCCGGACCTCGTAGACCCGACCGGGCTTCGACGGGCGATCGTGGTGCCGATGCCCGTCGGTGCAGGTCGGCATAGACTTTTCCTTGCTGGTGCAGGCCGCCGCCGACCGGGATGGCCAGGATGGGCGCATTCGGGCGGGCGGGCCTGCGGAGCGCGCGGAAGCGGTGCTGGACGCGGTGATCGGTGCGGTCGTACCGGAGATCAACGGGCTCGCGATGACACGACAACCGGAAGTTGCGACCCGTCGAAGGTCGCCGAGCCGACGTTCAGGCCCAACGGTCCGGCGTACGCGGGGGCCGAAATCCCGGTGGTGTCGACCCTCAGGCTGTGAAGCCGAGGCCGAGGAAGGCGGCCCAGGCGGCGGGCGGGACCGTGAGGACGGGGCCGTCGGTGACCTTGGAGTCGCGGATGTGTACGGCGGTGGTGTGCGTGGAGACTTCTACGCAGTTGCCGCCCTCGCTGGCGCTGTAGCTGGACTTGCGCCAGTCGTGGGCGACTTCGACGCAGTCGCCGCCCTGGCTGCTGCTGTAGCTGGACTTGAACCAGGCGAGAGCGGTCGAGCTGGGGGCCGGGTGTGCTGCGCGGGTCATGACTCTCCAAGCAGTTCGTCCAAAAGGCGCATGCTTCGTTCAGGAGAGAGCGCCTGCGAACGCAGCATCCCATATTTCTGCTGGAGAACACTGACCTCGTCGAGATCGTCGATCAGGAAGCTGATGCGTTGCCCCTCGATGTAGGCCAGCTGATCGTGATCGGGGGTCTCCAACAGCACCATCGGACCGTCCAGTGCGGCGTGCGTCTCGCGGTTGCTCGGCATGATCTGCAGCCCCAGAAAAGGGAGTTCAGCGCAACGTCTCAGGTGTCGGAGCTGCTCGCGGAGAACATGACGCCCCCCGATAGGCCGGTGCAAGATGCTCTCCTCCAGCAGGAAGTTGGCCATCGGTCTCGGCTTGCGATCGAAGACCTTCTGGCGGTCGAGTCGCGCCGCGACCCGTTCTTCGATCTCCTCTTCCTCCAGCGGTGGATAGAGAGAGACGAAGACCGCACGCGCGTACTCCTTGGTCTGCAACTGTCCCGGGACGACCTGGTTCTCGTACGACAGCAGCGTCAGCACCTCCTGCTCGTACTCCACGAAATCCTGCACGAACGCCGGGAACCGCTCCTTCTGCGGCACCTTCGACACCGCGACCTGCAACACCCCTTTCGTGCCCAGCAGTTCGTCGAGCTGCGCTGCGAAATCGGCCTGCAGCGGCCTGCGCCCCTGCTCGATCGACGCGATCGTGTCCTCGCCCACGCAGAACTGATCGGCCAGCGCCGCCTGCGTCATCCGGGCCGCCTTGCGGAACGTCGCCAGCTGGGCGCCGATCAGGTGCCAGGACGTGATCCGCTTGTTCTTCTTCGCCGAGTGCATGAAGTGCCTCTCCCCGTCGCGAAACCCGGATGACCCGTCAGGCCCCGTACAAGTGCGTTGTACGACCCGACGCGCTGATCAACGGTAGTGACTTTGTGTGACGTTGGCTGCGTGAACGAACCAACTCAACTCCCTCACTTCCGCGAGGCGTTCCACCGCAGGGAACGCCGGTCCGTGCCGCTCGTACGACAGTTCGTGCGCCAGGCCCTCGTCGACTGGGCGTGCGATTCCCGTGCCGACGACGTGTTGCTCTGCGTGAGCGAACTCGTCACCAATGCCCTCCTGCACGGCGTCCCGCCCGGTCGCGGATTCCGTACGCACCTCTACCTGGAGCAGGCCGACGGCGTCCTGCGCGTCGAGGTCCACGACAGTGGTGACGGGGAGGTGCGCCTCGCCGACGAGGGCGCGGTGCCCGATGCGGAGGGCGGACGGGGGCTGCTGCTGGTGGCGGCGCTCGCCGACAAGTGGGGGGTGGGGGAGCGGAACCCCGGCAAGGTGGTGTGGTGCGAGTTCGAGGTGCGCGGCCGGACCCCGCTCCCGGCGTGCCGCCCTGTTTCGCGTGAGGGGCCTGGTGGGCTATCCCTGGAACGGCGACCCTCGACGGAGTCGTATCCCGTGGAAGTGGAAGGAGCCCTGCCATGGCCGACTGGTACGTGGACGACCGCTGCACCAATTGCGACGTGGCCCGACAGTTCGCGCCCGAGCTGATCGGAGAGGAGGAAGGGGCGTCACGGATCCTGCGGCAACCGAGCGACGAGGCGGAGAACCGGCGCTTACACGCCGCCGTCTTCGCCTGCCACACCCGCTCGATCCGGCCCGCGTCGGGGCAGCCGGACCCGGCGCTCGACCCGTTCCCGATGGCGGTGGACGACGGCGTACTGGTCTGCGGGCACAACTCCCAGCACACCGCCGGCGCCAATTCCTATCTCCTGCGGCGCCCGTCCGGCACGGTCATGATGATCGACACCCCGCGCTGGAGCCCCGGACTGGCCGAGCGGTACATGGCGACGACGGGGCCCGTCACCGATGTGCTGCTCACCCATCGCGACCACGTCGCGCACGGGCGCCGTTACGCCGACCACTTCGGCGCCCGGATGTGGATCCACGAAGGAGATCTCGACGCGGCGCCGGACGCGGACCAGGTGATCCGGGGGCTCGACCCGGTGGAGATCGGCGAGGGTGTCACCGCCCATCCGCTGCCCGGCCACACCCGGGGCAGCGTGCTCTATCTCGCGGACGACAGGTACTGCTTCAGCGGCGACAGCTTCTACTGGTCGCGTACGACCGGTGATCTCGAAGTCGCGGAGAGCGTGACCTGGTACTCCATCGAGGAGTTGGCCGCCTCCCTGGCGCGGACGGCGGGGCAGTTGCAGTTCGAGTGGGTGCTGCCCGGCCACGGCGACCGGCAGCGCCGGGACGCCGACGAGATGTCCCGGCGGCTGCACGCGCTGACGGAACGCACGGCGCTGCTGCGGCCCCGGCCGATCGACTTCACCGCCGTCCGCTGGTGACGTTCCACGACCGCCGGTGACGCCTGCCGGACCGGCTCCATGCCGTCCGCAGGCGCTCGGCCGGTGAGGCGAAACCGCGGTCAGCCCATTGCCATGACGACCGGCTTCTCCGCGGCCATCAGCATGTACGGGGCCTCCGGATCGGCGTTCACCGCTCCGACCCACCGGTTGTAGAACGCGGTACCGGATGTCGCGGTCGAGCTTGAGTTGACCTCGAACAAGGCGAATGCCCAGACGTTCGAGCAGATCAGGACGAACTCCTGAGCAGTGACACCACGAAGGGCGGCGGTGGCCGCTCTGGACCAGCGTCGATCGTTCTCGGCGAGGTTCTCGCCGATGAAAGCCCGGAGATCACCGCGTGACGTCTGGTTGCGCTTGAAGACGCGACGGGTGAACTGCCCCTGCACGTGCTGCGAGTTGAAGGGGTAAGGGACCCACATCCAGCTCCACCCCGGCCCGGTCCCGTTCCATTCGGCTTCCGTATCCGGATAGTCGTGGTTGGAGATCACGGATCGGAAAGACTTCCCCGGAGCGTCCAGCTTGAGCATGCTGCCCCCTGATGTCGTCCGTCGGTGAGCCGCGGCAGCGGACGCGCACCGCCCCCACCGCGTGCTCGTCAGTCGGTAGCAGGCTACGGGGAGGGCTTCCGGGTGAGGGCCGGCTTCGGGGAACATTTCCACTGTTCCTGCACACACCCGTGGTCGAAGGGGCAATCCCGTCCTGTTCGGCGCCTGTTCACCACTGGCCGCCCCGATGTGGCCCGCCTCGCGCGCGGGTCCGGTAGGCGCGTGGTGTGGTGCCCGTCAGTCGGGAGAAGCGGTGGCGCAGGCCGGCCGGGGAGGTGAAGCCGCACCAGGCTGCCACCCGCTCCACCCCCTCGTCGGTGTCCTCCAGTGCGATGTTCGCCGGGGTCAGGGGAAGGTGCAGGCGGGTCTCCAGCCGGCGCAGCGTCGGTTCGATGCCCGCGCTGTCCGTGAACTCGCGGTCGATGCACTCCTGGACGCGGTCGCTGTGAGGCCGTCATCAACAACCCTGCCGGGCCGTGCAGGCAGCCAATGAGTTGTGATCAAGTACTTAATACCATGCTGGGCAACAGGCAACTCACAGTACACAGGCCGAACGGGCAAGGTGGTTACAGCTCGTGGACCTGTGGAAATGGCCACGCAGGGATGGGTGGAAAGTGACGCACAACAGGGTTCAGGTGTACTACTGCGTGCAGCATGCAGACGAACCGTTGGTAATCCGAACCCCTGAGGACGTCGATGCGCTGATCGACGCTCTTGCTACGGGCCCTGAGTTCGAGAACTTGGCCATTCTGCACAGTTCGGAGCGTGAGCTTCTGCCGTCAGGATTTCCAGATCACGAGTTCATGGTTGGCGCCGACGGGAAACGGCAGGTAGGGGTTCTGAGCTTCATGGACGAGAAGAACTTCGTTTCGCTCGGCTCTTCGGGGAGTAATGGAGGGGAGGTTGCCTACTTTGTTGCAGGGAATCCGACCGAGTTTCCCTCCGCGGCAGAAATCCCCCTTGCTCTGGTGTGTCAGGCCGCAAAGGAATTCCTTTCTTCCGGAGGGCGGCGTCCAACGTGTGTCCAATGGCAGGAGCCGGAAATCTGGTAATCGCCCATTTAGGGCCTTTATCCGGTGAAGCGGGAGTACAACATGACCCAATGGCACATACCGTAAGTCGATCACGAGGATGCGGTTGCCGTGTGGGTGCGGTGACGGACGGTCCGGCGGCGTGGACCGGCTCCGTGTCCCGAGCCGGAGTGAGTCGTTAACGGAAACGTACTTCCGGGAAGTGCGATTCCGTAAATTTGCGAAGGGTTGCTCCTCATGGCTGGGAAACGTCGCAATCTCGCGAAGCCGTCCGACATGTTCGACCGGGACTGGGAGTGGAGCGAACTCACTGCGTTCGCCGCCGACCCTGGTCCCGAGGCGACACTCGGCGTCGTGTCGGGGCGGCGGCGGCAGGGAAAGTCATTTCTCCTCGACTCGCTCGCCCGGGCTGCGGGTGGCTTCTACTTCTGCGCGTATGAGGCGACGGAGGCGGAGTCGCTGCGCCGGTTCGGGGAGGAGCTGGGCCAGTACACGCGGGCGGCCGGGCCGCTGCGTTTCGACCGGTGGGAGCAGTGCGTCGATGCGCTGCTCGCGCTGGGACGGGAGAAGCCGGTACCGGTGGTGATCGACGAGTTTCCCTACCTCGCCCGCGCCACCCCGTCCCTCCCCTCCATTGTTCAGGTTGCCTATGGCCCGCGCCGCCCCGAGCGGCTGGAGTCCCGCACCAGGCTGCTCCTGTGCGGCAGCTCGCTCTCGTTCATGGGTGGACTGCTCGGCGGTACCTCGCCGCTCCGGGGCAGGGCGAGCCTCGAACTCATCGTCCAGCCGCTCGACTTCCGGCAGGCAGCCAGCTTCTGGGGCATCGACGATCCCCGGCTCGCGCTTCTCGTGCACAGCGTGGTGGGCGGCACCCCCGCGTACCGCCGCGAGTTCGTACGCGACGATGTCCCTGCCGGGCTAGACGACTTCGATGCCTGGGTGTGCCGCACGGCCCTGTCACCACGCTCGCCCCTGTACCGCGAGGCGCGATACCTGCTGGCCGACGAATCCGACCTGCGGGACCGGGCGCTCTACCACTCCGTGCTTGCCGCACTGGCCTCGGGAAACGCTACGGCAGGCGGGATCGCGGGCTGCCTGGGGCGACCGGCTGGCGACATCACGCATCCGCTCACGGTGCTCCAGGACTGCGGCCTCGTACGCCGTGAAGTGGATGCCTTCCGCAAGAACCGGAGTGTGTACCGCATCGGGGAACCACTGATCGCGTTCGATCACGTCGTCGCCCGGACCAAACTTGCCCTGCTCGACCGGGGACTGGCGGAGCAGGTCTGGGAAGACTCCCGTGCCCGGTTCCTGTCGGCGGTGGTCGGGCCGCACTTCGAGCAGATCTGCCGGGAGTGGGTGGCGCACTTCGCAGCCCCGGAGACCTTCGGCGGCATGCCGATCGACGTCTCGTACGGGACGGTCGCCGACCCGGCGGCACGCACCAGTCACGAAGTCGACGTGGTCGTGCGCGGGGCCGTCGGACAGGACAACGGGGTGCTGCTCTCCCTGGGGGAGGCCAAGTGGGACCAGGTCATGGGGGAGGGGCATCTGGAGCGCCTGCGGCACATCACGGAACTGCTTGCGGGACGAGGGATCGACACCTCCGCCGTACGGCCGGCCTGTTACAGCGGCGCCGGGTTCACCGACGGCCTGTGGAACGCGCAGGCCAACGGTGAGGTCGTCCTCGTGGATCTGCGGCGGCTGTACGCGGCGGAGTGAATGCCAGGGCGCCCCGGACACCGCAAGGGTCGGTGAAGAGACGTCAGCCAACGGACGTACACCGTCCACTTGGACTTACGCAAAGCGGTTGTTGGACTGGAGGGCCCCCAGAAGCCACACGTCGTTGACGCTGTCCAGTCACGGGGACTACTCAGAGCACATGTCGCGAAGATTCACTTCGGCGGGCGCTGTCGCCGCCGCCTCAGCCGCCGTCCTGGCGCTGGTGGGGACCGCGCTCCCCGCCACAGCCGCCGCCCCCTCACCCGCCGCAGTCGAGTCGGCCGTGCCCGCGGACGCCACCGTCATCCGGTCCGCGCAGCTCTCGGTCGCGGTCGCCGACGACTTCCCGCGCGTCCTGGCGTACACCGACCGGGCCAGTGGCGAACAGCTGCTCGGCAGTACGCAGCCCGTCACCGCCGTGACCCTCAACGGCACCGCGCACCCCGTGAAGCTCAAGGGCGCCCCCGAGGTCACCGGTTCGACCGCCCGCTACACGCTGACCTTCTCCGATCTGCCCGGCATCGAGATCGACGCCTCGCTCTCCGTCTTCGGACGCGCCACCACCTTCAAGGTCACGGCCGTCCGCGACACCGAGGCGTTCCGTGTCGGCACCATCGACATACCCGGCCACGACCTGGTCTCTGTCGGCTCCACGGACACCGGCGGGGCCACCGCCTTCACCCGGCTGGACAACGACTCGACGAAGACCGCCGACGTCTTCTCGAAGGTCACCGCGGACACCGCCGCCGACAAGGCGCCGGTCGGTGCCTCGTACGCCATCGTCAACACCGGTGCGCTCGCCGCGGCCGTGGAGTCCAACTCCTCGTACGACAAGCCCTCCGGCGCCACCGGCGGCGACGACGCCCGGTTCTGGCACCAGGCCCGCAAGGCCGACGACGGCAGCGTCCGGGTCGGCGTCTGGTCCGGGCAGTGGACCTACCGCGGCGACGGCGCATCGCAGCCGGAGAGCGGGGGCAACCTCCCCTGGGCGAAGGTCGTCGTCACTCCCGACGCCAACGGTGACAAGTCGGTCGACTGGCAGGACGGAGCCGTCGCGTTCCGCTCGATCGGCATCACGGCGCCCGGCAGCAAGGACACCCCGGACCGGGTCATCACTCATATCCCGTTCAACTTCGCCAGCCAGGCCACCCACCCCTTCCTGCGCACTCTGGACGACGTCAAGCGGATCTCGCTCTCCACCGACGGCCTCGGGCAGATGGCGCTCCTCAAGGGGTACGCCTCCGAGGGCCACGACTCCGCCCACCCCGACTACGGCGGCAACTACAACAAGCGCGCCGGCGGGCTGAAGGATCTCAACGAGCTCCTCAAGGACGGCAAGAAGTGGGGCGCCACCTTCGGCGTCCACGTCAACGCCACCGAGGCGTACCCGGATGCCAAGGCCTTCGACGAGAAGCTCGTCGACAAGACCAGGCCCGGCTGGAACTGGCTCGGCCAGAGCTACTACATCGACCAGCGCCGCGACATCAACAGCGGTGACCTGGCCAAGCGCTTCCAGCAGCTGCGCGACGAGACGGACCCCAACCTCAGCCTGCTCTACATCGACGTCTACTACACGCACGGCTGGATCGCGGACAAGACCCTCCGGTCCGTGCAGAAGCAGGGCTGGAACGTCGCCACCGAATGGGCCGACAAATTCGAGCGCGGCTCGCTCTGGTCGCACTGGGCCAATGACCTCGACTACGGCGGCGCCACCAACAAGGGCCTCAACTCGAAGATCATCCGGTTCATCCGCAACGACGAGAAGGACGTCTGGAACAACGATCCGGTACTCGGCCAGACAGCCATCGAGGAGTTCGAGGGCTGGACCAACGAGACCGACTGGAACGCCTTCTACGACAACATCTGGCAGCGCGACCTGCCCGCCAAGTACCTCCAGCAGCAGAAGATCACCCGCTGGGACGGGAACGACATCACCTTCACCGGCGATGTCCGGGGCACCGTCGAGGACAGCAAGCGGACCTTCTACGACCACGGCCGCAAGGTTCTGAGCGGCACCGACTACCTGCTGCCGTGGGACGGCGGCAAGAAGCTGTACCACTACAGCAAGTCCGGCGGCACGAGCAGCTGGGCGGTGCCGTCCAAGGGCGCGTACACCGTCTACAAGCTCACCGACAACGGCCGGGTCAAGGCCGGCACGGTCAAGCCCGTCGACGGGAAGATCACGCTGACGGCCGAGGCCGGTCAGCCGTACGTCCTCTACCCGGACCAGGCGCCGAAGGCCGCCGACCCCAAGTGGGGCGAGGGCACGCCGGTCGACGACCCGGGCTTCAACGACAGCGGCCTCGACGCCTGGTCGAAGACCGGAACCGTTGCCCGTGACACCGACGGCCAGGGCCGCAACAGCGCCGAGCTCTCCGGCACCGGCACGGCGGCACTCTCGCAGAGCATCCACGGCCTCACGCCCGGCAAGCGCTACACCGCGTCCGCACTCATCGAGGTCCAGCCCGGAAAGACCCGGCACACGACACTCTCGATCGGCGGGAAGTCCGTCGCCGTGGACCGCTCCACCGCCGAGGACTATGTCGCCGCGTCCGACTGGCACGGTACGTACTTCCAGCGGGCGAAGGTGAACTTCACCGCCCCCGCGAACGGCCGCGCCACGCTCCGTATCGAAGCGGCCGGGGGCAGCGCGGCGAGCGTCCGCGCCGATGACGTACGGATCGTCGCGAGCGCCCCGGCGACCAGGAAGAACACCGTCGTGTACGAGGACTTCGAGGACGTCGACCAGGGCTGGGGCCCCTTCCTCAAGGGCGACGCGGGCGGCTCCACCGACCCCCGGACCGTCATCTCCCAGCTGCACACCCCGTACACCCAGGCCGGCTGGAACGGAAAGCTGATCGACGACGTGATCGGCGGCAAGGAGTCCCTCAAGGCCCACGAGGAGAACACCGGACTCGTCTACCGCACCGCACCCTGGACCGTGCCGATGGCCGACGGCCACCGCTACAAGGTCGAGTACGACTACCAGTCCAGCCACGCCGGCGCCTATGAGTGGGTCGACGGCTACGACCGGATCACCGCAGAAGGAAACCCCGACTCGGTCGAGACCCGGACCACCCCCATCGGACAGCAGCGCACCACCGGCCACTTCAGCGAGACCGTCACCGCGGGCTGCGGCGACACCTGGACCGGACTGCGCAAGCGCGGCGACGCACCCGACGGCGCCGACTTCGTCCTCGACGTGTTCACCGTGACCGACCTCGGCCCGGCCCCCGCCTCCGAGCAGGCCGCCTGCGGCACGCTCACCGTCGACCCGGCAGCCGAGACCCTGGAGCCGGGCACCGCCAACACCGTCAAGGCGAGTTTCACCAACTACGAGGCCACCGCGGCGACCGGTGTCGCGCTGAGCCTGACCGTCCCCGAGGGCTGGACGGCGGAGCCCGCGGGCGCCGTCACCTTCGACTCGGTCGCGGCAGGCGCCAAGGTCACCGGCAGCTGGCAGGTCACCCCGCCGGTGGACGCCAAGTACCGGACGTACAGCCTGAGTTCCGAGGCGATGTACACGGTCGGCGGCGCACGGCGCACGCTCGGCGCACAGACCTCCGTGCGGACCCTGCCACCGCCGCCCACCACGGACAGCTGGGCCAGCGACCTCGACTGGACGGCCTCCGAGAACGGCTGGGGGCCCGTCGAGCGGGACCTCTCCAACGGAGAGCAGGGCAGTGGCGACGGCACCCCGCTGAAGATCGGCGGCATCACCTACACCAAGGGCCTCGGCAGCCACGCCCCGGCGAAGATCCGCTACTACCTGGGCGGCAGGTGCACCTCCTTCACCGCCCAGGTCGGCGTGGACGACGTACAGACCTCGCGAGGCAGCGTGCAGTTCAGCGTCACGGCCGACGGCACCGAGAAGGTGAAGTCCCCGGTCCTGAAGGCCGCCGACAACGCCTGGTCGCTCACGGCGGACACCACCGGCGCCAAGTACGTCGAACTGGTCGTCGGCGACGGCGGGGACGGCAACGGCAACGACCACGCGGACTGGGGTGACGCACGCTTCCATTGCGGTAGTTGAGAGCGCAGGATGCGGGACGGGTGCCCATGGTGGGCATCCGTCCCGCACCTGCATGCGATGGCCTTCCCCCCCGACGAACTGGAGCCGTACATGCCGAACCCGCCCGTATGGTCACGCCGTACCCTGCTCGCCCTCTCGACCGCCACCGCCCTGGCGGTCTCCCTCCCCGGCTCCGCGACGGCCGCAGCCGCCGAGGCCGACGAGTTCGACACCCTCCGTCTGCGCTGGACCGGGATCGCGCTCGGCGCCGGCTTCGACGCGGCCGCCGAACCGTACGCCTCCCGCCTCGCCGAAATCGGCACGCTCGCCCGGAGGTTCCGGGCCACGATGAACCCGGCCGTCGGCTCGTTGTGGCCAGGCATCACGTACAACCCGCCGTCCGGCATCACCCAGAGCTACGGCCGCCTGTGGACGATGACCCAGGCGTACGCCCAGCCCGGCACCGGATCGACCGGCGACGCCGCCCTGCTCGCCGACATCATCCGCGGTTACGACCACCTCGCGCAGACGGCCTACCACTCCTCCGTCACCCCGTACGGCAACTGGTGGGAGTGGCAGATCGGCAGCCCGCGCATCCTCATGGACATCACGTCCGTCCTGTACGAGCACCTGGGCGCGGCCCGCGTCGAGGCCGCCTGCGCCGCCGTCGACCACTTCATCCCCGACGCCGTGCTCCACGACTACAGCGGCACCTCCACCGGCGCCAACCGCGTCGACCTGTGCCGCTCCGTCGCCCTGCGCGGCGTCCTCGGCAGGGCGCCCGCGAAGACCGCACTGGCCAGGGACGCGCTGTCACCCGTCTTCCCTTACGTCACCGAGGGGGACGGCCTGTACGCGGACGGGTCGTTCATCCAGCACACCACCGTCGCCTACTCCGGCACCTACGGCCAGGTCATGCTCGACGGCCTCGGCCGCCTCTTCGCCCTGCTCGCCGGATCGACCTGGGCCGTCACCGATCCCAACCGGCAGATCATCCTGGACAGCGTCGAGCGCGCCTATGCGCCGCTGATCTACAACGGCCTGGTCATGGACAGCGTCAACGGCCGTTCCATCAGCCGCGGTTACCTGAAGAACGACGAGCTTCAGGTGATGCGCGGCGACCACTTCCACGGGCAGGGCATCATCGCCGCGATCGCCCTCCTCGCCGCGGGCGCATCGGCGGCCGAGCGCGACCGGTGGCACGGCATGATCAAGGGCTGGATCGCCCGCGACCGGACCAGCCCGATCCTCACCGCCCGCCAGTTCGGCATCGCGGACCTGGCCCGGCTGCACGCGGTCCAGGCCGCCGCCGTGCCGACCGCGCCCGAGCGGGTGGGCCACCACCTCTTCGCCGAGATGGCCCGCGCCGTGCACCGCCGCCCGGACTGGGCCGCGGGCATCTCCATGGCCTCGGAGCGGATCTCGTACTACGAGTGCGGCAACGGCGAGAATCCGCGCGGCTGGCACACCGGAGCCGGAATGCTCTACTGGTGGCCGGGCGGGAAGGAGAACGACCAGTACACCGACTGGTTCTGGCCGACCGTCGACTTCTACCGCCTGCCCGGAACGACCGTGTCCACCAAACGGCTCGCCGACAGGGCGGGTGGCGAATGGGGCGCGCCCAAACCCGCGGTGAAGTGGGTCGGCGGCGCCACGGACGGCGAATTCGGCGCGGTGGGCCAGCACCTCAAGGGCCTCGGCTCGACCCTGGACGCCCGCAAGTCATGGTTCTGCGTCGCCGATACGGTCGTCTGTCTCGGCGCCGGCATCACCAGCACCGACAAGGTCCCCGTCGAGACGATCGTCGACAACCGCATGCTCGGCGAGGACGGCACGGACCCCCTCACCGTCGACGACCGCACCGGCCCGCGCTGGGCCCACCTCGCGGGTCACGGCGGCTGGGTCTTCCCCGACGGTGCCGACCTGCGCACCCTGCGGGAGGACCGCACCGGCGCCTGGTCCGACATCAACACCACCAGCTCGACCGAGCGCCGGACCCGCCGCTACCAGACCCTCTGGCTCGACCACGGCACGGACCCGGTCGACGCCGAGTACCTCTACCTGCTGATGCCCGGCGCCTCCCGCCGAACCGTCGCCGCCCGCGCGGCGGACCGGCACTGGCTGACCGTGCACGCCAACACCGCCGCCGCACAGGCGGTAGCTGTCCGCTCGCTGGGGGTGACCGCCGCCAATTTCTGGCAGCCGGGTGCGGCCGGTCCGCTCTCCGTCACGGCCGCGGCGAGCGTGCTCGTACGGGAGGGGCGGCATTCCACGACCGTGTGCGTCAGCGGGCCCGACCGGACCGGTGCGCCGGTGGACGTGGTCTGGGAGCGGCCGGTACGGAAGGTCGTCTCGGCGGACCCGGGGATCGAGGTACGTGCCACCGGCCGACGGCTGGTGCTGAGGGTCGAGCCGGGAACGGAGGGGGGCACCCTGCGGTGCGAGGTCCGCTAGACGCCGGGGCTCAGGACGAGTGAGGGGTGGGGCGCAGGGCCGGGGTACTCTCGCGGAACCGCGCCGTGCGTCCCCCTCCGGTGACCGGCGCGGGCGCCCCGCGGGACCGGCCGGATGCCGTCCGTGCGGGCCGGGACCCCCGATCGGACCACACTCCGAGGCTGATGCGAGTGTGCAGCAGACCACAGTGACCCTTTGTCGGACCCACACAAAGACGGACCCATAAGGGCTGGTACTTCGCCTGCATGTCCCCAAGCTTCTGTCAGGCTTCACCAGGAAACAGGTCAGGAGACTGTACGGAGTCGACGGCAGGATTTACTTGCCCGGCTTCGTAGGGTCGGTACATGACCGTTGTGGACGAAACCCCGGGCGAGCCGAGCGACACCCGTGGCCGTGTGGCCGAACTGCTGGCGCTGCGCGAGCAGGCCCGGCGCGGACCGAGTGACCGGGCGACCGAGGCGCAGCACGCCAAGGGCAAGCTGACGGCGCGTGAGCGCATTGAGCTGTTGGTCGACCCGGGTTCGTTCAAGGAGGTCGAGCAGCTTCGCCGGCACCGGGCGACCGGCTTCGGCCTGGAGCAGAAGAAGCCGTACACCGACGGTGTCATCACCGGCTGGGGTACGGTCGACGGCCGCACGGTCTTCGTCTACGCGCACGACTTCCGGATCTTCGGCGGTGCGCTGGGCGAGGCCCATGCCACCAAGATCCACAAGATCATGGACATGGCCATCTCGGCCGGTGCCCCGCTGGTCTCGCTGAACGACGGCGCGGGCGCCCGCATCCAGGAGGGCGTCAGCGCGCTCGCCGGATACGGCGGGATCTTCCAGCGCAACACCCGGGCCTCCGGTGTCATCCCGCAGATCAGCGTGATGCTCGGCCCGTGCGCGGGCGGCGCGGCCTACTCCCCGGCGCTCACCGACTTCGTGTTCATGGTCCGCGAGACCTCCCAGATGTTCATCACCGGACCGGACGTCGTGAAGGCGGTCACCGGTGAGGAGATCAGCCAGAACGGCCTCGGCGGCGCCGATGTGCACGCCGAGACCTCGGGCGTCGCGCACTTCGCGTACGACGACGAGGAGACCTGCATCGCCGAGGTCCGCTACCTGATCGGGATGCTGCCGTCCAACAACCGGGAGAACCCGCCCACCGTGGCGAGCGACGACCCGGCCGACCGGCGCGGCGACGTCCTGCTCGACCTGGTGCCGGCCGACGGCAACCGCCCGTACGACATGCACAAGGTCATCGAGGAGCTCGTCGACGACGGCGACTACCTGGAGATCCACGAGCGCTGGGCCCGCAACATCATCTGCGCCCTGGCCCGTCTGGACGGCCAGGTCGTCGGCATCGTCGCCAACCAGCCGCAGTCCCTCGCCGGTGTCCTGGACATCGAGGCGTCGGAGAAGGCGGCCCGGTTCGTCCAGATGTGTGATGCATTCAACATTCCCATCATCACTCTTCTGGACGTACCCGGCTTTCTCCCCGGGGTGGATCAGGAGCACGGTGGAATCATTCGACACGGTGCGAAGCTGCTCTACGCGTACTGCAACGCCACTGTGCCGAGGATCTCGCTGATCCTGCGCAAGGCCTACGGCGGTGCGTACATCGTGATGGACAGCCAGTCCATCGGTGCGGATCTGACCTACGCCTGGCCGACCAACGAGATCGCGGTGATGGGCGCCGAAGGTGCCGCCAACGTCATCTTCCGTCGGCAGATCGCCGACGCCGAGGACCCGGAGGCCATGCGGACCCGCATGGTCAAGGAGTACAAGGCCGAACTGATGCACCCGTACTACGCGGCCGAGCGCGGCCTGGTCGACGACGTCATCGACCCTGCCGAGACCCGCGAGGTGCTGATCGCCTCGCTCGCCATGCTCCGCGCCAAGCACGCCGACCTGCCGTCCCGCAAGCACGGCAACCCCCCGCAGTAGTCCGCGGCTGTCGCAGCCACCCTGCCGAGCCCGCGAAGACCTGCCGAGAAGACGGAGAAACCACCCATGAGCACTGCCGCCGAGTCCGTGCTGCGTGTCGAGAAGGGTCTTGCCGACCCCGAGGAACTGGCCGCCATAACCGCGGTCCTGCTCGCCCGCGCCGCTGCCCAGCCCGCAGCGACCCCCGCCCACCGTGGCCGCAGCACCGCCGGATGGCGCCGCCTGGAACGCACCCCGGGCTTCCGCGCCCCGCACTCCTGGCAGGGCTGACAGACGCTCTCATGCGTGAGGCCCCGCACTCCTCCGGGAGTGCGGGGCCTCACGCATTGCGCGACTTTCGACCACGCTCCGTCGTCGAACGCCGGGCAGGCTCGGAAGTCGAGCCTGCCCGGCGTTCGAGGACACGACGGCTGCCGGACGACCCGGCGGACCCCTACCGCAACCGAGCCATCAGCGCATGCTCCACCAGCGTGATCAGCGCACTCTTGGCATCCGCACGGTGCCGTGCGTCCGTCGTGAGAATCGGCGTGTCGGGTCCGATCTGGAGTGCTTCGCGGACCTCGTCGGGGGTGTAGGGCTGGTGTCCGTCGAAGCCGTTGAGGGCGATGACGAAGGGGAGTCCGCTGTTCTCGAAGTAGTCGACGGCGGGGAAGCAGTCGGCGAGGCGGCGGGTGTCGACGAGGACGACGGCGCCGATGGCGCCGCGGACCAGGTCGTCCCACATGAACCAGAAGCGGTCCTGTCCGGGCGTACCGAAGAGGTACAGGATCAGGTCCTGGTCGAGCGTGATGCGGCCGAAGTCCATCGCCACCGTCGTGGTGGTCTTGTCCCCGGTGTGCGTCAGATCGTCGATGCCCGCGGACGCGGACGTCATCACGGCTTCGGTGCGCAGCGGATTGATCTCCGAAACGGCACCGACGAACGTGGTCTTACCCACGCCGAAGCCCCCTGCCACCACGATCTTCGCGGAGGTAGTGGAGCGGGCTGCTCCGCCGCTAGAGCTTGCGAAGTCCACTGAGCACCCTTTCGAGCAGTGTCACATCTGGCTGGCCGCCGGCGGACTCGTCGCCGCCGGGCTGATGGATAGCGACGAGTCCGGCCTCTGCCAGGTCGGCTACGAGGATCCGGGCAACGCCGAGCGGGATCGAGAGCAGTGCCGAAATCTCGGCGACCGACTTGATCTCGATGCACAGCCGGCAGATCCGCTGGTGCTCGGGCAACTGCCCTTGCAGCCGGGACGGATCGGCCGTGGTACTGACCAACGCCTCAATGGCGAGTTGGTAGCGCGGTCGGGTCCGGCCGCCGGTCATGGCGTACGGACGGACCAGCGGATTGTGCGCGGCCGGTGCGGCCGGTTCGGGGGCCTGCCGCGGCTGTACGGGCTGAATACGGGGCGACTGGGGCGAGTCGTAGCGGTGCGGCCGCTGCGGAGGCCACCCGGGACCTGGCTGAGCGCCCTGCGGAGGCTGCGAATAGGGCTGATACGGCTGCTGTGCGCCCTGTCTGCTGGGTGCGGAGGGGAAGTTGAAACGATTGTCCCCGTGCTCACCCGGCACGTTCTGACCACCGTCGTACCGGTGTCCGCCTGGGGGTGTTGCCACGATTCCTCCTCCGCTTGCCGGTCCCGATCCCAGTGGGTCCGCGCCACCGCACCTTATGACTCGGTGGCGCGAAACGCACTGTCTGTCTACTAGTTAAGAAGACTTCCCTGAAGTTCGGCCCGGAGGTCCGGGGTGAGGACGGTGCCCGCACGATCGACAAGCAGGGCCATTTCGTACCCGACCAGGCCGATGTCGGCGTCCGGGTGGGCGAGCACGGCCAGCGAGGATCCGTCGGAGATGGACATGATGAAGAGGAACCCGCGTTCCATCTCCACAACTGTCTGATTCACGGCGCCGCCTTCGAAGATCCGGGAGGCGCCCGCGGTCAGCGAGGTCAGACCGGAGGCGACAGCCGCCAGCTGGTCCGCGCGGTCGCGCGGGAAACCTTCGGACATGGCCAGCAGGAGTCCGTCGGCGGAGACCACCACCGTGTGCGACACCCCGGGGGTGTTGTCCACGAAGTTGGTGATCAACCAGTTCAGATTCTGCGCCGCCTGGCTCATCGGGCTCACACTAACGCTCCTGGTTGTAGGTATTACTTGCGTCCGAACCCGCGTTACGTCCCCGCAGTACGCCCCGCCGCAGGTTGCTCAACCTGCCGCGGACGTCCTCGGGGGCGCGGGAGACCTGAGGGCCGTCCTGCCGGGTCTGCTCCGCCGTGCCCTCGACCAGATTGGCCTTGGGCACCCGCCGGGGAAGTCCGGACGGGGTGACCCCGCCGGCCTTCGGCTCCCGGAGCTTCTCGGCCCGCTCCCAGCGCTCGTCGTTCGCCGAGCGCCAGTCGTCGGAGCCGTTCCCGTTCTGCTGCGCAGGCGACTGCCGCTGTGGCAGTTCCTGCTGCGGCTGTTGCTGCTCGGCGGTGGGCCGGTTGTTCCCGCGGCCGGTGGGCTGCCAGTGCTGCTGACCGCCCCGGCGCGGCAGACCGGCGTCGGTCAGCTCGTGGCCAGGGTTCGGGGTGGGTCCCGGACGGTCGAAGCCTACGCGTTCCTGCGGCTCGGCGGGGGTGCTTGGGGCAGATTCCGCTTCGACCTCAGCCGGCGGCTCATACGCGCCCTGGTAGGCGTCCTGATTCGGCCACCCGTCCTGGTGGGGCTGGGGAGCGAACTGCTCCTCGTGAGACGGCTGCGGGACCTCACCGGCCGCATAGGCAGCCTCCGCATAGCCGCCCTGATGAGCGTGGTCGGGCTGCTCGGCGAAGCCCGTGTCGCCGCGGTAGGGGTCGTAGCCGCCCTCGTACGAGGCCTGTTCGTACTGCTCCTGCTGCAGGGCCTGCTGCGGCTCCTGGGCGTACCTGTTCCCGGCGTACCCATTGTCGGCGTACTCGTTCCCGGCGGGCTGGTTCGCTGCGTACTGCTCCTGCGGGAACTGCGGGCGCTCGCCGACCGTCTGTGCCTCCAGCGCGGCCCGGCGCTCCTCACGTATCAGCGAGCGGCCCACCGGGTCCAGCTGCGCGGTGTCCACCGACTGCTGCTCGTAGCGCGAGTCGTCGAAGCCGAGCTCCGCCGCCGTGCGCATCTGGGGCTGGTGCGGCAGCTGTTCGAAGGTCTGCTGCTGCGGAATGATCGAGGAGACGGTGAAGTCGTCCTGCGCGGCGACCGGTTCGCCACCGCCACCGCCACCGTGGGTGATGGCGTCCGGCAGCATGACGAGCGAGGTCGTTCCGGCCTGTTCGCCCGAGGGGCGCAGCTGGACCCGGATGCCGTGCCGGTCGGCGAGCCGGCCGACCACGAACAGGCCCATCCGCTGGGACACCGCGGCGTCCACGGTCGGCGGGTTGGCCAGCTTGTGGTTGATGTCGGCGAAGTCCTCGGCGGTCAGGCCGATGCCCTTGTCGTGGATCTCGATCACCACGCGGCTGTCGGGCAGCCGGGTCGCTGTGACCCGCACCTTGGTCTGCGGCGAGGAGAACGTGGTGGCGTTCTCCAGCAGCTCGGCCAGCAGGTGCACGAGGTCGGTGACGGACTGGCCGTGGATCTCGGTCTCCGGCACCCCGGAGAGCTCGATGCGCTCGTACGACTCCACCTCGGAGGAGGCAGCCCGCAACACGTCGACCAGCGGGACCGGCTGGTTCCAGCGGCGGCCCGGCTCCTCGCCGGCGAGGACGAGGAGGTTCTCGCCGTTGCGGCGCATACGGGTGGCCAGGTGGTCCAGCCGGAAGAGGTTCTCCAGCTGGTCCGGGTCGGCCTCGTTGTTCTCCAGGTCGGTGATGAGGGTCAGCTGGCCCTCGATCAGCGACTGGTTGCGACGCGACAGGTTGGTGAAGATCGCGTTGACGTTGCCCCGCAGCATGGCCTGCTCGGCCGCCAGCCGGACCGCCTCGCGGTGCACCTGGTCGAAGGCGCGGGCGACCTCACCGATCTCGTCGCGGCTGTCGATCGGGATCGGCTGGACGCGGGTGTCGACCCGGCCCGGATCGGTCCTGGAGAGCTGGTCGACCAGCATCGGCAGCCGCTGCTCGGCGATCCCGAAGGCGGCCGTACGCAGCCGGCGCATCGAGCGGCTCATCTGCCGGGCCATCAGCCCGGCCACGACGAAGGCGGCCAGCAGAGCGACGATCACGACGGCGGCGTTGATGAAGGCGTCGTTCTTGGCGCTGGACGAGATGTCCGCGGCCTCGGTCACGGCCTTGTCGACGAGCTCGTCCTCGACCGTGGTGTAGCCGTCGAACTTGGCGGTGGCAGCCGCCATCCAGGTCTCGGGCGTGATGCCCTTCGCGGCCAGCTTCTCGGGCGACTTGCCCTGCCCGATCTGCTGGGCCATGCCGTCGAAGACCGAGCCGTCGATGCTGGGCGGCGCGACGAACGGGACACCCGCGGCGTCGGCCTGCTCCTTCGCCTTCTTCAGTTTCTTCGCGCCGTCGGCCGACTTGGCGGCCATGACCTGCCTCAGCCGGGCGGCGTCGGCCTCCGTACCACCGGAGACGAACTCACCGAGCGCGATCTGCTCCAGGTAGTTGTACGAGCCGAAGGCCTTGACCTGGGCGTCGAACTTGGCGTTCTCCTGGCTCGGACGCACCAGCAGATGCATGCCGATGGAGCGCTGAAGCGATTCTGCAGCCTTGGCGAGTTCGATCGCGTAGACCGTACGGCCGTAGCTGGTGATGTTGCCGGTGCCCAGCCCCAGCTCGTTGCAGAACTCCATCAGGGAGTGCTGGACCTTGACGTAGCCCTCTTCCGTCTTCACCGGGTCCATGGCCTCGGCGTAGGCGGCCTTGCGCAGCTCGGGGAGCTTGGGCTCCTCCAGCCGGAACAGCTGAAGACGCCGCTCCAGGCCCTGCTTCTTGGGCATGGCCTTCACGGCCGTGTCGAACTTGGCCGCGGCCGCGTCGGTGGCGGCCCGGACCTCGTCGATGACAGCGGCGTCACGCTTGTTCGACAGCAGAGGCTGAGCGGAGAGGTCACGCTCATTGAGGAGCGCCTGACCGTACACGGAGGCCGCGCGCACGATCAGCGCGGTCTTCTCGGCGTCCTGCGCCTCCCGCCAGGTGTCGATCGACCCCTTCACCTGGAAGCCGCCCATGACCAGGCCGACCAGCACCGGGATCAGGAGGATCGCGTTCAGCCGGGTGGGCACCCGCCAGTTGCGCGGGGACAGCCGACTGCTGCTGCCACCGGACGCCACTGCCCCGGGCGCATCGGCAGGCGACGCCGCGGCGCGCGGCGGCGGGGTGAAGTTGCCCCGCTCCTGCTGCGCCGCGGAGCCCTCGTTGCTTCGCCTCACTCGACCAACAACCTCTCGGCGTCGGCACCTACGTTGTGCCGTTTTTTGTTCAGGGCCGTACTACTGGGGAGTTCGTCGAATTCCAGCACGGGGACCGGCCGCGTTCCAAACAGTCGGAACCAGCCATTCCGAGTGGTCCAGGCCTCAGATAAAACGGGCATAAAGAGCGAGCCCCGTCAAAAGGCGGGGCTCATGTGAGCACAGCGGTACCGATTGAATGCATCGGGTGTTGAACGCGGGACAATTCTCTGTCGAAACGTTATGAACACGGGGGCGGATCGTGTCAAAGGACACAGCCCACCCCCGTTTGGCTACGGTAACTGCCGTATATCAATACAGACTTGCGCCTACTTCAGCCGTGCCATCAGAGCATGTTCGACGAGCGTGATGAGGCCGCTCTTGGCATCCGCACGGTGTCGTGCGTCCGTCGTGATGATGGGCGTGTCGGGTCCGATCTGGAGTGCTTCGCGGACCTCGTCGGGGGTGTAGGGCTGGTGTCCGTCGAAGCCGTTGAGGGCGATGACGAAGGGGAGTCCGCTGTTCTCGAAGTAGTCGACGGCGGGGAAGCAGTCGGCGAGGCGGCGGGTGTCGACGAGGACGACGGCGCCGATGGCGCCGCGGACCAGGTCGTCCCACATGAACCAGAAGCGGTCCTGTCCGGGCGTACCGAAGAGGTACAGGATCAGGTCCTGGTCGAGCGTGATGCGGCCGAAGTCCATGGCGACGGTCGTCGTCGTCTTGCCGCCGGTGTGCGTCAAGTCGTCGATGCCCGCGGACGCGGACGTCATCACGGCTTCCGTACGCAACGGGTTGATCTCCGAAACGGCACCGACGAACGTGGTCTTACCCACGCCGAAGCCCCCTGCCACCACGATCTTGGCCGAGGTGGTGGCGCGGGCCGCACCGCCGCTAGAGCTTGCGAAGTCCACTGAGCACCCTTTCGAGCAGCGTCACATCCGGCGCGCCGCCGGCCTCTCCATTGCCCGGCTGGTGGATGGCCACCATGCCGGCTTCCGCCAGGTCCGCGACAAGAATCCGGGCCACGCCGAGCGGCATCGACAGCAGCGCCGAGACCTCGGCCACCGACTTGACCTCACGGCAGAGGTGGCAGATCCGCTGGTGCTCGGGGAGCAGCGTCCCCAGGTGCGCGGGGTCGGCCGTGGTGGAGACCAGCGCCTCGATCGCGAGTTGGTAGCGCGGTCGGGTCCGGCCGCCGGTCATGGCATACGGACGGACCAGCGGCTGGTCGCCTTCGCCGTCGTACGACGCGTGGTGCAGTGCGCCGTACGGATCGGGTGAGGCGGGTGGCGGGGTCATGAATCCTCCGGGCGTGACAGCAAGGGGTCGGCTTGCCGTCTGAAGGGGCCGGTGGGGGCTCTAAGCGGCCGAACGGGCTGGGGATGAGGGCGTTGGGGCAATCGAGTCTGTCATCGATCCGCGGCCGCCTAGTGGAGCAGGCTGCCTTGGAGCTCGGCGCGCAGGTCCGGGGTGAGGACGGTGCCCGCACGGTCGACCAGGAGGGCCATTTCGTACCCGACCAGGCCGATGTCGGCGTCCGGGTGGGCGAGCACGGCCAGCGAGGAGCCGTCCGAAATGGACATCAGGAAGAGGAACCCGCGTTCCATCTCCACCACGGTCTGGCTGACGGCGCCGCCTTCGAAGATCCGGGAGGCGCCCGCGGTCAGCGAGGTCAGACCGGAGGCGACAGCCGCCAGCTGGTCCGCGCGGTCGCGCGGGAAACCTTCGGACATGGCCAGCAGGAGTCCGTCGGCGGAGACCACCACCGTGTGCGACACCCCGGGGGTGTTGTCCACGAAGTTGGTGATCAACCAGTTCAGATTCTGCGCGGCCTGACTCATCGGGCTCAACTAACGCTCCTGCTGGTGAGTGGGGCCGAGGGGAAAACTTCCGGTCGACTGGCTGTTGTTGGCCTGCCGTCCCTGCTGGATGCCCCGGCGGAGATTGGTCAACCGCCCGCGCACATCATCGGGTGCACGCGACACCTGAGGACCGGACTGATGGTTCTGCTGCTGGGCGGTGCCCGGCACCAGATTGGCGCGAGGTACCCGGCGAGGCAGTCCGGAGGTGGTCACTCCGCCTGCCGCGGGCTTCTTGGCCCGCTCCGCCTGCCGTACGAGTTCGTCGTTCGGCGAGGGGCGCCAGGAGCTTGTGGTGGCGCCCGTGTCGCCTCCGCCGCGGCGCGGAGCGGCGGGAGCGGGGCGCTCCTGGGCCGACTGCTGCGGGAAGGCGGGCGCCTGCGGCTCGGCGGGCGGCTGCTGGCCGCTCTGCTGCGGGCCGTGGAACCAGTTCGTTTCCAGGGTGTCGTACAGCGGCGTACGGCCGTCCCCGGGCCCGGCCGGAGGCAACGCCTCGGGCTGCGGCTGCGGCGGCAGGACAGGTCGGTACTGCGCGTCGCCGTCGGGCACGGCGGGCGGACGCGGGGCACCGAAGTCCCCGTTGTCCCAACCGCGCTGACGCGGTGCCGGCAGGCCCTGGTCCTGAGCCCCGGCGGGCTGCGGCTGTCCGAAGTCGGGGCGGGCGAACTGCGCGGTGCTCGCCGGGTCCTGCGGAGACTGAGCCTGCGGGGCCGGGGCCGAGAAGTCCGGACGGGCGAACTCGGCGGTGGAGCCGGGGCCCTGCCGGTCGTCCATGGGCGGCCGCGGGGTGAGCGGCGGGCTCATCGGCCGCTGGAACAGGCCGGTGGACTCGGGCTCCTCGTGGCCGCGCGGGGCGTCCAGCGGAGCACGCCGCGGCGCGGACGGCTCCTCGGCGCCCCAGCTGGTGGTCTGCGGACGCTGCGGCATGGGGTATCCCCTGCTCGAAGAGCTTGGGGAGGGATTGCCACCGGGCAGCTCGGCGCGCGGACCGCCGACCGGGGGCAGCTGACGACCGGGGTCGACCGGACCGCCGGGCTGCTGGAAGCCGCCCTGGCCGCCCGAGGTCTGCCGGGACTGCCACGGGCTCGGGCTGTTCGACCGGTCCTGCTGGTCGACGCGGTCCTGGCGGCTGGGGTCCTGGCGGTTCCGGTCCTGGCGGTTCTGGCCGAACATGTCGGGCTGGGACGAGTCCGTACGGCCCGTTCCGTCGCCCTGGCCGCGGGCGCCGAGCCGGGCACCGTTGCCGAAGGCACCGGCGAGGCCGCCGCCCTGACGCTGCGGCTCCGGGCGCGAGGTGTCCTGCGGGCCGGTGTTGGACAATCCGGCGGACTGGAAGCCGGCGTTCTGCTGACCCGGCTGACCCAGCTGGTTCTGCGGCTGGCGGGGGCCGCCGTCACGCGAGGGC
>NZ_FMDF01000150.1 GCF_900091955.1 Streptomyces sp. Ncost-T10-10d
TACGGGCGGTCCGGGCAACACCACGGTCACGCTCGACAACAACGGCACCACGACCGTCAGCAATGGTCCGATCCAGGCGAGTCACGGCCCGAACGGCACCGGCGGCAGCGTGGGCACCGTCAACCCGGTCCAGGTCAGCCAGAGCCCGGACGGCGTCACGACCGTCAGCCAGAACGGTACGTCGGTGAGTACGGGCGGCGACGGCCCGACCACGGTCGGACCGCAGGGCGGGCCCGCCTCGGTCACCGTCAACGCGCCCGACGGCGGCACCCCGACGCATGTCACCACCTCCGGCGGCAGCAGCACCGCCCTGACGGCGAACGGCGCCCAGACGGACGTCAACGGCAACAACACCGCGAACAGCACCATCAACAACGACGGCACGATCACCAACAACGCCCCGGCGGGCCCCAACAGCACCGTCACCACCGGAGCGAACGGCACCACCGTCGCCGACAACAACGGCAACTTCAGCGTGGACAACACCGGCACCGTCAACAACGGCCCGGTCACCATCACCGCCAACACCGACGCCAACAACAACCCCGTGGCCACCTTCACCGACACCTCGGCCGGCGGTGCGCAGGCCAATGTCGGCGCCAACGGCGTCAGCACCCAGGGCATCAACACCACGGTCAACCCGGGCGGCGATGTCAGTGTCACCCACAGCCAGGCACCCGGCGGTCCGCCCACGACCGTCAACTCGGGCACCGACGGCACGATCACCACACAGACCCCCGACGGTGCCGAGGCGAAGGTGCCGCCGCCGCCCCCGAACGCCCCGGGCGGCGGACCGGTGCCCGCACCGGCCCCCAGCACGATCACCAACAACAACGGCGCGACCATCTCGTCGGACGGACAGACCACCACCTTCACCAGCGACGGGTTCACGACCACCATCGGCAACGACGGCAACGGCCCCGCCACCACCACCGTCCACCACGACTCCGGCGTCAGCCACACCATCGACAACAACGGCCAGGCCACGGTCAACAACTCGCCGAGCGGCGCCGGCATCACCGGCACCAACACCCAGGTGACGGTGAACACCCCGCAGCAGGAGGGCCTGGGCCTGTTCGGCTCACCGGAGATGACCGGCGGCCAGAACACCCTGTCCAACGGCCCGAACGGACCCACGATCACCACGCACGGCGTCGACCCGGTCCACGAGCCCGGCAGCACCGTCGTGCACGGCCCGAACCCGGGCGGTCCCGACGGCGAGTTCTCCGTCACGTACGGACCGGCCACCGGCACCTTCGCCCCCGGCGGCGTCACCAGCCTCGGGCCGTCCGGCACCCACGTCGACCCGAACACCAACCTTCCGATCGACACGGCGGGCAACCCCATCGGCAACAACCCCGGCAACACCACCATCAGCACCGTCACCGGCGACGGCAACAGCGGCATCACCGTGCCCACGCCGGGCGGCGGCCCCGTCGTCCACCACGACGGCTTCTTCGGCGGCAACACCAACGTCGACACCAACAACACCAACGTCAGCAAGAGCCCCGGCGACGTGGAGAACGCCGGTACGCCGGGCCAGAAGTCCGACATCCTGGACGGCCCGAACAACCCCTACAACCGCGGCCCCGCGCCGGGCCCCGAGACCTTCACGGTCGGCGGCAACAACGGCGGCCCCTCCGCGGACATCCCGGTCGGCGGCAAGGGCAACTCCACCGTCAACGGCGGCCCGTTCGAGGTGAAGGCCAACGGCGACGGCAGCTTCGACGTGTCTGTGCCCGGCAGCAACCAGCCCAACGACACAGTCACCGTCGGACCGGACGGCAGCCTCACCGGGCCCGGCGTAACCCAGCCGGCGCAGCCCGGAGCAGGACAGGAGGGGCCCGCCGGGCCCCCGCAGGTCACCTTCAGCAACAACACCACCGTCACCGGCGGGCAGGGCGCGGCGCCCGCCGTCACCCCCGACGGTGGTGGCGGCGCCACCACCACCTTCGCGGGCGGCGCCGCCACCACCACCGACCAGGCGGGCAACGTCACCATCACGCAGAACCCGGACGGCACCACCACGTTCAGCAACAACGCAGGCGGCGAGAACACCACGTTCACCGTCACCAAGGACGGCGTGGAAGGCACCGTCACCACGACCGACAACAACGGCAACCCGGCCACGTTCGACGTCAAGGTCAACAACAACGGCTCCGTGCAGGTGAAGGACGCCAACGGCAAGACCGTCGCCGAGGTCGACGCCAACGGCTCCTTCAACGAGCAGCACACCGCGATCCACGACTACCACGCCTACGCGGGCGGCCCCACCTCCGTCACCGAGCTCCACGAATACGGCTACGAGGCCCTCACCAGCATCCTCAAGGGCGCCGTCGGCCAGGCCGTCAGCGTCGGCTACGAGGTGGGCGCCAAGGGCGCCGACGCGCAGACCACGCTGGAGAACGCGGGCATCAAACTCGGCTACGGCGTGGGCAATTCGCTGGCCGGCAAGAAGGTCGAGAACGACCACGGATTCAAGACCAAGGGCCCCGAGGTGCCGCTCTCCTCGATTCCCACGAAAACCATCGGTGCCGTCAACTCCAACCAGGACACCGATCTGGCGAACCCGCCGGAAGAAATCCCCATCAAGGTCTGAACCGAATGACCGCACCCCGCGTGTGTAGGGCGCGGGTCCACGAACGGTCCATGAAATACCCATCCGCACCACCGACTTGGAAACAGGAGACATTCCCATGGCCGATTACATCGTCAACGACGAGAAGACCAGCGCCGCCGCCACGCAGACCATGAACGAGTACGAGATCGCTGTCGCCCAGCTCAACAAGATCAAGACCGACCTGGACGCGCTCACCGCCGACGGCTACAACACCCCGTCGGCGAGGGACGACTTCCAGCCCTTCGTGCAGGAGTACATGGACAACTACGGCAAGGTCACCGAGGGCCTCACCGGCATCTCCGAGTACATCAAGAAGTACGGCGAGGGCATGACCCAGTTCGACTCCGAGATGGGTGCGAGCCTCCGCAAGTGACCCCGCCCGGACATCGGCCGGGCCGGCCCCTCCCCGGTCCGGCCCGGCCGATGTCCCGCACAGCCTGGTGACCCCCGTGCCCAAGGAGCACTGACGATGCGTCTGACCGTCACCGCCGTCGACCCGGAGCTGGGTCAGACCGCGGACATCATGATCGAGGCCGACCCCGAGGCCCCCGCCGGCGAACTCGCCGCACAACTGCACCGGCGGCTGCGCGGCGGCACCCCGGACACCCCGCCCGTCCTGTACCACGGGGCCACCCCGCTCCCCGCCGACCAGCCGATGGCCGCCGCCGCCCTGCGCTCCGGCAGCCTGCTGTCCCTGGACGCCCCCGCACCCGAGGCGGGCCCCGAGCCGGACGGCGTCGTGGAGCTGCGCGGCATCGGCGGCGCCGACGCCGGAGTGGTGTTCCGGCTGTCGCCCGGCGACTACGAGATCGGCTCCGCCGCGTCCTGCCGCATCCAGCTCCGCGCCGAAGGGCTCGCGAAGACCGCGGCGCGCCTGAAGGTGCACGCCGACGGCACCGCGACCGTACGCTCCGTCGATCAGGACGGTGTCACACGGGACGGCACCGAGGCGAAGGACTGGACGGACTGGCCGCTCGGCGGCGTCCTCACCGTCGGCCCGGCCCTGCTCGAACTGGCCGCGCCCTCCGTACCCGACGCCGCCCTCCAGCCCTCGGACGACGGCGTGGGGCTCGACTACAACCGGCCGCCCCGGCTGCTGCCCCCGCCCGTCAACAACCGCTTCCAGCTGCCCGTACCGCCCGGCAAACCCGCCCGCAACAAGCTCCAGCTGATGCTGATCTTCGCGCCGCTGATGATGGCCAGCGTCTCGTTCATCCTCTTCAACAACCCCAGGTTCCTGATCTTCGGTGTCCTCTCGCCGGTCATCGCCCTCGTCTCCCAGTTCTCCAACAAGCGCCGGGGCAAGGAGAGTTACGAGGACCAGCTCAAGGAGTACGAGGAGAAGAAGGCCGTCCTGGAACAGGACGTGGACGAGGCGGTGCTCGCCGAACAGCAATCCCGGCGCCTCGCCGCCCCGGACCCGGCATCGGCCCTGCTGATCGCCACCGGCCCGCGGCAGCGGCTGTGGGAGCGCCGCTGGCGCGACGACGACTTCCTGCTGATGCGGCTCGGCGTCGCCGACCTCCCCGCCTACGTGGAGCTCCAGGACCCCGCCGAGCCGGAACACCGCCGCCGGGTCGACCGCACCACGCACTCCGTGCCCGTGACCGTGCCGCTGCGCTCCTCGGGCGTCATGGGCGTCGCCGGAGGCGACCGGGCCGAGCCGCTGGTGCGCTGGCTGATCGCCCAGGCCGCCGTCCTGCACAGCCCCTCCGACCTGCGGATCTGCGTACTGTCCGGCACCGGCGGCGCAGACCGCTGGTCCTGGGTGCACTGGCTGCCGCACTGCGCGCCGCTCGGCGAGGACACCATCTCCCTGGTCGGCGCGAGCGCCGAGTCCGTGGGCCGCCGCATCGCGGAACTCACCACCGTGATCGCCGCCCGCCAGCAGGCCGGCGACCGGGCACCGCGCGGCGGCGCCGTGGGCGAACCCGATGTCCTGGTCGTCCTCGACGGCGCCCGCAGACTGCGCTCCCTGCCCGGCGTCATCCAGATCCTCCGCGACGGACCGGCCGTCGGCGTGTACGCGCTCTGCGTGGACGACGAGGCCCGGCTCCTGCCCGAGGAGTGCCGCGCGGTTGCCGTGGCCGGGCCGAAGTGGCTGCGCGCCGAGCAGGACAACGCCGACCCCGTCGACGAGGTCCGCATGGACGCGCCCACCCGCTCCTGGTGCGTGGGCGTGGCCCGCGCGCTCGCGCCGATCCGCGACGTGGGCGACGACGCCGACGAGAACCTGCTGCCCGCCTCCGCCCGCCTCCTCGACGTACTCGGCCTCGAACCGCCCACCCCCGACGCCCTCGCCGCGCGCTGGGTGATCGCCGCCCGCAGCACCCGCGCCGTGATCGGCGAGGGCGTGGACGGCCCGTTCGCCGTCGACCTGGCCGCCGACGGGCCGCACGGCCTGATCGCGGGCACCACGGGATCCGGCAAGTCCGAGCTGCTCCAGTCCCTCGTGGCGAGCCTCGCCGTCGCCAACCGGCCCGACGAGCTGAACTTCGTCCTCGTCGACTACAAGGGCGGCAGCGCCTTCGCCGAGTGCGAGGACCTGCCGCACACCGTCGGCATGGTCACCGACCTGGACACCCACCTCGTGGGGCGGGCCCTGGTCTCCCTCGGCGCCGAACTGAAGCGACGCGAGCACATCCTCGCCGAGGCCGGGGCCAAGGACATCGACGACTACACCGACAAGCGCACCCGCCGCCCCGAACTCGCCCCCATGGCCCGGCTCGTCCTCGTCATCGACGAGTTCGCCTCGATGGTGCGCGAACTCCCCGACTTCGTCTCCGGACTCGTCAACATCGCCCAGCGGGGCCGCTCCCTCGGCATCCACCTGATCCTCGCCACCCAGCGGCCCTCCGGCGCGGTCACCGCCGACATCCGCGCCAACACCAACCTGCGGATCGCGCTGCGCACCACCGACACCAGCGAGAGCCGCGACATCATCGACGCCCCCGACTCCGGGCAGCTCTCGCCCCGCACCCCCGGCCGCGCCCACGCCAGGCTCGGCCACGCGGCGCTGCTCCCGTTCCAGACCGGCCGGATCGGCGGCCGCCGCCTCGACGCCTCGGCCACGGACGAGGACGTCCCGGTGCCGGTGCTCACCGAACTCCACTGGGAGGCCCTCGGCGCACCGATGCCGAGGCCGGACACCGAGGAGGACACCTTCCAGCCGGTCACCGACCTGTCGGTGCTGGTCGACGCGGTACGCGACGCGGCCACCCAGCTCGCCGTACCGCCCGCCCGCCGCCCCTGGCTGCCCCCGCTGCCCGACACCCTCACCCTCACCCTCACCGATCTGCCCACGCCGCCCGAGGCGGCCGAGGACGGCCGGCTCACCCCGGTCGCGTACGGCCTCATCGACGTACCCACCGAGCAGGCACAGCGTCAACTCGCCTTCGACCCGGACGAGATGGGCCATCTGCACATCGTCGGCTCACCGCGCAGCGGCCGGTCCCAGACGCTGCGCACCCTCGCCGCCGCTCTCACCGGAGCGCACGGCTGCGCCGACGTCCACCTGTACGGACTCGACTGCGGCAACGGAGCCCTCCAGGCCCTCAGCGGACTGCCGCACTGCGGCGCGGTGGTGGACCGGAGCCAGGTCGAGCGGGTGGCCCGGCTGCTGAACCGCATGGTCGCCGAGGTCGGGCGGCGCCGTGAACTCCTCGGCAGGCGGGGCGTCGCCGACCTCACCGAGCTGCGCCGCGCCCTGCCCGAGGCGGAGCGGCCCCCGCATATCCTGCTGCTCGTCGACCGCTTCGAGGCGTTCGAGCGGGACTACGCCAACTACGACCAGGGCAGCCTGATGGATGCCATGACCCTCCTGATGCGCGAGGGCGCGAGCGTCGGTGTGCACCTGGTGCTGTCCGGCGACCGCATCCTCGGCCAGGGCCGGTTCTCCGCCACCACCGAGGACAAGCTGGTCCTGCGCCTCAACGACCGCTCCGACTACTCCATGGTGGGCCTCAACGCCCGCAGTGTTCCCGAGGAACTCCCGGCCGGACGCGGTGTCCTCACCAGGGACACCAACAGCGCCCAGGTCGCGCTGATCCCTGGCACCGACGGCACCGACGCCACCGGCGCGGGCCAGGCCCAGGCACTGGGCGCACTCGCCGAACGCGTCGCGGAACGCGACGCCGACGTGCCCGCCGAGCGCAGGCCGTTCCGTGTGGACGTGCTGCCCGACGAGCTGGACTTCGCACAGGCCCTCGCCCGTAAGCCGCGGACCACCTCCCCGCTGTGGGCGATGATTGGCGTCGGCGGCGACGAACTCGCAGCCATCGGCACCGACCTGTCACAGGTGCCGTCCTTCGTGGTGGCCGGTCCACCGAGGTCCGGGCGGAGCACGGTGCTGCTCACCATGGCGAAGTCGCTGACCGAGTCCGGCACGAAGATCGTGGTGATCGCACCGCGCAATTCGCCGCTGCGCGGCCTTGCCGGACAGCCTGGCGTCGTGGAGGTCTTCACCGACACCGATGTCGCGGTCGCCGACTTCCGCGCCGCGCTCGGCAAGGTGGACAGCCCGGCCGGGGCCATCCTCGTCGACGACGCCGAGATGATGATCAACTCCGAGCTCGACACCGACTTCGTCGCGCTCGCCCGTGGCAGCGCCGGGGACGGCTGGGGCCTGATCGTGGCCGGCAACAACGAGGCGCTGCTCGGCGGCATCGGCGGCTGGCAGGCCGCCGTACGCCGCAACCGCTGCGGCGCCCTGCTCGCGCCCCGCCTGATGGGCGACGGAGAACTCGTCGGCGCGCGGCTGCCACGCGGTCTGATGGGCCAGGACAGCGAACCCGGCCGCGCCCATCTCCAGCTCGGCGACGGCCGCTTCACCACGGTGCGCGTCCCCGCGACGACGGTGGACTGACCGGCAGCACGACGTACCACCGCACCACAGAGCAAGGCCGGACGGCCTCCGCTCCCCTCCGGTCACGGGGGAGCGGAGGCCTTCCGGCCTTCGGTACGCACACGGCCTTCGGCACACATGGCCTTCCTCACACGCACACGAAGAGGGCCCGGCCGTTCCTCCAGGAACGGCCGGGCCCTCTGCGAGGCCGGCGCCGGTCAGGTGGCCGCCGCGCCTGCGGCCACCGGAGCCTGATCGCCGAAGGCGAACGTCGAGGTGATGGCGTCGAAGAGGTCGCACAGCGGCTCGGCGAGCGGGAGGTTCGGGCTGAAGCAGGTGATGATCAGGACCCGCTCAGCACCGGGAACCGGCACGAACGTGTGCGTCACCACCATCTTGTACGAGATGCCGTCGGAGATCTCCGTCTCCTCGATGCCGGACATCCGGCCGACCGGACCGACACCCGGCAGCGTCACCGTCGAGAGGGTCCGGCTGGTGCCCTCGCGGCGGCGGCCCCCGGTGGCCGAGAACTGCTCGGCGATGCCCTTCGCGGAGAAGTCCTCACCGGGCGGCGGCTTCACGCTGAAAATCATGAGCCCGGCCATCAGCAGGCCGTCCTCGTACATGGCGGTGGTGCCCGCCGCGTAGACGGCGCCGCGCATGCGGGCGCCCTCCATGATGCGCCGTGCGCTGCGGAACGTGTGGTTGATGGCGTCCCGGGTCTCCTTCTGCGGAGCGTGCCGCAGCATCTCGGCGCGGCGCTCGGCGAGCGTCTCGCCGTGCAGGTCGTACTCCGTCCAGTTCTCCGGGATGGCGATCCCGAAGGTGTGCGAACCAGTGGTCATGGGACCGTTCTCCTCAGTTCGTTTCGGGCCGGGCTCGTGTCGGGCCAGGCGGACAAGGGGGAAGCGATGAGGCCGTCGTCCTAGGAGGACGGCCGGGGGCCGCCCCCGGCGGGTGTGGCGTCGCCGCCACCGCCCTGGCTGCCGCCTTCCTTCAGCGAAGAGCCCATCTTGGTGTCGAATTCGGCGAAGGCCTTCACGATGGCGTCGCAGCCTTCCTTGAGGTCCTTGCTGTTCCGCTTGACCTGGACGCGCCCGTCTTTCCAGGCGTCGTCGAAGTTGGTGCCGGCGCGCACCAGTGGCGGGCCGACGTCCGCGGGGTTGTAGCCCGACGGCCGGGTGTCGATGAGCTCCACCACCCGGCCCAGCAGTTCACCGAGACGTTGTACCTCGTCTCCCGGCATCTCGATCTCGGCCAAGGCTCCTCCCTCGTACGCGTCGTCCGGCGGGCACGTCCCGCCCCGCTCCAGGAACGACCGTGGACGCGGGACGGTTCAACGGCCCGCCGGATCAAGTGAGTACGGGAGGCGGAGCGGCACAGGACCGGGCTGCGGAGACGGTCACGCGGACTTGCGGACGAGCTTTCCGTCGGGCGACACGGCGAACCACTCGCCGTCCAGGCCCTGCCCGTTGACGTCACCGGGCGCGATGTCACCGACGTAGTAGTACAGCGGCCAGTCCCCGTACGTGACCTGCACGGCACCCCCGGACTGCTTCGCCTCGCGCAGCAGCGACTTCTCGACGCCCTTGCCCGCGGCGGCGGGGGAGGGGCTGGTCAGCGCGGGCCACACGGCGATGCACTCCGCGTCGCAGTTGCTGGTGGCCTCCTTGTCCTTGGTGAAGGCGTACAGGGTGCGGCCCTGTCCGTCGACCAGGATGGAGCCGAGCTCGGCATCCGCCACGGTGACCTCGGTGCCGGATGCGGCCCTGCCCGGCGCTGCCTTGGCAGGCGCCTTGTGGCTGCTGGTGCTGCCGGTGCCGCCGTCGCTCCCGGTACCGCAGGCGACAAGTCCCAGGGCCAGCGGGATGGCGAACAGCGCCTTGCGTGCGTGCATGGTGATGACCTCTCTCGTACGTCGTGAAAAGCGGCGGGGCGATTTCCCCGTGGCCCACACGTGCCGCCCGCCGTACGGGTTCAGTGCACGCCGCCCTCTCGGCGTCCGACACCACGAATCACGAGGGGCGTTGAACCGCTTCGGCCGTCCGTCCGTTGGTCGACGCGAAGGGCCCTGGAAGCCCAACTCCCGGAAGGACGAAAGACATGCGCAGGCTCACTGTCGCGGCGGGCGTCGCCGTGCTCGTCGCCGCTCTCACCGGTTTCGCCGGTACGGCCCCGGCGTCGGCCGAGGACGGCCCCGGCGCCCGGGTCTCGACGGCCGCCGCCGAAGCGGCGCGGGCACCGGCCGTCTCCCTGATCGCCCGGCTCACCGGCGACCAGGGAGTACAGAAGAAGAAGGACGGGTCCGCGGTGGGCGACAAGGACGGCAAGGCCGTCGCGCTCATCAAGGTCAAGGGTGACCGGGTCACCTTCGCCCTCACCTGGAACGGCATCGGCAGGCCGACGAGCGGCCACCTCCACCAGGGCCGGACCAGCGGCGACGGCGGGGTGAAGGCCGAGCTGTTCGGCACGGCCATGCCCGCCTCGGTGAACTCCGCCGCCGGGCAGACCTCGATATCCTCCGCCGCGCTCGCCCGACAGCTGCGCACCAACCCCGGCGGCTTCTACATCGACCTGCACTCCGAGGAGTTCCCCGGCGGCGCGGTGCGCGGCCAGCTCCGGCTCCTGGCGAAGCCGGTGAACCCGCTCACCATCATCCGGGGCGGCAAGCTGCGCGCACTCGCGGACGGCGGCCAGGAGATCCCGGCCGACGACGCCGGAAAGGCGGGCGACCCGGACGGGCACAGCACCACCTTCCTGCACCCGAGGCCGGACCGCGTCGACTACTCCATGGCCTGGGTGAACATCGGGGCGCCGCTGGCCGGACGCATCCACGAGGGGGTGCTCGGCGAGAACGGCGACATACGGCTCCCGCTGTTCGTCACTCCCGTACCGAAGAACGTCTTCGCGATCTCCGGCAGCGTCAGCACCCCCGACGCCGAGCTGATCGCGCGCCTCAAGGGGAGCCCGACCAACTTCTACTCGAACGTGCAGACCCGGGAGTTCCCCGACGGCGCCGTACGGGGGCAGTTGTTCCTCTGACGTTCACCGGAATGGGGCTGATGGAGGTTTGGCGGGCGGCTTGCGGGCAATCTTGCCTGACCCGGCCCCTGGTGTCACTCTGCTTCCGTGCGGATCAAGCTGCCCTTCTCCAACTCCCGTCTGTTCTGGGGAATTCTGCCCGTGTTGCTCGGGTTGGTCGTGTTCCTCGGCGTCATGACGTTCGGCGCCGACGGGGTCGTCAGGGTGTCCAACGCGCCCGCCGACAGCAAGTACGTGGACATCGGGACCGTTCCACCGGCCCAGAGGCCCGCTGCCGGACCTGACGCGTCCACCGGTTCGTACACCGTCGACTGCGGCCGTAACGAACAGGGCCACTACAACATGGACAACGTCGTGACCTCCCCGGGCGTCGTGAACGGCGCCCATCACACTCACGACTACGTCGGCAATCTCTCCACCAACGCCCTTTCCACCGACCGGAGTCTGGCCGCCGCCAAGACCACCTGCGCGGGCGGCGACCGGTCCACGTACTACTGGCCGGTGCTGCGCCGACTCGACCGCACCGGCGAGGCCCACAAGGCCGGCCTCGGTGCCCACGGCAACACCGGCGAGGCCGTCACCGCCTCCTCGGTACGGGTGGAGTTCCGCGGCAACCCGGTCAGCTCGGTCGTCGGCATGCCCCGATTCATCCGGCTGATCACGGGCGACCCGGTCGCGGCCACCACGGACAGCACGAACGTCCGCGCCCAGTGGGGCTGTTCCGGCTACCCGGACCGGTTCACCCGGAACTACGTACGCTGCCCGCAGGGCAGCGGACCGACCCGCACCCTGGACTTCCCGAGCTGCTGGAACGGCCTCGCCACCGACAGCCCCGACCACCGCGCGCACGCGCAGTTCCCCGCCGGCGACGGCACCTGCCCGCGGGCCACGTTCCCCGTGCCGCAACTGCGCGTCACCCTCACCTATGAACTCCCGGAGGGCACGCCGTTCGCCGTCGATTCCTTCCCGGAGCAGCTGCGCGATCCGATCACCGACCACGCGATGTTCGTGAACGTGATGACCGGGGACCGCATGGCGGAGCTGGTGCGCTGCATCAACGAGGACCGGCAGTGCAAGGCGGGGTGACCGGGACCCCTCGCGCGACCCCGACCGGCTTGTGATTCAGCTCACATTCGCCGGGGATTGAACCGGCCCGGCCCGCCGTCCGTGTTCAGCGCATCGGCCCAGGAGAGGACGGAGAAGGTGGATGGCGGCATTGTGGTCCCGCAGCCGGCAGAGACAGGACACCGGTGACGAGGCACTGATCCGGTCCCTCTACGAGGAACACGGCAGAGCCCTGCTCGCGTACGCGCAACGCCTGACCGGCGATCGCAGCGCCGCCGAGGACGTGGTCCAGGAAACCCTGATCCGGGCCTGGAAACACCCGGACGCGCTGGTCAACGGCAAGGGCTCGGTACGTGGCTGGCTGCTCACCGTGGCCCGCAACATCGTCACGGACCGGTACCGGGCCAAGGCCGCGCGCCCCACGGAGGTCGCCGAGTCGGTGACCACCCAGCCCGTCGAGCAGGACCACGCGGACGCCGTGGTCGACTCGATGGTCGTCATGGAGGCGCTCGACCGGCTCTCCCCGGACCACCGGGACGTGCTCATGGAAATCTACTTCCAGGGCAGGAGCGTCGCCGAGGCGGCGAACAAACTCGGGATACCACCCGGGACGGTCAAGTCCCGGTCACACTATGCGTTGAAGGCCCTGCGGGACATGTACGCAGACAGACCGAAGGCAGTAAATCTGGTGGCGTTGAAGGGGGTGGCGGTGTGAGCACCAAGGAACACGACAGCGAACTGCTCGGCGCCTATGTCCTCGGCGCGCTCGATGAGCAGGAGGTGCGAACCGTCGACGTACACGTGGCGTCGTGCCAGAAGTGCCGCGACGAACTGGACGGGCTGCGGGAGATGGAGTCCGCACTCGGCGAAGTACCCCCGGAGGCGTTCCTCGACGGGCCCCCGGAAGGTGGTGACCTGCTGCTGCAGCGGACGCTGAGGCAGGTCCGCAGCGAACGCGCCGGGCAGACGCTGCGGCGAAGAGCGGTCCTGGGCGCGGTCGCGGCGGTCGCGGCGGTCGCCGTCCTCGGCGGCGGCGTCCTGATCGGCCAGAACACTGGTGAGCGCATCCCGGAGGCGATCCCTCCGGCCCCCTCGGCCGGGGCGACCGTGCCACCGGCGCCGCCGGTCGGCATGAAAGTCCTTGAGGGCCGCAGCGCCTCGACCGGCAGTGAGATGAGGCTCCGGGTGACCCCAGCCGTCGACTGGATCCGCCTCAACGCCTCGGTCACGGGCATCCCGGCGGGCGAGCGCTGCCGTGTGGTGGTCGTCGCGAAGGACGGCAGCCGCGAGATCGCGGGCAGCTGGCTCGTCGCCGATGAGGAGAAGGGCGCCAACCTCGACGGCTCGGCGGCCGTCCCCATGGACGACGTGCAGAAGGTCGTGATCGAGAACGACAAGGGCAAGGAGTACGTGTCCGTCAAGGTCTGAACCCCTCGGCCCCGGACGCGATACACGACTCCATGACGATGTTGATGGTGACGGCGCGGATCCGGACGCAGATCGTGACCCGCCCTGTGGCGCCCAGATCAGTGAGGCCGTTCCCCGTCGGAATGGCCTCACCGAGCTGGGCGCTCAGAGCCGCTGTCACAATGAGTCCGTCGGTGGGCGTTCATGCCGATCACCCCGGGGCGGTTTCGTTTGGATCAGCCGGTTGTTGGCCTGGGTGTGCCGTTGACTGATGCACAGTAGGCTCGGATTGAGCCGTTGCTTCCGGACCGTACGCCGAAACGGGGGTGGCCGCTGACGAGACCATCGTGAGGTGATCGACGCGATCGTCTTCAAGTTTCAAACCGGCACGCAGTGGGTCCACCTGCCGGAGAAGTACGGCAACTGGTGTGGTGTCTACAACCGGCTGCGGACGTGGGCCCTCGACGGCACCTGGGAACGCGTGTTCATCGTGCTGATGGCACAGGACGATGCCGATGAGGACCTGACCTGGGCCGTGTCGGTGGACTCCACGGTCGTACGTGCTCACCAACATGCGGCCGCGGCCCAGAAGAAGGGGCCCGGCCGCATCGGCCGCGAGGCCCTGCGGATGCTACTCAAGCGGCATGGCATCACCTTCCAGGGCACCAAGACCTGGAAGGAGTCCACCGACCCCGACTTCGACGCCAAGCTCGACCGAATCGAGCAGGCCATCGAGCACTTTCCCGACCGCGTCCTCGCCTTCGACGAGTTCGGCCCGCTGGGCATCCGCCCCACCGCCGGCTCCTGCTGGGCCAAGCAGGGAAGACCGGACCGGATACCGATACCGCAGCCCCGCCGACCAGCAGGCTGCCCGCCAGAACAACCTGCGCGGCGCGCCACCTCTTCTCCCACGTCGGTGGGTAAGTTCACCACACAAGGAACCTGGCGCACCACGCCAGGAGTCGCGTGTGACGGCTCTGATCACCCCACTGGTGTCAGGGCCGTCGTCGTTGGCACACAGCTGCCGCGGTCGAATGATCCAGCAGAACGGTGAACCTCTCCATGGCGACACGGATCACGTCATCTGTTGCAGGCGCCTGATCAGCCCCTCTTCCCTTCCGATTGGCAGGGCTGAGCCGACCATGCCGGCGTGGCCTGTGCCGTCAACCAACTGATCCACCAGGCCGTTCGTGGGCGCGACAGTTGCCAGCCGCGGCCCGCTGCAAACCACTGAGGGCATTCGGCGCGAGGGGCAGAACAGGCTCCAGTACACGTCCCTGCGGCACGGGCTGCGGCAAGCCGCCCGGTGGCCCGGGCCATTCGCGTCGGGAAGCGCCTACTCCCGGTATCACGCCGCATGAGAACTGCGTGTGCGGCAGCCGTCGCAGCCCGGGAGGTTTGCTGGTTCATGCCGAGGGCGCCTTGGATATTCCCACGCAGGTTGAGGCGTCGGGCGCAGTGGAAAGCCCAGTCCCTCATGGGGAGCAGCCCTCGGCGAGGTTGTCGGCGTAGAACCCGGCGCGCGTGGAGATACGGCGGTCGGGCTCGCGTGAACTCAGCGCGCGGGACTGGGCTCAGGGGCGGCTGGTCTGGCCAGAAAGGGGAGCCGTGCCGCCGCGAACTGGCTTGGGACATTCCAGGGACTTCTCAGGGACATTCACATCTGTCCCAGGGAGGTTCCAGGGACTTTCCGTCGAGTAAGCAGGGAAGGCCCTGACGGCGGTGAAAGATGGGAAGCGCTCGTCAGGGCCTACGGCGTCAGTGCTCAACGATGTCCGCCGCGAGCCCGCCCCGTGCGGTCTCCTTGCCGCTGCGCGAGCGCGAGCAGCGGGCGCGCGCCGCCGTCGTCGGTGTCCGCGAGGTGGATTTCCTGGATCACCGTGACGGCGTGATCGAGTACGGCCTGCCACTGCGCCGGGACATCGCCGCAGCCATCCGCACGTACCGTCCCGAGTTGGTCGTGACGCTCAATCACCGGACACCTGGGGTGGTGTCGTCTGGAACACCCCCGATCGCCGGGCGGTCGGCCGCGCCACCCTGGACGGCGCCGCCGACGCGGGTAATCATTGGATCTTTCCGGAACTCGCGGTGCCGGGGCTCCGGCCGTGGAACGGGGTGCGGTGGGGCGTGTCGCCGGGCCGAGCGTCCCCACCCATGCCGTCGACGCGACGGCCGGGCTGGAGCGCTCGGTGAAGGCGTTGCTGGCGCACCGTACGTACATCGAGGGGCTGACGGACGACGCCCCCGAGGCGTACTGCCGCACCTTCCTGGCCGACCATGCGCGGGTCGAGGGGGAGCGGTTCGGCGGGCGTCCGGCCGTCACGTTCGAACTCTTCACCCGCTGAGTCGGGTCGGGGTCCGGTCCGGGCTCCGTTCCGCCTTCCGGCTCCGCATGTTCGGTACCGCTCATGCACGGGTACGGCTTCTGGGGGCAAAACCGCAGGTCCACGTGTTGATGTTGTCCAGACCATTGACATGTAAGCGCCATGCTGTTGAATTCGGTGTTGTTGTGTTGCGCGACTCTGGTGACTTGAGTGATCAATGGAGGACTAGTGACGCCTCGCCCACCCCGTCTCACCGCGCTCGGTACGGCGGCGACCCTGCTCGTCGGAGGTCTGCTGACCGCAGTGCCGTCCGCCCAGGCGGCAGGCAGTGCCCGCACCGACTCCCCGGCGAAGGCCGCGGCCGCCCGGCCGGCCCCCGCCATCACGCCGACCCCGCAGTCCGTGAAGACCCGGGCCGACCGGATCACCATCAGTCCGACCGTCACCGTGGTGGCGGGCGGAACCTCCGACCAATCCGCCTTCCAGGTCGTGGAGAGCGCGCTGCGCCGGGCCGGCGCCCAGCGCGTCGTCCGCAGCGACAGACCCGCCCGGACCGGGCTCACCGTCCATGTCGGTGATGCGGCCGCGCTCACCGCGCAAGGGATCGAGGGCCCGTCCGCGCTGCCCGCCGACGGCTATGTCCTCGGCATCGGCGCCGGTCGCATCGTCCTCGCCGGCAAGGACACCACCGGCACGTACTACGCCGCGCAGACCCTGCGGCAGGTCCTGCCGCAGGTGAAGCATCCGGGTGTCCAGGTCGCCGGACTTGCGATACGCGACTGGCCCGGCACCGCACTGCGCGGCGTCATCGAGGGTTTCTACGGCACCCCGTGGTCGCACGAGGCCAGGCTCGACCAGCTCGACTACTACGGCGAGCACAAGATGAACATCTATGTGTACTCGCCGAAGGACGACCCGTATCTCCGCGCGAAGTGGCGCGACGCCTACCCCGCCGACCGGCTGGCCCAGATCAAGGAACTCACCGACCGGGCCGTCCAGCGGCATGTGGAGTTCACGTATGCGCTCTCGCCCGGCCTCTCCGTCTGTTACAGCTCGGACGCCGATGCCAAGGCGCTGGTCGACAAGTTCCAGACGATCTGGGACATCGGCGTACGGACCTTCGCCGTGCCGCTCGACGACATCAGCTACACCGACTGGAACTGCGCCGAGGACAAGGCGAAGTGGGGGACCGGCGGCGCTGCGGCAGGCGCGGCGCAGGCCTATCTGCTCAACCGGGTCAACAAGGAGTTCATCTCCACCCACCCGGGCGCCCAGCCGCTCCAGATGGTCCCCACCGAGTACTACAACGTCTCCGCGTCGCCGTACAAGAAGGCGCTGTCCGAGCAGCTCGACCCCGATGTCCTCGTCGAATGGACCGGTGTCGGTGTTGTCGCGCCGACCATGACCGTCGCACAGGCCGACGCCGCCCGCACGGTCTTCAACCACCCGATCCTGACGTGGGACAACTACCCGGTCAACGATTATGCGACCAACCGGCTGCTGCTCGGCCCGTTCAACGGGCGGGAGAAGGGTCTGCCCGGCAAGCTGGCCGGGATCACCGCCAACCCGATGATCCAGCCGTACGCCTCGAAGATCGCGCTCCATACCGTTGCCGACTATGCCTGGAACGACGCCGCGTACGACCCCCGCGCCTCATGGGGCGAGGGACTCAAGGAGTACGCGGGCGGCGACCCTCGCACGGAAAAGGCGCTGCGGGCCTTCGCCGACGTCAACTACAGCTCGGCACTCAACAAGGACCAGGCCCCCGAACTGGCGGCGGAGATCGCCGACTACTGGAAGTCCGGTGACACCACCCGGCTTTCCTCGGTCCTGGGTGCGCTCGGCTCGGCGCCCGACCGGTTGCGCAGCAGCCTCCCGGACCGCGGCTTCATCGCCGACTCCGGCCCCTGGCTGGATGCGACCGAGTCCTGGGCGACCGCCGCCCGCACTGCCCTGCGCATGGTCGAGGCGGCCCGGGCCGGAAAGGGAGCGCAGGCATGGGAGCTCCGGCAGCAGCTTCCGGCACAGGTCGCCGCGGCGAAGTCCTTCACGTACACCGGCCTCGACGGCCGCAAGGTGCCGGTCGCTGTCGGCGACGGGGTGCTGGACCGGTTCATCGACGCGGCGAACGCCGAGCACGACCGGATCCTCGGAGTGAGCGGGCGGCTCTCGGCATCGACGAGCCTGGGCACGTATCAGAGCAACACGCTCGCGCGGATGCTGGACGGCGACGACTCCACCTACTTCTGGAGCGACGGCGCGCCCGCCGCAGGTGACCAGATCACCGTGGACCTCGGGCGGGCGCGGGACATCGGCGACATCACGCTCGCCATGGCCAAGCCGGGCAGTACCGACGACTACCTCCACGCAGGGGTGCTCGAGTACTCGGCCGACGGGCAGAGCTGGCAGCAGCTCACCGCCTTCTCCGGGAAGCCGGACGTCACCGCGACCGTGGCCGCCGGAACGAAGGCCCGCTATGTGCGGGCACGGGCGACCGCGGGTCAGGACAACTGGCTCGTCGTACGGGAGTTCAACGTCCTGACCCAGGACGGGGCGGTGACCGGCGGACCGCCCGCCGCGAACGGGTCCTCGCTGCGGGCGGCGTCCGACGGAGACCCGGGCACCGTCTACCGGGCCGCTCGCGCTCCGGAGGCCGGGGAGGCGCTGGAGATGGGGCTCGTCGCCGCGCGTCCCGTGCGGTCCGTCACCGTCCTGCGGCCGACCGGGTCGGCGGGCCGGGCCGACATCCAGCTGCGGGGCACCGACGGAACGTGGCAGACCGTCGGCGCGCTCGTCGGCCCGTACACCGAGGTATCCACCGCGGGCCGTGAGGCCGACGCGGTACGCCTGGTCTGGAGCGCGGGGCCGGCGGCGCCGCAGATCGCCGAAGTGGTGGTCGGCCAGGACTGAGGCCTGACGGGCGGATCGCGGGCGGGATCGCGCCGTCCTCCTTCCCGGTCGTGCCCGTGGACCCGTTCCACGCCCGTTCCGGCCCGAAGTGTTTCGGGCCGGAACGGGCGCATCCATGTCCGCCTCAGGCCGAAACCGGCATCGGCGGGTTGTTCCCAGAGGGGCAAGCGACCGCTTAGTATGCGCCGGAGCAGTGGTAATGCCGACAGTGTTGTGGAGGCCCCTCATGCAGGCATGGCGAGTGCACCGGAACGGCGAGCCGAGCGAGGTGATGCGGCTCGAAGAGACCGACCGGCCCACGCCCGGCGACGGGCAGGTGCTCATCGAGGTGCTCGCGGCGAACATCAACTTCCCCGACGCGCTGCTCTGCCGCGGCCAGTACCAGGTGCGGCCGCCGCTGCCGTTCACACCCGGCGTGGAGATCTGCGGCAGGACGGCGGACGGACGGAGGGTGCTCGCCACCCCCGCCCTGCCGAACGGCGGATTCGCCGAGTACGTCGTCGCGGACGAGTCGGCCCTTCTGCCCGCCCCGGACGCCCTCGACGACGCCGAGGCCGCTGCCCTGCACATCGGTTACCAGACCGGCTGGTTCGGCCTGCACCGCAGGGCGCACCTCCAGGCGGGCGAGACCCTCCTGGTCCACGCCGCGGCCGGCGGTGTCGGCAGCGCGGCCGTGCAGCTCGGCAAGGCGGCCGGAGCCACCGTCATCGGGGTCGTCGGCGGCTCCGAGAAGGCGAAGATCGCCGCAGAACTCGGCTGCGACCTGGTCATCGACCGCCGCAGCGAGGACATCGTCGCCGCGGTCAAGGAAGCCACCGGCGGGCGCGGCGCCGACGTGGTGTACGACCCGGTCGGTGGCGAGGCGTACGCCACGTCCGTGAAGTGCATCGCCTTCGAGGGCCGGGTCGTCGTCGTGGGCTTCGCGAGCGGCGCCATCCCCACCCCGGCGCTGAACCACGCCCTCGTCAAGAACTACTCGATCCTCGGACTCCACTGGGGCCTGTACAACACCAAGGACCCGGCCGCGGTCCGCGCCTGCCACGACGAACTCACCCGGCTCGCGGCTCAGGGCGTCATCAAGCCGCTGATCAGCGAGCGGGTCGAGCTGGCCGGGGCCGCGGTGGCCGTCCAGCGGGTCGCCGACGGCATCAGCACCGGCCGGATCGTCGTCCTCCCGACAGGAGCCGCCCGATGACAACCCCTGACGCGGACGAAATCCGCCGCCGTACCCAGGACCTGCTGGCCGCGCACCCCCCGGTCACCACCGACCGCACCGAGTTCCTCAAGGCCCGCTTCGACGCCGGACTCGCCTGGGTGCACTATCCGGCCGGCCTCGGCGGCCTCGACGCGCCGCGCTCCCTGCAGCCCGTCGTGGACGCCGAACTCGCCGCCGCGGGCGCCCCCGACAACGATCCGCGCCGGATCGGCATCGGCCTCGGCATGGCCGCCCCCACCATCCTCGGCTACGGCACGGACGAGCAGAAGCAGCGCTTCCTGCGCCCGTTGTGGGTCGGCGAGGAGGTCTGGTGCCAGCTCTTCAGTGAACCGGGCGCCGGTTCCGACCTCGCCGCACTCGGCACCCGGGCCGTACGCGACGGCGAGGACTGGGTGGTCGACGGACAGAAGGTCTGGACGTCCAGCGCCCATCTGGCCCGCTGGGCGATCCTCATCGCCCGCACCGACCCGGACCAGCCCAAGCACCGCGGCATCAGCTACTTCATCTGCGACATGACCGACCCCGGCGTCGAGGTCAGGCCGCTGCGCCAGATCACCGGCGAGGCCGAGTTCAACGAGGTCTTTCTGACCGGCGTGCGCATCCCGGACAGCAGGCGCCTCGGCCCGGTCGGCGAAGGCTGGAAGGTCGCCCGGACCACCCTGATGAACGAGCGGGTCTCCATCGGCGGAGCACGCATCCCACGCGAGGGCGGCATGATCGGCCCGGTGGCCCGCACCTGGCGCGCGCGTCCCGAACTGCGCACCCACGACCTCCATCAGCGACTGTTGACCCTCTGGGTCGAGGCCGAGGTGGCCAGGCTCACCGGCACCAGGCTGCGCCAGCAGCTCGTCGCCGGACAGCCCGGTCCCGAAGGCTCCGGTATGAAGCTCGCCTTCGCCCGCCTCAACCAGGAGATCAGCGGCCTGGAAGTCGAACTCCTCGGCCAGGAAGGTCTGTTGTACAGCGACTGGACCATGCGCCGCCCGGAGCTCGTCGACTTCACCGGACGTGATGCCGGCTACCGCTACCTCCGTTCCAAGGGCAACTCCATCGAGGGCGGCACCAGTGAGGTGCTGCTCAACATCGTTGCCGAGCGCGTCCTCGGCCTGCCCGTCGAGCCGCGCAACGACAAGGACGTCGCCTGGAAGGACCTGGCCCGATGAGCGCACCGACCGAAGAGACCCAGGCACCCGATCTGCTGTACTCGGAGGCCGAGGACGATCTGCGGGCAGCGGTGCGTTCGCTGCTCGCCGGTCGGTGCGACGCGCCGACGGTGCTCGCCCGCGTCGAGTCCGACACGCCGTACGACCCGCAGCTCTGGAGAGCCCTCGCCGCCGGCATCGGCACCGCCGGGCTGCTGGTGCCGGAGAAGCTGGGCGGGCAGGGTGCAGGACACCGGGAGGCCGCGGTGGTGCTGGAGGAGCTGGGCCGCAGCGTCGCCCCCGCGCCGTATCTGACGAGCGCGGTCGTCGCCACCGAGACGCTCCTCGCGCTTGCGGCGCTGGACGGACCGGTCGTCGAACTCCTCGGCGACCTCGCCACCGGACGCAGGATCGCGGTCCTCGCCGTGCCGTTCGCCGCCCCGGCGCCCGCCGCGGCGCAACCGGCCGGTGTCGTGGCCGGCGCGGTGCAGGGGATGGTGACCGGGGTTGCCGACGCGGCCGCGGCCGATGTGCTGCTGGTGCCGACGACCGACGGTCTGTACGCGGTGGAGACCGGCTCCGCCGGTGTCACCGTCGAGCCGCTCGTTTCGCTCGATCTGACCCGCCCGCTCGCCACTGTCAACCTCGCCGGAGCGGCCGGAACCCGCCTGGCCGACGGTGCGTCCGCGGTCTCCGCCGTGCGCCGAGGGCTGCTGGCGGGCGCTGGACTGCTCGCCTCCGAACAGCTCGGACTCGCCGAGTGGTGCCTGACCGAGACGGTCCGCTACACCCGTGAACGACACCAGTTCAACCGGCCCGTCGGTTCGTTCCAGTCCCTCAAGCACCGCATGGCGCAGCTCTGGCTGGAGGTCGTGTCGGCCCGCGCCGCCGCGCGAAACGCCGCGGACGCCCTCGCGACCGGCAGTCCCGACACGCCGTTGGCGGTGGCCGTCGCGCAGGCGTACTGCTCGAAGGTCGCGGTGCACGCGGCGGAGGAGTGCATCCAGCTGCACGGCGGCATCGGCATGACCTGGGAGCACCCGGCGCACCTGTACCTCAAGCGCGCCAAGGCCGACTCGATCGCGTACGGCACGGCCGGACACCATCGCGAGGCCATTGCCGAACTCGTGGAACTGCCCGCACCGTAACCGGACGCGGGGAACGCCCCGCGACACAGCGGGACTTGGGAGCGGAGGTGCGTGTTCACGCACCTCCGCTCCGCCGTTTCCTCGCCCGGCGGGGTACCGAGCATCCCTTTACCTGTTGTTTAATTGCGACTAACTCGCAATAACAGTCGATCTTCAATAAGGGATGTGCAGAGTATGACGGCCCGATCGATACGGGGAGCGGCCGCCGCGACAATGGCGACCGTGCTGTCCTTGACCGCGGCAGCCTGCTCACAACCGGGTGGCTCGGACGGCAGCAACTCCGGTTCGGGCGCCGGGGACACGGCGGTGGTCGGTATCGCCTACGAGCCCGACAGCCTCAGCCCGCTCCTCGGCTACGGCAAGGACGGCAACTCCAAGATCTTCGACGGGCTGCTCGCCCTCGACGGGAACATGAAGCTGCGGCCCGCGCTCGCCACCGCCCTGCCCGAGGTGAGCGACGACGGACTGACGTACACGTACAAGCTCCGCCGCGGCGTGAAATTCAGTGACGGGAAGCCGTTCGGCGCCGAGGACGTCGTCTTCACCTACCGCACCATCCTGGACGAGAAGACCAACAACGCGTCCCGGACCGAACTCGACGCGGTGAAGAGCGTCGAAGCGTCCGGCGACGACACCGTCGTCTTCACGCTCAAGTACCCCTACGCGCCCTTCGCCCAGCGCACCGTCCTGCCCATCGCCCCCGAACACGTCGCGGGCAGGCAGGACGTCAACACCGGCGCCTTCACCACCCACCCCATCGGCACCGGACCCTACGTTCTCACCAAGTGGTCCAAGGGCGAGAAGCTGAGCTTCAAGGCCAACCCCGACTACTGGGGCGGCGCACCGAAGGTGAAGAAGTTCACCATGGCGATCATCAAGGACGACGACGTACGCGTCACCCGGCTGCGCTCCGGCGAGCTCGACGGCGCGATCCTGCCCCCCAACCTGGCCAAGGGTTTCGCCCGCGACAGCGGCACGCGCACGTACGCCGCCACGACGTACGACTACCGCACCGTGACCCTGCCCACCCACAACGTGGTCGCGGGCGACACCGCGATCCGGCGCGCTCTCGATGTCGCCGTCGACCGGCAGGCCATGGTCGACTCCATACTCAACGGCGAGGGCAGGGCCGCCTATGGCCCCGTCCCCACCGACAGCGAGTGGTTCGCCAAGGGCACCGAACGCACCCACGACCTCGACGCCGCGAAGAAGATCCTCGACGACGCCGGGTGGAAGCCCGGCAAGGACGGCATCCGCGCCAAGGACGGCGTACGCGCCGCGTTCCCGCTCTGGTACCTCACCGGCGACAAGCTCCGTCAGGACCACGCGCTCGCCTACGCCTCCGACGCCAAGAAGGCCGGCATAGACATCACCACCGAGGCCGGCACCTGGGAGGTCATCGAACCCCGGATGGAGCAGGACGCGGTCCTCGCCGGCGGCGGATCGCCCGCCGACCCCGACTTCGACCAGTACACCCTGCTGAAGTCCTCGCTCGCGGGCGACGGCTTCAACAACATGGCGTGGTACGACAACAAGGCCGTGGACCAGGCCCTCGAAGCGGGCCGCAGGAGCGGTGACACGGCCGAGCGCAAGGCCGCCTACGACACCGTCCAGCGCGAACTGGTGAAGAACCCCGGCTATACCTTCCTCACCCACATCGACCATCTCTACGTCGTGAAGGACCGTTTCGGTGCGCTCACCACCCAGGTGGAACCGCACGACCACGGTCTGGCATCCGGCCCGTGGTGGAACGTCGAGGACTGGACGCCGAAGAAGTGAACCACCGCCTCCCCTGGGGGCCGATGGGCAGGATGGCGGGACGGCGGGCGCTGCTCGCCGTCCCCGTCCTGGCCGCCGTGACGTTCGGTGTCTTCGCCGTCGCCGCCGCCTCCCCCTTCGACCCGGTCAAGGCGTACGCGGGCACCGCCGGCCTCACCGCCTCGCAGGAGAACCTCGACCAGCTGCGGGTCAACCTCGGTGTCGACCAGCCCCTGGTGACCCGCTGGTGGAACTGGCTGACCTCCGCGCTCAGCGGCGACCTCGGCGACTCCAGTGTGATGCGCCAGCCGGTCGCCGATGTCATCGGCGAACGCCTGGGCTGGTCCGTGCTGCTCGCCGCGAGCGCCTTCGGCGTCGCCGTCGTCCTGGGTACGGGCCTCGGTGTGCTGGCCGCACGCAGGCCCGGCGGCCTGCTCGACCGGTGCGTCAGCTCCGCCGCCTACACGCTCGAAGCCGCACCCGCCTTCTGGCTCGGCCTGCTCGCCATCTGGTTCTTCGCCCTGAAACTCGATGTGCTCCCGGCCGGCGGCCTCACCGACGCGGCCAGCGACACGGTCACCTTCGGCCAGGTCGCCACCCATCTGGTGCTCCCGGCGGCCGTGCTCGGGATCTCCCAGCTACCGTGGTTCTTCCTCTACGTACGCCAGGGCGTCGCCGACGCACTGGACGAGGACCCGGTGCGCGGCGCACGCGCCCGTGGACTGCGCGAACGCACCGTGCTGCTCGGCCACGCACTGCGCTGCGGGATGCTGCCGATGCTCACCCTCATCGGCTCCCGCGTCCCCGAACTCATCACCGGCGCCCTGCTCGTCGAGACGGTCTTCAGCTGGCCCGGCATCGCCGCGGCCACCGTGCAGGCCGCAACTTCGGTCGACTTCCCGCTGCTCGCGGCGCTCACGGTGCTCGCCACCGCCGCGGTCGTCCTCGGCAACCTCCTCTCCGATCTGCTGTACGCGATCGCCGACCCGAGGGTGGGCTTCGATGGCTGAACTCGTCCTCGGACCTGCCCGCCGCATGTCCCGCCGTATCCGCCTGGTCAGCTCCGCCGGGATCGTCGCCGCGGTGCTCCTCGCGGTGCTCCTCGTACCGCCGCTGGTCCAGCTCGACCAGCAGGCCGTCGACCTCGCGGCCAAACTCCGACCACCCTCCTGGGAACACCCCTTCGGTACCGACGACGTCGGCCGTGACCTGCTGCTGCGCTGTGTCTACGGGCTCCGCGTCTCACTGCTCGTCGGTATCGTCGCCGGGCTCACCGCCACCGTCATCGGGACCGCCGTCGGCGCGCTCGCCGCCGCGTTCGGGGGCTGGACCGACCGGATCGTCATGCGGCTCGTGGACACCTTCTCGTCCGTACCGCATCTGCTGCTCGGCATCTTCATCGTCGCCATGTTCCGGCCCGGCGTCGGCCCCGTGATCGTGTCCGTAGCCCTCACCCACTGGCTCTCGACGGCCCGGATCGTCCGCTCCGAAGTGCTGTCGCTGCGCTCGCGCCCGTTCATCGACGCGGCGATCTCCGGCGGCGCCTCGCGCGGGCGGGTCATCGTCCGGCATCTGCTGCCCGCCGTGCTTCCGCAGGCGGGCCTCGCCGCGGTGCTCATGGTGCCCCACGCCATGTGGCACGAGTCCGCGCTCTCCTTCCTGGGACTCGGACTCCCCACCCACCAGGCGAGCCTCGGCAACCTCGTGCAGACCGCGCGCGGTTCGCTGCTTGCCGGGGACTGGTGGCCGACGCTCTTCCCGGGCCTGTTCCTGATCATCCCGACACTCGCTCTGGCGGGCCTCGCCGGCGCCTGGCGGGAACGGATCAACCCGCGTCGCCGATCGGAGCTGATGCTGTGAAGCCCACCCCGGACCCGCAGACCCCGGACCCGCAGACCCCGAACCCGCAGACCCCGGTCCTCTCCGTCCGTGGGCTCTCCGTCCGCTTCCGGATGGGCGGCGGGCGGCACATCGCGGCCGTCAGCGACGCACGCTTCGACCTCGCTGCGGGGGAGTGCCTGGCCCTGGTCGGTGAGAGCGGCTGCGGCAAATCCGTACTCGCCTCGGCGCTGCTGGGGCTGCTGCCCGGCAATGCACAGACCGAGGGTTCGGCGTTGCTCGCTGACGGGACCGATCTCCTCACCGCCGATGAACGGACCCTCGCCCGGACGGTACGAGGCCGCCGCGTCGGACTCGTACCGCAGAGCCCCGCAGCCCATCTCACCCCCGTCCGAACGGTGCGCGCCCAACTGGAGGAGACCCTGCGTGAACTGACCGGCATCCGAAAGCCCACGCTGCGCGCCGCGGCGGAGCAAGCCGCCGCGCGCGCAGCTTTCCCGGCCGGCCACCTGGACCGGTATCCGCACGAGCTCTCCGGCGGTCTCGCCCAGCGCGCCGCAACCGCGCTCGCCCTGATCGGCGACGCACCTCTCCTCCTGGCCGACGAGCCGACCACCGGACTCGACCGCGACCTGGTCGAGCGAACCGTCGACGAACTGCGCCGCCACACCGACGGGGGCAGGGCGCTGCTGATCATCACCCACGATCTGGCCGCGGCCGAGCGGATCGCCGACCGCGTCGCCGTGATGTACGCGGGCCGCATCGTCGAACTCGCCGACGCCGACCGGTTCTTCGGAGAGCCGGGGCCACGCCATCCGTACGCGCGCGGCCTCCTCGACGCCCTGCCCGAGCGCGCCTTCGCCCCCATCCCGGGAATGCCGCCGGAGCTCGGCGCCCTCCCCGACGGGTGCGCGTTCGCGGCCCGCTGCAGCCGCGCCGACGACCGGTGCTCCGTACCACCCCCGTTCGACGGCCATCTCGCGTGCCACCACGGTGCGCGGGCAGGCGCGGAGGAGTCCGCCCATGCTTGAACTCACCCGCATCACCGCCGGATACGACCCCCGCGACCCCGTCGTCCGCGATGCGTCCCTGACGATCGCGCCGGGGGAATCCGTCGGACTGCTCGGCCCGAGCGGCTGCGGCAAGTCCACCCTGGCCAAGGTCGCCGCCCTGCTGCATCGCCCGGACGCGGGCACGGTCGTACTCGACGGCCGGCCGGTACGGGGCTGGCGGCACCGCGCCCCGCGGGCGCAGCGGACCGCGGTCGGCGTCGTCTTCCAACAGCCCCGGCTCTCGGCCGACCCCCGGCTCAGCCTGCGCGAACTCATCGCCCAGCCGCTGCGGGCGACAGGGCGGCGCGCGGAGGTGCCGGACCGGGTGGCCGAGCTGGCACCGGCCGTCGGTCTCACGGCCGAACTGCTGAACCGGCGTCCCCACGAGGTGAGCGACGGCCAGTTGCAGCGCGCCTGTCTGGCCAGGGCGCTGGTCCTGCGGCCTGGCTGGCTGATCTGTGACGAGATGACCGCGATGCTCGACGCGTCGACGACCGCCGCTCTGGTCGCGGTGGTCGAGACCTACCGACGCGACTCCGGGGCCGGGCTGCTGGCCGTCGGCCACGACCGGGTGCTGCTGGAACGCTGGTGCGACCGTACAGTCGGCTGGCAGGAAATCTCCGGTTGCGTCGCGACGCAGGAGTCCACGAGTCCGACCGGATGAGGCCCATGCCCTTGGCGCACTCGACGATGAGGGTCCTGGGGCAAGTACGCGACGAGGTGTCGCGTCGGCGGCATCCGGCCGACCACCCTTGCCGAATTGGGTGATACGCCGGAACGGTGCCGCACCTTGTACGAGTTGAACAAGGAGCTGCCGCCGACATTCCGGAAGGGGGCGAGCTCTACCGGTATGCAGGTGGAGCCGATCAGCGACGCGTCCGGCCGACGTCAGGAGCTTGTGAGGATGACGAGTTGCCGGGTCGCCCGGGTCATCGCGACATAGCGGTCGACCGCTCCTTCGATGCCCTTGCCGAACGCCTCCGGGTCGATGAGGACGACCAGGTCGAACTCGAGCCCTTTCGACAGCTCCGGGGTCAGCGACCGGACGCGGGACGTCGCCCGGAATGCGGGATCGCCGATGACGCAGGCGACCCCGTCCGCATGTGCTGTGAGCCAGGTGTCCAGGATCGAGCTCAGATCCGAAGCGGATCCGTGTACGACGGGGACGTCGCTGCTGCGGATGGAGGTCGGCACGTTGGCGTCCGGGAGCACGGCCCGGATGACCGGCTCCGCCTCCGCCATGATTTCCTCCGGCGTCCGGTAGTTGATGCTCAGAGAAGCCAGGTTGATCCGGTCGAGCCCGATCCGCTCGAGCCGCTCCTGCCACGACTCCGTGAACCCGTGCCTGGCCTGGGCACGATCCCCGACGATGGTGAAGCTCCGGGACGGGCACCGGAGCAGCAACATCTGCCACTCGGCGTCGGTCAGTTCCTGAGCCTCGTCCACGACGATGTGCGCGAACGGGCCGGCCAGCAGGTCCGGTTCGGTGCCGGGCGATGCCGTCCCGTCGACCAGTGTGTCCTGAATGTCCTGTCCGCGCAGCATCGTCACCGCACCTTCACCGTCGTCATCGGCCTCGAGCAGGGCATCGATGACGTTGGCCATGTGCTCGCGTTCGGCGGCGACAGAGGCGTTGTGCCGACGCCTACGGCGCGACGCCTCCGGGTCGCCGACCCGCTGCCGTGCTGCGTCCAGGATCGGCAGGTCGGACACCGTCCAGGCCTGGGCGTCCACGCGCTGCAGCTGCGACACGTCATCGGGGCTGAGCCAGGGAGCGCACTTCCGCAGATAGGCGGGCACCGACCACAGGTCTCCGACGAGGTCGGCCGCTTCGAGCAGCGGCCACGCGCGGTCGAAGGCCATGAGCAGCTCCCTGTTCTGCAGAAGCGACTTGCGGAGCAGGTCGGCCGAGACCTCGCCGTCGTGCTTGTCCACCAGGATCGTGAGCAGCTCCTCCCAGACCTGGTCGCGCGACTCGTTGTGCGGAGCACCGGGTCCTGCTGATTCGAACGCCACGGCCCAATCGTCGGCGCTCAGCCAGATGTCGGACCACTGGGTCGTGATCCTCATCCCCTCGGTGGGCGGCTCCTCGTAGAACCTGACGGCCGTCTCGATCGCCTTCACCAGGTTCGCGGACGACTTCAGCAGGGCCACGTGCGGGTCGGCCTCGAGCGTTGCTGCGGCTCCCTCGGCGACGAGGTCGCGCAGGGTGCAGGTCTGTACGCCCTCCTCTCCGAGGCTGGGCAGGACATCGGCGACGTAGCCCAGGTAGGGCTGGTGCGGACCGACGAACAGCACGCCGCCCCGGCGGTGACCGAGGCGAGGGTCGGAGTAGAGGAGGTAGGCGGAGCGGTGCAGAGCGACGACGGTCTTCCCCGTACCCGGACCGCCGTCGACGACGAGAGCGCCGCGGGATCCCGCGCGGATGATGGCGTCCTGGTCGGCCTGGATGGTGCCGAGCACGTCTTGCATCCGTGGTGACCGGTTGCTGCCCAGGCCGGCGATGAAGGCGGACTGGTCGTCGAGTGCGGCGTGCCCGGCAAACCCGTCCGCGGCGAACACCTCGTCCCAGTAGTCGCTGATCCGGCCGCGGGTCCAGCGATACCTGCGGCGGCTTGCCAGCCCCATCGGGTTGCCGTGGGTGGCTCCGAAGAACGGCTCAGCCGCGGGAGAGCGCCAGTCGAGCAGCAGCCGACGACCCGCGCTGTCCGTCAGGCCGAGTCGTCCGATGTACACGGGCTCGGAGCTGTCCGCGCCGACCATGTGTCCGAGGCACAGGTCCAGACCGAAGCGACGCAGTGCGCGCAGGCGAGCGGTCAGCCGGTGGATCTCCATGTCCCGGTCCATCGCCTGCCGGCCGATGCCGCCGGGCGCCCTGCGCTCGGCATCGAGGCGGTCGGACAGTTCGGCGATCGACTGCCCGAGGCACTCCGCGATGGCCGCGAAGTGCTGCTCATCGCCGGCGATCAGCGTCGGGTCGGCCTTGGGGGAGAGGCTGTGGGGAAGGTTGAATGCGCTGGTGGTCAGGGGGTTCACGTCATCACTCCGAATAGAGGCCGCTTGCAACCATCGCGCGCGGCAAGGCGTCGGGACCGGCGGGACGAACACGGTGGCCATGGCGAGCAGCGCACCGCCTGCTCTGGGCGTCCAGGTCCCACAGCACCCGGTTGTCGGTCCTCCGGCTCTGGCCTCGGCCGACGATTCTGCGGCATGACCCGGGTCTTGCCGCAAGGCCCCCCATGCGCTATAAGTTGAGAGTGGAAAGGAGTGGGTACTCCCCTTTCCCTCCTCTCTCGTCCGCTGTGGACGGACAATCTCCTCGCGAAGTGGCGGCGCGCCGCGTACGCCGGTACCACCGGTCCAGGAGGTTCTCCCACAAGATCTTGTAGGAGTGTCCTGGCGGGGCGTGATCGGTGTGACGATCCGGTCGTTCGCATGCTGCGAGTAGGCAGCCGTGGATCGTGGACGATGACCTGTGGGCGATTGATCGAGCCGTTGTCACCGGCCTGGCCGGACAAGGCTCCGGGACCCGGCCGGCGGCGGGCCGGCTCCGCACGCAGGGCATCCTGCACGTCCCGCACAACGACATCGCCTGGCAACTGCTGCCACCCGAGCCCGGGTTCGGCTCCGGACAGATCTGCCGACGCCGCAGGGACGTGCGTGGACGGGTCTGACGTCCGCGCGAAGGAGGGGTGCCGACACCGGTCCGTCGCCGGTCGGCCGCCGGAAGACAGGCAGCAGGCACCACCTGATCTGTGACGGACGCGGCAAATTGCTCAAGGTCATCACCACCGCGGTCAACGTCAACGATGTCTCCCCGACCCTCGTCCTGGTCGACAACCGCCGATCTCCGGTCGTCGTGGCCGTCCGCGCAGGCGCCCCGACGCCCTGCTCGGCGACAGGTGCTGCGCGTACCACCTGCGCGCCGTTGCGCCGACGATGCCCGCCCGGCACCGACGCCGGCAGTGGCGGCGTCCACCACCGCTGGACCGATGCCGGCCCGGCAAGGGGAACGGCAGCCGACGAGCGGACGACAATCCGATCAACTCTTGTGAAGAGCCTGCCCGTTGAAGCGATCACGGCCGCATACTCGGACGCGTCCGACCGTCCGATCCGCCCCTCGCTCCCGGGAGAATCCATGGCGTTCCCGACCCGCCGAAGCGTCGTCACCACCGCGCTCGCCACTGTCGCCGCCGGCACAGTGCTGTCCCTGCAGACGGCCGTCGCGTCCGAGGCGTTCGCCGCGCCCTCGGTCGCAGGCCGCCACCGTCCGCGCCCGCTGCGCCGGGCCCACGCGCACAACGACTACCTGCACACGCACCCCCTCCACGACGCGCTCGCCCACGGCTTCACCAGCGTCGAGGCAGACATCTTCCTTGTGGACGGGGAACTGCTGGTCGCCCATGAGGCCACCGACCTCGACCCCACCCGAACCCTTGCTTCGCTCTACCTCGACCCGCTGCTGGCCAGGGTCCGGGCCAACCACGGCGCGGTCCACCCCGGCTACCGCGAACCCGTCCAGCTACTGATCGACATCAAGACCGACGGGGCCGCCGCCTACCTCGAACTCGACCGGCAGCTCGGGCGATACCGGCAGATGCTGACGGCGTACCACCACGGCCGGGTGCGGCCCGGCGCGATCACGCCCGTCATCTCCGGCGACCGCGCCGCTCGCGTCCCGATGGAGGCGCAGCGCACGCGATACGCGTTCTACGACGGCCGGCCGGACGACCTCGGGACCGCAGCCACCGCCTCGTTCATCCCGCTCATCAGCAGCAGCTGGAGCGACAACTTCAGCTGGCTGGGCGCGGGGCCCTTCCCCGTGGCCGAACGGGACAAACTGCGCTCGCTCGTCGCTACGGCCCACCGAAGCGGCCAACGCGTCCGCTTCTGGGCCACGCCCGATGTCGCGGGACCGGAGCGGGACGCCGTATGGACCGAACTGCTGGCCGCCGGGGTCGACCATCTCAACACCGACGACCTGGCAGGGCTTGAACAGTTCCTGCGCACACATGACAGGGACGCCAGGACCGAGGCCGCTCGCTTCGACCGCTGACCGGACGCGGGCACACCGTCCGGACCGTGACAGCCAGTCAACACCCATATGGCGGACATGCCAGTCCGCCGGATGGCCTCTCCGCTACGCCACACTGGCCGCCGAATGCCGCATTCCGGCGCGGCGGAGGAGGTTGGCCATGGCCATTTCGATCTCACTGGTGCTGCTTCTGCTGATCCTTGCGGTGATCTACCTCCGCAACGGGGGGCTGAAGATCTCGCATGCGCTGGTCTGCGCCATGCTCGGATTCTTCCTGGCGGGTACGAGCATGGCGCCGACCATTCAGAACGGCCTGACGGCCACGGCCGACGTCGTCAGCAGCCTCAAGCCCTGACCTTCGCAGCCCGTTCGGTGACCGGGGCCCCAGGGGCGGGCACGGTCACGCGGACTGCCCGGATACCGGATGGCAGTGCGAGGGCGGCTGTCTCGTCACCACCTGCACCGCATGTACGCAATGCCGAAGGCCTGAGCATCGCTTCGATTCCCCCGGCCGCCGACCGGCCGTCACTTCGGACCACGCACGGGCCTCGGCCGCCGAGATCCGACGGGCGATGCTCGACCACCGCGACCGTGGGCGACGCCACGGCCTCGGTCCCGTACCTGGCCGGCCGTGGCGCGACGCACCGTGTCGCAGATGCCGTGAAGCGGGCATGACGGCATCTGCGACCCCGGCACCTCCGTGATGCCCGACTGGCAGGGACGCATCTGGTGGGCGACCCGGCTCGGCAGAGTGGGTACGGTCGATCCCGGGACTCGTCCATCGGTGCCACCTGTGTCCCGATCATTCGGCCACCGCCATCCCGCCGACAAGGATTCCTGCCGTTACGGCAAACCCGCGTTGTGCGGTGCCGCCTCAAGGTCCGACGAGCCGGGACCGGATCAGGAACCGCACCCCCTCCGGAGCCTCCAGAGAGAAACCACTGCCCCGACCCTCCACCACATCGACGATCAGGCGGGTGTGCGCCCACAGCTCGAACTGACTCCTCGACATCCAGAACGGGACACTCTCCGCCACTCCGTCGACATCGAGCGAGGCCAGCAGCACGTCGGAGCCGCCGGTACGGAATTCCCCGTACTGGTAACACATGGGCGCACTTCCGTCGCAGCAGCCACCCGACTGGTGGAACATCAACGGACCGTGGGTGTCCCGCAGTCGACGCACCAGATCGGCGGCCGCAGGGGTGAACTCCACGAGCGGCGCGTCCTGCGGACTCGTCCCGGATGTCCCGAACGGCGGCTCATCGGCTCGCAGTTGGCCAGGGAGCGGATTCTTCGTCTCATCTCGCATCATGCATCAGCCCTTGTCGCATCGGATGGCGCACCGGTCGGCTGGGACGATATGGGCGAACGCTACCAGTCCGGTTCCGTTCAGCAAGAGGTGTGCGAACGCAGCGGTCCGATCAGCAGCCCCCGTTCGCCGCAGGTATCGGTGATCACGGGGGGAGTGCGCCGAGCGCGGAGTGCCGGGCGCCGGGCGCGGAGGTCACATCGCTACGAGTGCGCCCGTACGCTGATCAGCTCGCCTTCGCCCACGCGTAACGGTGTTCGGGCCGACCGGTGTCGCCGTACTTGAGGCTGAGGCTGATGCGGCCCGCGCCCTCCAGGTACTTGAGGTATCGCTGGGCGGTGGAGCGGCTCAGCCCGGCCCGGGCGGCGACCTCATGGGCGGACAGTGGCTCGTCGGCAGCCGACAGCACATGGCGGATGACGTCGGCCGTGGGTGCGGAGTGGCCCTTGGGCAGGGTTGCCGCGGGACCGGAATCCGCGGTGCGAAGGGCGCCGAAGATCTGGTCGACCTGTTCCTGTCCCGCCTCGCCGCGGCCGTTTCCCATGCCTTCGAGGGTGCGGCGCAGGGCCGCGTAACTCTCCAGTTTGGACCGCAGACCGGCGAAGCTGAACGGCTTGACCAGGTACTGCAGGGCGCCGTACCGCATGGCGGTCTGGACGGTCGACACATCACGGGCCGCGGTCACCATGATCACATCGGCCGGGTGGCCCAGCTGGCGCAGCCGTCGTACAAGTGTCAGCCCCGTCTCGTCCGGTAGATAGTGATCGAGAAGAACGAGGTCGACATGGTCTCGCTCCAGGAAGGCGAGCGCCTGCGCGGCGGTGTGTGCGCGCGAGATGACACGGAAGCCGGGGACCTTGGCGACATATGCGGCATTGATCTCGGCAACCCGGAAGTCGTCGTCCACCACCAGGACATCGATCATCGCAACTCTCCTACTTCGGACAGCGGCCGGACACTGAGTGCCTCTGGCAGGACGACGGTGAAGACCGCGCCGCCACCGGCCCGGGCCGTGACACGAGCCGCGCCACCGTAGCGCTCGGCCAGCCGGCGCACCAGCGCCAGCCCCAGACCGCGTCCGCGATGCGCGGGTGACTCCTTGGTGGACCAGCCCTCGGTGAAGATCTGCTCGCGCATGCCGGGAGGTACCCCGGGACCGTTGTCGCTGACCCGCAGGACCGCGGTGGTGCCCTCGGCGAGAAGCTCGACCTCGATGAACGAGGCGACGTCCAGCGCGTTGTCGATGAGGTTGCCGAGGACGGTCACCAGATCGCGCGGGTCCACCACCACGTCCGGGAGCCGGGTGGCCGGTGAGATGTGCAAGGAGGCGCCCCGCTCCGCCGCGATGGCCGACTTGCCCACCAACAGCGCCGACAGCAGAGGATCGTTGACGCGTTCCGCGACCTGCTCCGCCGAGGCCCGGTGGCCATTGGCCACCTCCGCGACGAACTCCACCGCGGCATCGTGCCTACCGAGTTCCAACAGCCCGAGCAGGGTGTGCAGCCGGTTGGCGTGCTCGTGGTCCTGGGCGCGCATCGCATCCAGCAGGCCGTGAGTGGAGTCCAGTTCACGGCCGAGCAGCTCCAGCTCGGTACGGTCGCGCAGGGTGACGACGGCTCCGCCGTCACCGGTGGGCATACGGTTGGCGATCAGCACGCGTCCATTGCAGACGGTGAGCAGGTTGTCCCCGTCGACCCGCCCCACCAGCACCTCCGTGGTACGGCCCGGCGGCAGCACCTCGCCCAGCGCCCGTCCGACGGCGTCCTGGTCCAGCTCCAGCAGACGCTGTGCCTCGTCGTTGAGCAACCGGATCCGGCCCTGGGCGTCGAGGGCGAGAACGGCCTCGCGAATGCTGTGCAGCATGGCCTCGCGCTCGTCCAGCAGCGCGGAGATGTCGGCGAAGGCGAGTCCATGGGTGCTGCGCTGCAGCCTCCGCGAGACGGCCAGGGCGGCCAGCACGCCTGCGGCGAGCGCGGCTCCGGAGTAGAGCAGCAGACCGGGAATGGCCCCGAGCAGCCGCTCATGGACGCTGTCGTAGGCGATACCCACCGAGACGGCACCCACGATGGTCCCGTCCCTGTCGCGCAGAGGAACCTTCGCGCGTGCCGAGCGGCCCAGGGTTCCGTTGTCGATCTGCATGATCTCGCGGCCGCCCAGAGCCGTGCTGGGATCGGTCGAGACGTGTCTGCTGATCTGCGCGGTGTCGGTGTGCGACCAGCGCACCCCGCGGGTGTCCATGACCACGATGTAGAGCGCTCCGGTGGCCCGCCGGATCCGTTCCGCCTCGGCCTGCACCGGCCCGGTGGGGCTGGGGTCGGTACTGGTCAGGTTGTGCACCAGACCGGGTTCGGCGGCGGCGGTCTGGGCGATGGACAGCGCCTGGTGCATCGCCTGGTCGTCGAGCTGATGGCTGAGGGGGGCGAGGAAGAGACCTGTCACGAGCATGATCACGCCGGTGGTGATGGCCACCTGGGTGAGGAGCACCTGGGCGAAGACACGACGGGGCCAGTGAATCCGCATGTGCTTGCTCTCTGCCTTCCGCCGGCCAGGAACCTGATGCTCCGTTTCGTCCTTGTGTGAACGCAACGTAAACGTCGCCGACGCCGATGACCAGTCCTCGTGGCGCATTCGTTGCCGCAGTGAGAGCAGAACGAGCAGAACCGCGGGTTATGGGCAGAAGCAGGAGTTGTGGGCGCAAGGGTGCCCACGTCCCCGGGCCGCCCTTAGCGTCCCGCTCCATGAACAGCGAAACGAGCCCCGCCATCGAGCTGCGGGGGGCGAGCAAAGCGTTCCGGACTCCGTCGGGGACGCTCCACACCGCCGTACGGGATCTGGACCTCACGATCGGGCGCGGCGAGTTCGTCGCCGTGGTCGGCCCCACCGGATGCGGCAAGTCGACCACGCTGACCCTGGTCAGCGGTCTGGAAGAGCCCACCGAGGGGGAGGTGCTGGTCGGCGGCGAGCCGGTGCGCGGCATCGGCGACAAGGTCGGCTTCGTCTTCCAGCAGGACGCGGTCTTCCCGTGGCGGACCGTGCTTTCCAACGTGATGGCTGGGCCCCGCTTCCGTGGCGTGCCGAAGCCCGAGGCGAAGGAGCGGGCCAGGGAATGGCTCGCCCGGGTCGGTCTTTCCTCCTTCGAGGACCGTTATCCCCACCAGCTGTCCGGCGGTCAGCGCAAGAGGGTCGCCCTCGCGGCCACCTTCGTCAACGACCCCGAGATCCTGCTCATGGACGAACCCTTCTCCGCGCTCGATGTGCAGACCAGGGCCCTGATGTCGGACGAACTCCTGGAACTGTGGGCCGGCACCGGCTCCTCCGTCGTCTTCGTCACCCATGACCTGGAGGAATCCATCGCGCTGGCCGACAAGGTCGTGGTCATGACCGCGGGGCCGGCCACGGTCAAGGAGGTCTTCGAGATCGACCTTCCCCGCCCCCGCAAGGTCGAGCAGGTGCGTCTGGAGCCCCGGTTCGTCGAGATCTACCGGGAGATCTGGTCCTCGCTCGGCGAAGAGGTCCGCATCACCCGCGAGAGGGGTGCTCTCGATGTCGCCTGAGACCATCACCATGAATGCCGCCGTCACCAAGACCGAGCGCTCCCAGGCCCGGGCGCGGGCCGCCCGGAACCGCAAGTACCTGGTGCTCGGCAGCCGGGTCGCGGTGCTCCTCGTGGTCATCGGACTGTGGGAGTGGCTGGCCCGGACCGCGGTCATCGACCCGTTCAACTTCTCCATGCCGTCGAAGATCTGGGACCAGATCCGCACCTGGGTCGTCGACGGCACCGCCCAGGGCTCCCTGTGGGAGCAGATCTGGTACACCCTCTACGAGGCGCTGCTCGGCTGGGTCATCGGTGTGATCGCCGGTGTGCTGCTCGGAATCGCGCTGGGTCGTGTCCGGTTCGCCGCCGATGTCCTCGGCCCGTACATCAAGGTGCTCAACGCCCTGCCGCGTATCGTGCTCGCGCCGATCTTCCTCATCTGGTTCGGCCTCGGGCCGGCCTCGAAGGTCGCCTCCGCGGTCGTCCTCGTGTTCTTCCCCGTCTTCTTCAACGCCTTCCAGGGAGCCAGGGAGGTCGACCGCAACCTCGTCGCCAACTCCCGCATCCTGGGCGCCAGTAACCGGCAGGTCACCCTTCAGGTGGTCATCCCCTCGGCCACGTCGTGGATCTTCACCAGCCTGCATGTGAGCTTCGGCTTCGCGCTCATCGGCGCCATTGTCGGTGAGTACATCGGTGCCACCAAGGGGCTCGGACTGTTGGTCGCCGCCTCCCAGGGCACGTTCAACGCCGCCGGTGTCTACGCCGCAATGGTCATCCTCGCGATCGTCGCGCTGCTGGCCGAAGGCCTGCTGACCTTCCTCGAAAAGCGGCTCTTCCGCTGGAAACCGGCCGACGCCGACACCGCCCGCTGACGCCCGCCGCACACCCGTACACCCGATTTCTTTCTTCACAAGGACGTGAATCAGATGCGCACATCCACCCGGATCTCGGCCGTCGCTGTCGCAGGGGCGCTCGCCCTGACCACCCTGACCGCCTGTGGCGGCGACTCCACCTCGGCCTCCGGTGGCAAGGACGACAAGGTCAAGATCATGGTCGGGGGCCTGGACAAGGTCATCTACCTGCCTGCGATGCTGACCGAGCGGCTCGGCTACTTCAAGGAGGAGGGAGTGTCGGTCCAGCTCCTGACCGAGCCCGCGGGCGTCCAGGCCGAGACGGCACTGGTCTCCGGGGACGTCCAGGGCACGGTCGGCTTCTACGACCACACCCTCGACCTTCAGGTCAAGGGCAAGCAGGTCGAGTCGGTCGTCCAGTTCTCCCAGGCTCCCGGCGAGGTCGAGATCGTCTCCAACCAGGCGGCGGGCGACATGAAGTCGGCCAAGGACTTCAAGGGCAAGAAGCTCGGCGTGACCGGCATCGGTTCGTCGACCGACTTCCTGACGAAGTACCTCGCCGTGAGCAACGATGTGAAGACCAGCGAATTCACGCCCGTGGCGGTCGGAGCGGGACAGACGTTCATCTCCGCCCTTCAGCAGGGGTCCATCCAGGGAGGTATGACCACCGACCCGACCGTCGCCACCATCCTGGACAAGAAGCTCGGCAAGATCCTCATCGACATGCGGACCCCTGAGGGCTCCAAGCAGGCGCTCGGCGGGCTCTACCCGTCCTCCAGCCTCTACATGCAGACCGAGTGGGTCAACAGCCACAAGGAAACCGTCCAGAAGCTGGCCAACGCCTTCGTCAAGACGCTGAAGTGGATGTCCACGCACAGCGCCGACGAGATCGCCGCGAAGATGCCTGCCGACTACGCCCAGGGCGGCGGGAAGGCGCTCTACGCACAGGCCATCAAGAGCACCCTGCCCATGTTCACCACGGACGGCGTCATGCCCGCGGACGGCCCCGCCACCGTCGAGCGGGTCCTGAAGGCCTTCAACCCGAACCTGCAGAACGCGAAGGTGGACCTCGCCAAGACGTTCACCACGGAGTTCGTCAAGAAGGCGGGCTGACGGGGGGCGTCGACGACGCCCGGGCACACCGGACCGCGGAGCCCCGGCCTGAACGATTCGTCAAGTCGTACGAGCTGTTCAGCCGGAGCTCCGCTTTCCGCGTTCATCCGCCTAGTGCTTCCAGTTCGGCGGCTGGGCGGGATCGAGTGTCCGCCACTGCGCGAGGACCTTGGGGTCCTGCGCATCGAGCCAGTCGGTCAGTTCGCGGAAGGACACACAGCGCACCTCCTTGCGCGGGCAGACCTCCCGCATGGTTTCCTCGGCGGCATCCATGTAGATCCCGCCGTTCCAGTCCTCGAAGTGATTACCGATGAACAGCGGTGCCCGGCTGCCGTTGAACACCCGATCGAATCCGGCGACATAGGAATCCCGTGCCTCCTTGCGCCACGTCCGGTACTGCGCGGGGTCGCCCTCGGTGCTGCCTTCCGACTGGTTGTAGAGGAAGTTGAAGTCCATGGACAGCACCTGGAAGTCCTTGCCGGGGAACGGCAGCATCTGCAGCGGGAGGTCCCAGATGCCGTTCTTCTTGGAGGGCCAGATCTGGAAGTCTCCCGGGGAACTCGCGTCGTATCGCCAGCCGAAGGGCTTGGTCGCCGACAGAAGGGTCTTCTGGCCTTCGAGGCAGGGGGCCCGCCCGCCGACGACCTCGCGCGTGGGGTCGAAAGGCAGCGGGTCGAGGTCCTTGAAGCCTGTGTTCGTCTTCCAGTTCTGTACGAAGGAGTAGAACTGGTTGATCTCGCTGATCCATTCGTCCGTACTCCAGTCCCCGCCACCCTTCTTCTCGCAGAAGTGGCCGTTGAAGTGGGACCCGATCTCGTTGCCCTCCCGCCAGGCGTCGCCGAGTTGTTCCAGCGTCATGCGGATGTGCTCGCGCGTCGGATAGGAGATCGCGGCCGCTCCGGGCTTGTGCTGGGGCGGCTCGTAGAGGTTTCTCTTCTCCTTCGGGAGCAGGTAGATACCGGTGAGGAAGAACGTCATGTGTGCATTGCTCTCCTTCGCCGCACGGCGGAAGCGCGAGAACATGCGATCGTCGCTTTCGAGCGCACCGTCCCACGAGAACACCACGAACTGGGGAGGCTTCTCACCCGGCTTGAGTCGCTCGGGCTTCAACTGGCCGGGCTGAGGCCCGGTGTAGGACGTGGAACCGTCTCCCAGAATCCTGACCTTCCCGTCCCACTTCTCCTCTTCCGTCTTCTTTCCGTCACCCGCGCGATGTTCCCGGGCGGTGGGCGTCGGCGCGGCCACGGTGCTCGTGCCCTGCTGAGGGGTCCGGCTGTCCGATCCGTCGGACGCCAGCGGGATGAGCGCGGCGGAACCCGACGCGACCACACATGCCGCGAGCCCCAGGACGATACGGGGCGTCAAGCGGGCCCGTATTCGGCGAACGGCAGATTTTTCTCCGGTAACTGTCACTTCGTCATGGCTTCCGTGTATGTGTTCCAGATCTGGGACGAGAGCTTCTCGCCAGCGGCCGAATCGCCGCCGAGCCCCTTCAGCGGCAGCGGCGCCAGACTCTTCGTCAGGTCCATGCGATACACCACGACGGCCGTGGACGCTGCCTGGTTGTAGCCGACGTACCAGCGCGCGGTGTCGTCCTCGGTGGTTCCGGCCTTGGCGGCGACCGGCGAGGCAAGGGCGACGCCGCTCGCCCCACCGGGCCGGGCGAGCGATGCGGTGACCTCGTCGGCGACGGCGGGCCGTACGGCACGCTTCGCCTGCGGCAGATTCAGCCGGATCGGCTCGCCGTTGCGCGTGACCTTTCGTACCGAGTACGGATCTGTGTGCATGCCGTGAGCCGCGAACATGCCGTACGCGTCGGCCATGCGGATGGCGCTCGGTGTGGAGTTGCCCATCGAGAACGCGGGAACGGGTGGACCGAAGCTGGATGGGAGCAGCCCGGATGCCTCGGCCGTACTGCGTACCTGTTTCAGTCCCGCGTCCATACCGAGTTGGAGGAACGGGGAGTTCACGGCCTTCGCCATGGCGTCGTGCAGACTGATGCGGCCGTAGGAGTGGTCGCCGTCGTTCTGGCCCTTGACCATCTTGCCGCTGCGGTCCCAGTAGGGACCTTCGGGCGTCATGACCGGAATGTCGTCGTCACCGTCGTACACGGTCGAGGGCGTCACGCTGGTCCGGGGGCCATTGCGCTCGCGTGCGATGCCGTGCTCCAGGCCGGCAGCGTAGACGAACGGGGTGAACGCCGAACCGGCCGGGACGGTGCCCGCGTTGGATTCGTTGAAGGCCTGCCGCTCGAAGTCCGGTCCGCCGTACACGGCGAGGATCCGGCCGTCCGGAGCGACGGACGAGGCCCCGAACCGGACATGGCGGTCGGCCTTGCGCTGCTTGGGATCGAGCGTGTCGCGCGCTTCCTTCACGGCCCGGGTGAGGGCGGTCATCCGCGGCTTCTCGAACGTCGTGTAGATCTGGTAGCCGCCGAGGTCGAAGCGTGCGTCGGAGATGTGTGCGGCACGCTTGGCGTACGCCTCGGCGAGCTGGACGAGGTAACCGTCCTGCCCCGCGGTGCCGTTCGGCTTGTGAGGGGGCTTGGGCTCGGGAAAGGTGGTGTACCGGGCACGCTCGGCCGGGCTCAGCTTGCCGATCTCCACCATGCGGTCCAGCGTCCACTTCCACCGTTTGACGGCGCGGTCGTGGTTGCGGGGGTTGATGGCGGGATCGTAGAGCGAGGCCCCCTTGAGAAGCGAGGCGAGGAACGCGCCCTCGCTGGCGTTGAGTTGGGTGACCTCCTTGCCGTAGTAGGCCTGGGCCGCGCGCTGGAGGCCGTAGGTGCCACGGCCGAACCAGCTGGTGTTCAGATACTCCTCGAGGATCTCGTCCTTGCTCACATGGCGGTCGAGTTTGACCGCGAGCAGCATCTCGGTGAACTTGCGGGAGAAGGACTGGTCCTGCGAGAGGTAGACGTTCTTCACGTACTGCTGGGTGATGGTCGATCCGCCCTGGGTGTCTCCCTCGCCGACCGTGCGCCACAGCGCGCGGGTGATTCCCTGCGTCGATATGCCGTGGTCCGAGTAGAAGTCGGCGTTCTCGGCCGCCAGTACGGCCCACCGGACATCATCGGGAATCTTCGACAGGGGCATCTCCTGGCGGCTCACCCAGCCCGTGCGGGCCATGGGGGTCCCGTCGGCCCAGTAGTAGACGGTGTCCTGCTGGGTGGCGAACGCGTTGAGGTCCTTGGGAATGTCCGTGCGCGCGTAGGCGATGCCCACCACGGTCGTGAGCGTTGCGATGAACATCAGGAACGACCCCACGACCAGCCGCCACGAGGGCACCCATCTTCGCCAGCCGCGCCGGCCCGTGCGCGGATAGTCCGGTTTGCGCGGCAGGCGCAGGCGCGGTCGCTTCGCCTGATTCCGGCGTCCCGTCCCGGGGCGCAGTGCAGACCGAGCGGCGTGCGCCGTTCTGCTGAATAAGTTGTGCTGTGTCATTCCATCCAGCCATGACAGGCCGGGCCGGCCGCAGACTACGACCGTGCCCGTACACGTGTAGTGGTCATTGCTCGTCCGCCGCCACACTCCATTTCGGCCGGCCCTCCCGGGGCCCTGCGGACGTCTGCCCGCGTCAGGCGGGCGGCGGAGTCATTCGTCTCGGCCGGTGTATGGCATGTGCATCCCCAGGTTCAGTTCAGGCCGTGCGGCTGCTGATCGGACCGAAACGCCCAGACGGCGGCCACACGCTTCCCCCTCGCCGACTCCACCACAGCAAAGGCCAAAGCGTGACCGAGAGTTGCGGCGCGAAGTCACGTAAAGATAACAGGCCGCCGGAGCGGATCACGCCGACCGGCGCCGACCAGCTTCGGTGGGATGCGTAGTCGGGCTCGTATCGAATGCCCGGCTCCGCGTCATGTCGCTGCTCGGTTCATTGCGATCCGCTGGGCGCGGGGCTTGCTGCACGGGTTCCACTGAGTGGTCGCCGGTGTGTTCGCTTTCGGGTGACTTCGCGGCCGGTTGCCGCTGGAGCTCCGCCCGCAGTGCCCCACCATCGCAACCAGCCGGATCCGGCCGGCGTTGGGAGATCGTTGTGCAGATCCTGCTCATGGCGAGCGCATTCAACAGCCTTACTCAGCGTGTTCATGCGGAACTGAGGGACCGGGGCCACACCGTGGCCGTGGAACTCGCAGCTCCGGAGCCATCCGTGCGCGACGAGTCGCTGCGGCGGGCTGTGCGCGAGTTCGCGCCCGACCTCATTCTGGCCCCGCTGCTGAAGACCGCCATCCCCCGGGATGTCTGGGCGGCGCACACCTGCCTCGTCGTCCATCCCGGCCCCCCGGGCGACCGCGGGCCCTCCTCTCTCGACTGGGCCATCCAGGAGGGCGTGGACACATGGGGCGTGACGGTCCTGCAGGCCGACGAGGAGATGGATGCCGGGGACATCTGGGCATCGGCCACCTTCCCGGTGCCCCCGGTGGGCAAGAGCGACCTGTACCGCAACGAAGTCTCCGATGCCGCGTTGCAGGCCGTGCACCTCGCCGTCGAGCGCTTCTCGTCCGGTACGTACGTTCCTCGACCGCAGACCGGCGGGGATGAGGAGTCGCGCATCCGTACGCGGCCGTACCTGCGCCAGGAGCACCGTCGCATC